>JAFSSM010000003.1 GCA_017451025.1 Synergistaceae bacterium | reverse complement strand
CTAGGGGACTAGGGGGTAGGGGGTAGGGGGTAGGGGGTAGTTACTAATCCCTAATCCCTATCACCTTTCCCCTAATATACCCCACAAGATACAGACTTCCGCACACAAGAACTACATCGTTTTCGTCGTTCCTGGCCCTGCTCACAGCATCTTCCGGCAGAGCGAAGCCTTCAGGCTCATTCCGCCACGAGAATCTGTGCGCGGCCTCTAGGAGTTCTTCCGGCGTTGATGCTCTGGCCATTCCCGGGACGGTTGTAACGTACAGTTTCGGGTTAAGCTCACTGCTGAAAAGTTCAAGGCATCCCGCAAAGTCCTTGTCCCTCATCGCCGCATAAACTATTCCTACGGACTTATCCCCCCAAAGTTCACGGACACTCCTGCACAAATTCGCAACACCGTCGAAGTTGTGTCCGCCGTCCAGAATCACGTTATTTCCGACAACTTCAAGCCTTCCAGGCCACACAGCACTATTTATACCTTCGAGGATTGAACTTGCTGTTATGCAGGGTAATACGTTCATTACGAGCGATATTGCGGACAGGGAGAGAGAGGCATTCTTTATCTGGTACCCGCCGATTAATTTTGTCCGTACCTCAGGAAGCTCCAGACCATTAGCCTTGAAGCTGAATGTGTTACCCTCCGGCGAAACGTGAACGTTCTCTACTCTCGACCCCTCGCTTACAACAAACGGCAAAGCCCCGCGCTCACCGCACACTTCCCTGAACATCGGGATTAGCGATTCTGGATTCCCGGAGAAACACGCAGGTTTATTCTTCCTCACCACAGCGAATTTCTCGCCCGCAATGCTCTCCAGCGTCGGGCCAAGATATTCCGTGTGGTCAATCGATATTGACGCAATCACCGAGCAGATCACGTTGTGCATGGTGTTCGTTGCGTCGAGCTTACCGCCCAATCCTGCCTCAACTACACCAACTTCAACCTTATGCTTCCTCATCAGGACAAATGCTCCCGCAGTCAGAAGCTCAAAGTATGAAGGTAGCTCCTCATCATCACGAATAACCCTCACCACTTCGCCGACAGCGTCAATCCATTCGTCCGCGCTAAGGGGCTGTCCGTCAATGAGGAGTCTTTCTCCCGGACTCTCGAGGTGCGGGCTGGAATAGAACGCCGTGTGATACCCCGAAGCCTTCAGCATCGACGAGATAAACGCCCCAGTTGAGCCTTTGCCGTTTGTGCCTACGATGTGAATTGCCTTGAATGAATCTTGCGGATTGCCAAGACGTTCAAGCAGTCTTGCTATTCTTTCGAGGCCTGGAATGATTTTGTTGTTGGAATGTTTGTGAAGTAAGTCTTCTAGTTCGTCAAATGTGTTCATGGCAAAAAATAAAGGCAGGCACATTCTGAAAGATGCCCGCCCGAAATAATCTACTTGGCCGGGGGAAACGCAAAGCTGGACTTGTAGCCGAGCTTCTTCATTGCGTTCACCATTCTGTCGGCGTAAAACTTTGTCGGACCGCCCTCAACCCATACCTTTACGTGTTTGGATGCAGGGTTCGAGTATACTACGGCCCTGTAACCTGCTTTGCGGACTTTCTTTGCGGCTTCTTCTGCGGCGGCCTTCGTGCTGTATGCTCCGATCTGCACACGCCACTGCTTATTCAGCGGAATCTGTGCAGGCTTTGCGGCTGTCTTCACCGGCTCTTCCTTCACGGCGGGAGCTTTTGCAGGAACGTTAGCCGTCTTGACCGGCTGTGGCGTAATCACTTCCGCAACCGCAAGCATATTCTCCTCAGGTTCAGGCTCCGGTTCAGCTTCGGGTACGTTCACTTCCGCAACAGGAGCGGGCTGTTTAGCTTCCTTTTCGCGCTCAGCTATCAGGGCAGGAGCGTCCGCGTAAGCACGTGTCGACGTAATTCCCGGTGAGCTTTGCATTCCGTTGATGAAGAACTGGCGGCCGGCAAGCACAAGCAATCCCACAGCGGCAACGCTCACTATCGGCAGGACAATATCCCCGAACGACGGCAGGATACCGCGTTTCTTGATGCCCCGCCGCATTCTTGGCCTGCGCTCAGTTTCTGGTGTTCTTTCTGAAGATAGACGGCTGGTCATATGACCTCCTCAACTGCCCGGGAAATGCACTGCTCTCGTCGCTGGGCTGAGATAACGATGCTTCCTCAAAACCGGACTGGGCCTTCTCGCGTTTGCCCCTGTACACTTCGTAAATTGTCCTGGTTCCTGTCCGAATTGGAGACTGCGGCGGCTGTACGGGCTGGGGTGTGTGGATTCTCGGGCCAGGCTGTGATACAGACGGCTTGCCTGCAGGGTCAGCAACCTTGAAGTTCGTGTTGGACTTGCGTTCTGCCGCACCCTCAGGGAACGTCGCAATCAGCGTAACGTGCACTTTGTCGCCAAGCGAATCATCGATGACATGCCCCCATATTACCTGTGCGTCAGCGTCCGCTGTGGTCTGGATGATGTCTGCGGCCTCTGTCATTTCTCCTAGTGTGATTTCCGGCCCGGTCGTAACGTTCAGGAGCATTCCCTTAGCACCGGAAAGATCCAGAGTCATTAACGGCGAGTTGATGGCCTGCTCTGCGGCTTTGCGTGCCCGGCCTTCGCCTTCGCCTTCTCCCATGCCCATTATTGCAATGGTTGCTCCGCCGTTCTCGGGTGCCTTCAGAATTGTCTTGATGTCCGCAAAGTCCAGATTCACAAAGCCTTCTTTAGTGATCAGGTCTGTAACTCCCTGCACTGCCTGCCTCAAAACTTCATCGACCTTCTTGTACGCATCCACTATCTTCATTTTGAGGCCGTTATCCAGTTCAAGCAGCTTCTGGTTCTCGACGATGAGCAGTGCGTCAACGTTCTTCTTTAGCTGGGCTATGCCTTCTTGGGCTGTCGCCATACGCTTGCGCATCTCGAACCCGAACGGCGTGGTTACTACACCGACAACAAGAACGCCTAACTCCTTCGCGGCTTCGGCGATTATCGGGGCCGCTCCTGTTCCTGTTCCGCCGCCCATTCCTGCCGTAACAAACAGCATATCGGCTCCGTTGATGTACTCGCGGATTTTCTCGATGCTCTCCTTTGCGGCGTTCGCTCCCATGTTGGGATTTGCGCCCGCTCCGAGCCCGCGCGTCAATGTCTCTCCTAAAAGTATTCTGTTGGGGGCTTTGTTGGACTCAAGGGCTTTGCGGTCAGTGTTCGCAGCAACAAAATCTACTCCCTGAACGTTGGACTCTATTATGTGATTCAGGGCATTTCCTCCGCCGCCTCCTACCCCGAAAACTACTAACTGTTCATTTTTCTGTGAACTGGTATCTGTGAGAGAAAATAGCTCTTCCTGATTCATTGCATCAATAACCTCCTCCGATGTCTGAAAAATATTTTATTGTATTTTTTCAGGCATTACAAGTTTGCGCATTGCTAGAACAGCTTCTTTATTTTGTCCATGAAACCGCCGAGCATCTCCCGGATATTCTCGCGCGGTTCTTCATCTTCTTCGTATTCCTCTTCCTCGTACTCCGGCTCTTCACGGATTTCCTCTTCCTCTTCCGGCTCTTCGTCCGCCTGTCTGCGCGTCTTGCGCATATCATCCGAACGTCCGGCAAGACCTGGCAGACTCTGGTCAGACTTCAGGAACAGGTACGGGTCCTTTTCCGTCGCAACGTAGTACTTCAGAATCCCGGCGGCACTGACATATGCGGCATTGTCCAGCCCCGGAGGCATTGCGTATATCGGATTTTTGACCTTGCGCACCGGCATCTGCAGAATGTCCTCAAGCATCATGTCTATTCCCGGCGTATCCGACACTCCGCCAGAAAGAATTATCCCGCCAGGAAAATGCTGGGGCGTGCATTCGGCCAGAGCATTGCGTATGTATTCGTCGAACAGTTCTTCAAGTCGCGCGAAGATTACCTGATAGGCCAAGTCTACATCGATTCCGTCGCGGCGAAGCTCGTCCTCGCTATCGGAGAACATTCTCTTCTTGGTCAGCTCGGCCTCCCTCAGAGTCATGTGCATCACCGTCGCCAAATCCCTGCTAACGTGTTCGCCGCCTATGGGTATGCTCATCACACGGAAAGCCCTTCCGCCGCGATACAGCACTATTCCTGTTGTGCCTCCGCCTATGCAGATTGAGATACACCCTGCGCGCATTTCTTCCTCGTAGACTGCTCCGAGCGATGACGCAAGAGGTTTCAGCACAAGACCTCTGATTTCGTCGATGCCTGCTCCGCGCACACAGCTGACTACGTTCTGCACATAGGTCATCGGGAACGCCACAGTCTGGAGCCACACGTCGAGCTGGCTTCCGTTCATGTCGAGCGGGTCGTCAACGTTCTGGCCGTCTAACTCGTAGCGCGTGGGTATCATGTGGAGCGAGTACATGTTGCTCCTCATAGGCACATAGTCCCGCGCCCTGTCTATGACGTTCTGGAGGGCCTCCTCGCCGACCGTCTTAGACTCGCGGCCGCCCAGCGTAATCATTCCGTGAGTTGACTCGCTCTGAACGTCCAGCGCATTGAAGGCCACTATTACGTTGTTGAGACGCTTGGCCGGAATACCGGTTATGCTCTGGGCTTCCTGGAAGGCTCTCATCACTGACTGCCGGGCGTCAGGTAGATTCACAATAATGCCTTTGGCGATACCCTTTGACGGCGCATAACCAAACCCGATGACATGTACAGAATCAGGATAATTCGGATTCTTTTCTGCCACTATCATCGTGGTCTTTGTTGTTCCCAAACTCAACCCTACGATCAGGTTGTCAGATCTTCCCGGCATTTTGTCTCATGTTCCCTTCTTTAAATTCAAGTTCAAATTCTCTATGTGTATTGTATCAAGTGCTGAGTATTATAGTTTATTCGGGGCAATTTTCCCCCTACATAGTGGTCTCATGTTCCCTTAGTTATAGCTTTCTCAGCAGGATTTTTCCCTCATATGTCGCATCTATCACGTGATTCCCTCCCTCTGTTATCAGCCCGGAGAATATCTCGTCAATCGATGCTCCTACGTCCTGCCCCGAGTACTTCTCTCTCTGCAGGTACAGCTCGAATTTTTGGCGGCCATGCTCTAACTTCAGGATGAACAGGTCCATACCGGCCCGGCGTTCCCAAGTGATTTCACGTGCCGCATCGAACCATTTGCACCCGCGAAACTCCTCGAGGAATGAGCTTATCACTCCTGTATCTATCGGCGAGGCAAATACCCCGAACATCGGAGGCTGAACGTTCATATCGCCGCCTGCTCCGCCCTCTTCAGGTATCTTCCAGACCAGAGAACCGGCTTCCGCTTCACTTGGCCTGCCTTGTTCGTAGAGCCACATTCTGCCGTCGCGGGATATGCACCAGATTTTTCCGCGCCACTCAACTTTGACCCAAGCCTTTAGCCAGTCGATACGCGTCCTGAAGTGTCCCAGCCCCTCCATCTTTGTGCTGACGGTTACGGGCATATCGCGTTCCAGAAAATCCCTCATGCCCTCTGAGTCTTTCATGAAGTACGGCCAGAAGGTCAGGCATCTTTGCGGGAAAACTTCCCACAATCTGCGCTCGAGTGCCTGCGACTGCGCCTCTACGCGGTAATCCTTGAGGGTGAACCAGTATCTATATTCATATATGCGTGTCATACAGCCTACCAGCATAACAAGCATAAGAAGTCTGCGGCGCACAATTTACCACTACACGCAAAAGCACGGGTCAGACCAGCCCAAAAACTTTATCTCCGGCTCCAGCCTGATTCCCGTGCTGTCATAAACTCTCTGCGAACACATTTTCACCAGCTCCATTATGTCCGAACTGGCCGCGTGCCCCCTGTTCAGAATGAAGTTTGCGTGAACGTCAGACACTATTGCGTCCCCGACACATAAGCCCTTGCACCCTGCCTCATCTAGGAGCTTGCCGGCGGAATTGCCTTCCGGATTCTTGAAGGTGCATCCCGCATTGCGCAGACCGTGAGGCTGAGTGCCGCGCCTTAGAAGATAGCTGTCCAGAACATCGGCATCTTTGGGCGCTGCTGTCCTGAAAGTCATACGTGCTGAGACGATTACGCGCTTCCCTTCAGACAGGGAGCACTTCCTGTAAGAGTAGGATATATCATTGTTGTTACGCATCTTGATCGTGCCGTCAGCCTCAATAGTTATCACCTGGTCGACAAGTTCACACACTCCGTGTCCGCCTGCTCCTGCGTTGCCCGCAATCGCTCCGCCCAGAGTACCGGGTATTCCCGCCGCAAACTCCATACCGGCAAGCCCGCGCTCCCTCAATTCCTTCATGAGGGCCGGAAGCTTGAAGCCTGCATCTATATCCGCAGTAATAGGAGTCCTCCATTCTATTGAGTTAAGGTTCTGAGTGGAGATTACGATTCCCTTGACGAGTCCGTCAGGAAAAAGCACGTTGCTTCCTCCTCCGAGCACATATACAGGGCAATTTTCCTTCATGGCCAGATTGAACAGGATATGCATCTGTCCAATTGACGAAGGTGCAGCAAAAAACTCAGCTTCACCGCCTACACCCAAAGTGCAGAGCGGAGAAAGCGGAACATTTTCGTTTATTACTGTGTGAGGTAAAGAGGACTGCAAGTTATTCAGCAACATACGCATTCAACGATTCCTGAGAAATTTTTTCGTAATTATACCCTAAAGGCTTTGATTATCATTCAGGAATTTTTCCCCCAGCTTGTACACATCCCCTGCTCCCATAGTCAGCAGAATATCTCCAGGCTTCAGTGTCTCCTTCAGAATTGCAGGGATTGCCTCGAACTCCACAGGCTTTGTGTTTTTGCGCGCATACTTGATGATTTCTTCGGAGTGTCCCTGCTCGATGTCATCTTCACCAGCAGAAAATACCGGCAGAACATACGCTTCATCGGCCTGGTCAAGAGAACTGGCTATGTACTCCGCGAACTTGGCGGTGCGCGAATACCTGTGAGGCTGGAACACAACCACAAGCCTCTTGTCCGGATAAATGTTCCTTACGGCCCTGATAGTGGCGTGCATCTCCGAAGGATGGTGTGCATAATCGTCCATAACGAGAATATCATTTCCGGTGATGCCCTTGACCTGCATACGGCGTTCCGAACCGTGAAAATCCTTCAGGATTGCCGCCGACAGCTCAAAGTCCACTCCGCATATATAGGCAGAAGCGATTGCGGCTAAGGCGTTCAGGATGTTGTGCTCGCCGCTGACCGACAGCTCAAGCCTTCCGAGATATTTTCCGTTGTGGGAGACAGCGCAGGAGATTCCGCCGCCGTTCGTGTGCGTAATGTTGTAGGCTCCCCAGTCCCTGCTCTTGCCCCAGCCGTAACGTACAACATGGCCGCGATTTGGGCTGCACATCGAGAGAACCTGCGATGCTCCGTCGTCGTCCGCGCATATCACCAGCGTACCGCCCTGCTTCCTGCCGTCAGCATAACGCGCAAAGGCTTCGATTACGGCTTCGCGGGTCGGGTAATGGTCTACGTGATCCCAGTCTGCATTAGTGATTACGGCTATGTTCGGAGTAAACAGCTCAAAAGTTCCGTCGGACTCGTCAAGTTCCGCAATGAAGTGTTCTCCTGAACCAGCAACAGCATTTGAGCCGATGTCAGGGACGTTCGCACCGACGTAGATTGTCGGTTCAAGCCCTGCCTTCAGGAAAATCAAGCCGGTCATTGACGATGTAGTGGTCTTGCCGTGAGTTCCGGCTATGCCTATGCCGTATGACTGGTTGAAGGGGAAACTGAGAGCTTGGGCGCGGGAAAGTATTGGGATGTTTGCGGCGATGGCAGCGAGGACTTCTTCCGAGTCGCGGTGGACTGCGGAACTGAGAATCAATGCGTCAGGCTTCAGGTCGGTGATGTGTGTGTGTGAATGTCCCAGCAGACAAGGAATATCGCCTAAATTATAGTGAGGCTCATTGAGATCACAGCCGGAAACTTCAATGCCGCTAGCCTGTAATAATTTTGCGAGCGCACTCATTCCTGCTCCGCCTATGCCCATAAGGTGAACGCGCCGCAGATTCAAATTATTAGTCATGCCTACACTCCTAAAAAATTATTTATGCTTGAATGGCTTATTGTAGCATGGCAAGGTATTTGTGAATTACTTCTTGATGATGTGCAGAAGCTTCAAAACTTTCTTGGCTGCCTTTCCTGCGAGGCGGAACAGGAAAACAGGATATACCCACAGAGGAATTGCCTTGAAATGCGGCTTCAAGCCCGGAGTGAATATGATGTCCTTGTGGAACCTGCGCAGGGAATGAATTTCACTCATTAACAGCTGAAAGTATCTTTGCCTGTAATTTTTGCCAAAGAAATGCTCAATCATTCTGAAGGTTTCTGCGGATTCCAGAACAATGAATTTGTACCTGTCGAAGTCGCTGATTTTTCTTACGCGTGCACTGTAAGATGTGCCTTCATCTGTGATTCTCCTGTAAGCAGACAACTCATCGCTGAAATGATAGACTTTTCCTAAGTGCTGCAGCATTGCGATCATCTTGTTATCTCCGTTCCCGACAACATGCAGGTAGAAGTCTATATCCTCAGGTGTCATGTATCGCCAGAAATTCCTGATAACTAGCGTACCTATCTGATGTTCTACTCCTCCTATTTTCGCGGGAGGAGGCGGATAATCTCCGCCCTCTGTCTTACGGAAGCCGATTTTTGCTCCGAGCACCATCTCATAGCGCACAGATTCATCACGCTCGCTGAACTTGTTCACAGGAACTATATTGCTGTACACAGCTATGTGATCAGGATTAGCCTCCAGATAGTCCACCTGAATCTGCAGTTTATGCTCGTTTACCCAGAAATCATCGCACTCAAGATAAGCCATGTACTTCCCAGTCAAATGCGGAATCATCTTCGGGAAAAAGGATTTGCCGTTCAGAACAAAATTCTCCGTCTCAAGTACCGCCGTAATATTGGAACTAGCGGCAGCATACCTCCTAATAATCTCCTGGCTGTTGTCCGGTGATGCATCGTCGTGAATGACTATGTTCACAGGAAAATCCGTTTCCTGTTTCAGCACGCTCCGTATTGCCTCGTCAATATATTTGCCGTGATTGTAGCTAGTCATGTACACGGTTACGGAAGGCGGACGCTTGTCTAGTTCAATAATCTCCGGAAGAGTAATCAATCTTCAACAATCCTTTCTATGAGGAATAGTCGCATTATACACAAAAAAATTCCTCCCTCACTTTTTCAGCAAGGGAGGAACCAAACTCAAAACTTAATCAATTCCGGCGGCTCAAGGCTGCTGGTCATGTACTCCACAAAATCAGCAATCTTCTCGTGCTTGACATAAGGAGACTGCAGTCTGACCGGTACGGGACTCCCCGTGCTCACGAACAGCATATCCCCCTTGCCGATTAGCTTTGCACCGTCAGGAGAGTCTATCGCGTTCTTGGAGTCTCCTGCGTTGTTCAGCGTGAAGACCGCTCTGGCAGGTACCACCGACTTCATCTGCGGTGTGAACACATCGACAGACGGCTTCTGTGCAGCAATCAGCATGTATATTCCCGCTCCGCCGGACTTCCTCGCCAGTTTTGCGGCAAGCTCGCCGAAATCGCTTCCCTCAGAGTACATCAGGTCAGCAAGCTCACTGATAACTATTGCTATTTCTGGTATGCGCTTCGACTTGGAGACCTTGCGGTTATATGCCTCGAGGTTTCTGGCCTTCTCCTGCGAAAACTCAGCTGTCCTCCTGTCCATCTCCGCACACGCCCACTCAACAGCTTTGCGGGCAGTTTTTGGGTCAGTTACAGGTTCGGCCAAGAGGTGAGGCAGTCCGTCATACACGGAGAAGTCCGAGTGTCTCGGGTCAATCAGAATCAGCTTCAGCTCATCAGGAGTCTTAACCGAGCACATGCTCAGGATACACGCATTCACGAACGTAGATTTTCCGGAGCCCTCTGAACCGGCAACCAGCATGTGAGGCATCTCCTCCAGACCCTTCACAAAAACCTTGCCGCCCGTCTTCATTCCAAGAGGCAGAGGCAGTCTAGCGGAAGTGTTTATGTATTCGCCGGAGTCGATAATGCTCCTTAGAGTTACTGTCTTGCGGTCAGGGATGGGCACCTCAACTCCCACATAGTGAGTGCCGAGAATCGGAGCCTCAATCCTCACTGAAGTTACGGCCAAGTCTATAGCTATCTCGTCATCGAGGCCGGATACCTTGCTGATTTTCGTTCCCGAAGCCAGTTCCAGCTTGTACTGGATCAGCGAAGGCCCCGCTATGGTCTGCGCCACGCTTGCACTTATCCCAAAATTCTTGAGCGTCGAAATAATCGCCCTGCCATGTTTGCCGTAATCCCTGTCCGGATTCCGCGAAAACTCTATCCTCGAACGCTCGCCGAATAGTTCTGCAGGAGGAGGGAATACAGCATCATCATGCTTCTTCTTGGCCGGACGCTGGGACTTTGGAGCTTCTTCTTCCGTAAACTTGATTTCGGGAAACGGCCTGCGGATTTTGCGGGTGCGTGAGGTCTTGGAGGTCTTGCGGGCAGGAGGAGCACTTGTTCCTGCATCGATAAGCGCAAGAGCATCGTCGATAATATCCAGAGCTTTCTGCCCGGTTTTCGGTTTCGCAGGAATGTCATCATCGACAGGCCCGAGATACGGAGGCTCAAAATTCACCACACGTTTGGATGACGTATCTATCGGCTCAATGTCCGTAATTTGGGCCGAGTCTTCCTCGTCATCGTAATAATCGTCATCGTCCTTGAAAGCAGGTGCAGGAATGTTCTTCATGAAGAGTATATCTTCCGGCCTCTCTTCGCTGTACGATTCATAATCGTTATATCTGCGCTGTCTTCTGCGTGGTTTTGGTCTTCTGCGCCTGAACCTGAACGAAGGCACCTGCGGGATCGTCAGCTTCAGAATCCTTGAGCCGTAAAGCACCGCCGACAGCACAAACGAACCCGCCACCAGCAGAAGCGTGATGAACGTCCCGATATTCAGCACAAAGAATTTCGCCAGCCCTGAACCGAAACTCCCGGGCTGAAATAGCGTCGCCTCAGACTCCCAGCCGGTCTCGCGCAAAAACCCCAGCATGAACGCTAAGGACACGTACAGCATCAATGTACCTAAAATCTGCCGGGGGAGTCTTGGAATCCTGAGCCGCATAAATCTGGCACCGCAAACGTACATCCAGAACAACAGCAGGACTATCACTGCCCCGCCCCAGTTTTTGCGCAGATATTTTCCCCATTCGCGGCCGCCCTCGCCCGCAAGACTGCTGTCGAATAGCGCAAGAAGCGAATATATGCACGCAATTATCAGCACAAACATAAAAAGTTCCGCCCAGCTCGCACTGCCCTCGTTACGCTGCCTTCTGGCCAAGTCAATGCACCTCCCTTACTTCTCCGAGCGAATCTGCCTGATGGTTCTGTTGTGTTCGGCGTTGGTCTTCGAGAAATGATGATAGCCGCTCTTGTCCGCAACGTAGTAATAATATTCGTTGTACTCGGGATCTAACGCCGCACCCCATGCCTCAACTCCTGGCGTGCATATCGGTCTCGGCGGAAGCCCCGTAATCTTGTAGGTGTTGTAGGGAGAATCTATCTCCAGGTCCTTGTAGAGCACGCGGGTCAATTTCCGTCCCTTCAGCCGCCAAGCATACACTACAGTTGCGTCAATCTGGAGCCTCATGTTCTTCCGGAGCCTGTTGTGAATCACTCCGGCAACTGTCCGGCACTCCGAATCATGCAGAACTTCACGCTCAACCATTGCGGCAACAATCGATGCCTCCTGAACATCTCGCGAGGTCAGATTGTGCGAATTGATAAAATCTCCCCAGTGATTCCACCACGCAGAAGCAGAAGCATTCACGATTTCGTCGGGGCTTCTGTCCACGAGCATGTACGTTTCCGGCATCAGGAAGGCTGCACGTGTGTATTCATCCTCCGGAAGATTCTTGATGAGGTCTGCCATTTTAGGGGGGTAGTTCTTGTTGTTCATGAGAGCGGCGCAGAATTTTTCGCGGGTAATGTTCTTGTCCTGGCTCTGCAGTGAGTCCGTCAGGGCAAATATATCCAGTCCCGGAACTATCTGGAGTTTCAGGAGAGCAGGCTTTGCCGTGCGGAGCTGTCTGGCTAAATTCCAGGCATCAGACGGGACTACGCTGTAGTGTCCCGCGCGGATTTTCTTGTCGATGCCGAACTTGATCATCCACTTGGTGAGCTGGGCAGGCGAGCCGTTGGTGATTGCTCCCTGAACCTCGAAAGCCCGGGCGGCCTGTGCGGCGGTCATTCCGTTTTCGACGGATACGCTTATCCTTTCGCCCTCAGGTATCGGGATAATTTCCTCCCAGAACTCAGACGGACGCTTGAGCACGTACGAAGCTACTGCACTGCCTGCCGCAAGCACTATTACCAGCGTTAAAAGCAATGCCTTGATGATGGAACGGGAACTGTTTTTCTTTTTGCGTTTTCTTGTGTGAGAATTATTCTGCAAGTTGAAAGCACATCCTGTGTAATTTTTGCGCCATATTATAGCAACAAAAGGATGTGCCTTGTGAGTTTATGATGATGGAGCTTTGTCCGCTGTCCTGACTCTCCCGCCTATAGTAGCAATAATCACAAAATAGTATTCGTCCGTGTCGGTGGCGTTATTGTGTGCTTTTACTTTGATGTGGCCTCCCTGAGTAAAATTGTTATTCTCGACGGAATATTTCAGGGGTGAAGCAAGTGTGAACGTACAGCCGGTGCTTGCTTCAAGTTTATCCTGCTTGACCGATGTGGATTTTGAGGAAGCCCATTCTATGACGGCCGTGCTTGCTGAAGTTGAAAGCGTAAAAGCCTCGTTTCTGCTGTCGGCTATGGTCATGCGGGTAGTCAGCCATTGCGCAAGTTTCTCTGCCTCGCGCTTCGCCGTCTGGCTTTTGATAGCGTTGATATTCACGATAGCAACTGTTGCAGTGATGGCGAGAATCATCATTCCGATTATAAGCTCCATAAGGGTGAGAGCATGTCTTCGTCTTATCATTAAATCACCTCCCTGGCTTTAAGCACTAACTTGAAGATTATCTGTCCGGTTGCCGCCTTCTGCGACACAGGCAGACGTACATCCGCAAACAACGGATTCTGCTTGAGGCCTTCGGTCATTGAGATTATGGCCTTCTCGCTGGAAGCCTTGCCGTCAATCGTAATTATGACTCCGGCGAGCGAGTTGCGCTGAAAATCTGCCGTGTCGAATTTCACGCCGACAGTAGCATTTGCTTCGAGTGCGCTCATGACTTCGAGCACCGGTATATCCCCCTTTAAGAAATTCAGGATTTTTTCGGTGTTCTTGCGCTTAACTTCAAGCTCTGCGTTGCTCTTGGCCAGTTCTGCACGCCGTGCGAGCAGGTCGCTGTTGGAAAGCCGTTTTTCCTCGAGTGCAAAGTCTATTTCGCGGATGCGCATCCACGCAAAAGAAATAGTTCCTATCGACAGCATTACGAACCCGACCAGCAGTCCCCAGAACAAAAGTCTGTTTGGATTGAAGGAGTACCTTCTGCGTTCAAGTTCGACGTATGCTTGAGGCCGGAGGTCTAATTTGCGTGCATTGGGATCATTCCTGAGGGCAAGACCTTTTGCCGCGTAAAACGGATCATTTACGTTGATTATCTCAATTCCGGAATCTGCAGCGTTTATCTGGAAATTCAGCCCGGCGAGAATAAGCCTGCCTATCCTGTCGTGCCGGTACTGCGTGGACATGAACTGCATGGTGTTCACGATGTCCTGAGTGCCCTTCGTGTTGTCGGTCATCCTGTAATAAATTCCGTTGCCGTTGTAGACAGCTACAATGTTATGCGGTGAAGCAAACATGCTCATTCCTTCAGAGGTTTCCGGAACTGCCCTGAGCATCGCAAAATTCATCGGCTCAACTGCTCCGGCAGGAAGCCCGGCCTTTCGCGCAATGCCGAGCAGTTTTTCGACCAGGTCCTTCTTTGCGGCGGCGGCCAGAACTGTAATCTCTTCGCGCTCGATAACGTCTGCAGGAGTAAGCACCCTGATAACGTCAAAGACAGCTTCGGCTCTTTCGTAGGGGAAGTAATCGTCGAAGTTCAGGTCAATAGTTCCGCGCACATCCTCAATGCTCATGTTCGGAAGGGTCGTCAGTCGTACAACTGTTTCTGCGTACGGCATACCGATAATCACGGGATCGTGAAGCCTGCCGATAACTTTATGCAGTTCGTTTAATGCCTTGCCTATCAGCTCTAAGTCTTCGATTTTGCCATTTACCACACAGCCTTCTTCGAGCGGAACTTCTT
Organism: Synergistaceae bacterium; assembly: GCA_017451025.1. GTDB lineage: Bacteria > Synergistota > Synergistia > Synergistales > Aminobacteriaceae > JAFUXM01. Next base: position 89,680 of record JAFSSM010000003.1, on the reverse strand, counting down.
CCTGCCTTAGAATATTATCCTCGCTGTCCATCTCTATGAACCGCAGGTAGTCATCATGAATTGCCAGGCCCGCATAGTTCATCAGTGATGTATTTTTCTGGAGTCGCAACGCCATTTATCAGTACCACACTTCCTGAAATGATTTTATGGCCGGAGTATTTTCACCGTTCTTCTTGACGACGACCTGATACATGAGACGCTGGGTTCTGCGTTTCGACGGATCAGCTGCCTCATTCTCGTAGACCCTTATCAGGTAATGGTCTTCACTCATTGGCGGAAATATCATCTTGTGCAGTTCGTCAAAATACGTTCCGCCGATATGCCCGCGCCACATGTCCGTCAAATCCCTGCCTGAAGGAGGATTGCCCTGCACGAGCGTGTAATTCAGGTCGAATATCTCATAGCGTACGGTATTTCCAGTCTTTTCGCGGTCAGTCTTCCTCTGCTCGAAAAAAGAACTGGTAACATCTCCGCTGGCATCCTGCAGATTGGCGGCATATGCGGCTTCGGAGTAAGCAGATCCGCGCCTGAGCAGGGCATCAGAAGTTGTCCTTACAGTCTGGATTGCCTCATTAAGATACTTCTCGTAGATGAACCTGCGATTCATAGCATCGGCCTGTACTCCGGTCGTCTCAAGAGATGTAGACGTGGAAAAAAACACCTGCGCAGATACCATCATTGCCATCATAAAGAACACAAGCACATTAATCATCGATGCACCCCGCCTCTTGCCGAAGCCGGTTGCACGGTCATAATCACACTTTCCGTTGAACGGGCACACACTGCATAATTTTTCGTCCTTCACGATTTCCGGCAGCCTCCTTAGAGTTTTTGTGTTGAACGCCGAACGAAACAGTCCCGGCAATCCCGCAATAATCATTTGCCTGACATTTTCTGAGTCAAAAATATCCGGCTTCCTGTTCTCCTCATCGAGATATATTACCTCAACAGAAGGAACTATGCCCGAAAATTTCTCGATGAGCCACGCATACATCAAGCTCTGCGACAAGGGAACCGCCAGGTCGCTCTTAGCATATCCCTTGAACTCGAACAGCCTGGCTTCAGCCCTGTCGGGGTTGAACACCAGAGCGTCATAACAGCCGGTAATTTTGAGTCTGCCCTCGCCAGGAAAATCGTAGCTGGCCTGCAATTTACGTTCCGGCTCAAGGAATATGGTGCTCATGCTCCGTTCAGGGTTATTCTTGAGAGACGGAATCTCCGCAAAGAAATCCGCCATTGCCTTGACCCAGACAGTTACGCCGTTAGCTGCGGCCATGAGCTGGCCTGAAGTGTATTCTTCGGAGTGCCCCGCCAAAAATGGCAGAAAGATTTTCTCGCGCACAAACTCCTCGAGCGCGGCTTCTCCCTGAGAGACAGCACGAGTCAATTCCGGGTGCAGGGCGTTGCGCGAATCAGAAGCGGCCTCGAAGAACACCTGAGCTATATTCTTGTGGAACATTGAGCCGTAAGCCTGGCCTCTGCCCTTGATGCCGATTTTCCACACGTCTTTTTTGCCCATGTGAATCTTGTAGCCGAATAGCGCGGGGCATCTCTGGCATATTGCGAGGTCGCTGACGCGGGTCCAGAACTCGAACATTATTTGCCCGCCAGCCCTATCATGGTTTCCCTGCCTTTGGATGTGTACGTCCTGAACGAGTCTTTATGAGCGTTCACGCAGACCAGAAGCTCATTGCGCGTAACGTGAATCTGTTTTCCGGCAAGAAGGGTTACAGCTTTTTCCGCAGATATTATCTTCATGGGCGAGGACTTTATCACCCTGAGCACTGCTTCCTTCAGAATGTCGTCGGGTGCGGCAGGTGCAGAAGGTGCAGCATTTGATGGAGTTTCTGCGTTATTCGGCGAGAAGAGGCCGGGCACGAGGTTAATGCTCCTGATGAACTCGCGGGCATCACTGAGCGTTGCGGCTCTGCTGCCTGATGTCTGGTAGATATTGACGTTGCCGTTGCTTATCTGGTTAATCATTGAGGCCAGAGCGTACCATTCTATGCGGGACTCATCGTCGAGTTCCAGCATGTGCCCTCCGTCAGCACAGAAGTCCTCAAGTTTTTTGGCAAAAGCTCGCCATGTAGGTTTATGGGCTTTCTTTTCCTTGACGTAACAGCAGAAACTTCCGGGATATTCTTTCAGGAACTTGATGCACTCATTCACGACCGCCATAGCTGTCTGTGCGGTTTTTGGCACCGGCAGAGCAAACGCAATGTGCCTGTCCCCTACAGTCCCCGCAATCTTGATGTGTTTGCCCCAAGTGCCTTGAACTTCGCACGAGGAATGAGCAGAAAGCCATTCAGAGGCAGCGAGAATCATCCGGTCAGAATTTGGCGGCCAGGCTCTGGGTTCGGTCTGCACTTTCTTGAACTCGTCGCTGTAGGCTTCCTTGATGGGATCAATTTGAGGGCCTGTCAGTGCCGCACCTGCGAGCTGGATTACTTCACGCGGAGACATTCCGGGCTTCAGAGAATCACCCAGAAGCGACATAAGGCAGTCGTATTTTTCTTCTGCACCTTCGCTGAAGTTTGAGGCTATCCTGTCGTGAACGAGCTGCTTGGCCTGCTGGACCGAACATCCCTTCATCATCATCTTGCTGCTCCTCAGCCGCTGTATTAGTGCCTGGTTCAGCACAGGGATAAATTCTCCGTCCCAGACTCCTTCTTTCACGAAACACAGCGGAAGTATTCCGGATATATTGTTCATGAGGAAGCCTACGGTGTCGCCCCACGCACCGATAAGCTCCTTTTTGCCCTCCATTGTGTCAAGCTCATCGAAGCAAATTATCATCGGGACTCTGGCGTAAGACAGGACAACTCCTAGTGAATCTAGTATGCCCTTCGCGGAACTTTCGCACTCTGCATCATCCATCGAAGAGACATCACGCATCGGCAAACCCAGACTCAGAGAATCTTCATCGTCGAGTCCTTCGCGGAGCCACTCAATAATTTTGTCCCTGACCACGAAATCGCTTGTGCCGATATACTGCATAATACACTTCAGGAATGCCCTGCTGAGTTTGGGCATGTCGCGTTTCAGGTAATCCTTCGGCGGAGGCATGTCAGCGTCAGTAAAACCGTCTTCCCTTCTGCGCTCGCGGTACATGTCCATCATTTCACTCATGAGCATATCGAACTGGGAACGTCCGTTGCTGTGAGGCTCGGTCAGGCATATGAATATCTCCGACAGCAATTCTTGGGTTACTCGCTTGGGATTGGTGAAGGCCCTGATGTTCACGAAAATTGCGTGCCATGCATTTTTTCGGAGTCTGCGCAAAATTCTGGTGAGCATGTGAGTCTTGCCCATACCTACACCTCCAAAGATCAATCCGGAGAGAGGCAGCGGAGGCTGTCGGCGTTTGTCGCGGATAAGCTGCTCAATCTGTGTTGAGACGGCAACGTTGAGCTGGGACACATCAGGGGTCTTGTTTTCCCAAGGGAGGGGCGAGGCTACCGACAAGAACGGGTTATCAGCTTTAAGCTGCTCAAAAATCGAATTATTATCTGCCATCCCAAGTTATAGTCCCCATCCTGAATTTGTTTTCGTCAACCCAGCAGTCAGCAAGTTCATCCTTTGTGAAGTAACGTTCTTCTGCTTGAGCCATGTGTACCGTCATGCTGTCGCGCAATCCCCTCAGCATCTCGTCGAACTCCTCGCGCGGCCAGTCCAGCCTTCTCCGCAGGTCGCATATCCTCACAAATTCCCTGTCCCTGTGAAGCTCGTCATATGCCGCACGGAATTTTGCCCTCGTGTATTCACCTGACGAAGAGGCCGTATTCCCGCCGTCATCAGCAGACAGCTCATTAGTCCTGCCGTCAGCGGAATATACCTGCGGCTCGAGCTTGTCGTTCAGCTTTACCTTAGCCTGCCCGGAATCCACAAGTTCATTCACCACTTGACGCACATCACTCTGCGTAAACGGCAGCTTATTCGCCAGCATCTTGGGGGTAATTCCCTTGCGCGGCGACAACAACGCAATCACAAGTTCCGCCGGATCGCACGGTGTCAGAATGTATTGCGTGTTGCCCTTTTTGCGGAATATGAACCTGTCCTTGAGAACAGACTCCAGCTTCTTCATGAGTATCTTCACAGGTGTATTGCGCTTGAAGCATAGCTGGCCGCGCAGTTCAGCACTCATCTGTGATGCCAGTTTAGATATGGCCAAGAAACCCTTGTTCCTGTCCAGTATGTCCTGTATAGCGTCGGGAATATTCTTCACATTTTCCGGCATGTGCAAATTCGCCTCTCTTAATCATTTTTCTGGAATGGCTATAATTTTATCGCAGTATCACCATATTCACAAAGAAAGCAGGTTTTATACGGTGCACCACGAACCAGTCATGATTAACGAAGTCCTTACGCTCATTGAGGCACATCCTCACACGAAAATCCTTGACGGCACTCTGGGATTAGGCGGCTATTCGCTGGCCATACTCGAACATTTCCCCGAATCCTCAGTACTCGGCATCGACCGCGACCCTCAAGCCATCTCCATAGCTCTCGACCGCCTCAAATCATACTCCGAACGATTCAGCGCACTTCACTCAAACTTCAGCGACCTCCAATCCTGCAAGAACTACGACGCATACATCTTCGATCTGGGAGTCTCGAACATGCAGCTCACTATTCCGGAACGAGGCTTCTCATTCCAGAATGACGGCCCGCTCGATATGCGCATGAACCCTTCGGGCGACTCGATGACCGCCGCAGAACTCCTCCAAAATTCTGACGCTGACACCCTCACACGAATTTTCAGGGATTACGGCGAGGAGAGATTCGCACGGCAGATTGCGCAGGCCATAAAACACTCGCGCACTCCCATCACAACGACAGGCCAGCTCGTCGACGTAATACGCTCCTCACTGCCTCAGCCGGTACAGCGCAAAATGGGCACACACCCGGCACGCAGAGTCTTTCAGGCACTCAGAATTTACATCAACGACGAAGCCGGAGAACTGGAGCGTCTCCTGAATCTGCTTCCCAGTCTGTCAGCACACGCACTCATAATTTTTGCGGCCTATCACTCGCTGGAAGACCGGCTCATCAAGCACACGTTCAGGCAATGGCAGGCAGACGGAAAGGGCAAAATCCTTACACGTCATCCGCTGACTCCGTCGGAAGAAGAAATGTCTGCTAACTATAAAGCAAGGAGCGCAAAATTAAGGGCATTTTGTATTAATACAGACTAGGTATTTTCCGCAAAATGTGCTATTATTTCCGCACACCAAAAAAATTTTACAGAAACCGGGGGCGAAGGGAAGTGCATAAGACAGTCAGCAGCAGCACAGGAAAAATTAGCACAGGCATTAAGTTTTTGGCTGCCTTCATTGTCTGCGTAGGTCTTGTGATCGGTCTCGGGATACTGAGATTTCACGCGGCAAGGCTTGCGTATTATTTAGAGTCAGTTAACCAGTCGATACAGAAATATTCTGACGAAGAAGTAGTACTTAGGCAGGAATTATCTGCTCTTGTTGCGCCCATCAGGATATACTCCTATTGCCGCGAGAGTCTGGGAATGCAGAAGGTCATGAAGGCCGAGACTCTTCCTGTACGTTCCCGCAATACAGGACTCGCCGCTTCAAGACTCAATTCACCTTCAGGGCTTCAGGGGTGGCGTTCGGGTCTGGCGTGGCTGTTTGGCCGCTGATGCTACCAGATGGCCAGAAAATCATCATCACAGGGCGCGGCTAATCCCTGGTCGCTGTTCGTACTGTTCTTCACGATTATCGGCGTAACCCTCACAGCAAGACACTGTTACCCTGACACAAGAATACTCCAGCAATCACAACATCAATATTGGCGCAAAGTTCCGCTCAAGTCCACGCGCGGAATAATTCAGGACGCGAAGGGCAATGCATTAGTAATTTCGGAGACCAGGCCAATTTTCGCAGTTGACCCGAGCAGGCTCACATCAGAAGATCTCGGAGAACTTGCACTGATACTTTCACCCGACGTAACCGCAAAAATATATTCAGCACTGAACACAAAAACTCAATTCATGTGGATCAACCGCAAACCGTCAGAGAAAGATGCGGAGAAGCTATCTGCACTTCACAAGAAGACACGAGCAGTAATTCAGATTGACGAGCCTTACAGGAAGTACACGAACCAGGGGCTGATGTCTCACGTTCTGGGCTTCTGCGACACCGACAACAAAGGGCAGGCAGGCATAGAACAGGCTTGGGATTCCACGCTGTATAACCCTCCTGGACAGAAGATAGTTGTTCGTCGTCCTGGAAGTCAGCCCGCCTCAATGTTCGAGCGTGAACCCGAGCGCAGGACAGTTACTCCGGTGGTAACTCTGACGCTCGACAGCAGAATACAGTACGTTGTGGAAAAGCACCTGTTCAAGACAGCAAAAGAGAACGGCGCAAAATGGGCCGTAGCTTTGTGCATGAACCCAATCACAGGCGAAATTCTGTCGATGGCCAGCTACCCGACCTATGACCCGCAGAACAGGAAGAGCCTCACGCTCGATGCACTCTCTAATGCTGTGGTGAGCAGGGGGTATGAGCCTGGCTCGACGTTCAAGCCAATTTACATGGGCATAGCGTTAGACAGGGGAATAGTGAGGAAGGACGAGGTGTTCTTCTGTCCGGCCAAGCTGAAGGTTGCGGACGGATTCATCAGGGAGTCCGACGCACGAATAGCACTCGGACACGTTGACACTGCACACCTGCTGATAAAGTCGTCGAACGTAGGGATGGCACAGATAGGCATCCGCTCGAACAGGCTTCAAATGTTTGAGAGTCTTCAGGCGTTGGGATTCGGCAAGGAGACTGATATTGAGCTGCCGGGTGTCGCGAGGGGCATTCTGCTTTACCCGGAAAACTGGAGAGGAATTACTCCGGCGAATATAGCAATCGGTCAGGGACTGGCAGTTACTCCCTTACAGCTTGCTACGGCGATGGCGGCAGTGGTGAACGGCGGAAAGCTGATGAGCCCGTACATCGTGAAGGAAGCGGTTAATTCTTTGGGAGAAGTGGTCTACAGGGGAGAGCCGAAAGTTATGCGCGAGGTAATGACGAGCGAGACTACTGCGTGGCTTCGTCAGGCGATGCGGCGTGTAATCACCGAAGGCACCGGCAAAAAGGCGGCAACAACTCTCACAAATGTTGCGGGAAAAACCGGGACCGCGCAGGTTGCAGGAAAAGGAGGCTATGCTCCAGGAAAATATGTAGGGTCATTCATTGGGTTCTGGCCGTATGAAGATCCGAAATACCTGATGCTTATAGCGATAGGCGAACCGTCAAACGGAAGGTATTACGGAGGAGAAATCGCTGCTCCGGTGTTCAAGTCGATAGTTGAGGAAATGGCGGAACTGGAATACTTTTCGTAATAGGGAATGGATAATCATGAAGAAAATATTGTTTGCGTTATTGACTGTAACATTTCTTGCCGGAATTGCGTCTGCCGACGATAAGAATTATGCAGAAGGTCAGGCTCTCGTGGTATTCCGCGCCCCCGAAAATATAGAGGTCAGTGCATCAGGATTAGGTGCAGAGGGCGGAATTAGAGCTTCTGTTGTGAGTGCGGCAGAGGAAGCTGGAGCAGAAGTGCTTGAAGTCTACGAGACACTTTCGGAGATTGACGGCAATATATTTGCGCTTGTGCGTTCAAAGACGAAGACTACAGAAGAACTCATCACTGAACTCAAAGCACGTCCTGATGTAGTAACAGCATCACCGAACCACAAGGTAAGGCCTCAATCTACAGGAATACGTCCCAACGACGCAAGTTTTGATGTTCAGTGGGGGCTTGAAGCAATCCGTGCACCGGAAGCGTGGCAGGAGACTACCGGAAGCGAAAATGTTTATGCGGCAGTAATTGATATGGGTTTCTACGTTCATGATGACCTCAAGGAAAATCTGGCTATGGATTTGGGCTATAACATTTACCTCAAGGAAAATTTGGGCTGGTCAATAGATGTTTCTGGTCATGGTACACACGTAGCCGGAACTATCGGAGCTGTCGGCAATAACAGTATCGGGGTTTCCGGAGTGAACTGGACAGTCAATATCATACCCGTATCATTCCTTGATATAAGCGAAGAAGAGGAGACAGACGACGAGCAGAATGAAACAGAAGAATTTTCTTCGGCTATGGCAGAAGGCCTGAACTACATAGCATCAATTCTCAACAAGAACCCTGACATGAAAATTGCCGCAGTGAATATGTCGGTATCGTTCTATTTTGACGAGAATCCTGAACAGATGAAAGACGATGTTCTGTACCATGCATTCAAGGCATTCGACAATCTCAACAGGACACTTATTGTTGTTGCGGCCAGCAATGAGGGAATTGAAGTAGGCAAACCTGCTCCGTTTGATGAACCGGGCGAAAAGTTCAGAGCAGGGCAGTATGTTTATCCCGGATCATTCACCGGATTGAACAACATGATTGTGGTCGGAGCAATTGATGCTGATAATAAAGCATCGGAGTTCACGTGTTGGGGGGACAGCGTCGACATAGCCGCACCAGGAAGCAAAGTCTTCAGCACATATTCACCTGAGACAGTACTAGTGCCAGCAGGAGGGCCTGTCTCTTACAGCTACAGCTCCGGTACATCAATGGCGGCACCTTTCGTAACAGGAGCGGCAGCACTTCTTCTCTCGCGTTATCCTGATGCGACACCTGCACAGCTCAAGAATGCCATTCTCAGCGGAGCGAACCCGAACATTAACCCGACAGTTCACCCGTTCAACTATGAAGATTTGCTAAAGTCTATGGCTGATGACTTGGGCTATGAATACACAACTGTTGAGGACATAGAGAGATATGCGGCGGAAGAAGCTGAAGAATACGGTTTCAACATGATTGATACGATTATTCCTAAGGTTAATGCATACAAAGTTCTTGACGGCAAGGGCAAAGTCTCGCGCAGAGGACTTCTTGACGTGAAGGCTGCTCTTGATGTTCTGGCAGTGAGTCAGCATCAGAGTACAGGCTCATCCGGCGGAGGATGTTCTGGCGGAATTTACGGCTGGCTGGGAATACTTGCTGTGTTATTCATTACAAGTTGGCATAGATACTGCAGGCGGTGAGGCGAGTTATCCTTGATACGCGATATGCACCCCGAAGAACTGCACCTGCTGCGAGATTTTCTGTATGACGCAATATCAGTTCTCAAGGAATACAGAGGACAGGGCATAGGTACAGCCTTGATGAAGGCAATGCTGGAACATTTGAGAGAGGCGGGGTACAAACGGGCTTCACTCTCCGTACAGAAGGCGAATTACGCTGTAAAGATGTACATGAAGCTGGGATTTGGGATATTCTCTGAGAATGACGGAGAATATATAATGCTAGTAACTTTAACATGAAAGAAGGCAGAAATATTGAGCGCAACATTTGGTGATGTCCTGAAGTTCATACAGGCAAGAGGCATAAACGCTAAAGCCTGTGTGAAGTCTCAGGACGATTTTTTTGTGCAGATTGACGACGTAATTTCCGACAGCAGGGAAGTTAAGCCCGGAACACTTTTTGCTTGCATCAAGGGCGAAAACTCAGACGGACATACTTTCGTGAAAAAAGCAGAAGCTGCCGGAGCATGTGCACTCCTCTGCGAGCGTGAAGTAGACTCGAATCTTCCGCAAATCATCGTTGAGCGGGTCAGGGAGCATCTCGGCGAGACGGCTTCGTTCGTTTACGCCAACCCCTCAGGAAAATTATTGATGGTCGGAGTTACAGGGACTAACGGCAAGACCACCACAACCTACATTATCCGGAGCATACTTCAGGCCGCAGGAATGAGGGTCGGACTTCTCGGAACAATAATCGAGAGCGACGGAATAACCGAGAAGGACGCTGACCGCACAACTCCCGAGAGCGCGATAGTTGAACGCCAGCTCGCCAACATGGTCAAAAATGGATGCTCTGCGTGTGTCATGGAGACTTCTTCGCACGGCCTCTATCTCGGACGGCTCAAGGGAGCAAAGTATGACGTTCCTGTGTTCACAAACCTATACCCTGAGCATCTCGACTTCCACAAGGACATGGAGCACTACTTTGACGCAAAAACCCTGCTGTTCACGACGTACGCAAAGCCCGGATTTCTGGGTGCGGCGAATTATGATGACCCTTACGGAAAAAGAATCCTCGCGAAATTTCCGGAGAGGGTGCGCGGCTTCGGACTCACCAACGGTGCGCAGTTCAGCGTCGTCGGCTCAACGTCCACACTCGACGGTACGGAACTTGTGATTCAGCGCGAGGGCTTCGGGAGCATCTCTCTGAGCAGTCCGCTCGTCGGGGACTTCAACATCATGAACACACTGTGTGCAGTTACGGCGATGACCGGACGCGTTGAGGCAGAGGCAATAATGGAGGGTGTCGCCAACGTCCCGCAGGTACCCGGCAGACTCGAACGTATTGACCTGCCTAACGGTGCGTGTGTGTTCGTGGACTTCGCGCATACACCATCGGCGTTGAGGAGCGTGCTCGGGACAATCCGGAAGCTGTCGGGCAATGACAGGCGTATTGTGTCGATGTTCGGACATGGCGGCGGAAGGTATCAGCAGAACAGGCCGGAACTTGGCCGGGCGGCCTCAGAATTTGCCAACGAGATAATAATTACTTCCGACAATGCCCGCGACGAAGAACCCCAAGCTATCGCAGAAGCAATAGCAGGAGGCGCGAGCATTCCCTACAGGATAATCACGGACAGGCCGGAAGCTGTACGCGTGGGGCTTGATAGCCTGAAGAATGGAGATATTCTCGTGATTACGGGCAAAGGGCCGGAAAAGTTCATCACCATCAAGGACAAGAAGATACCGTTCAACGACGCAGAAGCAGTGAAGAGCTGGAGGGATTCGCAATGAGCAACATGAAACTTTGCGAGCTGTTCGACGGCATAGATAGCACTCTGGAATTTCCGCATCACCTCGCGACAGACAGCAGAGACGTAATACCTGGCGGAGCGTTCGTTGCACTTGAGGGCGAGAAGACCGACGGGCACAAATATATTCCGCAGGCAATCGAGAACGGTGCAGGGCTGTTAATCGTCAGGAAGGGCAAAGCTCCCGAAAATGTGAGTGTCCCAATTATTGAGCTGGACAACCCCGAGCGCGACTTGGCCGCAACTGCCTCAAGGAAACTCAAGGCTCACAATCTGCACGACATAATCGCGATAACTGGCAGTGTCGGCAAGACCACAACCCGCGCCGCCCTGCAGAAGGTGTTATCGCCGCATTTTGTCCTTCACGCGCCGGAGCGTAGCTTCAACACGCTCATAGGGTGCACGGCCACAATTATGGCAATGCCGCTCGAGACTGAGATAGTTATTCTTGAGTTCGGAGCAAACAAGCCCGGCGAAATTAAGGAGCTTACGGAGTATTTCCCGCCGACAATTGCGATTCTCACGGCGGTAGCTCCTGTTCACCTTGAGGGGTTCGGCAGTGTTGAGGGAGTGCTCCGCGAAAAACTGGAGATAGTTCACTCGACCTCAATCACCAAAATAATCTACAACCACGACAACGAATATCTTGCGGAAGCCTTCAAGTATGTCGTTAAGTCAATGGGTGTCGGAGAATGGCGCGATTCAGACTTTGTGCTTGCTGTAGATAAATCGGAGTACACACTTCCTGCGCTGTCGTTCGTTCTTGCTCACAGGGAGTCGCAGGAAATAGCCCGTTTCACCGCCAACATCTGGGGCAAACATAACGCAATGCCCCTCGCTCTCGCGGCATCAGTCGGCCATGAATTGGGGATAAGCCTTCAGGAATCGGCAGATGCTCTCGCGGACTTTCAGGCACTCGAAGGGCGCGGAAGAGTTTTTATTCTGGACAACGGGCATAAATTCCTGGTTGATGATGCGTACAACGCAAACCCTGCCTCAATGCGGGCAAGCCTCGAGACTTTCTGCAAGGTAGTTTGTGCAGGAAAAGCTGCGGTTCTCGGCGAGATGAGGGAGCTGGGCGAAAATTCGGCCAAGTTCCACGCAGAACTTGCACCGCTGCTTGAGGAGATTGACGGTGTGATTCTGGTCGGGGAAATTTGGCGCGAAGCATTCCCTGATGCGTCAGAGTACATTTTCGTGAAGGACTGGCAGGAAGCGTTGAAGGCCGTCAACGAGATAACATCGTCGCGTGAGATTCAGGGAGTGCTGGTGAAGGGATCTCACAGTATAGGGCTCGAAAATGTTGTGAGGGAATTATGTTCCTGAAAGGCTTATTGTTTTACGCGCTGAGCAACATTCTGCAATACTTCTGGATAAAGTACCAGAACCGCGAGCACATAACGCAGCAGCAGAAATGGTACGGCGTGAACATAGACAACGAGATTAAGTCAAAGACTCCTTCGATGGGAGGAGTCGTTTTTTTGTGGCTGGGACTTCTTGCGCTGGTGATAGATTTTTCGCTGGACTCCCTGCTCTTCTGGAGCCTGCCGGTTTTGAGCGGATTAATCGGGTTCATCGACGACTGGCTGAAGTTCCGGACTCATACCAGCGAAGGATTCTCGAGCCTGGCCAAGCTGAAATTGCAGCTATTGCTCTGCGGAGTGTGGGTAGTGCTTGTGTTTCTGAGGGGACGAATGGGATTGTGGCCGGGAGTCTGGGATGCCGGGGGATGGATCGCGATTCCGGTGGCCTTCCTGATGACCGCAGGGACAATCAACGCCGTAAATATTACGGACGGGCTTGACGGTCTTGCTGGCGGGAGTTTTCTGGTGTCGCTTGGAGTGTTGCTGCTGCTTGTGCCGATGGACGCGCTGAATGCCAGCGTGATGGTTGAGCTGTTCTTTATGGTGGCGGGCTTCATGTTCTACAACACCAGGCCGGCGAAAACATTCATGGGAGATACCGGCTCGCACTTTCTGGGCGGAGCTTTGGCGGCATTGTGCGTGATGAACGGCAGGACGCTGGCGATAATTCCGGCGGGGTTCATCTTCAGCGTTGAGATGCTCAGTTCTGCTATACAGATATTCACGATAAGGAAACTGGGCAAAAAAATATTCCTGATGGCTCCGCTTCACCACCACTACCAGAAGAAGGGAATGGACGAGACTGCGGTAACGTTGAGGTTCTGGCTGATTCACGCTGTGGGAGCTGTGATGCTGTCGTTGTTGCTTCTGATGGTTTAGACGGGAAAATACGGAGTAGGGTTAATGAAGAATGTTGTATAATTGAGTTGCCCGGGAGAGGATCGGGTACTAGTTAGACCGCCTAAAGTGGGGAGTGGCTTCCCCACATCAGGCAAGTCAGCGAAACTAATTACGCGTCGTTAATCCTTAGCGGGTGATCCACCAGCGGATCACTCTAAGAATAATTTCAGAAACTGTTGCAAACGTTGCTACGTACTGCAGCAGTTTTATTATTCCGTCAAGAAAATCCTTCATGGCATTCACCTCCTTTCACCTGAAATATTCAGGCTTCAAGGGGTGTCCCCAAGCGAGCCTCACTCCACTACCGCCGGAGTGCCTCTCCTTAACCGCATATTCTATCACACTGTCAGAACATACCCCGCTAATGTAAAATATCCACATCAAACACTTTATTAACTTTGGGAGGAATCATTCATCAATGCGTAAATTTTTGTGTGCGGCGTTAATTGTTCTGGTGCTGTCGTGCTGTGCGTTCGCTGATGAGGCAGTCAGCCCCGACATCAAGCGCGACACCTCAGGAAACATCATCGACATGAAAACTTCGGACGGACTGCGGATAATCTACGTCGGAACTTTCAGGACAGACCCCGAAGCAAAAATATCCTCGCAGGACGATGAACCAGACGACGGAATATTCTCCGTGTTCATGGTCAAGTCCGACAAGGATACTCCGCTTCAGCTCGACGTTCGTGAAGGCTTCGACACACGCACCAACAAATTCAGCTGGCGGAACTCCCAGCCTTGGGGGTATATCGCGGACATCGATACTAACGGCAATCCCCGGGACATTCTCGAGACTTTCTGGGTGCGCGTAACGTTCTGGCACGATCTGCCGTTCAAGTATGGCGAGTTTCCTGTGATTGCACGTGTCGGCTTCGTGATTAACGGCCAGGAACTTAGCTTCAAGCGTATACGTCCTAAGGCTTGGTCTGAATGGAAAAGAATTGAGCCTAAAATTCATGAGCTTGAAGAGAACGAAAAGGAATGCGACTTTCAGCTTGATGAACTGGCTGAACCAGAGAAGGAGGGCAAGAAATAATTATGAAGAAGTTTATGTGTGCTGCTGCGGTGATAGTTATGATGTTAGCCTCGTGTGCTTTTGCTGATGATGTTTCGAGCCAGGATGTGCACGGAGTTGTGGGTTACACGATCCAGAGGGATTTGGGTAATGCGACGGGCTTCAAGACCAGCGACGGACTTCATATAGTGTGGCGCGGAACGTACAGGGTAAAACCTGCTGAGCCTAACCCTGAATCGCCTGACGCTGAGGTGAAGCCCGACGAGGGAATGTTCACGGTGTTCATGGTGAAGTCGGACAGGGATACGAGCCTGAAGCTGGATATACTTGAAGGAGTGGACATACGCACCAACAAATTCACGTACCGTAGCGGGGACTGGGGATATATCGCTGATTCTCTGGTGAACGGCAACTCGAGGGATATTCCTGCGGGATTTTGGGTGAGGGTAACGTTCTGGCACAATTTGCCGTTCAAGTACGGAGAGCGTCCGCTTATTGCGAGGCTTGGGTTCGTGATTAACGGATATGAAATTACGCTGAAGAGGTTCAGGCCGGAAACTTGGGGGGACTGGGTATATGCAGAACGTGAGTATGTTGTGCCTCTTGAGGAGGACAGGAAGCGCGCGGAGTTTGAGGAACTGGATGTAAGGCCGCTGAAACGCTAGGGAGGAGATCGAAATTTACGGCAGAAAGATAGAACTGTTCCTCGTGAATGGTACGGCTGACAGCATCATTGTAGCTGAACTCTCGAACTGGAACGGTACAGCGGTAAAGATTCCGCGCACAGAGATTCAGGATTACGCGGGCGACGAAATCAGCGGAGCAGGAGTGTATTTTCTGTTCTGCCAAGAAGACGACGGAAGCAACTCTGTGTACATAGGCGAGTCCGAAGACATGCTCGAACGTCTGCGCCAGCACCTCAAGGATTATCAGGCAGGCAGCGAAAATTTCTACTGGAATACTGTAGTAGCTTTCACGGGGCATGACCTGAACAAAGCGTTAATCCGCTACCTTGAGGATAAACTTGTGAAAGAAGCCAGAGAGTGCGGAAGGTACAAAGTTCTGACGAAGAACACCTACAGCAAGACGGTGATGAAAGCTTCAGAGAAGGCAGTAATGGCGGAGTTCATGGACAACGTGAAGCTGATTATTGCGACGATGAGCTACAACGTGTTTGCGCCGGTGCCGGAAGAGACAGACAGCAGGCAGTATCTGTTCTGCAAAATGGCGAGTTCTGGTGCGGACGCAAAGGGCTTCGTGAGTACAGGAGGGTTTACTGTCGTGAAGGGGTCGGTAGTGTCAGAACATGTTGCGGCTTCGCTGACGGACAGCAAACACGCGAGCTATTACAAATTGAGGCTGAAACTTGAGCACGAGGGCATAATTTCAGGCAGACGCTTTACACGTGATTATGAGTTCCGCTCACCGTCGGCGGCTTCTGCTGTAATTCTTGGCAGAACGTCAAACGGCAATCTGGAATGGAGGACTGAGGACGGGAAACCTCTTCGGGATACGCGCACCTAATCCCACAGACAATAAAACCACTTCGAGAATAATGCGAGTGCTTCGTCCTTGCATTGTTCTCGATATTTGTTCGTGCATGTTTCCTCTGAGGCTTCACGAAACAAGAATATCATGCGGTCTAATATTTCATCCCACGCTTTCGTGAGGGCTTCATCGCTGCCGGTATCTGCTTCGTTCACGACAGGGCTTCCGTGCCTCGTGGCTTTGTGTTCCTCCAGCATTCTGGGCATTATGTCGAGAAACCAGCGGTCTATGCTCCACAAATCATATTCGCAGTAGCCGTACCGTATCCTCTGCCAGCTGTAACGTACATCGTCCCAAAATTGGCGGAGTACCCCAAGAATTTTGCTCTTGTTCCATTCATAACGGTACAGCTCTCCGCAGAACGGCCGCCATATTTTTATCTCACCTGTCATGATAGCGTTCCCGCAGCCTCTCAAACACATTGTCCGGCACAACATCCCTAACTGTTCCCCCGAAGTGGAATATCTCCCTCACGCTCGAACTCGACACATACGAGTATTTCGGGTCAGTTACGATGAAAAACGTCTCAATCTCCGGCGCAAGCTGCCTGTTCATCAGTGCCATCTGGAACTCGTACTCGAAATCACTCATCGCACGCAATCCCCTGATTATCACTCCCGCTTCCTTCTGCCTCACATAATCCACCAGCAGACCGTTGAAGCTGTCCACAGTTATGTTCTTCACGTGAGAGAGTGCCTCCCGCGCCATCGCACAGCGTTCCTCCACGCTGAACGCAGACACTTTCCGCTCGTTCACCAGAACACTCACGATAACCTCGTCAAACACCGCCGCCGCACGTTCCGCAATATAGATATGCCCGTTCGTTATCGGGTCAAACGAACCTGGATAAACAGCACGTACCTTCATTGTGCCTCACCGTATATTAAGCGTCTAGGGTCAAGGATTATCTTTCCGTATACCACAACTGTCTGTACAAGCGATAACAGCTCGGCTATCGGCAGTGCCCACACTAGCCCGTACACTCCCGCAAAATTATTCATGATGAACAACAGAGGCATGTACAGAACTCCCTGACGGCACACGCTCAGAATAAGAGAAGCTCTGCCTGCTCCCATCGCCTGCAACGCATTTATCAGGATGAAGAACAGCGCAAAAAGAATACTGCTTGACAGTTTTATCCGCAGGAATTTCACAGCATAACCGAATGCTTCCGGCTCACTCAGGAAAATTGACACGATATTGCTCGTGAACAGGTAGCAACCCGCAATCATCATTAAGCTCAAAATTACCGTGAAGGACATCGCAAACTTCAGGAATGCCCTGTACTTCTTCCAGTCCTCAGCTCCGACGCAGAACCCCAGCAGCGGCTGAATCCCCTGTCCTGCTCCCATCGCAAACAGCCCGGTAATCTGGTCGATCCTCATCATTACTCCTGCGGCGGCAACTGCCATATCACCGTAAGCCGACATCAACGAGTTCATGACTATCTGCGCAATACTCATCAGCCACAGGTCGAGACACGACGGAATCCCTATAGACAGCACACCCCAGGCTATCCCGCCCCCTATCCTGAAATGCTTTATGTGAATGCTGATTGACGACTTGCCCGTCAGAAAATAACCGACGTAATACATTGCACCGATAACTATGCTTACGCTCGTTGCGACTGCCGCTCCGGTTATGCCCCAGCCGAAATAGAGAATCATTATCGGGTCAAGCACAACGTTTAACATGTTCCCGAAAATCTGCCCTATCATTGCACCGGAAGCATGGCCCTCTGCGCGCATAATTCCTCCGCAGGCCATCGAGAACAGCACGAACGGAGCAGAAGCTATCACTATGGACAGGTAGCTATGAGCCAGCCGGAAAGTCTCGGGACTCGCGCCGATTGCCCGCAGAATTTTCTCGATGAAGAACATGAAGATTACAGCCATCACTGCACCCACAAAAATACTGCCCCAAACGCAGAACGATGCTATGGAGTCTGCGCGTTCCTTCTGGCCCGCACCGAGCGAACGCGATATGTACGACATAGCTCCGGCCATGAAGATTATTCCCAGAGCTATTAGCACAAGGAACACCGGCGCGGCAAGGGACACTGCGGCGAGCTGGAGGGGGTCATTTGTCCGTGCAATGAAGAATGTATCTGCGAGGTTGTAGATCAGCATCATTATTTCGACGACTATTGCGGGAATAATGTTGCTTATGGCCTGCCTTGCTATGGATTGGGACTGCAAAATATCACGTATCCTTTCAGGATTTTGCTAAACGTGGGGGGATTATAACAGGATAAAAATTTTGTGTCATTGCCGGATTCATGAGGGCATTTTGTAGTGGTAAATGTAGTTGTAAAAATCACGCCGGTCTGCGATAATTTGTGATGTATTTTTGTGAAAGAAGGAGCATTTATGAGCTACATAATATACCGCAGAATTAACAGGACAACTTACGTCTACGAGGGGAAAAGCTACAGGGACGCGCAGGGACGGCCACGAAACAGGCAAAGGTGCTTGGGGAAGCTGGACTCCGATGGAATATTAATCTCCTCTAAGAGAAAACTTCCCGCACAAATTAAAGAGGTCAAGACTGTAACCAGAAAGTTTATTCTTGTGTGCGGCGGCACTTTAGAAAAGTCAGGCAGGTTTCCCCGTATTCCCGAACAGAAAGAATCTCCAGAGAGGCCGGATTCTTCGAGAGCGTCAGAGGTTCCCTCACCGAGTGTTCAATCACCATCAGGGCATCATCAGCGAAAAGTTCGGTCAGTCCCGAAAGTCCCGGCAAAACCTCACACCACCCCTCGCAGTAAGGCGGGTCAGCGAAAATCACGTCAAACTTCAGTCCGCGCTTGGCCAGCCAGGAAATTGCACGCCTCACTTCCAGAGAAAGAACTATCACTTTATCGTCAGCTGTGCAGTGCTGTCCGCTCGGCATGCCTTCGCGTCCAGCAACCCCGCCCGCCCGCCCCCTCAATTCCTCAGCACGAGACCTCACACTCTCGACAAACACACACCCGTCTGCTCCGCGTTCCAGTGCCTCAAGCCCTACGCGCCCGGTTCCGGCGAAAAGGTCAAGGAATTTTCCGCCCTCAACCCTTCCGCCGAGTATGCTGAACAGCGCAGACAGCACCCGCCCGCTCGTCGGTCTAACGTCCTTCATAGAGCCTGTGCGCCGCGTCATCAAGCGCAGCTCTCACCGCAGGAGTCAGAAACGCATCCGCAGTCTGGTCCAGCCGGATTAACGCACCTTCATCACGATTCGCTATGTGTATGTAGAACTTCTGCCCAAACTCTTCATCGCTGGTCAGTGTCTCCAGAAGGTATGACTCGCCGTCACTAAAACACCTTCCGAACTTCCAGAAAGCCAGACCTCCGTTCTTTTTACCCTCAACATTCCTGAGAGCTTCAATTTCCTGTGCAGTTACCTCGTGCCTAATCTTTATGTGCATTTCCTGAGCAATCCGCCTCCCAACACTAAATGCCTGCGTCTTAGCGAACACAAGCCGGTAAATATTCTTGCCCTCCTCAAGCCATTTGCGCTCGTACTTCGTCGTGATCTCCCGCTCCGGGTTCACCTCGTACTTCGTGAGCGCAAGTGCCTGATGTTTCCCCAGCACTTCCCTGACTTCGAGGGAATAAGGCTCATCGTCCGTCAGCATCTCGAATTCCCCGCCAATCTTCAGCACAGCCGCAAGCCCGTCCGCAAAATCCTTCGCCGTAACTCTTCTGTGAGCCTGCTTATTGCTGCTCCACGGACAAGGGAACTGCATAATTATGTGTTCCAGCGATTCGTCAGCGAAAAGCTCACGGAGCATGTACCGTGCATCTGCGTTGAGAATGCGCAAGTTCTTCAGGCCCGCCGCCCTTCTTGCACACTTCAGGACGCACGCCTGCGAAATTTCCACGCCGTAGAACATCACATCAGGGTGTGCCTCCGCGTATTGCACCGTGTATTCGCCGTTGCCGAAGCCTATTTCGAGCTGAGTGTGCGGAGCTGTCTCAAGAGGCAGGACAGGATTCGTGAGGATAACTCCGTATTGCGGCTTGGCGTTGGTCGTCGCGGCTAGAATGTCCATGTGAAATTGGGCAGACCTTCGGCCAAGACCCGGTTCTTGATGTCCTGCATTATGCGCTCGAGTGCTTCCTTGTTCCGTCCCTCGCACCTCACTACAACTACGGGCTGAGTGTTCGACGCGCGGATTAAGCCCCAGCCGTCAGGGTAGAGTATCCTCACGCCGTCGAGGTCGCTGACTTTGTGGTCGATTTTCGCTTTTGCGGTTATGCGGTCAACAATCTGAAACTTGGTCTCGTCGGGGCAGGGTATGCGTATCTCTTCGGTTGACGGGTAAACCGGGAAAGACATCATTAGCCGCGAAAGTGAATTGTTCTCGTCGGACATTATGCGCAATAACCTTCCTGAAGCATAGAACGCGTCGTCGTGTCCGAAAAATTCATCCGCGAAGAACATATGCCCTGAGTATTCGCCGGCAAAGAGTGATCCCATTTCGCGCATCTTGGCCTTGATGACGGAGTGTCCGGATTTCCAGTAGAAGGGTTTTCCTCCGAATTTTGCGGCTGTCTCCGGAAGAATCATGCTGCATTTCGGCTCAACCAGAACGTCAGTTTTCGGGTGTTCACGCAGAATTTCGCGCCAGTACAGCGACATCAAGCGGTCTCCGGCGATGGGTTCTCCCTTGTCGTCAACAACGCCTATTCTGTCAGCGTCGCCGTCATATGCGAAGCCAACATCGGCCTTCTCCGCGAGCACACGCTCAATGAGTGCTTGAAGGTTCTCGCGCTTCTGCGGGTCAGGGTGATGGTTGGGGAAATGTCCGTCCGGTTCGTCGAACAGTGAGACCACTTCACAGCCCAGCATCTCGAAGTATCTGCGTGCTGTCGGTCCTGCCGCACCATTCCCTGAATCAACAACTACCTTGAACTTTTTATTGAATGGCAGTACGAAATGAGAGACCAGCATTTGCAGGTATTCGTCGTCGATATGTGCCTGCGAGATTTTCCCGGTGCCGTGCTCAAAATTTCCGGACTCTGCGATTTTGCCGATTAGCCTCACCTCTTCGCCCCAGAGGGTACCGTGTCCGTAACACAGCTTTACGCCGTTCATGTCGCTTGGATTGTGGGAGCCGGTAATCATTACGCCGCCGTCGAGGCCGAAGCGGATTAAGCTCCAGTAGAGCATGGGAGTAGTAACCAGTCCCACGTCAATAACGTTGAGGCCGGTGGAGATGATGCCTTCGGTGATTGCGGACTTAATGCGGGGTGTAGAGAGGCGGGCATCTCCTCCGAGCGTTACGCTTCCTGTTACGCCGCTCCGAATCAGCCACGTACCGTATGCCTGGCCGATTGCACGTACTGTTTCGTCCACGAGGTCGGTATCTGCTGTGCCGCGTATGTCGTATTCACGGAAAATGTATTTTGGTATGTTCATAATGGTATGCCTCCTTGTTGGGATGAGGGTATATTAGCACACAAAAGCCCCGCGCCGGGCGGGTGGGTGGGGGCGCGGGGCAAAAACTTTCTGCGTATCGTTTACAGCGGAATGATTCCTGCCACGATTCCGAATATCAGCATCACTACACTTACTGCGTAATAAGGAGGTATCGAGTACTTCATGTGATCCTTCAGTTCCGTGTTCGTCAGTCCGATCGCAAGGACTAACGGACTGACCATGAGGGCGATGTTCTTTCCGATGAGCATTGCCATAGCTGTCGAGAGAGGAGCAACTCCGTACGTCTGCCCTACCTGAATCACCAAAGGCATAATTCCGTAGAAGTATGCGTCCGTTCCGATGCACAAGCCCAGAGGCAGAGCAAGAAGCCCGAAGATTACGTGAATGTACTTGCCCATCGCCGCAGGAATTACGGACATGATTGCATTTGCCATCGCCGTAAGCATTCCCGTACCGTCGAACACTCCGACCATTGCGCCGACAGCAAAAAGTGTAGCGGAGATTATCAGCGCGGCGGGAGCATGTTTCTTCACGAGCTTGTCCTGCAGTTTCTGGTCGGGGTAATTCACGGCCAAGAGTATGCACAGCGCAACGAGGAACACCACGTAGATCGAAGCAAGCCCCATCGACAGTACAGCGATAACCGCAACCGTCAGGATAAAGTTGAAGATGAGATAAGGATTCGACTTGCGGAGTGCATTAGCCTCTGCCGCCTCTTTGGAGTCTGTCTCAACCTCAACGCCTTTTCCTACACCTGCACCGGCCTTCACTGCTACCATTCCGAGCAGTACACCGAGAACAATATTAATCACAAAGCCCGCAATCTGTACAGGAATGAGCATGTTCCAGAGAACATTTGCATCCATCGATAGGATAGCAGCCGCACGTACCGTAGGTCCGCCCCAGGGAAGCAGGTTCATTACGCCCATGCACGCGCCGGTGATGCAGAGAAGAATCCTGCTGTCAATGTTCATTCTCTTGTAGACCGGGTACAGCGACGGAATGGTAATGAGGACTGTCGTTGCTGTCGTGCCGTCAAGGTGTGCGATTGTGGCGATGATTGCCGTTGCGACCGTAACAGCTATAACATTGCTTCCTGCCTTCTGAACGAGCCAGTTCACTATCACGTCAAACAGCCCGGTATCTGACAGAACCCCGACGTAGATAACGTAGAAGATGAGCAGGATACCGTTGCTCGTGGTTGTCTTGATTCCGTGTGAATACCTCCTAAAGTAAAGATTAAATAACTACCCCCTGTAGTCCCCCTAATTTAGGGGGATTGTGGGGGGTGGTACTACTACAACATGTAGAGGGAAATTCCGTAGATTGCCAGAACCGCAACAATACCCTGAATAAGTGTTGCCATTGTCTGAGCCTTGTACGCAGTGTTGAGGTCCATATCCGAGAACTGAGTCACAACCCAGAAGTACGAGTCGTTAGCGTGAGACACAACCATTGCGCCTGAACCGATAGCCAGCGTAGCAAGCACAGCCCCCATCGGAGCACCAAGCCCCAGAGAGCCGAGCATCGGAGCAATAATCTGTGCAGTGGTTACGATTGCGACAGTCGATGAACCCTGCGCAGTCTTGAGTGCCGCAGCAATAATGAAGGGCAGGAATATCCCGAAGTTGTAGCTCGATAACGCCTCGCCGATGTAGTTGCCTACACCAGAAGCCGCGATAACTGCACCAAGTCCTCCGCCCGCCGCCGTAATCATTATGATGTTCGCGCCGTCCTTGACACCTTCGCCAATCCAGCCGTTGGTTACTTCCTCAGTGAACGGGGCGAGGAAGAAGCACAGAATTACTCCGATTGACAGTGCGATAACGGGATTTCCCAAGAAGCTGCTGACGATGAAGAGGGTTGACTCTTTGCCGCCAATTTTCGCTAAGGTTGACGGGTAGCTGATGAACGAGCTGAACGCAATCAGGATTAACGGTATCAGAATAGGAGCAAACGACTTGAAGGCTGACGGAAGAGTGCCGTACTTGGCCTTGAGGTCCTCGTAGGACTCACCGGCTCCGTCCTGTTCGTCGAAGGGAACAGGGAGCTTCGGCCCGGCAATCAGCGCATAGACGTAACCGGCAATCACTGACACGATAGAGACCACGATTCCCCACATGATGACCATGCCCAAATCTGCATGAAGTTCATTAGCGGCGGCAATGGGACCGGGTGTTGGAGGAACAAGTGTGTGCGTGGCGTAAAGTCCTGTTGACAGGGCAATAGCCATCACTGAGAGCCTGACGTGTGAACGCCTCGCCAATGACTTGTTGAGGGAAGACAGGATGACGAATCCAGAGTCGCAGAACACCGGAATTGAGACCACCCATCCGATGAGGCTCATCGCCAGTGCCGGACGCTTCTCACCGACAACTTTTAGCACCGAGTCAGCCATCGTGAACGCCGCGCCGGACTTCTCCAGCATTGCGCCGATAATCGTTCCCAGCAGAATCACGATGCCTATTCCGCGACAAGTCCCGCCAAATCCGTTAAGGATAGTGTCGAGGACTTTTGCGGGAGCCATTCCGACAGCGAGTCCCATAGCCAGAGCTACGGCGAACAGTGCTACAAACGGGTGGAACTTCATCTTTGAGATGAGCAGTACCATCAGGACGATTGCAACGACAAGAATAACTACAAGCATAGAACCTTGAACCATTGCGAAAAATTCTCCTTTCGGAAGTGAAATAAATTGTGAATGGATTGATGCTAGAATTATACTCTAATACTCATATAAAGGCGTGTGAAAATCTTATGAACGAACGCGAAAAGATGACGCGCGGGGAACTCTACAATCCTGCGGATGATGAACTGTACCTGCTGAGGACGAAAGCACACCGTCTGTGTATGGACTATAACCGGCTGTATGACACCGACGAGACAGGACGCAATGCTATACTGAGAGAACTTCTGCCTTACTGCCATATGGACGGCTATACTTACCTTCAGGGGCCGATATACTTTGATTACGGAATTAATACCTACATAGGCAAGGGCTTTTACGCCAACTTCAACTTCACTGTGCTTGACGTGTGCCCTGTGAGAATCGGCGATAACGTTATGGCCGGGACGAACGTCTCACTGCTGACTCCGATGCACCCCATGAGGTGGCAGGAACGCAACGCCAGACACGATGACGGCGGAGAAGGGTATATTCTGGAGTACGCGAAGCCCATCACGATTGGCAATAACTGCTGGCTCGCAGGAAGCGTTACGGTAACCGGCGGGGTAACAATCGGTGATGGGTGTGTGATTGGAGCAGGGAGTGTAGTTACGCGTGATATTCCGGCGAACAGTTTTGCGGCAGGAGTGCCTTGCAGGGTGATAAGAACGATAGACAACAATGAATAACGCTCTAGGTGATGCAGATGTTGAAGTAGTTCATTATTGGGCATGTACAGCAGGTGAAAATGCCTGCATGTGGAACAGTTTCTATGAGCGCGGAGTTATAAGGCTTGCATAGCCAGATCTTGGCAATATCCGTGATTATGCAGACAGGGAGGCAATCAAGAAAAAACTCCTTGAGCTGTACGGACGAGGGTCAAAATACACGAACACCTCTCTAGCTCTTTGGGAGTTCGCTAATGTCATGAAGCCTGGTGATGTCATCTTCGCAAAACAGAGACGCTCCGAGATTCTTGGCAGGGTCATCGTAGAATACGGTTCTGGAGAAGATGCACCCATAATAGATTACCCGCCTTACACTGCTGATGATTTTTTGAGTGAGGTTTTCGTCAGCCGGGATTTATATAATGCGCTAACAGGACTTCTGCGTAACAAGAAGAACATCATTCTTCAGGGAGCACCAGGCGTTGGCAAAACATATCTCGCTAAACGTCTTGCCTACTCCATGATGGGAGAGAAGGACATCGAGCGTTTACAGTTTCATCAAAGCTATTCCTATGAGGACTTCATTGTGGGATACCGGCCTTCCGCAACTGTTCATGCTGATTGAATGCGACAAGAGAGGCAGCCGCAACAAGATTCAGCTCCTGTATTCCGACGAGATGTTCTCTGTCCCTGATAACGTTTACATCATCGGAATGATGAACACTGCGGACCGAAGCCTCGCTATGGTAGATTACGCATTGAGGAGACGTTTTGCGTTCTTCGACATAAGCCCCGACGAACTGACTGACGAAAGATTGTCCGGAATAGTTGAGTACGAAATTATTCCTCTATTGCGCGAATACTGGTTTGATGATCCGCGCAAGGTCGAGGAATGCAGTGTTAAGTTGAGGAATGCTCTGACGTGGTAAAGATACAGAACATCTACTACATGCTGGCCTATGCTTTTAGCGTCCTGAATGAGCAGGGCTGCAAGAGGCTTGGGGCTGAAGATTTCAGCAACACGGCAGAACTTTTTGCGGCGGTTCTTGCACGCGGGATAAGCACTCAGATAAAGCGGGGACTTGGCCGTGAATACATTCCTGACACCGAAGCTCTGTCGTCCCTTCGCGGAAAGATTGATGTAACCGCGTCCATAAAGACACGCTCAATATTGCGCCGGCAGATGGTGTGTACGTACGATGATTTCTCCGTAAACTCGTACATGAACAGGATAATCAAGTCCGTTGTTGTGATTCTGCTGAAGGCGGACATTTCGCGCTCACGAAAGAAGGAACTATCAAGATGATGGACTTTCTCGATGAACAAAGACTGCACCATCTCTACGAGAAATTCATACTGGAATATTTCCGCAAGGAGTTTCCGCAGATACGGGCGAGTGCTTCACATATAGCCTGGCAGCTTGACGATGACATAAGGGACATACTCCCGGTTATGCGTAGTGATGTAATGCTGACATATGGAGATAAGACACTTATTATCGATGCAAAGTACTATCACACATTATGAGCGGCAACAAGATAATTGTGCGCACATTGGATTTGGGCGGGGATTTCGAGGGTATTCGTGAACAGCTAAACGGAATTGCGGAACGGTTCATGCAGTAATGACAAATAACCTCCCCCGTTAATGAGGGAGGCCGTCAATCAAGTTAATTGCTGTCTGACTTCAGGAAGAGTGAGAGTATGGAGTCAGGAACATTACCTGCTTCTGGTACATCGGGACTTTGCGGTACGATGCGGAGATGCTCAGAGCAGGACATTTCGATTAAGGCCTTGCCAGCGTCATTGATGCTGTATATGGTGATGTTGACGTTCATTACTTCGGAGAGTTCGGCTATCTCCTTCTGAAAAGAATTTCGGCAATACTTCCTCAAGCTCAGAGAACGAGTACTCTCCTGCGGGCTTACCCTCCTTGAACAGCACAGCCCCTCCCGGCGTCCCGGCAATCCCGAATTGTGCATGACGCGCTTCCTTCGGGCCGTTGACCTCACACCCCATCACCGCAACGCTCACTCCGTCGGGCAATCCGGCAAGCATCGGCTCGACGATCTTCACCAGATTCATTACGTCAGCCCTTCTTCTTCCGCAAGTAGGACACGAAATGAGATTAACTCCTCTCTTCCGAAGTTCTAATGCCTTCAGGATTTCGTAGCCAACCTTCACTTCGCGTTCGGGTTCATCAGTCAGCGATACCCTCAATGTGTCGCCTATTCCGCGCATAAGCAGCGCAGAGATACACGCCGTGCCCTTAACTACTCCGCCGTCGCCCGGTCCTGCCTCAGTCAGACCAATGTGCATGGGAAATTCCGGATACTTTTCGGCGATAAGCTCGTTGGCGCGTATGCACTCAGGGACGCTCGACGACTTGGCCGAAAGTATCATGTTCGTGAAGTCGTGGCTCAACAATAATTCTGCCTGCTCGCACACAGCAAGGAAGAGTCCCTTTGCCCTGTCTCCTCCGGCCTGCGCTAACTGCATTCCGGAAATGCTCCCGCCGTTTGCGCCAATCCTGATTACCACTCCGAGATTCTTTGCCGTAGTGATTACGTCGTGCAGCCTGTCCAGCGGCATATTTCCGGGATTAATCCTGATCGCGCGGCAGCCTGCCTCCATTGCGAGAATAGCCAGCGCAGGATCGAAGTGTATGTCCGCCATAATCACCAGCTTAGTGTTGGCGACGAGGTGCTTCAAGTCTTCTGCGTATTTCTTGTCAGGCAACGCGGCACGTGCCATCTCGCAACCTGCATCAATCAATCTTTCACACTGGGCTAAACATTCTTCACGTTTATCCAGCGAAATTTTGAGCATACTTTCGACTCTGACCGGCGCATTTCCGCCAATCGTTAAATCATTAATTTTTACCTGTCTTGTGCTGTTCATGGCCTAATGTGTGAGGAAAAGAGTGTACACGTCCTTGCAGGTTATGAGCACCATCAAGGAAATTAGCACCACGAAGCCCGCAGTGTGAATCCAGTTCTCGATTTTCTCGGGAAGCCTTCTTCGCGTGATTATCTCGAGGAGCGTGAAGAGCAGTCTTCCTCCGTCGAGGGCAGGTATCGGAAAAAGATTCAGAATGCCGAGATTCAGGGCAATAATCGCAATGAACGTAAGGAAATCCCAGAAGCCGGACTGCATTGCGCGTCCCGACATTGAGGCAATTCCGACGGGGCCGGTTACGTCGGCTTCCTGGCGGCCGAGCACAAATTCAGCGAGTCCCTGAAGCATCAGCTTAGTCATTCTGTAGGTGTAGCTTAGAGAACTTCTGCATGCCTGAATGAATCCGTATTGAGTGTAAGACGGGGACACACCCAGCATAGGACGGCCGTATTCCTCGTTATTGGGGACATTGACGGTTAATGTGAGGGTATCTTCTCCGCGACGTACAATGAGGGTGAGGTCGGGATTAATTGTGCTTTCTGTGCGGATAAGTTCGGACATTTCGCGCCACTTGGCCGCAGTTTTGCCGTTGACCGCAAGAATTTCGTCGCCGACTCTGAGTCCTGCCTGCTCCGACGGGAAACCGGGCATAATTTCGCCGATTCTGGTGCTGTCCATGTTGAGGATGCCGTGTCCCCACAGGAATAACGCCATCAGGACGACAGCAAGCAGAATGTTGAAGGCGGAGCCGTTGAGGAGAATCAGGAATCTCTTCCAGGCTGGTTGTTCGTTGAAGCCCATTCCGTGAATTATTCTCTCGCCGTCTTCTTCTTCGTCCATACCTGCGAGCCTGCAGAAGCCTCCGACTGGGAATAACCGCCAAGACCACAGCATATTGTTCCTGGCCTTGCGCTGTAGAACTACAGGACCCATTCCGAAGGCGAACTCGTGAACCTGAACGCCGAGTATTTTTGCGGTGATGTAGTGGCCGTATTCATGGACGATTACGCATACGGCTATAACTATAACGAAAGCGATAATGCTTGTGAGCAAATTGTTATCTCTCCTTTGGGAAATTTCGCAATAGTATACAGCAAATCACAGCGATGGTTTATGAACATGAAAGACTGCCAGAATATGCACAATCATGAGTGCAATTTTTTTCCATAAAGGGACTGTTTCAGATGAGTAAAAATCCGCTGCGTATTTCTTGATAAACTGCCTAAGTTCTGAATAAACTTCTGGAGTCTGTTTTACCGGCCTTCTCCAGAGCGTTGCGAGGGCTTGGGAATACATACGCCTTTTAACAAGTTTGCTGAGTCTGTTATTCAAGCCTGGTATGTCTAGCATTTTGATGCAGGCATGAAGAACTCTAGGAAAACCGTCTTGTGTGTGAGAT
This sequence comes from Synergistaceae bacterium, assembly GCA_017451025.1. Taxonomy (GTDB): domain Bacteria; phylum Synergistota; class Synergistia; order Synergistales; family Aminobacteriaceae; genus JAFUXM01. Next base: position 60,957 of record JAFSSM010000003.1, on the reverse strand, counting down.
TGTGCCGGATTTCTGGTCTGTCCGATGTTTTTGTGATAAACGTAGCAATAAATGCGGTAATCAGTGAAACATACCCGCAAGTCTTCCCGTCCGTTGAGCAGTCTGATGAATAACTCCACATCCTCACAGTAGCTCAGGCTTTCGTCAAATTTAGTGTCCCCTATGATTTCGCGGCGCAGTGCTTTTGTGGGAGTAAAACCGCCGATTACATTATCGAGAAGTATTCTGTAACATAAATCTTCTGCGTCTGAGAGGACAGCTTGAGTCTCATTGTATGCAGGCCAGCCTTCAACCATAAAATCCTTGTCTGTGAGGAATCTCCACGTGATAACATCAGGGTTATATGTATCAGCTATTTTAGTGATGGCTGAGAGCATATGCGGCGATACGAAATCGTCAGCATCGCAGAACGTAATATATTCTCCCCTGCACTGAGGAAGGGCGACATTGCGTGCATGGCTTGGGCCGTGATTGGCGGTGTGTATTACGTGAATGAACGGGAATTTTTGTGCATAGGAATCGCAGATTGAGGCGGTGTCGTCGGTTGAACCGTCATCGGTGATGATTATTTCATAGTTTCTTTCGGGAATGTCTTGATTGATGAGGCTGTCCAGTGCTTTGGCTATGTACTTTCCGCAGTTATAAGCTGGAACTATTATGCTGAATTTTGGGCATAATTGTGGCTCGTGGTTGTACTAAGATTTTCTGCCATTGTCAAATTCTCCCTTCGTTATTCTCAAAGCGGGAGCACCAATATCACCAGCACTCCCGCAAAATTAACTCTACTTCACGTACCTGCTGTACGCTCCCCTGAACCTCTCTAATGCCTCGCGAATATATCTCGTCGGACAGGCCAAGTTCCACCTCTCAAAGCCCTTCCCCTTTTCGCCGAACACATATCCCTCGTCGAAGAATAATCTTGCTTCCTCACGATTAATTCTCTCGATTTCCCGATAGTCCAGCCCAAACGCATTAAGGTCCATCCACAGAAGATATGTCCCCTCAAGCTCCGTAACCTTCACTTGCGGAAATTCCCGCGCCATAAACTCAACAACTGTCTTCCTGTTCGCGTCAATAACCTTCAGGCACTCATCAAGCCACCCCGCACAATTCCTGTACGCTGCCTCCGCCGCACAATACCCCAGAATGTTGCACTTAGGGTTAGGATTCAGGAGCTTTAAGGCCGCAAAATATTTCTCCCGCAATTTCTGGTTCGGAATGAACGCAGTGGAAGTCTGCAGCCCCGCAATGTTGAACGTCTTGCTCGGTGCAGTGAGCACAAGGCAATTTTGCGCTACCTCTTCACCCAGACTCGCAAACACCGTGTGAGTGTGTCCCGGCATCAGCAGGTCGCAGTGTATCTCGTCAGACACAACCAGAACATTGTGCTTAAGGCAGACATACGCTATACGTTCCAGTTCTTCGCGCGTCCAGACTCTCCCGCAGGGATTGTGAGGACTGCACAGCAGCAGCATTTTCGCCTGAGGGTCTGATGCTGCCTGTTCCAGTGCCTCGAAATCTATTCCGTAGTGAGCGCCTTCGTGAGTCATCGGGCAGTCTATGAGTTTGCGCCCGTTGTTTGTTGCGGCCATATACATCGGGTGATAGACAGGTGTAGTTATTATTATTCCGTCGCCCTTCTCCGTGAAGACCCTGACCGCCTCGAAAAATGCATTGACCACTCCCTGCGTGCTGAGCATCCATTCGGGTTTAGGCTCCCAGTTGTGCCGCGACTTGAACCACTCACACACCGACTCAAGGTACCCGTCCGTAGGATTAGCATAGCCCATTATCGACGTGTCAAGTTCGTGCTTGATGGCTTCGACAATTTCCGGAGCAGTTACGAACTCCATATCCGCAACCGAGAACGGAATTATGTCCTCTGACTCCTTAACGCCGAACTTCTCCAGCGTGTTCCATTTGCCGGAGCCTGTGTGAAAACGTTTATGCACTGTCGTAAAGTCATATTTCATAAGAGATTCTCCTTATCGCGTATAATTTCAAGATTGTAGCATAGCCCGAAGTGCATTCACCACAGCCAGCACCATAACCCCGACATCAGCGAACACCGCTAGAGGCATTCCCGCCAGTCCCAGAGCACCGAGCACCAGGCACAGCACCTTTACCCCGACACTGAACGCGATATTCTGCCGGACAATGCGCATACACTTCCGTGAAATTCTCACCGCTTCAGCGACTTTCAGCGGGTCATCATTCATCAGGACTATATCCGCCGCCTCAACCGCCGCATCACTCCCCAGAGCACCCATCGCTATACCCACATCTGCCCGCGCAATAACAGGAGCATCGTTTATTCCGTCGCCGACAAACGCAACACCTCCGCCCGCCGAAAACTCTTCGACCTTAGCTACTTTATCCGCAGGCAGAAGCTCCGAATACACCTCGCTTATTCCCACAGACCCGCCAATCTTTTCTGCGATATTATGTGTGTCTCCCGTCAGCATCACTATTCTGGAAATGCCCTCTTCTCTAAGCGCAATAACTGCCTCGCGCGAAGTTTCCTTCACCACATCAGAGATAACCACATGACCGGCGTATTCTCCGTCAACCGCAACGTGAATAACCGTGCCGGAAGATTTTGTGCAGGGATGCCACTTTGCCCCGACTTTCTCCATCAATTTCGAGTTGCCGACGCAGATAATCTTTCCGTTCACGACCGCACGGACACCATAGCCCGCAATTTCCTCTGCCTCGTCTACAACACAGGAGTCCGACTCATCAGGATATGCCCTTCTGAGCGCAAGCCCTGCAGGGTGCGACGAATAACGCTCAACGTGTGCGGCCAAGTGAAGCAGCTCGGTTTCGTCCAGAACTTCGGGGTGAACAGCAACTACCTCAAATACTCCGCGCGTGAGCGTACCTGTCTTGTCGAACACCACGCAGGAAGTTTTAGCGAGGGCCTCGAGGAAATTCGAGCCTTTCACCAAAATCCCGGCCCTGCCTGCTCCGCCGATTGCCGCAAAGAAAGTCAGCGGTACGCTTATCACCAGCACACACGGACAGCTTATGACCAGAAACGTCAACGCTCTGTACAGCCAAATCTTGAAGCCTTCAGGGTTCAGGGCAGAAGGGATAAGCACGATAAGTAAGGCACACGCGCAGACCGCAGGAGTGTATACACGGGCAAAACGTGTAATAAAATTTTCGGTTCTGGCTTTGCGGGACGAGGCATTCTCGACAAGCTCAATTATTCTGGAAGCTGCTGATGCCTGAAACTCCCTCGTAGTCTTCACGCGAAGAACTCCCGACAAATTTACGCACCCGCTCAGGACTTCCTGCCCTGCCTGAATTTCACGGGGCAGACTTTCTCCGGTGAGAGCACTGGTGTCCAGCGCGGAATGTCCCTCAAGAATTACGCCGTCAATCGGGATTCTTTCGCCGGGCTTGACGATAATTACGCTGCCGGTATCAACACTTCGGGGGTCGACCTTGCCCTTCCCTTCAAGGTTTGCGTAATCAGGACGCAGGTCAAGAAGTTTCGTGATGGTGTCTCTGGATTTGTCGGAGGCGTAATCCTGGAACAGTTCGCCGGTCTGGTAGAGGATCATAACTGCGCAGGCTTCGGAGTACTCCTTCAGAAAGATTGCCCCGATCGTAGCGATAGCCATCAAGAAGCATTCGTCGAAGATTTCGCGTTCTTTTATGCCTTGAAGTGCTTCGAGCAGAACGTCATAGCCCGCCAGAAGATACGCCGCCAGGAAAAACGCTAAGCTAAATTCAGGCACAAGAAGCCCTGCCGCCCAAAGAATGGCAGCAACAATTACACGCAGTACAGTTTTCATATCAGCCGCCTCCAGAAAAGTAATGAATGTGAGCGCAATTATCTCACAAACAAAAAAAGAGAAGCCCCCTGTTTTCAGAGAGCTTCTGCAATAGAAATTGACTGCTAATTGTCAGCGGTAATCCCTGAGAAGGTGTTTACGCTCCTCGTAATCTGGAAGACATTGCTGCTGGAGCTAATTCCTCTGGGTGTAGCTGCGTCCGGGTCAGTGCGTATAGTCATTGAGCTTCCCGACAATCCCAGACTAAATGTAGTGATGCCTGAATTTCCGGAGATAGAGTCAGAAGTGTAGTCCTGATTCTGCGGTGCAGGAGCTATGACCGGCTCTTCAGGTTCCGGTTCAGTGGTTGGAGTCTCTGGCTCAGTTGTGGGGGTTTCCTGCTCAGTTACAGGGGTCTCCGGCTCGGTTACAGGCTCCGGCTCCGTAGTTGGAGTCTCTGGCTCAGTAGTCGGTGCCTCTGGCTCAGTTGCAGGTGTCTCCGGTTCGGTTGCAGGTATCTCTGGCTCAGTTGCAGGGGTCTCTGTCGGAGTCGTCGGCGTAGAAGGCTCAGAGTTCGTGTTATTCTGCGTTACCGGAGTCTGAGTCCCGCCGCCGTTGTTGGTGCCTGTCTGTGTCTGGGTCTGGGTGTTGCCCGTGTCAGTGCCGGTCTGAGTCTGACTCTGGGTGTTGCCCGTGTCAGTGCCGGTCTGAGTCTGACTCTGGTTGTTTCCCGTATCAGTGCCGGTTTGGGTCTGAGTCTGGTTCTGGGTATTTTCCGTGTTAGTACCAGTCTGATTCTGGTTCTGGGTGTTATCCGTGTCAGTACCCGTCTGATTCTGATTCTGGGTATTGTCCGTGTCAGTGCCGCTCTGGTTCTGCTCAGGAGGAGTCCCTGTTCCGCCGTTTGCACCCGAATACGCACGATGAGAGTACGTTACTCCGCTAGCCATGTACACGCCGCAGTCCGCGTCAAGCGGCCCTTCAGCACCAGCGTTAAGTTGATTGCTGTCCTGCGCCGCCGTAACGTCAAGGCTACCTCCGAGAATCGCTATCCATCCGTTGGAGTCCACACCGTCCCCGCCGGTGGAAGTTACCGTGAGATCGCCGCTAATCATCGTGAACACCGACGTGTTATCCTCGTTGAAATTCATTCCGTCGTCAGGAGCATACACAGTTAATACGCCGCTCTCAAGGGTCATGTGCATTTCGGTATCCAGGCCCTCGTATGTGGTAGATTTGACGTTCAGCACACCGTTCTGCTTTGAGCCGCCGCCCATCGCTAGAGACACGAACGAGTAAAATGCTCCGTCCATCTTCCAGCGTTTCTTCTGCTGGTCAACATCAGAACCGTCAATCGTCGTAACTGTTGCCTTCTTCTGCTGGGGCTTGAGCATTCTGTACACGTTCGCACCCGTGAAGTTGTTGACCGTGTCGTCCGCGATAATCACCATTGCTCCGGCGTTGTCGAGAACGCTGTAGCCTATGTCCGACGAACTGGAAGCCATCAGTGAAGCTACTTCGTCCTCATCGTCAGGTCCGCACTCGTACAGGTCATGAAACACTATTGCAGGTGCTACGGAGCATGTTACGTCAACGCTGTTAAGGATAATTGCTACCTTATCGGTGCTGTCCTCGCCCACATCAATCCAGATCTGTCCGTTCCAAGTGCCTTGAAGCTGATACACGCCCGCCTTGCAGATGTGAAGCACAGGATTCTTGTAGGCATCTTCTGCTGAGTGAGTCATCAGTTCCATCGTCGAAGCTATCTGTGAATTGTAGCTTGCGCTGGCCTGAAAGTTTGGAGGAGTGCCGCCGTTGCCGCCATCTGGAGGTGTCCCGCCCATTCCGCCGTCGGGAGGTGTGCCTCCGTTCGTGCCGTCAGGAGGAGTGCCGCCGTTGCCGCCGTCAGGAGGTGTTCCGCCCATTCCTCCCATGCCCATTGAGCCGGGAAGCGTCGCGAAAATATACGGCCCCCAAAGGTCCGGTGAGTTTGGATATTTTGACGCTGCTACGTCCGCGCTAACTGTAGCTGAGTAATACACAGCATACTCCGTCTCCTCGTCGTTCTTGACCGTGCCGGTGAAATCAAGGCTGTCCGTCATGTAGTACACATCGCGCGCAATATATACCGTCTGGTCTCCGATCACTTCGGCCACGTAGTCCTCGCTCAATTCATCTGTCCCGTCAAGGCCGAGCGTGTAGTACACATCGCTGTGATTCGGGTCAGCGTGCCACACATAATTGAATGTGCTCACTGCCTCGCCGTCAATCGTTGCACTGTCTCCGCTAAGGACAATTACCTTTGCGCCTGCAGTGTCTACGTTCATCGCCGAGAACATAGCCGCACCAGTTCCCTTAATCGCCAGGCTCGTGTACTTCATGCGCGTCCCGCCAGAGTAGCGCACAGTTCCGGAAGTTTTGTTCTGGCCGTCATTTCCTGAAGGGTCGTACGCGAAAACTACCTGTCCTGATTCATCGTCAGCGAACACCAGAGTGTTATCACCCAGCATTTCCGCAAAGCCCAGATTCAGCACTGACGCATTGCCCTCACTACCGACATCTGCCACAAAATATTTCGCGCCGCCCATTCCTGAAAGCGCCGCTCCCTCGATCATGCGGTAGCTGTGCCCCTGCTCAAAGACCGGCGACTCAATCACCGCAACTTCAGCGACTTCAACTGCCTCTTCGTTCTCCACGAAGGAGTTGGAACTTCCGCCGCCGCAGCCCGACATTGAGAGCACCATAGCTCCCATTGCGAGCATGTAGATTCCCGTCAAAACTTTACGCATACTACTTCACTCCCGAAAAACTGTTTACTCTGTGTGTCAGCGTAAACACACTCGAACTCTCGTCAATTCCCCTGTCCGAAGTGTCCGTATCGCTCACCGGATTGCTGTAACTCACCGTCATAACCGCATTTCCCTGCGAGTTGGTTACGGTGAAAGGCTCTCTCGTCGTTGTTGTAACATTGTCGTTGGTGTTCGTGCCGTTCTGGTTATCCTGCGGAGCGGTGTTGCTGTTTCCGCCGGAGTATGCCCTGTGAGTGTAATTCACGCTGTCCGACATGTACACGCCCAGATTCGAATCGAGCGGGCCTTCTGCCTGAGCATCGAGGCTGTTGCTGTCCTGAGCTGCAGTGATGTCCAGAGTCCCGCCGTTGATGACGATGTAACCGTTGCTGTCGATGCCGTCTCCGTTCGGTGTAGTAATTGTTAGGCTTCCGCCGTTCATCGTGAACACCGAAGTATCGTCCTCGTTGACGTTGATTCCGTCATCCTCTGCCGTAACCGTAACAATGCCGTCGTCAATCAGCAGGTGCATTTCGGTGTCGAGACCCTCATACGTCGTGGAAGTGATGTTGAGCACTCCGTTTCCGTTCTCGTTTTCCGCGCCGATTACCATTGACTGGAACGAGTAGAAGGCACCGTCCATCTTGCAGCGTTTCTTCTGCTGTGATACATCGGAGCCGTCAATTGTCGTTACGCTGTCCTTCTTCTTCTCTGCCTTGAGCATTCTGTAGACGTTTGCGCCGGTGAAATTGTTGGTTGTTCCGTCGGCGATCACAACGATAGCTCCTGCGTTCGTGCCGTTCCTGCTGTGCAGGTTTCCGGCAACGTCAAAAGATACTACATTATCTTCCGGCCCGCACTCGTAGACTTCCTTGAAGACCAGAGCAGGAGCAACCGAGCAGGTTACGGTTACGCCGTCGAGAATCAGTGCGACCTGGTCGTCCTCTTCACTGCCGACTTCGATCCAGATCTGGCCGTTCCATGTTCCTTTGAGCCTGTAGACTCCTGAGCCTGTGATGTGCAGGACGGGGTTGTTGTAGGCATCTTCGGCTGAATGAGTCATCGTCGAGAAAGCAGCTATGTCCGAATTGCTGACTGCAGATCTGGCGTTACGCTGTGGAGGATTTCCGCCACCGCCAGGTCCTCCGCCCATTCCCATTGAGCCGGGTAGTGTCGCGAAGATGTACGGACCCTCGAAGCCGGTACCAAGTTCCGCCGCAACTTCTGCCGCCACACTATCAGAGTAGTACGCGGCGTATTCGGTCTCGTTGTCGTCTTTCACTTGGCCGGTGAAACTAAGGGTGTTAGGCATGTAACGTATATCCCTGTTGATGTACACACCCTCGACGTTCTGGATATAATTGCTCAAGTCGGATTCCGAGTATTCCTGCGTACCGTCAAGGCCAAGTGTGTAATACTCGTCCCTGTGGTCCGGGTCTGCGTGCCAGACGTAATTATGATTGGGTACTGCTGAACCGTTCACTGTGGCTGTGCTTCCGCTGAGGGTGATAACTAATTCTTCGGAAGTGTCTACATCGATTGCAGAAGTTGAGACCGTCAGGCCGGAATAGCTGAGCTGATTTGTGCTGCCTCCCCAGCGTGTAACTTCATTGCTGGGCGTGGTGGTGTCGGTCTGGCCGCTGCCGCTGGGGTTGTAGAAGAAGACTACGCTATCCTCGTCGGTGGTGATCATGAACGGCTGATCGTCCCCAAGATCATTTGCGAACTCGAGGTTAATGGTTACGTTCTGGCCTGATGTGCCGGGTGCAACGTAATATGTCGGGCTGCTGTTGTCATTGAACCTTGCGCTGACGTTTCTGCCCCTGTAGAGCTTGTAGCTTGAGTTCTGCTTCAGGAGCGATGAGGTTATGACCATGAGTCTGTCCTGCGCGGTCTGGGTCTGGCTTTCTCCGCCGCCTCCGCTGCTTCCGCCGCCACAGCCTGATAACGGAAGGATCAAAGCCGCGAACGCTAAAAGATAGAATATTGCCGCAAATTTCTTCATGCTTAGTGCCTCCTTAATAAATACAACGAAATTTAGGGTGTGTGAGATTGTAGCATAACTGCTGTATAATATCGGCATCTCGGGGGAGCTATTTTTACTGAGCTGAGAGGGTGTCATTTCTGCACCGACCCTTTGAACCTGACACGGATAATACCGGCGCAGGGAGCAGCAGTAACCTTTTCCCCTCCGAAATTTACATAATTGGAGGACATCATGGCATCTCATCGCAAACACATCACCGTAATGATTGAGGGAGCATTGTGCATAGCTCTCTGCATAGTTCTGGAGAAGATTAACATTTTCTCGATGCCTCAGGGCGGCTCGGTGGACTTCGAGCTGATTCCGCTTCTGCTTTTCACGTACAGACGAGGCATAAAGTGGGGAATACAGGCCGGATTCATCACAGGTCTGGTCAAAATTCTGCTAGGGGCATATTTCCTGAATGTAGTACAGGTTGCGCTGGACTATCCTCTTGCGTATGCGTGTGTGGGACTTGCTGCTCTGCACCCCAGAATAATCGGTTTGCTTGTCGCCGCCGCCGGACAGATAACATGCAGTGTAATTTCAGGAGTAGTATTCTTTGCGGAATACGCACCCGAAGGACAGAGTACGTTCATGTATTCACTGATGTACAACATGCCTGTGCTCGGGGCGAAATATCTTCTGTCGGGAATAGTGGCAATGTTCATGTGGAAGGTGCTTGAGCGGGATCTTCCTGCGGCAGATTGAGCAGAATAGTAATTGCTGGTTCAGGCAGTCATTGCGGAAAGACGAGCGTAACCTGCGGACTGCTTGCATCATTGAGGAACAGAGGGGTTAATGTATCAGCCTTCAAGACTGGGCCGGACTACATTGACCCCTGTTATTTGCGTTCTGCAGGAAAATGCGAGGTCTATAACCTGGATACGTGGCTGATGAGCCGGGAAAAGGTGCGTGAACTTTTCGTGAGGGGATCGAGCGGAAAGGACATAGCGATAATTGAGGGAGCGATGGGGCTTCACGACGGCGGCGAACACAGCACAGCGGGAATAGCGAAACTGCTTGATGCTCCAGTAATTCTTGTGCTGGACGTTAAGTCTCTTGGAGAGTCTGCTGCGGCAATTGCTCTAGGGTTCCGAGAATATGACCGCAATGTGAACTTGGCCGGAGTAATCCTGAATAATGCAGGTTCAAACTATCACGTTAAGATAATCGCTGATTCTCTGAGGGAGAAGGGCATAAAGTTTTTGGGAGCGTTGAGGCGCAACGAAGGGCTGAGAGTTCCGGAGCGTCATTTGGGGCTTGCGCTTGAGCACAGCGGGGAAAAGGCGGAGAGGCTGAGGTGTGCGGTTGAAGCGGGAGTTGATGTCGAGGAAGTGATGAGGATAGCGAAGTCTGCTCCGAAAATTTGGGCTGAGACTCGCACTTATGGGGCAAGAGTGAGCAGTTTGCGTGTGGGAGTAGCACGAGATGAGGCGTTTATGTTCTATTATCCGGAGAGTCTGGGAATATTGGAGGAGCTTGGTGCGGAATTGGTGTACTTCAGTCCGATCCATGACGAAAGGCTGCCTGAAGCTGACGGATATATTTTCGGAGGAGGTTTTCCTGAAATGTTCGCTGGGAGTCTTGCGGAAAATACTTCAATGCTGCGGAGCGTCAGGGAGAATGAGCGTTCTGTTCTGGCTGAGTGCGGCGGGATGATGTACCTGTGCCGTAACATGACCGACCTTGAGGGCAATGTTCACGCAATGGCCGGAATTATTCCGGGCGATGCGGTAATGACAAAGCGTCCCGCACTTGGTTACATGGAGGCCAGAGCATTGCGCAAGAATATTCTCTGCGATGAAGGGGCAGTTATTCGCGGGCATGAGTTCCACTATTCGCGGATTGAGCCGGAAATTCCGGAAGAATTTTGCGCGTTCAGCCTCACCCGGCGAAACACTAACACCTCACATTTAGGCGGCTATGCTCACGGAAAAATATTAGCCTCATACCTGCACATCAACCTTTTCGGCTATCCTGACCTGGCAGAAAGATTCATGAAAACCTTGACTTCAAGCATAGTTTAGCAATTTATACTAGCAAATCCCAGCAAAGGAGGAATAATCATTGTCAGCGGTAATAATTTACTTTTCGCGTGGGGGCAACAACTACGTGAACGGCTCAATCGTGAATCTCAAGACCGGCAACACCAAGACAGCGGCAAAGTTCATTCATGAGCTGACGGGCGCGGAGATGTTCAGGCTTGAACCGGTAAAGCCCTACTCTCTGGATTACACGGAGTGCACGAAGGAAGCACAGCAGGAGCTCCGCGCAAGTGCCCGCCCCGCCGTAAAATCCCTGCCCGACATTTCAGGCTATGATGTGATTTATCTGGGCTATCCCAACTGGTGGGGGACTTGCCCGATGTGCGTGTTCACGTTCATTGAGAGCCAGGACTGGGCGGGAAAAACGGTAAAGCCTTTCTGCACCCACGAAGGCAGCGGAATGGGACACAGTGAAGCAGACCTGAAGAAGGCGTGTGCAGGTGCGAACGTGAAGAAGGGTCTTGCGATTCACGGAGCAGATGTGTCAAAATCTCGGTCATCAATCGAGAACTGGATAGACTAAGGAGGAGTAATTTATGCGCAAAATTTTGCTGGCAGTATTAGTTGTTGCTGCGGTGGTCAGCTCGGCATTTGCGGCTGAGGCGAAAACGTTAGTGGTGATTTTCTCGCGCGCCGACGAAAATTACGGCGTGGGTTACGTTGAGGTCGGTAACACAATGAAGCTGGCGCAGATGATAGCCCAGAAGACCGGTGCGGAACTTTTCGAGGTAGCTCCGGCCAAGAAGTACCCGGCGGATTATGACACGTGCATTGACGTTGCCAAGAAGGAACAGAACAGGAATGACCGTCCGGCAATAGCTCAGGACAAGGATATATCGGAGTACGACACGATATTTTTCGGCTATCCTGTTTGGTGGGGGGATATTCCGATGTGCATGTACACGTTTGTCGAGGCTCACGACTGGGCAGGAAAGAGGGTAATTCCCTTCTGCACGCACGAAGGCAGCGGTTCAGGCAGGACTGACGGGACTCTGAAGCGCCTGATGAAGGGAGCGGAACTTTCGCGTGCTATGGCGGTGAGAGGAGCTGCGGCGCAGAAGGGCGGAGCTGATGTTGAACACACCGTAGATAACTGGCTGAAGAGCGCAGGCTTCTAGACGCACTAAATACACGAATAATTTTGCCCTGCTCTCCCCAAAAAGAGGGCGGGGCTTCTTTGTGGGCTATAATATGGCAATCTCTAAGTTTAGGAGGCAATAATTATATGCTCGCAGTCATAGGAGCAGGTGTGAGCGGTCAAGGTTTAGCCCTGCTTGCACACACTCTCGGAGAAAACGTCTTAGTCTCCGAACAGAAAGCCATTCCCGAAAACGTCAAGGCGATTTTCGCACAGAACAATATAGCCTTTGAGGAAGGCCACAGCGATAAAGTTTTCAGCGCGGACGAAATCCTGATAAGTTCCGGCATTCCTCCGCAGTCAGAGATTCTCAGGGAAGCGGAAAAACGCGGCTTGAAGCTCACCGGCGAACTGGATTACGTCCTGCCCCACATTCGCACCAAAAATCTCGTGTGCATAACCGGCAGCAACGGCAAGAGCACCGTAACCTCACTCATCGGCCACATTCTGGACAAAGCAGGTCTCAAGGCAGGCACCGGCGGCAATCTCGGCACAGCAAGCGCAAAATTTACGCAAGAGGATTTTGATGCGGTGGTGCTCGAACTCTCCAGCTTCCAGCTAGCCCGCGCAACCCAGAATTTACGCTCTAAGGTCTCAATCATCACAAACCTTGCGCCAGACCATATAGATTGGCACGGAAGCTATGAAGCCTACGTTGCGGCCAAGAACAATGTACTCAAATTACGCGACGGCTGGGGAATAATTCAGGACAGGGATTTTGACGCGCTCAACCCCGCCGGAAAAATTATCGTCCTCAGCTGGACGGAGAAACCCGAACACGAAACCGACGGACATATCTTCATGGGCAAGGACGAAGCAATACTCACCCTCAACGGCGAAACATTCCCGCTCTTCCGCTACACCGACACAACGTTAATCGGCTCCCATAATCTGGAGAACGTCGCAATGAGCCTCTGCGCGGTTCACCTTCTCGGTGTCGAGACCGCAGGAAGGGTGAGGGAACTTCTCGACGGCTTCAAGCCTCTTCCTCACAGGTGCGAACTCGCAGGGATAATTGACGGAGTGCAGTACATCGACGACAGCAAGGGCACAAACGTAGCGGCGACCATAACTGCAATGAAGTGCATTCACGGCCGCAAGGTAATTATTCTCGGCGGACAGGGCAAAGGCGAGGATTACGCTCCGCTAGCTGAGGCGGTGAAGAGCGAGTGCGATTGCGCGGTGCTTATCGGCGAAGAGGCCGGAAAGATCCAGTCAGCACTTGAGCACGAAGGCTTCACGAATTTCCGCAGAGCCGCAACTATGGACGAAGCCGTCAGTCTCTGCCGTGAACTTGCGCGTCCCGGAATGGTAGTCCTGCTCTCTCCTGCGTGCACCAGCTGGGACATGTACCCTAGCTACAAGGCCAGAGGCGAGCATTTCTGCCGCATAGTCTCACAATGGAAGTCGCAGTAGCACTAATCTCGATTGAGGTCGTTATCCCCCTGATTCTGAGCGGGTGCGGCCTCGTGATGATCTCGTCCCTATCACTGCGCAACAGCATGGCGGGCGGCAATCCATACGTTGCTCCGTTGAAACAGTTTCAGTTTATCGGCGTGGGCTTGACTATTATGGTGCTGATGCTGAGGCTGCCGACTTCTGCCCTCAGACGCAACAGCTTCAAGCTCTTCGTGTTTTCGCTGGTGCTTCTCGCTCTGACTCTTGTTCCTGGAATTGGCGTGAGCGTCAACGGTGCCAGACGATGGCTGAACTTGCCGGGCTTCAGGTTTCAGCCTGTGGAATTGATGCTGCTGGCTGTGCCTGTGCTCATGGCAAAACGTCTGACCGACGATGAAGTTATGCTGAACAGGAAGGACTTTCACGCGTTCATAACCCCGACGCTAATGATAATCGGCCTCAACGCGGCAATACTGCTCCTTCAGCCGAATTTGGGCAGTACGATAATCATTGCAGCTATATGCTTCATCATGCACATTGAGCGCAGGGGCTGGAAGTATCCCTTGCTGGGAATAATCGCCGGAGCTTTGGCGGTGGCAGTGCTGATTCGGATTGCGCCTTACAGAATGCGAAGACTGACGGCATTTCTCGATCCGTGGTCTGACCCAAGCAACGCGGGCTTCCAGATAATTCAGGGCCTTGTGGCTTTCGCGAACGGGAGCGTTACCGGCGTGGGAATAGGGCACGGCCTGCAGGAGGAACGTTATCTGCCTGAAGCCGAGACCGACTACATTTTCCCGGCAATCGGTGAGGAATTCGGGCTTGTCGGTACAATGTTCTTGATGATGCTCTATGCTGTTTGGACCTGGCGGGCGTATTACATCTACAGGGACGCTAAGACTCCCTTCACGAAATGCCTTGCGCTTGGGCTTGCGGCTTCGGTTATCTTTCCGATGTTCGTAAACGTTGCCGGAGTAACTAAGCTGATGCCTTTAACCGGAATCCCTATGCCCTTTATCAGTGCAGGGGGAAGCGCAATGATATTCATGTGGGCAAAAGTTGGAGTGCTGTTGCGGATAAAGATGGAGAGCAAATTTGAGGCCAAGCCTCACGGAAAGGTGAAGAAGCAGGCATGAGAAGGGTACTTATAGCTGCCGGAGGGACTGGCGGGCATATTTTCCCCGCAATAGTTTTTGGGAAAAATCTTCAGGAAAAATGTGGACATGTGGAGTGGATGTGCGGTTCGCGGGAGCTTGAGCGTACGATCTACAATGCGGAAGGAATTTCGCCCCTGTGTCTGCCTCTTGCGGGCTCTCCTCTCGGCACAAAATCCCCGCTAAAGATTCTTGGCCGGATCGCTGACGTAGTGAAGTCCGTGATGTTCACGTTAAGGCACGTCAAACGTTTTGATGCTGTGTACCTGTTCGGCGGGTATATCTCGTTCGCGCCGCTGGTTGCCGCAAAACTCCGAAAGATTCCCGTAATGCTCCACGAACAGAACACCGTTGCGGGGAAGGTTACGCGCCTTGCGTCCAAGTGGGGCGTTAAGATTCTGACGGGCTGGCCGAGATGCGAGGGAGTGAGCAAGTTCGAGTACGTCGGTATTCCTGTGCGCGAGCCAGTGAGGATTGAGCGTGAAGAAGCGTTGAATCTGCTTGGGCTGAACATTCCTGCGTCCGCAAAGATTGTCGGAATTGCGGGAGGGTCTCTAGGGAGCGGGCCGCTTAGTGAAATTCTGAAGAGGACTGCGGAACTGTGCAGGGATTGCGAGTTCGTGTTCCTGTCGTCTAAAGTCAGGGAGGACAGGGACAACATGCACTTCATCCTGTCTCAATGGGACATGAACCCGTTCTACTCTGTGAGCGATATTCTGGTGTGCAGGGCGGGAGGTTCGACGCTTGCTGAGGCTCTTAAATGGGGAATGCCGACGATCACGATTCCCTGGCCCGGTGCGATGGACAATCACCAGGCTAAGAACGCTGAGGAGTTCGTGAAGCTGGCGGGGAATGCTCAGATATTCAGCGAGACGGGCAGTCCCGAAGAACTGGCAGGAATAATCATGAATATGCTTGATGGAGGTTATGCAGCATGAAACAGTATCACATAGCACTGGACACACAGGACGTAGGGAAATACTGCATTCTTCCGGGAGATCCCGGCAGGTGTGAGAAGATTGCGCAATACTTCGAGAATCCCCGCTTTGTCGCCTCAAACAGGGAATATACGACCTGGACAGGAACCCTCAACGGCGAAAAGGTCTGCGTAACTTCAACCGGAATAGGCGGGCCAAGTGCGGCTATCGCGATGGAGGAACTTTGCGCAATAGGCGTGAAGACGTTTATTCGTGTCGGGACTTGCGGAGGAATTAACATGAAGGTGAAGAGTTCTGACGTGATTATCGCGACGGCGGCAATACGCTATGACGGCACAGGAAGAGAATATGCACCAATCGAATATCCTGCGGCGGCGGACTTCGGGATAGTCAGTGCACTAGTTGAATCGGCAAAGGAACTTGGCGAAAACTGGCACACCGGAATAGTTCAGTGCAAGGACTCATTTTACGGACAGCACAGCCCCCAGAGAATGCCGGTAAGCTATGAACTGCTCAACAAGTGGGAAGCGTGGAAGCGTCTGGGAGTTCTTGCCAGCGAGATGGAATCTGCTACGCTGTTTGTGGTGGCTGATGCACTGGGCGTGAAATGCGGAAGCGTCTTGAATGTAATCTGGAACCAGGAACGCAAGGCGGCGGGGTATAATGAGCCTGATGATTTCGACACTGACAGGGGAATACGAGTAGCTGTCGGTGCGTTGAAGCGTCTAATCACAGAGGGGGAATAATTATCGATGGCATGTAATCACGATTGCGAACACTGCGCTTCGAACTGCGGCGAGCGGACAGCCGAGTCTATGCTTTTTGCGCCTAATCCTGGCGTGAAAAATGTAATAGGCGTTGTTTCTGGGAAGGGAGGAGTCGGGAAATCCCTAGTTACTGGTCTGTTGGCATGTGCTATGAGGGCTAAGGGCTTCAGGACAGCGATACTCGACGCGGACATCACAGGGCCTAGTATTCCGAGAATGTTCGGGCTTCATGATGCATTGCTGTCTGACGGTCACAAGATTCAGCCTGCGGTCAGCAAGAACGGTGTTAAGGTAGTCTCAATGAATCTCTGCCTGCCAGATGAGGGAGACCCTGTAGTATGGAGGGGTCCTGTACTTGGCGGAGTGCTCCAGCAGTTTTGGGAAGAAGTGGACTGGGGACTGACTGACTATATGTTCGTGGACATGCCTCCTGGAACCGGGGATGTGCCTTTGACGGTGTTCCAGTCGTTGCCGCTGAAGGGAATAATAATCGTAACGACACCGCAGGAACTTGTGGGAATGATAGTGCACAAGGCTCTGAAGATGGCTGAAATCATGAATATACCTGTGCTCGGAATAGTTGAGAACATGGCATATTTTGAGTGTCCGGACTGCGGAAAGAGGCATTATATTTTCGGGAAGGATAATTCTGGAGTGAAGATAGCTGCGGAGCTTCCGATAAAGCCAGGACTTGCGGAACTGTGCGACTCCGGAAAAATAGAGGATTCTGATGCGGTAAACTGCCTTGACGCTCTAGCGGGCATATTGGAGAGAGTTTAGCGTTAATCACTACGAAACGGTATCTCCCCCCAGAAAGATGGAGGGAGATTATTTTTATGTTTACGGCAGAGGGGCCAGGCCGTCCTCTTTAGTGTAGACATGATTGCTGTATATTCTTGGCCGTGTAATGTCGAACGAGGGATTGATGATGCTTTTTGCGGGGTCGAAGTCTTGTGTTTCGATGCTCATGATGTCGAGGATTGTGTGAATCATGTCGTCGGTCATGTAGGGGCGGTTTACGCTTTGTGCGATTCTAGCTTCGAGTTCTGGGTAAGTTTTGCTGAAGATGTCTGACACCCAAATTATCATGGGAATCTCTATCATGAAACGGCTGGGAGTTCCTTCGTTGTGCCCAAGCAAAATTGTCGAGGAGTCGTATACATCTTCGCCGTGATCCGAGACGTAAATTAAGATGGCGTTTTTGTCCTCGAAGCGGCGTATTATCTCGTCTACAACAAAATCATTGTACAGAACAGCATTATCGTAGTGTGCGCGTTCTTCTTTCTGGGATTCTGTTAGTCCGCTGAAGCCCCCTTCGTCCTTAGCTGTAAATTTCGCCAATTCAGGAGGAAAGCGTTTCCTGTAATTTCCGTGAGTCCCGATTAAGTGAAGTACATAGAAATTTTTGGCGTGGTGTTCAGAGCTAATTACTTCCTCGAGTTTTGGCAGGAGTTGTTCATCATAGCAAAAGGCATTGTCCCAAGTATCGCGCAGATTCTCCGTGAAGATGCTTTGTCCGCATTGTCCTGCATATAACCTCACGCAATTTCCCGCCGCAGGCCCTTCTTGATTGGACATCCACACTGTGAAGTAACCTGCACTCTTCAGAATCGAAAACAGGCTAGTGTACATATACCATTTGGATTTTGAGCCATATCTGCAGAACGTGAATAATTTTTGCAGAACAGCATTTGTGTGTGAATGAGGACTAACTACATCGCTGAATACATAAAGGCCTTCTCGCTGTGAAAGTTTCGGACTGGTCAGGAGGCTATAGCCGTAAAGGGATATGCGGTTTCTGTCTGTCGATTCTCCCAGAATAAACACCACGTAAGGAATTGATGAATTATTCTTAGTGATAGGAACTTCAAGGCATGCTCCGGCTAATATTTTCTGGTAGTCCTTTTCAGCTCGATAGTTCTTCATGTACATCTGGTAAATTCGGGATAGTGCATTTGTATTTATGATAAAGTCAGGGAAACTCTCAAAATGAATGATTGCATCACGCAAAGTTGTAACGGCACTCGCCGCAAATACCACCAAGAAGAGAATTACAGCCACCCTCTGCATCTTCATGAACAACCCGTAAATTCCACGCAGAACCGCCAGCGCGCACAGTATTCCAGCAATGAACATCCAGAACTTTCCGTCGGCCAAGTACGTCTGCAGAAATTCCCCGCCTTCCCGCAGATTCGTCATCATAATTATCTCGAACATTATGTTGTTGAATGTCAGGTCGTAATGATAGACGGCGAAGAGATCCATAGCGAATACGCAGAAGCTCACGCACAGAAAAATATACTTCAGGGTATCATGAATGAATGTGAACTTTTTCAGGAAAAGGTAAATTACGAATGCCTGCAGTGAAGCCATAAAGAACGCTACTAACGATTGCCGGGCAAAGGATGTGAAGACTTTCAAGAGACTGCCGGGATTCAAACTAAACAGTACGCTTAGTGTTCCTCCTACGGCACAACTTAACACAACTAACCAGAAGATAAGAGTTCCCTCTTTCTCCAAAAAGTCATAGACATAGCTGGTCTGGTCTGGTCTGGTCTGGTCAAAATCGTAGCACCTCTGCTTATTCTTGTCAATATATATTCCTAAGGATATTTAGCATAATAGCACATTTCTAGCAAATTACAATTCACCATGATATTATCACTCTCACATATTCCCTAAGGAGGCTATTAACTTGACGACAATAATCGTAGTCCTTATGCTCATAATATCTGTGGCAATAAATACTCTGCTCCTGTTCCGCAAAAAGAATAAACCCGCCCCAGAATCCGTCCGCCACACCATCCTCGAGGGCATCAAGAACGTCAGCGAACTCGCAACCGTCCGACAGAACTTCCAGTCCATCGTTACATTCTCCAGCAGCAAGAAAATTCCCGGCCTCGACTGGACAATTCCAGGTACTACCCGAAAATTCATGCTCAAGTACAACGGAACTATAGTCTGCGGCTGTGATTTGACCCAAGTCAAAATCTCCGAAGGCTACGGCGACAGAATGCGCATTATCCTCCCAAAAAGTGAAGTGCTCGATGTTTACGCCGACATGCAGAGCCTCGAAGTTTACGACCAGAGCGCAGGAATTTTCACCAGCGTCAAACTTGAAGAGCAGAACAGGGAAATTGCCTCAGACCTCGAGAAAATCAAGGCCCATGAACTCGCCAACGGCATACTCGAACTCTCTGACGGCAACGTCAAGAAAATTCTCTCGTCCGTTGTAGCTCCGACAGGAATGCTCGCGGATATAGTCTTCACCGACGGAACTCACCAGATTTCCGGCAACAGTATGCCTCTGCAGCTCGAAGCAGAATAACCGCACAAAAAAATTCCCTCCTCGAAATTTGAGGGGGGATTAACTTTCTCACTAACGCTTTGAGAACTGCCTCTTGCCTCTCGCGCCCTTCTGTCCGAACTTCTTGCGCTCGACCATTCTCGGGTCTCTCGTAAGCAAGCCTTCCTTCTTGAGTGCGGGCTTCAAGTCCTCGTTCATCTTCACGAGTGCACGTGCTATGCCCATTCTCGCAGCTCCGGCCTGGCCGGTAAGTCCGCCGCCTGATGCATTCACGAATACGTCTACTCTGCCTTCAACACCCGCAGTCTTCAGCGACTGGTACACCTGAGACTGCCACATAAGGCGCGGGAAATATTCCTCTACAGGGCGGTCATTGACCCTGACTTCTCCAGTTCCCGAGCATATCCTGACTCTCGCTACGGCGTTCTTGCGCCTGCCTGTTCCCCAAATATATTTATCGTCTGCCATTCTCTAAGTCCCTCCTATATCTCCAGCGGCTGGGGGTTCTGTGCTTCATGCGGATGCGCAGATCCTGCGTAGACCTTCAGCTTGCTCGCGTACTTCAGCCTGTTTCTGGGAAGCATTCCCTTCACCACGTGATGGAACAGTGCTTCGGGTTTCGTCTTGAGGAGTGTTCCCCAATTCGCGGCCCTGTATCCGCCGGGGTGTCCGGTGTGGTAGTGCCACGTGGATTGTGAGGCTTTATTGCCAGTGAGCTTCACTTTTGCCGCGTTGATGACAATAACATAATCTCCTGTGTCAACGTGCGGAGTATAGGTGGGCTTGTTCTTGCCCGTGAGTATGCGTGAAATTGCTGCCGCCAGTCTTCCGAGCGACCTGTCTGCGGCATCAATAACGTACCATTTTCTTTCTACCTGGCCGGGCTTGGCCAAGTATGAGCTGCTGCCCGTCATAATGTGTCTGGTTCCTCCTGTATATGAATCATTCAGTGAACGGGGGCTTGTTCACATGGATTGCCTATTTTATCGCAACAAGGCGCGGGTTTTCAAGTACACCGGGAAGACGGCCTCTTTTTGCTACCGGCTTGCCCGCAACTTCCTTCAAGTCCATCGTCATATCCATTGGCACAGCGTGGGCAATGTAGCTTCCGACTCCGAAAATGTCAGCTCCTGCTTCTGCAAGTGTCTTTATGCGTTCAGGGTTAAGCCCGCCGGAAACGACAATCTTGACGCGCCCAAAACCTGCATGATTCAGACGGTAGCGCATCTCCTTCACCAGTTCCGCAGTAACTCCGCCGCGCTCTCCAGGTGTGTCCAGACGCACAGCCCCTAACCTGTCGCCCATAGCCTCAGCGAGTCTCAGTGCCTCTTCACATTCATCGTGGAACGTGTCGACCAGAAATGTCCTGCCGACTTCCGGAGGCATCGCAGCATCATAAGCCTCCGCCAGCTTCAGCGTATCGCCCATGATGAGAATTGCAGCATGAGGAACTGTCCCTGACGGCTCGCGTCCGCACAACTTCGCGCCCAATATGCAGCTTGCCGCAGTGCACCCGCCGAATTTCACGGCCATAGACTCCATTACCGGAGCAATCGCCGGGTGAAGATGCCTTGCTCCGAACACCAGCACGGGCTTTCCGTTTGCGGCTTCAACGCATTCACGCGCCGCAGTTGCCCACGCACACGAACTCGAAAGTATTCCGAGAAGATTCGTCTCGTGATAACCGAACGCTCCATAAGGACCGCGTATCCTCATCACTACTTCTTTCGGCGAGAAATATTCCCCTTCCGGAAGTGCTTCGACTTTGACGGGAGAATCCTTCAGCAGTTCCATCACTTCATCGAGGCCCGCAAACATTCCGGTTGTACGCGTAAATATCTCCGCTGTAACTTCGGTATCGAGCTTGCCGACGCTGGCCAAGACATCACGAGTGTTGACGAAGTATATATCCGTTGTTGCTCCGGCCTTAATCTCGTCGTGGTTTGCGCTTCTGAGACGGGCAGGATTTACCTTGAGGGCTGTAACGTCCTTTAGTGAGTTAAGCAATGTATTTTTCTCCTTCTAGCTCATGAACACGAGGAAGAATGAAGTTATCATGAATACGCTCGCAAGAATTATCGTGAGCTTCGTTGCGCCGGTGAACCTCTGCCACTGGCCGGTATCTGCCTGAGTTCCTCCGCCGAACACTCCGGAGAATCCTCCCTGCTTCCTCTGCTGAAGAAGCACAATAGCTATCAAGACAACTGCGACGACTATATGAATTATTGATAACAAGACGCGCATTAAGAACTTCTGCCTCCTGAAAAATTTTTGTGATGAGGGTTAGTATAATACAATGCACAATCTTTCTGCAAACTACACCATTCTTGAGGGCACTATGAACCTGTCGTAATCTTCACCGCTCAGAAGTCCGAGTGCAATTCCGGCTTCCTTGAGGGTTGTGTTGTTTTCGTGGGCGTATTTTGCGATTTTTGCGGCGTTGTCGTAGCCGATGTGAGGGTTAAGCGCGGTAACCAGCATCAATGACCGTGAAAGATTATCGCTCATTTTCTGGGTGTTGGGCCTGATTCCAGCGAGGCATTTTTTCGTGAAGAACGAGAACGTCTCACTGATAAGGTGAACTGACTGCAGGAAATTATACGCAATCACCGGCATAAATACGTTCAGCTGGAAATTGCCCTGACTCGCCGCAAAACCTATAGCTGTATCATTGCCCATAACCTGAACTGCCGCCATAGTGAGAGCTTCGCACTGTGTGGGATTGACCTTGCCGGGCATTATGGAACTGCCTGGTTCGTTTTCCGGAATGGATATTTCTCCGAGTCCGCATCTTGGCCCGGACGCGAGAAAGCGTATATCGTTGGCAATCTTCATCAGGTCTGACGCAAGAGCCTTCACCGCACCGTGAACATATGCTATCGGAGCTTGTGAGGTCAGTGCGTGGAATTTATTCGGGCTTGTGATGAACGGCTGGCCAGTCAGTTCCGCAATCTCCTTTGCGGCTTCTTCAGCAAAACCCTTCGGAGCGTTAAGGCCAGTCCCGACAGCAGTACCTCCAAGTGCCAGACGATAGAGGGACTCTGAAGCTCTGGATATGTTCTCGCTGTCGAGGCTGAGCATCTCCCGCCATGCGGAAATCTCCTGCGCAAAAGTTATAGGCACTGCGTCCATGAGGTGGGTTCTGCCGGTCTTGATGACGTTCTGGTTTTCGGCAATGAGGCTGTCCATGCACTTGATGCCTTCGTCCAGAGCAGGGAGCAGGTGATTCCTGACTTCAAGCACCGCAGAAATATGAATTGCCGCAGGAAATGTGTCGTTTGAGCTTTGGGACATGTTGACGTGGTCGTTCGGGTGGAGGAGCTTTTCGCCGGCTAACTCGTTGCCGCGATTGGCGATGACTTCGTTGACGTTCATGTTGGTCTGGGTTCCTGAGCCGGTCTGCCACACAACAAGGGGGAAATGTGCGTCGAGTTTGCCTTCAAGAATTTCGTCGCACACTGTTACGATTAAGTCCTTGCGCTTCTCGTCGAGACGGCCTGCCTTGAAGTTCGCAAGGGCTGATGCTTTCTTGACGACAGCCAGTGCACGAATTATCTGTATCGGCATTCGTTCGACATTCTGGGGGAAATTTTCGCTGCTTCTCTGAGTCTGCGCCCCCCAGTAAGAATATGCGGGGACTTTGATTTCGCCCATAGAGTCGTGCTCAATTCTGTAACTCATAAAAAATATTTCTCCTCTCATGATAAACGAAGACCCTGCAGGAAGTCTACAGGGTCAATTAATCTCAAAGTTTGGAGCGGATGACGGGATTCGAACCCGCGACCCTCAGCTTGGGAAGCTGATGCTCTACCAACTGAGCTACGTCCGCAATATTTAGGATTGCCTGAAATTTTAACGCATGATTAATTTTTCCGCAAGCCCGCTCCGTTTCTTTCCGGCATACATGAAAATACCCTGTCCATAGTATAATTTTCCGCGTAAATTTTATCCGCACCTTTGGAGGGAACTCAAAAGTACAAGTAGTTCACCTCACTCTCAAACTTTTTTCACAAGGAGGAATCATGAAAAACTTTATCCGCAGATTTTTTAGGCTGTCATTCGCACTGGTAAGCACCGAATGGAAAGCCGTCGCAATCGTCATTATTGCAAGCTCTCTTCAGGCATTCGCGGTCAATTATTTCACACTGCACTACAGATTCCCGGACTTGGGAGTATCCGGAATTGCCGTCCTCACAAATTACGTCTTCGGCATTTCTCCCAGCTGGGTTATACTGATAGGCAACATCATACTCGTCATATGGGCCCGCAAAGACCTCAACCTACACTTCCTCGCTCTCACGCTTATTGCAGTATTCACATTCTCGGGTATGCTCTCTGTCTTCGCCCTCTATCCCCTGCCGCTACCTGACGATAAATTCATGGCTACCGTCATCACCGGCCTCATTAAGGGCTTCGGTCTTGGCCTGATGCTCAGAGTCGGAGGCTCAAGCGGAGGCACAGACATTATCGGCGTTGCTCTGCGAAAACGCTACGGCCTGGAAATCGGCAGGTTCTCCATGTTCATCAACTTCTTCATTCTGGGACTGTCTATCGGTGTTGTAGGGCTTGAAGCAGTCGTCTACGGAGCAGTAGGACTCTACGTCAACGGAATCACTACGGACAACGTAACGAGGAGCTTCGACCGGCGCAAGCAGGCAATAATCATCACGAATATTCCCGACCAGGTAAGCCGTTTCGTCAATGAACACGGAAGAGGAGTTACCCGCCTCGAGGGAAGAGGAGGCTACACAGGACAGCCCAGAACAGTATTGATTACGCTTCTCTCGCCGGGACAGGTAGTACTGCTCAAGCGATTCCTGAAAGAGTACGACGAAAATGCATTTGTCTCAATTTGTGATGCATCAGAAGTTTTAGGAAAAGGTTTCAAGAGCTGGCGTTCGTTATAATAATAATTACAGGAGATGAATAATTATGAGTGATTTTAGTATTGGAAGTCTGCTAGATGACGACAAAAGAGCTTCCCTGCAGAACTTCTCAGAAAATTTACCGGCAGCTATTCAGCGCACACAATCCGAAGCCCCCCGCTCAAAACGTGATATTGTCTCAAGAGTAGCTTATCTCATAGGGATTGATGACAGATATTTCGGCCTCGAACAGACGGAAAACATGAACCCTCAGTTTTACCGGAGCGTCTACGAGGAAATGAACGCGGACAAAGAAGCCAGAATTGTCCGCAACCTGTGCAGGCTCAGGACAAAACTTCAGCGCAACTTCAGAGCAATATTCACCGAGATGAACTCTGACATCAAGAATATTGACGCTATTCCTGACCTTGTTCCGCAGGACGCTCTGCGCACACTGGAACAGGACGGTATACAGTTCGTAAGGGCCAAGCGCAGACTCGAGGACTATATCGTTGACGTGCATAACTACCTTGTTCCGCACGTGCCTAACTGCCAGAAATTTATTCCGGAATGGGTGAAATGGCCGTATATTCGCAACATGTTCTTCATACCAAGAGGAAACACCGTCGACGGCAACAAAGAAGCCGCAAGGTACTACAACGAAGCCAGAGACTTGTACCCCTATCAGGCATATATCAACTGGTATCCCGACGAAGGAGACGGAAATATTCTGAGGGATGACGCAAAATTCCTCCCAATACTTTACGAGCGCAACAGGGACAGGTTTTACGACATGAGCAAGGTTACTGACGCAGGAGATGCCGCAGTAAATGACCCCGAAGAGTTTTTCGCCAAAGCCCAGCATGTACTCGTGGCCGTAGACTGTGAAAACGCTGACCCCTGCAAAGTTATCGGCATACTCAAGGAATTAACCGCAAACGGCCTCATCAGCAAAGTTGCCAAGATTCTGCTCGTAGATGACGAACACACTTCTTCTCAATGGAGAGCCTTGCGCAGAAGCGATTCCCTTCCGCTCGAATACTATCTGACGGACAGAGTGAAGGACGAAAAATCCGCCGTTGACGTGGCTATGACGATAAAGTTCTACAGGGAAATTGCAGAAGCTAAAGCAAAAAATGAACCCATAGATTCCGCAGTGATTATCTCCAGTGATTGCGACTTCTGGCCCCTGATCGAACTTACTCCGGAAATTAACTTCCTGGTCATGCTCGAGTACGACAACTGCTCGCAGGCATATTACCAGAGGCTCCAGAGCAACAGCATTCCATTTTTCTACATAGATGAGTATTTCATGGCGGGCAACGTTGAGCTGAAGACAGAAATTGTCCTGCAGGAAGTTATCCGCGAAGTCGAAGACGGTTTCCTGAGCAAACTTAACCTCTACTCAATCATTAACAGGGCATTGCAGAAACTTGACTTGAAGATGAATGATTCGGAGCTGTCGCAGTTCTTCGACCGGTACATAGGCATTATGACTATATCATTTGCCAAGAATGGCAGTGCAGTTCTCCAGAATAAGCCGGCGCTCAGCGATTAGCATTCACACAGAAAACAAAAAAACCCTCTGCGGGATTGCAGGGGGTTATTTTTTTGCGGCAGTACACGTAACGTCGAATGTATCGTGTTCGTCAGGATAATCGTCGTCCCAGTTTGCGCCTTCCCATCTGAGAATTGCCTTGCTGGGGCTGGTCAGAGTAACGGTGATTTTGTCCTCGCCGTCAAGGTATTCCGTGCTGAAACTCCATGAACTTACCCCTTCGCGCTTCATGTCATACGGGATGGAATATGCCCATTCTCTCAAGTGCCGGACGTTGCCGCTAACATCTGTTATCCTGCCCGTGAAGATTACATCAGCCATTCCTTCGCCGCTGGTCTCCGAGAACTTTATGTTGTCGATTTCGAGCACTACGTCCTCTGCACTCAGTGAGAGGGTTGCTCCCGGCTGTCTGGAATCTGTGCCGGAACCTCCGCCCTCGCCTGTCCATTTCCCTTGAAGCGAGGTCAGGCTTACGGGTGCAGGGGGTTCTTCCTGCTTCTGCACTTGAGTCTGCGTACGGGGAGTCTTTTTGCGGCGGGACTTGGCCGACTCTGCGGGGGGCACTTCCAGGATCATAGCTGTCATCAGCAATAGCACGAGTACATACTTCAGCATAATTTATTCTCCTCAAAGCCGTAAATGGATATGAAAATTTTAGCACAACAATGCGAGTATGCTATATCGGTTTCGGGACTCAGGCGCAGGCATATGGTGTGATAGAATAGCTAGCATTCACACAAACAATTCATGAAGGAGCGTTTAATTTGGCTCAAGTGTTAGTAGTATCCGGCCACACAGACCTGAAGCATAATTCGTTCGCCAATAAGATCATTCTTGACCGTCTGCAGGAAATTATGCCCGAAGCAGAGTACCTGTATCTCGACTCGGAATATCCTGACTGGAAATTTGACGCTGCACGTGAACAGGACAGGCTGAGAAAAGCTGACGTGATAGTTATGCAGTTTCCGTTCTTCTGGTACGGAGTTCCGTCGATCATGCACAAATGGATGGAAGAAGTTTTTGTGCACGGGTTCTCTCACGGCTCAAAGGGTAAGGCCCTCGTCGGCAAAAAGCTGCTAGTCTCCTTCACGTCAGGAGCTCCCGAAGAAATGTACACAGCCGGAGGAGTTCAGGGCTATCCTGTCGATGATTTCCTGATCCCGTTAAAGCAGTTCGCGAAAGCCTGCAGTATGGAGTGGGCAGGGTATATCTACAGCGGAGGACTGTCTTACGCGAGCAGGCACGACGACGAAAAACTGGCACAAATGAAAGCTAAGGCACTTCTTCACGCAGAAAGACTTGCAGGCAAAGTGAGGGACATCAAGTAATTATGCCGGCAATAGATAAGTGGCCAAGTACTAAGATTTCTCCTGAAGATTTGCTCGGCATGGCCAGAGAAGCCGCAAGAAGAGCTTATGTCCCCTATTCGCGCTACCACGTAGGGGCCGCAATGCTCTTCGAGGACGGAAGCGTAGTACAGTCCTGCAACGTCGAGAATGCGTCTTACGGCATAACTATTTGCGCAGAACGTGCCGGTGTCGTAATCATGGTCTCGCAGGGAAAACGCAATCCCCTGGCTATTGCCGTAACCGGTTCCCACGAGGACAGGGACGATTACCTCAAAATTGAGTGCCCACCTTGCGGAGCGTGCAGGCAGGCATTGATGGAGTTCAACACAAATATGCTGGTGGTTCTGGCCTCGAAGGACGGCGCAAAGGTCTACGAGCTGAAAAAGCTGCTCCCTCATTCGTTCTCGCTTGACCCGGATTAACCATGAAGTGCGGTGTTGTCGCAATAATCGGCCTTCCAAATGTCGGCAAGTCCTCGCTGATAAATGCACTGCTCGGCACTCAGGCAGTAATAATCTCGCCCAAACCACAGACTACGCGAAATTCCCTGCGGTGCATCTGGAACAGCAATAACGCTCAGATAATCTTCACCGACACTCCCGGACTCTACTCTGCATCCAGTTCACGCGACAAGCTAGGTGCGTTCCTGAATGACGAAATTCTTGCGGCAATAGAGGACGCTGATGCTGTGCTGTGGCTGGCCGATGCTTCTTCACGGAAACTTTTGCCTCAGGACAGGGAGATTGCGGAGATTATTCCGGCGAAACTCCCCGTAGTTCTGGCAGTGAATAAATCCGACAAGGCAGACCCGGAATACGCGTTCGGTCTCTACGGTGAACTTCGGGACTTCGCCGCAAAAGTCGCCGTCTCCGCAAAGAAGAACAGGGGCCTCGACGAACTGGTTGATGCTCTCCTGCCGTTAATCCCTGAAGGCGAAGCGATATATGACCCGGATATTCTCATGGACACCACCGAAAAATTCATGGCCGCCGAAATCATAAGGGGCAGAATCTTGATGCTTCTGCGTGATGAAGTCCCTCACTGCGTGGCTGTCGAAATTGAGGAGTACAAGAGTCCGGAAGAATACCCAGACAGGAAAAAGCTCTACATCAGGGCCTCACTCATCACCGAAACTGACGGCCAGAAGAAAATCGTTATCGGCTCAAACGGAAACATGATTAAGCGCATAGGCGAAGAATCACGCAAGGCCATCGAAGACGCTACAGGCTTGGACGTGTATCTGGAACTGTGGGCAAAAGTCATTCCTCACTGGCGGAGAAACAGCACCTCCCTAAAACGTCTGGGCTACTCACAATAAGAAAAAGCTCCTGCGGTTGCTGTTCACAGGAGCTTCGTCTGAGAAAGGAGTGTTTATTGATGTGAGCTTGTGCTGCTCTTACCGCCGCGTCTTGAAAAATTCGTCTATGCTGTCCAGAATGTCCTTAGGAAGCATCGTCTTCAATAAATACTTTTCCGGCTTGAACCTCAGCACTTCCATTATGCTGCGCTTGTCACCCTTCGCCGTCAGGAACATTACAGGAATATTCGCGGTGTTCGGGTCTGAACGAATCATCTCCAGAACTTTCGGGCCGTTGACTATGGGCATCTCGAAGTCCAGCAGAATCAAGTCTACCTTGTTCTTGGCCAGAATAGTTATCGCGTTCATGCCGGAGTTCGCCACAAGAATCTTATACTTCGTGGAGAGCAGGCTCTTCATTGAGCGCAAAGCAGTAGCGTCGTCGTCAACAATCAGGATACTCTTGAACTCCTTGAGCTTGTCGACTGCCTCGCCTTCCTTCTGTATGGTCTTGATGAGGCTCTGCAGATCCACAGGACGCGTGTACGTCTGCGCTACGTAGTCTGCCTTCTTGCCGATTACCTCGTCTATCTCCTCCTGCGTGCCTATCACGAAGAAGCGTATTCCGCGATCCTCCACCAGGTCGCGAATATAACCTAGCACATCTATCATCAGGTTATCCTCGCCCTGAAGGTACAGGATAAATATTCTCGGAATATCCTCCTTCAGCTTCTCGCCGCTTTCCGCTGAAGCCTCGCCGCCCTCCTCTTTCTCGCCTTCCTGGCTCAGAAGCGCAGCTACCTCAGGGTCAATTATTCCGTCATCATCCCCGCCGTTATCTTCCTTCAGGAAATTCGAAATAGCTGTTACGTCCGGCTTCACCGTCAGAACTTCAAAGTCCTGCGCCTTCAGATGGTTAATTATTCCCTCTGATATGAAGCTGACCTTTTCCGTGATGAACAATATCTTGCTCATGCCTACTAATGCCTTCCTTCACAAGTATTCTTCGCCCCAAACCCGCAAAGGGTAATTTTATGCCAATAGCTGCTCCAGCGTTGACCAGTCCGCAGCTGTTACGCACTCTTTCAGTTTCTCGAAACGCTCCCGCTCTGATTCCGGGATTCTGTAGTTCTTGGCTTCGGCCATCATGTTATCGATGTTGTCCAGGTCGAAATCTGCCGCAAATCCCTTTATCAGCGAGTACATTTCGTGCAAGTCATCAAGTGAAATTTCCGGCAGGGACATATCCGGTTCGTCGGTCTTGCCGAACACTTTTTCGAGTATCGGCTTGTAGCTCCGGTACTGCGAGAGCAGAGCAGGAGTCTTCGCCTCAATTTCGGCTATGTCGTTCTTGTCGCCGCATGCCTCAAGGTATTTTGCGTCCTCCGACAGCTGCAACGCTCCGACAAGACGCGCAGCACTCTTCAGTGCATGAACCAGCACGGTGTAATTCTTGATGTCCTTTTCCTGCTCGAAACGCTCAATGTCTCCGGCCTTTTTGTCCAGAGTGTTGTAGAAGATCTCCAGTGCCTGCACAAATGTCTCTTCCGTTCCGCAGTTTGTTACCGCCGCGTCATAGTCGATGCCCGGAATATTGCGGTAAGGTGAGGTCTCTTCCTCTTCACTATCCAAGCTATTTGTCAGGGGCGACTTACCTTCTTGCTCCTCCCCTGCGTAAGGGGAGGCCGTGTGGGGTTCTTCCTCTGCGGGAATTTCGCTCCCCTTGATGACCAAATCAGGAGGCAGGTATTCCAGCAATATCTGTTCAAGCCTCACAGTGTCCACCGGCTTGCTGATGTAGTCGCTGAAGCCCTCGTCAATATATAGCTGGCGCGCACCGAGTACTGCATTCGCCGTGAGGGCAACTACCGGCGTGTTGTAGTTCAGGCCGTCGGTCATCTTCTTCATGTTGTGGAACGCCTCGATGCCGTCCATTCCGGGCATACGGTGGTCCAGGAATATCATGTTGTAGTGGTTCATTCTAACCATCTGCAGCATCTCCACGCCGCTTGATGCCGTGTCGATCTTTATCTTCGTCTTCTTGAGCAGGTTGGCAAACACAAGCAGGTTCACGTCCGCGTCATCCACTACAAGGACTCTCGCGTCGGGTGCCTGGAACGACTGCGTGAAGTGTCTGGCCTGATGCGAGGCCGCCATCGTGAACGCACGCTCGTAATCCCCTATCGGTTCCCACTTAACTACGCCCTGCTTTATGTCGAACGAGAACGTCGATCCCTTGTGAAACACGCTCTCTATTCTCAATTCCGAATCCATCAGCTGAAGCAATTTCTGCACGATAGGCAGTCCCAAGCCGGAACCGTCTGCACTGAATTTCCGGGAGCTTTCCACGTGCTCAAACGGCCTGAAGATATTTTCCACGTCCTCAGACTTGATCCCGATACCTGTATCCGTTACCGAACACTTCAGCATTATTGTGTATGCGTCTACCTTCTCGTAGCCTATTGTTACGGTTACTCCGCCGCGTTCTGTGTACTTGATGGCGTTGTTCATGATGTTCAGCATTACCTGCCGTATGTGATACTCGTCGCCGTCAAGTATTCGGGGAATCTCCTTGTCCACGTTCACGCTGAAGTTCAGTGATTTCTTCTTGGCCTGTTCTGCCGCAATGTTCACAAGGTCGTTTATCAGCGAGCTTAGGTCATAACGCACATGAACTATCTCCATTTTGCGGTCCTGCAGTTTCGAGAAGTCCAGGATGTCGTTGATTATCCCCAAAAGTGCACGGCCCGAACGCTGAACTACAAGAGCATACTCCTTAATTTCCGGACGGTCCTCCTCGCGAAGAATCATCTCGTTCATTCCGAGTATAGAGTTCATTGGTGTACGGATTTCGTGGCTCATGTTCTCGAGGAAGGAGCTTTTCGCCTCATTCGCGGATTTCGCTTCGGATATTGCCGTGTCGAGTCTCACCTGCTGGTGGCGGTATGCATACGTATACAGCATACACAGCACTCCAAGCGCGGCGGCCACAATAATCAACGGCAGGAACATATGCTCCGGAAGCGCAAGTGCCTCGTCAACAGATGCCGGATACCACGACACAAACAGTGCATTCAATACATAGGCAGCTATCTCCAGGCAAACCATCACCACAGCCTGCGCCATGTTCAGGAAAAACGGCGTTGCAACTATTGCCAGGATGAAGAACACCGGCACCCCGCCGAATTTACCGCCGTCCAAAAAGAATAATGCTGTCAGTCCGTAAATAAACCCTGCCACGACCAGCGGATAGGACAGTTTGGCGAGAGGTGCGAGATACCCGCGCCTGATGCACCGCAGTGAATACGCGAATACCCACACGCAGAACAATGCTGACACAAAATATGCCGCCGCTACTGCGTGAAAACCTTCAGCCAGCCTCATTATGCATACTAGTGCCATTGCAAACGCAGAAATACCTCCGAACGCGCAAAAACACAGTGCAGTAACATTCATGCCAGTGCTGTCCGGCGTAAAAATAAATTGTCTAAGGGATTGTGTGTTCATGCGTGAATAATATCACAATTATCTTGCAGGTGCTATACTTGCATACATTTCAACACTCTCATACTATTTCTCGAGAAGGGGCTATAACAATTTGGACACTCATTACATCATAGAGTCGCAAGTCGCAGTTATCTTCCTCAGCATTACCCTCTGCGTATACCTGCAGGTAATTTATTCCGGAACTTCCACCGAAAGAAAAGGACTCCTCAGGTATTGCTACATGACTACTGCAAGCAGCTTCATCGATGTCCTTTGTACAATAGTACTTGCGCCAGAGTCCGCTTTCTCTCTCAACGCCAAATACTTCTGCACGCTCCTCTATCAGGCTTCATCGTGCGGAATATATTTTATGTTTATGCGCTATATCGCGGGCTTCGGGCCGGATACCCCCTCAAAAAGGAAGATGCTCTACGCTCAGAACATAGGACTCGGAATATTCTTCTACCTGATGCTCACAGGGCATTTCACCGGCGCAAACTACTACATTTCCGAAGGGACTAACTCCATCAATGCAGGGGCTTGGAACAGCTTTATGCACTACGGTTTCATGTGGCTGTGGTCGGTATGGGCTTGGGCCGAAATATACTTTTACCGCCGGGCTTTCACTAAGGGGCAAACGTGGGCACTGTTCCTGAATTTTGTCGTCTGCTGGTCAATCATGGGCCTGCAGTCCAGCTTCTTCCCGCAAATCCCCGTCAACTTCATTATCATTTCCGTGAACGTCTACTACTTCTTCTTCCTGCTGGAGACTCCTGCTTACCGCGACCTTGAGCGTACGCTTGAGCGTCTCCGCAAGGCCAAAGAACTGGCAGACCAGGCAAACGAAGAGGCAATCGCCGCTGATGCCGCAAAAGGAGAATTTCTCGCCAACATGTCCCACGAGATCCGCACTCCCTTGACGACAATTCTGGGCATGGACGAAGTGATTCTGCGAAAGTATGAGGCCGGGCCGATTTACCAGTACGCACAGGACATACAGAGCGCGGGCAATACCCTTCTACATATTATTAATGACATCCTCGATTTCTCGAAGATAGAGTCCGGACAACTGGAGTTAGCATCGCAGAATTACGACTTGGCCAGAGTTTTGCGCGATGTCGATAACATGGTGCGCATAAGGGCAGAACAGAAGGGCCTGCAGTACATCCAGCAGATAGACGAGTCCCTTCCTGATGAGCTGTTCGGGGACAGGATACGCGTGCACCAGGTAATGGTGAACATTCTCAACAACGCGGTGAAGTACACGAAAAGAGGCAGCGTAAAGTTCACGCTGTCGGGGACGCGCGGCGATGACCCGTCATTAATCGTTCTGCACATAACCGTTGCGGATACGGGAATAGGCATTCACGCTGAAGACATCCCTAAACTGTTTAAGTCGTTCAGCAGGATTGACGCGAAGGAGACCCACAACATTGAAGGTACTGGTCTGGGCCTGGCGATTACAGGGCGGCTAATCGAGATGATGGGCGGAACTGTCGAAGTAACCTCAACTTACGGGATGGGTTCGACGTTCCACGTGGTCCTGCCGCAAAAAATAGTGGGCACAAAGACGTTGAGGGACTACGTGCAGGCTGAAGCTCACAAGAAGTCGGAGAAACGCAAAGTCCTCAAGGCTCCGTCAGCGAGGGTCTTAATCGTCGACGATAACGACATGAACAGGATAGTCCTGCGCTCGCTCATGAAGGAGAACGAGGTAAAAGTTGACGATGCGGACAGCGGCGAGGAGTGCCTGAATAAGGTTGCGGCTAATGAGTATGACGTTATCCTGATGGACTACATGATGCCGAGAATGGACGGCAAGGAGACCCTCAAGCACATAAAGGAGATGCCGGATGCACCAGGCGCAAAGGCAAAAATTATCGTGTGTACGGCAAATGCTCTTGTCGGTGTGAAGGCTGAGTTATTGGCGGCAGGTTTTGATGACTTCCTGAGCAAGCCGGTAAACGGTGCTGAACTTGAAGAGATGTTAGCAAAGTATATCCCCTCTAGTAAAATCACGCAGGGGGGGGGGGGACTAAAATAGATGCTGACATACGGATTTAACGTATGGATAGAAGCAACCACACTCCCGTTTCTGGGAGTGCTGGCTGTGTTTCTGTTCATCAAGTACAGGACAAACGCTGAGGTCAACGTCAGGTTCAGACTGCTTGCGCTGTCAACATTTTTCGCGACGTTTCTGGAGGTAGCTTCAACGCTTCTGGTGGACGGCTGGAGCAGAAGCCACACGCTAAACCTGATAGTCAGGACCATCTATTACGCCGCAGTCAACATCAACACGTACCATCTTATGCGCTACGTCGAAGCCTATGTTCAGGTTGACGCACCCAAGTTCGACTCGTTCAACAGGTTTCTGCTCGGCTCTAGCTTCGTAGTCCTGCTTCTGAACGTTACGCCGGGAATTTCGGGATTTTTCTTCGTTATACCTGCGGACGGAGGGCTGATACGCGGGCCGTACAATACTCTGTGGCGGAGCGTCTACGTGTTCTACTTTATCGCTATGGCGGTATGGCTTCAGCTCACCAACAAGAAATACTACACCGGCAAATCCCAGTTCATGGTGATGAATATTCTGGGAATAGCACTGATAGCTGCCAGCATAATACAGTACATGTTCGTCCGCACAATTCTCATTACTTACGCGGTGCAGGCAATAATCGTGTTCGTTACGTTCTTCTACTACGAGGCTCCGAGCTACAGGAGAATGCTCACTGTCGAGAAAGAGCTTGAGGAATCGCGTGAGCGCGCCGAGCAGTCCACGAGAATTACCAACGCCGCAAACCGGGCCAAGAGCGATTTTCTCGCGAACACCTCGCATGAGATTCGCACCCCTATGAACGCAATTCTGGGCATGAACGAAATGATTCTCAACGAGACCAAAGACCCGGAGATACGCCAGGCCGCAATGGACATCAGGAAGGCCGGTAATCACCTTCTCTCGATCATCAACAACATACTCGACATCTCAAAGGTAGAGTCCGGAAAAATGGAGCTGTATAACGCGGATTATCACCTGTGGCAGATGCTCAAGGACATTGAGGAGGGAAATTCTGAGGTCATCGGCGACAAGGGGCTTGATTTTGTGATGGAGGTCGACAAGAGTCTGCCTGAACATCTTTACGGCGATGAAGACCATATCCGGCAGGTAATCGTGAACCTCATCGATAACGCAGTGAAGTACACCAGCAAGGGCAGAATTACCCTGAGCATTTCGGGGAAGATGAGACCTCACGACCGGCTGAAGCTCACTGTTGCGGTGAAGGATACGGGAATCGGCATAAGGCAGGAGGACTTGGGAAAACTCTTCCATTCTTTCGAGAGGGTCAACCTCAACGAGACGCAGAGCATACAGGGAGCCGGGCTTGGCCTTACTCTTGTGCGCTACTTGATGGAATTGATGGGCGGTTCTGTGTGGGCGGAAAGCGAGTACGGAAAGGGCAGCGTGTTTACGGTTGAACTGACACAGCAGCTCGCGCATGAGGGGTTCACCGGAACTATAGAGGAATACGAGGAATCGCTGAAGAATGCGCCTGTGCGTTCTGACGGACACAATGACGATGGTCCGTTCACATGCCCTGAGGCAAAGATACTCGTTGTGGACGATACACCGGTGAATCTTGTTGTCGCTAAGGGTATGCTCTCCACACTGCAGGCCCAAATCACTACATGCGAATCCGGCCAGGAATGCCTCGAGATCCTCAAGACAGAACATTTCGACATAATTTTTCTGGATCACCTTATGCCTGAGCTTGACGGTGTCCAGACTCTCAAACTGGCTAAGGAAATTGACGGGCCTTCGAGACTTTCGGCCTACATAGCACTGACTGCAAACTCCGGAACAGGATTGCGCGATGAATACATATCGCTTGGCTTCAACGACTATCTTCCTAAGCCGATAAAGTCAGAAGCAATGAAGAAGATACTTGCACGCTATCTGCCTGAAAATCTCAAGGTCAGGTAATTCACATAAAGTAGGGGGAAAAATTTTTCCATGTTCAACGAGAATGACAGCATAACCCTCGCGAATTTGTCAGAGCACATGCCGGGAGCGTTAATTGTCTATCGGGCAAATTCTTCTGAGGACATAATATTTGCGAGCGACGAGATAGCCAAGATATTCGAGTGCGATTCCACGAAGGATTTCATGAGATTCACGGGAGGGAGTTTTTCTACGGTAGTGTATCCTGAGGACATCGAGGAAGTCGAGCAGATAATAGCCTCGCAGATTAAGCAGACGGACGGCTACGACTATATCACCTACAGAATCATCACCAAGAACGGCAGGATCAAGCGCGTCGAGGACTGGGGGCATTTTGTGCATGACGAGTCTTTGGGCGGTTTGTTCTA
Source organism: Synergistaceae bacterium (assembly GCA_017451025.1). Classification (GTDB taxonomy): domain Bacteria; phylum Synergistota; class Synergistia; order Synergistales; family Aminobacteriaceae; genus JAFUXM01. The sequence continues at coordinate 24,693 of JAFSSM010000003.1, read as the reverse complement.
CGTGTACCTTCACGATATGGATCTGCGCGAACAGCTCACCGGAATATCCGGCCAAGTTATTCCTGAGCCGCAGGAACATACTACTGATGAATTGACGGGCCTATCCAACACGAAGCACTTCAAGGCACGTGCACCCGAAATTATCGCAAAATTCTTGAAGGATGGGAAAACTCCCAGCTGTATATACTTCAACATCAGGAACTTCCAGACCTATAACGACACTTACGGATTTTCTGGCGGGGACAGAATGCTTCGGTCAATTGGCAGGATATTGCAGGAGACTTTTCCCTACGGAATAGCGTCAAGGTTCGAGAGCGACCACTTTGTTGTGATTACGGGGCAGGATGACCTCGCGGAAAAGATTAACCGTATGAGCCTCCGCGTGAATAATATACGGCGCGATGTGATAGTCGAGATGAAGGCGGGTATCTGCACAGTTCTGGACAGCAGCGTAGACATCGGGACGATATGCGACTGTGCGCGTCTTGCGTGCAACAGCATCAAGCGTGAGTACGGTACGACGGTGAAATACTACGAGGGCAAAATGTACGAGAAGGTGCATCTTCAGGAGCATATACTCTCAGTGTTCGACGGGGCACTTTCTGACGGGAGCATAAAGGTGTATTTCCAGCCGGTAGTAGAAGTCCGGACGGGGAATGTGTCATCATTTGAGGCGCTGACCAGGTGGGACGACAAGGAATACGGCAGATTGTCGCCTGCGGATTTCCTGTACGTTCTGGAGGAGCATCACGTGGTGCATAAACTTGACGGTTATGTTATCCGGAAAGTCTGCGAGGAACTGAAGCGCAGAATAAGCGTCGGCGAGGTGCTCGTGCCTGTGTCTATGAACCTGTCGAGGCTGGACTTTGAGCTTACGGATGTAGTTCGTGTGATTGAGGATGCTGTGAGTGAGTATAACATTCCGCAGGATCTTCTGAAGTTTGAGCTGACGGAGAGCTTAATTGCTGTGGACATGGAGGCGATGAAGCGTGAGGCCGGCCGTCTGCGGGAACACGGGTTCAAGGTGTGGATGGATGCGTTTGGTGCGGGGTATTCGTCGCTGAAGGTTCTGAAGGATTTTGCGCTTGACGGACTCAAAATAGATATGGACATGATTCGCTCGCTGGATGATGAAAGGTCGTACATAATCATATCGTCAATTATTGACATGGCCCGCAAACTGGGAATGCCTGCACTGTCCAAAGGAGTGGAGACGAAGGAACAGCTGGAGTTTCTGAAGAAGGCGGGGTGTGATTTTGCGCAAGGGTATTTGTTCGGGCGGCCTGCACCTGCGTCCGGAGTGAAGGTTTAGCTTAACTGCTAATATAAGCGGAGGTACATAAAAATGAATGAAATGAAAGAATTACAGCGTTTGCGTGAAGGCAACAAGCGGTACTTGGCGGCGGAGAGTCCCTTAGGGGATGTATCGCCCGAGCTCCGCGAGACTACCGCACGTGAAGGCCAGAAGCCTTATGCGGTGATCGTTACGTGTTCGGACTCGCGGGTGATTCCTGAGAGCATATTTTCTGCGGGGATAGGCGAGCTGTTCGTGATACGTTCTGCGGGGTTCACGATCGACAAGACAGCACTCGGGAGCATCGAATACGCTGTTGAACATTTGGGCGTGAAGCTGGTTGTGGTACTTGGACATACGCATTGCGGTGCGGTTGGTACTGCTCTGGCGCACGAAGAGGTACACGGGAAATTGGGAGCAATAATCAATGAGATTTCGCGTGCAATAGGGCAGGAGGAAGATGCGGATAGAGCGGTCGAACTCAACGTCAAGCACAGCTGTGAAGTCATTGTGAAAAATGGTATACCTGCCGAAGTTTTTGGAGCTGTTTATCACATAGACACCGGCAAGGTTGAATTTAAGTATAAGGTAGCACTTGCGCCGAACTCCCACAAATAGGAAAAATGCGGGGCTGGGGAAAATTATTCCTCAGCCTCTTTTTTTGTGAGTTCCTCGAGTCTCTGCTGAAGCGAACAGCCGTTCTTCAGGAGTTTTCCGTCAGACGACACGAAGGCGTGTTTGGTGCAGCCTTCCGCCGCTAAATTCCCGGTCGCCTTGTTGAACACCCGGCACGTGAACTCCACACTGACGCGGGACAGCTTCGTTATGCTGGTCTCAATCTCTATTTCGTCGTCGTAGTGCAGCGAGGACTTATAGCGGCAATGTGCCTCAACCACAGGCAGCATTATTCCTTCAGCTTCCCATTCACGAAAAGTTTTCCCCGACTGCCGGCAATACTCAGTCCTTCCCATCTCGAACCAGTCCATATATCTCCCGTAATACGCTACTCCCATTTTGTCGGTTTCGCCGTAACGTACTCTTGTAGACGTTTTGCGAGTTATGCACGCCATAAAAAAATCTGCCTCCTTTATCTGCGGCAGATTTTAGGCCATTCATCAATCAGGGTCAAATCGCGCTAGACCCATTCACTCTTCTCGCATTTCGAGATGCCCCACTTCACAAGCCTGACCGACTTATTATCGAGGCGGCAGTATCTGCAGGCAGGAACAGGCTCACTCATTTTCTGCAGGATGTATTCCGCATTGACATCATCATAAATGTTGACGTAGTCGTCGGGCGTAATCTCTATGTGTTCACCGAACTTCTTGTTGAAGTGATGCACGTGCGGCATGAATGAACATGTGAATAATTTTCCGTGACTCAGTGTCAGGCAGTTGACAGCCCTTATGCATATACCGAAGTTCAGTTTTGCGTTGCTGTCTCCCTTGAGGTTAAGGGGAGTTATCGAGAACATGTCATGCATAGAACTGGAATCTCCCCATGCATATTGGAACTTTACGCCGAATTTTTCTGCAAGAGAATTAATCCCCTGAATATCTAGCTTAATGGGGTATGCCGAAAGGATTATGCCGATTTTTTGGTCATGACATGTCCTCCAGAAAGAGTCGTCCATTTTTTTGAGCAGAAGGCCATTAGTGAAGACGGATATATCCCCCTTGCTGAAATTGGCTCGGGCAATCTCCATAAGTGTGTTAATCTCCGGATGAAGCAGAGGTTCTCCGCCGAGCAGGTAGATACGCTCGCATTCATGAGAGAAGATGCTTCCCATGCGCTCGAAGTCTCTCCGAAATTCTTCTATGCCGATAAATTCCGGCTCTGCTATGGGTGAAAAGTTGTTGCAGGCATAGCAATTGAGGTTGCAGTGTTCGGCCAGGTGAACCTCGAAGTGTATTTGCCGGAGTCTTTTTCGGAGCGGGAGAGAGAGCAATATTTTTGTGCGGACGATCAATGAACCGAAGAAAGTTCTTCCGCGAGTGTAAACGTTTCGTGCGAAATGGTGGAATGAGGGCGGGAAAAACCGGAGGAGTTTTTTGGCGAGGTACTTCATAGCGAGGATGCCTCCGCACAACAAAGGGAACAAGCATTATTAGGGTGAAATTTAGGACGGGTTATGCGCGAACCGCGAACCGCGAACCGCGAACCGCGAACCGCGAACATTATACTCACGCAAATTCATCACTGTCAACCTCCTTATTGCTTAAGATTAGCCGATTATAGCACACGTTCACGAAAGACCGTATGCTCCCCTCAAATCTGCTATAATCACTTCATCCCAACAAAGGAGCAATTTATTTATTACACATGGAAGCAAACAGCCATATTAATGATTACGGAGCAGAAAGCATAAAAGTCTTAGAGGGCCTCGAAGCTGTCCGCAAACGTCCAGGAATGTACATCGGTGATACTTCAGTCAGAGGACTTCATCACCTGGTCTACGAAGTCGTCGATAACGCAGTCGACGAAGCTATGGCCGGTTTCTGCAACGAAATACAGATAACTATTCACCTCGACGAGAGCATCACCGTCCAGGACAACGGTCGCGGCATCCCCACAGACCCACACCCCTACAACGGCAGGCCCACCAGCGAAGTCGTCCTTACCGTCCTTCACGCTGGCGGAAAGTTCGGAGCAGGTGCCTACAAGGTATCCGGCGGACTTCACGGTGTCGGCGTTTCGGTCGTTAATGCCCTGTCAGAATGGCTCGTCGTTACGATCGCACGGGACGGCATCGCCAAAACCCAGCGTTTCGAGCGCGGAGTCCCCGTAACTGAACTTAGCGAGGGCGTTAAAGCTGACTGGCAGGGAACACGCATAGATTACCTGCCCGACAAGGAAATTTTCGAGGAAGTTCACCACTCCCTTGACACCCTAAAGAGCCGCTTCAAGGAATTAGCCTTCCTGAATCCCGGCCTCAAGATTTCGGTGCTCGACGAACGCACAAACGACAGCCGCGAATATTTCTTCAAGGGCGGCATCGGCGCATTCGTGAAGTACATTGACCGCGACAGGACAGCATTATTCAGCGAACCCGTAGTCCTCTCCGGAACAAGAGACAACATCGCAATCGATGTAGGCTTCGAGTACAACGACGGCTACCAGGAGCACATGTACACCTACGCAAACCTGATTCACACCATCGAGGGCGGAACTCACCTAATCGGACTTCGCACAGCCCTTACCCGCGCGCTCAACGAGGCCGCAAGAGCAGGAAAAATTTTACGCGACAAGGAAGAGAACCTTTCGGGCGATGACCTCAAGGAAGGCTTGACATGTGTGCTCTCCGTGAGATTGAGCGAACCGCAGTTCGAGGGACAGACCAAGACCAAACTCGGCAACAGCGAAGTTCGCGGAGCAGTCGACTCGTTCATCTATGAGGGACTGCTTGCGGTGTTCGAGGAGCGTCCGGAAATAGTCAGGCCGATTGCGGAGAAGGCAATTCGTGCAAGACGTGCTAGAGAAGCGGCCAAGAAAGCACGCGAACTCGTCCGCAAAGGCGCAATGTCGGGAATGAGCCTGCCCGGAAAACTGGCGGATTGTTCGTCGAAAAAGGCCGAGAACACAGAACTCTACATTGTCGAGGGCGACAGCGCAGGAGGAAGCGCAAAACAGGGTAGAGACCGTAAGTTTCAGGCTATCCTGCCACTTCGCGGAAAGATTCTCAACGTCGAGAAAGCCCAGATGGACAAAATGCTCGGCAACAGGGAAATCCAGACCATCATCACAGCACTGGGTTGCGGCATCGGCAATGAGTTCGACGCAAGCAAGCTCCGCTACCACAAGATTATCATCATGACGGATGCCGACGTTGACGGAGCACACATTGCTACACTGCTCCTGACGTTCTTTTACCGGCATATGCCCGAATTGTTGTCGCAGGGCTATCTGTATCTCGCACAGCCTCCGCTTTACCGCGTGCAGTACGGAAAAACCGTGAACTACTGTTACACCGATAAGGAGCTTCGGGAAATCGTCGACAATGCATCAGACCCGTCGAAGGTCAGCGTCCAGCGTTACAAGGGACTCGGCGAGATGAACCCCGAACAGCTGTGGGAGACTACGATGGATCCGGCGAACAGGATTCTCAAGAAGGTAGAGGTCGATGATAACCTGCTGGCTGATGAATACTTCGATATCCTGATGGGTGAAAAGGTAGAACCCAGAAGGCAGTTCATCATCGCTAATGCCCACGAGGTCAAAAATCTTGACGTTTAGGCCGCGTTGTGCTAAAAGTGCACAAATCCCTGACCGATATTCTTTGCAGACACCAATAACACAAGAAAAATTCAGGGGGTTATCCTAAAATGGTAAACAATAACGCACAGTTCACCTATCAGGCGACTAGAATTTCGACAGCGACGAAGGAACAGCTCCTCCTCATCACCTACGATATAGGCATTAAGGCGTGCCACACTGCGGAGAACGCGCTTCTTGGCCGCACCAACGGCGGAACACCGGACTATGACCTCGCCAACAAAGAGATAATCCGTGCGCAGGAAGTTATCCGCGAACTGATGGTAACGCTCAACCGCGAGAAGGGCGGAGATGTTGCGGATAAGCTGATGCAGCTTTACGAGTACATGTACCAGCTTTTGGTTGACGCGAACATCAAGAAGGAGCCTGACAATATCAGGACAGTGTACGGAATGCTTGAGGAACTGAAGCAGACTTGGGAGGAAGCACTGATGAAACTCCTGAAGGAATATCAGGCGGCACACCCGGAGGACAAAGACCTTCAGAACGCTATGGCAGAAGTGGAAGGCCGCAAGCCCGAAACACCGGCTCAGCCTAAAGCTCCTTCTGCATATCCCGCAAATCCGGCGGCGGCGAAAAATGCTAAGACAGGAACATTCACGCTTGCCGGCTAGCGCACTGGAACAGGCCAAAGAACTTATCCGCAGGGAAATATCACTCTGCAAAACGTTAAGGGCAATGATCTCGAGGGAACTTGAGGCCATTGTCCTTAATGGTGATATGGACGAGCTGCTTGGCCTGCTGGAGAGCAAGGACGGCATAATCTCACAGCTTCAGTTATTGGCGGACGGCTGGAAGGATATTCTTTCGGAGGCAGGACACGGTGAGAACTTGAATATGCCGAATTTTCCGGAGGGCTTGGGAAAATATCTGCTTGAGCTTTACCCGGAAGACGAGGAGCTTCCTGCACTGATTCAGGAGAGCCGTGAAATTGCTGGCAGTGTAATTTGCGCGGAGGACGACGCAATCGGTGAGCTTGAGAAGTTTTCGTCGGGACTGCGCTCGCAAATGGTAACGCGTGTGCAGGGACAGAACGCGGCGGCTAGTTATGCGCGGATGGGAGGGTCAATGATATGAAGGAAAAGAAAATTTTGGCGTTGGTGCTGGTGCTGATTTTTGCGGGATGTGCTTTTTGCGCTGAACCCGACCCAGACCTGGCAAAAGAAGTTGAGATCGGGCGCAAGGCAGTCGAGCAGATCGAAAAGGAGTGGCCCGTAACTTCAGACCCTGCTTCTGTTGCGAAACTGGAGATGATTGCGGCACGGCTTGAGCCTTTCATGTCGCGGCGCATTAATTGGGAAATTCGCCTTGTGAAGACCGAAGTACTGAACGCGTTTTGCCTTCCCGGAGGGTTTATTTTCTTCACGACGGGAATAGTCGACGCACTCAAGACTGATTCGGAATTGGCGGCAGTGATGGCGCACGAGATGATCCACGCCGACAGGAAGCACTCGCTGAGGATGGCGGCGGAGTCCAACAAGGTAACGCTGGGTGCACTTGCTGTGATGCTGTTGAGCGGAGGATCTGCGGCACCGGTAGTTCTTGCACAGATAGCGCAGTTAGCGATAACGAATGCGTACACGATGGAGCTTGAGGCTGAGGCCGACAGGTTAGGGCTTGACGCGCTGATTCAGTCGGGGTATTCGCCAACAGGAATGATAACGCTGTTCGAGCACTTTATGGCGGAAGAATACAGACAGCCGATTGTTGAGTACGGAATATACATGAATCACCCTGACACTCCGAAGAGGCTTGATAGTGCGGTGAAGACTCTGCACGAGCGGAAAATTCCGATTGAGCGGAAATATTCGCTTGGCCTTCTGCGGACGGAGCTTAAGGAGGGGAACAACATACAGCTTCTTGTGGACGGCCAGGTGGTTGCGACTGGAAACAGGACACCGGAAGTTAGGTCTGCGCTGTCGGAGATGAGGGGAGTGCTGGATAAATATTTGCAGCTGGAGCTTGCGCCGTATGAGCTTCACGTGGAGAACGGAGCGTTGTACATCGGGAATCACTTCACCGCAGGAAAAGTGAAGGGTATAACTCCGCCGGAGAAGATAAGGGAAAATTTGATGAAGGCAATAAATTTAGGGAGAGCTAAACACCCTACTTCAAAGTTCTTCAAGTAGAAATAGAACAATCCCCCTAGCGATGGTTAGGGGGAATTTTTTTTGTGCTTACTCATACACTCCCAAGTCGAACACGTAGAGGTAGTCGAAGCCTTCCGACAGGCACATTACGCCGGTAGAACCTGAAGTTAGGGACGTGATGAATCCTTTGCATTTGCTCAGAAACAGCATCGACACCAGGTAATCGAGTCCCAGCGAATACTTGTCGTTATTCATGTACTTGCAGAGATATTCCGGACTGTCATAATCATAGTCAAAGCATCTGCTCTCAGGCAATATCAGCTTTTCGCCGAATGCCTCCTGAAATTTTGCCAGTATTCTCTTGTCCTCAGTAGCAAGATACACCGCCTCAAAATCTCCTCCTTCAAGAACTTCCTGTGTCTTCGCTACGGCCTGCTCTGCTGTCGGCTGTACTGGATGATGTTTAGGCTTGAGAGATGTGTAGTCTGTCCCTCTGACGAGAACGCCCAGAATCTTTTTGCCCTGAGTTTTTCGGAGTAATCGTTGAAGATGTTCAAGCACAGGCGGGGTGAAACGGATGTACTTCCTGCAGATTTTGCGCCAATAGTCCAGTTTTCCGTCCTGATTGAGGAAGAATTTTGCGGTCTGCGCTGGTCTGAGGAATAATGCTGTATCTTTCCCGAGAATGTATTTTCTGCAAGACAAGGCTTCTTCAAGCGATAGACCGTCAGGCTGCTCAAAGAAGTATTCCCACGAGTTCACGAGGCCGTATTCGGATTCGTAGAGGTATGCGTTCGGATAATGCTTCATGTCAACGACAGGGATATAGCCGTTCTGTTCGGCGTAAGCTATCCCGCCCAGAATAGTGATGAAGTAGGAGAAGAGTCCGACGTTGCCGGCTTCTCTGCGGATTATGTAGGGTATTTTGTCCTGGTGAATTTTGCTGAATGGGTTAAAGCGTGTGGAGTCTCTTTCCCACAAGAAATAGTGTTTAGGGCATAATGCTTTGGCTTTAGCTTTGCGGAGAATGTGGTATGCGGTACGGAGAACATGGAAGCGATCATGTTGCTTGAGGAACTCCTTAACGGATTTCAGGCCATGAGCAACCGTCTTGTCTTGTCTTGTCTTGTCAAAATTGTACCCTCCTCAGGAAATTTGTCAAGTATATTCTTGCCGAAAGTTGGGCACGATTATAACACATACGTAATAGAGCATGACGCAGCATCCCTCACTGGTAGAACCCGAGATCGAACACGTAGAGGTAGTCGAAGCCTTCAGACAAGCACATTACTCCGACCGATCCGCTGGTCATTGATGCTACGAAGCCCTTGCACCTGCTGAGGAACAGCATCGATACCAAATACTCGAAGCCCCGCAAATACTTATCGTTATTTCTGTGCGTTGAGCAATCCGTGAGCCAGCTCTGTTTGCTGTAGTCATAATCCACATATTCACACTCAGGGAGCATTAGTTTATCACCGAAAGCTGCCTGAAATTTTGCGAGAATATTTTTGTCCTCAGTGGCAAGGTAAACTGTGTCGAACTCTTCTGTGTCGAGAACTTCCCGAACTTTTGCGATAGCCTGTTCTGCTGTTGGAGGGATAGGGTGATTTTTGGGTCTCCGTGCCACAAAATCAGTCCCGCGAACTAGAACTCCGAGAACTTTTCTGCCTTCAGCCTTATGCATCAATTTTGCCAGACTTTCCAGAACGTGGGGCTTGAAGCGAATATATTTCCTGCATATGCCGCGCCAATAGTCGAGTACTCCGTCTTTATTGAGGAAGAACTCTTTTTTCTGGGCCGGAAACTCATGACTAGTATTGTTGATTATGTATTTTCTGCTGGCTAATGCATCCTCAAGAGAAATTCCGCCAGGCTGTTCAAGGAAATATTCCCACGAATTAATTTTCCCGACTTCATCATCATAGAGGTAGCCGTTAGGATAATTCTTCATGTCGATTACGGGAATGAAGCCTTTTCTGTCTGCGTATGCAATGCCGCCCAAATTTATGAGGATATGCGCAAACAATCCGTTAGTTACTTCATTATAATGAACGATAAAAGGAGTTTTGTCGAAGTGTATTTTGCTGAAAGGGTGATATCTATGTGAACGTACAAATCTTACTGTTCTGCGAAGGCCTGGAACTTTCTTTAACAGTTCCTTAAAGAAGACAACAATGCTGGTCTGGGCTGGTCTGGTCTGGTCTGGTCAAAATCGTACCCTCCTCAATAAATTTTGTCAAGCATATTCCTGCTGAAAACTTAGCACGATTATAACACAATACAGCTTCATACTGTGATAGCGTGTTGGGAAAAATTTTAGTTATTGTGATGGCGACCCCGGGGTGACTCGAACACCCGGCCTACTGCTTAGGAGGCAGTCGCTCTATCCACTGAGCTACGGGGCCTTCTCGTTCTGAAAAGTTCAACCGTGAAAATATAACAATAATCCCCCCATTTGTCAAACCGCCTTCACTGCGAAAAACCCTGTGCTATAATGCAAATAATCCCCCCAAAAACAGACAGAATGATAGTTTTTACAACTACATTTACAACTACAAAAAGTTGCTCTAATTTATGTTGCTGACTGATTTTACGGCGATGATTTTTTGAATAGAATCGCACATTTTTTTGCGCGCCCTTCCTGCTATAATTATCGCCATCCACACAAAATTTTTTCACACACGGAGGAATCTCACTCATGCCCAATCTCATGCAGGATATGCGCTCAATAATTGATGACGCAATCAAAGCCGTACTCCCAGAGTCAGCCGTCAGAGAAGCACTCAATAACCCCGCCTTCACTTCACGCAAAGGCAAAGGCAGAATCATCGTTGCCTCAATCGGCAAAGCAGCCTGGCGAATGGCCAAAGCTGCAAGCGATATTCTCGGCGCAGGAATTTCCGGAGCAGTGGTTACCAAATACGAGCACTCAATGGGAGAAATTAAGGGACTGGAAATTTTCGAGGCAGGACACCCAGTCCTCGACGAAAATACCCTCAAAGGCACTAAGGCACTCCTCGAACACGTCAAGGGCCTCACGGCTGACGACACAGTGTTATTCCTGGTGAGCGGCGGCGGTTCCGCACTGTTCGAGCTTCCCGCAGAAGGAGTAACTCTCGGCGACATGAAGGACATCACCAGCCAGCTCTTGGCCTGCGGAGCCGACATCGTCGAGATAAACACAATCCGCAAGCACCTTTCAAGCGTCAAGGGCGGACGTTTCGCACAGCTGTGTGCACCCGCTCACGTCTTCATGGTGGTGCTTAGTGATGTTCTTGGAGACAGACTCGACAGCATAGCTTCCGGCCCTGCGGCTCCCGACATGTCCACAAGCGAAGAGGCACTCGCAATAGTCAAGAAATACGGCCTAAAAGTTAAGCCCGAACTGATGAAGATTCTTGCGCAGGAAACACCGAAAACTCTCGGCAACGTTACAGCCACAATCACCGGAAGCGTTACGGCGTTGTGCCAGGCCGCCAGCGAAATAGCCAAGTCCAAAGGCTACACTCCTCTGGTGCTCACGACCACGATGACCTGCGAGGCACGCGAGGCCGGGGCATTTATGGCAGCTGTTGCGCGTGAGGTCAGGACTTCCGGACGGCCGGTTAGTGCACCTTGCGCAGTGATTGCCGGCGGCGAAACGGTGGTGCACCTGACAGGAAAAGGACTCGGCGGAAGGAATCAGGAGTTTGCGCTTGCGGCGAGCGAGGGTATTGCGGGAATGGACGGTGTAGTGATTGCGTCGCTGGGGTCTGACGGAACTGACGGGCCTACTGATGCGGCGGGAGGAATTGTTGACGGAGAGACTGCGGCCAAGCTCAAGGCGAAGGGGATTGCGATTGCCGACGTGCTCAGGAACAACGATGCGTACAATGCGTTGAAGGCGGTTGATGCTCTGCTGATGACCGGGCCGACCGGGACAAACGTCAACGATGTAGCTATTGCGCTTATAGGCTAAATATTGTGAAGGTTAGGGGCTGGCTATGATTGCTGCCCCTTAATCCCTAACCCCTAACCCCTATTCCCTATTCCCTATCACCTCGCCGCCATCGCCGCACCGATTAACCCTGCCTTATAGCCCAGTGTACAGCTAACTATTTTGGGAACAGGAAGCCCCTTGTAGACCTCAGCCTTAACCTTCTCGCGCAGTGGCACTAAGAGTCTTTCGCCCTGCTTGCCGATTCCGCCGCCTATGCTGATTACTTCGGGCTGAAGGCCGTTGATTAGGTTAGCCAGTCCGCACGCAAGATAGCCCGTGTATTCGTCGATTAGCTTCGCCGCGTTCTCGTCGCCCTGTTCCGCCGCAACAAACACCGTATGCCCGCTCACGCTTCCTTCACGTTCCGCAATGCCCGCCAGTATTCCCGAAGGATTCTCGGCGATTGCTTCCTTCGTCATGTTGATTAACCCTGTGGCTGAACAGTAGGACTCAAAACATCCTTTGCGGCCGCAAGTACACTGTCTGCCTCCGTGCTTAATCACCATGTGCCCGAACTCACACCCGCGAAAAATTTTTCCGTCAAGCACATACCCTGAGCCTACTCCAGTTCCCAGAGTGATAATCATTGCGCTTTTAGCACCCTTTGCGCTTCCCGCAACAACCTCACCGAGTGCCGCCGCGTCAGCGTCATTCTCCAGCCGTGCAGGAATGCCGAAAACCGCGCTCATCTTCTCGCCGATGTGGAAATCCTTCCAGCCAAGATTGTTGTTGTAGATCACTATTCCCTTGTCCGGCTCAATCATTCCCGGCGAACCCATGCCTATACCGCGAATGTCCTTCATGTCAACTTTTGCTGCCTCGATCGACGAACGTACTGCGGAAATTATGTCCTCAAGCACTACGTCCTGCGGCCTGTCTGCTCCGGTCGGAACGCTGGCCTCTCCGGCAATCTCTCCTGCCTCGCTGACAACTCCGGCCTTAAGGTTTGTGCCTCCAATGTCTACGCCGATGTAATATGCCATCTTCACAAAAGCTCCTTGCTAAAATTTTGGGATAATCACATTATAATACGCATGAGGTGATTAATTTCATGAAACGTAAATATATCGTGGCTGCACTGCTGGTTCTAGCAGGCATATTCTCGTGGGCAATTGCGCCGGTCCCGGAAGTTTCGCGGCAGGGTTTCGCAATGAACACTCTGATTCGCATGACGTTTTCCACAAAAGACGAGGCTGTGCTTGATGATGCATATTCCCTTCTGCACGAACTTGACGCTGAACTCTCAATGTACAATCCGTCGTCGGACATTTCGCGCATAAATTCGGGTGCGGGTGTTGAGAGGGTGAATGTGCCTGCTTCTGTCGTGGAAGTGGTCAGGGATTCGGTGAGAGTATACGAATTAACGGAGGGAGTGTTCAACCCGCTGATAGGTGCAGTAACCAGATTGTGGAAGATTAACCGCGCGGATAACACTGTGCCTTCACGTGAAGAGCTTGATGCTGTGCTTGGCCTGAGCGGAATTGAGAATCTGGAAATCGGTGATGATTACGTTTACCTGAAGAGCAAGGGATGTGTGCTTGACTTGGGGGGAATCGCGAAGGGCTATGCGTCAAAAAAAATTGCTGACCTGGCCAAGTCGAGAGGAGTAACTTCCGGGCTAATAGATTTGGGCGGAAATATTTATGCTGTTGGGAAAAAGACTGACGGCGAAACCTGGAAGATAGGTGTGCGCGATCCTCTTGAGCCTGCAGGAAATCCGGAGCTTGCTTTGAGCGTTGAGGACTGTGCGGTTATAACTTCAGGAGGCTACGAACGTTTCAAGGTAGTTGACGGAAAACGCTATTCACACTTCTTCGACCCGAAGACAGGAGAGTCTGTGATGAGCGATGTGCTGTCGGTTACGATAGTTACTCCGGACGGAAGTTTGGGCGATGGACTGGCTACTGCGTTCATGATTGCGGGGGTAGATGAATCTGTGAGGCTTCTGGGGAAAATGCAGGACGCTCCTGGCGTGATATTTATCCGCGAGAAGGACGGGGGGCCTGAGATTCTGGCGAGCATGAACCTCAAGGACAAAATCTTCCGTTCCGCGCACAACGTGAAGTTCTTTTCTCCGTCAGCCGGAATATAGCTCCTTCTGCTTGCGAAGATCGATAAGCCTGCCGATGTCCTGTTCGTCTGCAGGCATTGCATAAATTTTGTCAATCTCACGCTCAATACTCCTCAGCTTCAGAGATCTATAGACATTGCGGAATTTCTCTGCACTGTCTATATTGCCCATTTTCGCACACTCAATCCTGCCGAGATTAAGCAGGCTGATTATCTCGTCATCGCCGAGTTCCCGCCATAATACCTCCTGAGCTTCGGGATTCTCCCTGAGCAGGGCGCAAGCTGTCCAGCGTGCCAGGTCATCCGCGAAAATTTCTGCGGCCTCTTCCGGTGAAAGCCTTAGCCTGGCTTCCTGGCTGTCCATGAGCATAAAACACATCTCTGCTCCCAGAACTTCGTCCGGACTCTTCACCGGAGCATCAGGCACTTTCTGTGCTGCCGGTGCTTCCTGAATTTCCGGCGGCTTTGCCTTCATCAGGTATTGCTTGACCGCATCAGGAGGAAGTCCCGTAGCGTCGCAGATACTCCCCATGTATTCCAGAACGTCATCGAGATTCAGGCTCCGCAGTGCACCGAAAAGTTCCTGAACTGCACCGCGGCGTTTCACGCTGTCAGTAAGCGACGGCTTCAGGTAATCTATGTGCTTCAAGATTAACGGCCTGGCCTCTTTAAGTGCCGCCTCGAATTTTTCCGGAGGATTTGCGCACAAAAATTCGTCAGGGTCTTTCCCTTCAGGAAGACTCACAACATAAACTCTCAGCCCGTGTTCCGCAAGAATATACATTCCTTTTATGGCCGCCGCCTGCCCTGCTGTGTCAGAGTCATAGCAGATATAGCACCTGTCTGCGTAGCGCGCGAGCATACCTGCCTGTTCCTGCGTGAGCGACGTTCCGAGTGAAGCCACAGCCTCCGTGAATCCGCATTTGTGCAGTCTAAGCGCATCCATATACCCCTCAACCAGAATTGACCTGCCGCGTTCGCGAATAGCCTTCCTCGCAACATCCATAAGGTAGAGATTCCTGCGCTTGCTGTAAAGCCCGCTTTCCGGACTGTTCAGGTACTTTGCCCCCTCGCCGTCAACAAGCCTTCCGCCGAACGCAATAACTTTCCCTGTTATGTCCTTGATCGGGAAAATCAAGCGTCCCCTGAAACGGTCATAAATTCTTCCTTTTTCGTTCGTAACTGCGAGTCCTGCGTCAATAGCTGTCTTTTCCGTGATGCCCCTGCTCTTAAGAAAACGTAACAGGCTGTCCCATGCGTTAGGGCCGTAACCCAGAGAGAAAGTGCTTATGTCAGATTCGTCGAGCTGTCTGCGCTTCATGTAGGCTCTTGCGGCTGTGCCCTGCGGACTTTTTAGTGTTGATGCGAAAAATTCTGCGGCAAGTTCAATAATACTGCGTGTGTCTGAAGTTTCGCGGTGGTATGCCTCGAGTTTCAGACCTGCCCTGTCAGCAAGAATCTTCAATGCTTCAGGAAAACTCAGGTCTTCAGTTTTCATGAGGAACGAGAAAATATCTCCTGTCTCATGGCACCCGAAACAGTAATAAGTCTGCGTGTCGGTGTACACATGGAACGACGGAGTTTTTTCTGAGTGGAACGGACAAAGCCCCATAAACCCCCTTGCTGTTCTTCTGAGGCTGACCTTATCGCCGATTAAGTCTGTTATGTCCAGGCTGTTTTTTATCTGGTTGATTATATCGTTATTGTTCATGCTCATAGTCGATTATAATAATACTTATTCACAAGATTTTTCGCAGGAGATGATTTGTTTATTATGACCCGCTCACAAAAAATTCTTATGTCTGCCATGATTATAGTGTTATCCCTAAGTTCACCGGGCTTCGCCGACGAAGTGCAGGATTTGCTGGACTATTACGTCAAGAAGTTTACGCCGGAAAATGCATTGCTCGTAATTTCCGGCAAACCCGACAGCACAGGAATGTTCAATGATATTTACATGGACCTTCAGGGAGTAGTTATCGAGAATCTGCGCATGGACCGCCTGACGTTCAGGATGAAGGGCGTACAGTTTAACGAGCCTTCGGAGTGGGCGAAGGGAAAGGTAGAGTGCAAAGACGCTATCCAGGTAAACGTACTGAGCACACTTCTCGAGGAGGATATTAACAGGGCAATCGAGGCCAAGACATTCGGCAAGGGGGATCACTGGCACGATGTCTCGATGGCGATAACTCCTGCCGGTCTCAAGGGCAAGGGATATTATAAGGCCGAAGCAATGATCATGAATCTCGACGTTCTTCTGGAAATCACCAGCGGCTTGAAAATCGTCAAGGGCAAAGAATTATGGCTCAACAATCCCGTCGTGAAGGCCAACAAGCTCGACGTTCCCGACTACATCACCAAAAAAGCACTCACCCGTATTCAGCCTCTGGTAGACCTGCGCAAATTCCCGCTGCCGATGTCGCTTCACACTGTGAACCTCAAAAACGGCA
Source organism: Synergistaceae bacterium (assembly GCA_017451025.1). Classification (GTDB taxonomy): domain Bacteria; phylum Synergistota; class Synergistia; order Synergistales; family Aminobacteriaceae; genus JAFUXM01. The sequence continues at coordinate 8,535 of JAFSSM010000003.1, read as the reverse complement.
GTGCAGTCCTCTCGACCCGAGTGCTCCCGAAAGCTCTCAACAAGGGCATCAAGTACAGCTATAAGAAATAATCTGACATGAACACCATAGACAGAAAACGCTACATCTGGATAGTAATTTCCGCGCTGGTTCAGGGGCTTCTGCTTGCGGCCTATGCAGTGATTCCTTCGGGGCTTCTGCGCTGTATGCCCCTGACTATAATTTTTCTTGTGCCCTTTGTGTTCTGGCTGTCCCAAGAACATTGGGGAATGAGGCTGCTTAATTTGCTTATAGGTCTTACGCTGGTACTTGGTGTGTTCTGGGTATACAGGCTGTGGTCTCTGTATTCCCCTGAAGGCAGCTTTTACGTAGTGCCGTCCCAAAAGTCGGACTTAATCCGCATAAGCATGGCGGTCTTCCTGATAATTCCGTTCTTCCAGTGCAGAATAGCGGCGTGGAGCTGGAAATTCCCCTACAGCGAAATATTCTTCCAGTTCTGCCGGAATCTCTTCCTGCTGTTTCAGGCGGGTATAGTAATAGCTGTATTCTGGGGGCTTCTCGTGGTGGCCGGCCTGCTCTTCGATATTGTGGGTCTGCATAACGTCCCTCTGCTGATATTCAACCCGATAACTGCTGTTCCGCTCTCGAGCTTCACGATAGCAATATCAATCTCCGTAGCGATAAAGCACCCGGGCATCGACTCACTTGGCCGGTGGATACTCTCGGTGCTGGCGTGGATACTGCCGTTCTTCTCGGTGCTGTCGGTGATGTTCATTCTGTGCCTGCCGTTCTCCGGACTGAAAACTTTATGGGACACAGGACAAGCCTCAACATTAATGCTCCTCCTGCAGTTCGGGACAATAATTCTCGCGAACGCCGCCTATCTTGACGGTACGAAGCCTGTTTTTCCCAACAAGTACGCTAACTTTCTGGCGAGATTGTCGCTGTTATGCCTGCCGCTCTACACTCTGCTGTGCCTGTACTCCCTCAACCTGAGGATACAGCAGTACGGCCTCACGATAGACAGGATTCAGGCAATGTTCCTGACGATTACGGCGGGAATATGGGGGCTTGGCTACGCCGGGGCGGTTGTGCTGAAGAAGTGGCCGGGATCAATCGGCAGGGTAAATATTGCGTCGATAGGCTTCATGATAATTATTGTTGCGCTGATGAACTCGCCGGTGCTTGATCCGTACCGTCTGGCCTCTAAGAATCAATACCAGCGGCTGATGACCGGGAAGATTCAGCCTGAGGATTTCGACTACATATACGCCCGCTTCAATCTTGGCCGGTATGGGAATCAGCTTCTCTCTGACCTGAGCGAGAAGGGGTCATCAAGAATAAAGTCCGGTGTGTCTGCGGCGCGTGCAATTGACCCTGAAGAATACCTGCACTACACGCTGACGGGGATACTTCCGAAATCCAGGAGGCTTGAGATTATTCGGGGTGCTAAAGTATTTCCGCACGGAGCATCGCTGACGGATGAACAGGTGAATTACTTTGCGGAGAAGTGGCAGTATTTGCGGGACGTTAAGGCGGCAAAAGATTTGTGGTTTGTGTTTGTGAACGCAGAGAGGACCGGGAAAGATGTAGTGCTTTTCACGGACGAGACCGGTCTTGTGTACAACATAGACGGAACGCCGCGCCTTGTCGGGTCAGTTTCAGGGAATTTCACTCCTGAGAATCTGGACACACGTACAGCAGAGCCGAAGTACTACGACTTAATCATCAACGGAATTGTGTATCAGGTTATAGAGTAGCTAGGGGGTGAGGGGTTAGGGAACATCTATCCCCTATCCCCTTATCCCTCATCACCGCTCGAACATGTCAGGCCACAACGGAATCCACGCCCTAGACTGAATCAGCCCGGCATCAAGATACACCGCCAGCATTGACCTCCCGGGATAACCAGACGACGACAATTCCAGCGGCAGGGGAATCTGTATCTGCATGTGCGACATGTGAACCGGCAGCTCAAGGGTATTCCCCAGAGCATAAACCGTCTTTCCGCCTGTAAATCTACTCGCACGAGTCAGTCCCAGCGACGGAACTTCTCGTGCATAAATGTCCAGCTCTAAGCCGTTGAGTACACAGAACTTCAACAGCAACAGCATATCCTCGAGGCTCATCGACAGCGAAGCATCAACGATTATGTTGGTGAGGCTGTCCTTGTGGAGCATCCAGTACTGCGGAAGAACTGTCCTTATGTCCGCACCGGTCCTGACCTGCGCGGGACGGACATTCAGCGGAAATACCTGGCCTCTGGGCATCGGTGCGTGAAGCAGCAACGCGTCCAATCTTCTCGGCCTCTGCCACATGACATTAGCTCTCATGCTTCGCTCATTCCACACAGTTTGAGCAATGACTCGCGTCGTGTGCGCGTAGTTCAGGTACGGAGACATGAACGTAGCATCCAGAATGAAGCTCTCGTTATTTTCCGTGCTGGCTGCCGTAACGGGATTGTAGATGCTCAGGAAACCGGGCACTTCTTCGCGCGAAGGCATCATTACCGCCTTGTAGATTCTGGACGCTCCGATCTCCATCCAGTTCACATCACCGTCCGCAGAGTAAAAGAATGACCAGATGTTCTCCATGTTCTCGTAAAGCGGCCCGCTGTTCCTGTTCGCGTAAGTCCTTGTGCCGAAATCTATCATGAAGTTGTAGACGCTTCCGTTCTCCGAAAGCACGAATAACTCTCCGGTTGGAGACCAGGCCAGATCTCTGGGCAGAGGGACTCCCTTGATGTCAAAATACTCATGGCTGATTATGTTCATGATGTAGATTCTGTCGTTTGCCCTGTCCGCAACAGCCAGCCAGTCCGCATAAGACTCAATAGCGACCGGCTCGAATAACAGGTCCCCAATTTCCAGCGGCGGAGCCCATTTTCTGGCCATGAGGCCGTTATTCCCGTTGTAGTAGAAGGCGATATTGCGGTCAGCAGGGTCCGCAACGGCGAAGAGATTTTCGGTGATGATTTCTGCGTCAGCCACAACTTCCGACGGAACAGTAGCAGTGTAATCCGACGAGGTGATGCTCTGTGCTTCCTCAATGTTCTTGAGCGTGTAAATTTCACCGTCAGCGTTGAAGACCGTCAATGTTCCGTCGCCCATAGGTATAGCGATAACCGGAGCAGGCACGTCAAATTCTGTCATTGTCCATCCGCCGGAAAAAGCTCCTGCAACGATGCTTCGTGCTCCCTGTCGGACGTATAGCTTGTCGCCGAACTGGTCGGGAATACTCACAACATTACCCAGTGCACGGATTTTTCCCAAGCCCTTAATGCTGAAGGGACGGGTGTAGCCTGTGTTCCACTCGGTTTGTACTGTGGTCTCGGCATAACGCCAGCTAACAGGTATCGGGGCAGTTCCCAGCACCGAGCGCAAAACTCTGTCCTGTTCGTCAAAAATGCGTTCCATTCTTGGAGCAGACGAGTCCATAGGTCTGACCTCAAGATAACTCCTCAATGAGGAAAGTGCGGTATCAGTTTCGCCGCTCCTGGCGAGATTCAGCGCGCTCATCAGGTAGTAATCGACAAGATATGTGTTCTGGCTGATGGCCTGGTCAAGGTAGACCTGAGCGTCCCTGTAATCCCTGCGCATGAAGTGAATGTACGCATTGTTGAAGTAGCGTTCGGATTCATCGAGGTTGGCTCTTGGGACATCCGCAGAATGAGCTGTTCCATATAGGGCACATAGCACAAAGGCAGAGAGCAAAAATTTTCGCATGAACATGTGTGAAATCTCCTTAGCAATTTACGGAATTTAGGCTATTATAATCCGATATTTAGACTACGATACTCTTCATGAAGGGAAGTAACTCATCATGAGCATACAGGCATTGCAGGGACAAGTACAGAACAGCGCAGTGTACCAGATTCACAAGAAGGCAGAAGCGCAGAATGCGGAGCAGGTACAGGCAGAGCAGGCAGTGCAGGAAATTGCGCAGCAGTCAGACGAATACGACAAGGCTAATCCTGTTGGCGAAGAGGCAGAGGGAATCTACAGCGTATCTTATGACGAAGACGGAAACGCAAAGGTGAAATACACACAGCCCGCCGCAAAAAGTGAGGGAGCTGGTGTTCAGGCAGCAGGAGACACCCGGTCGTCGGACAGCACTGACAGCATCGAGGAGGAGATCGAGAAGCTCAAAAAACAGCGCGACCAGATAAAGCAGCAGCTCAACAAGTCGCAGGATGAGGACGAGAAGAAGGCACTTAGGGCACAGCTCCAAATGATCGAGGCACAGATAGCCCAGAAGACCGCACAGCTCCAAAGTTAATTACTTGCACACAAAAAAAACCCCTCCCCATTTTTTGAGGAGGGATATATTTTTGCCCTGCTACTTCTTCTTCGCAACAAGCAGAATAACTCCAGCTAATGCAGACATCACGAAACCAGAATTGCACCCTCCGCCAGAAGAACCCGGGTCATTGTTTGTCTGAGGTTCTGTGTCGTTTTTGGGCTCTGTGTTGTTGTCTTGCGGCTCTGTGTTGTCTTGGGGTTCTGTGTTGTCTTGCGGCTCTGTCCCGTCAGAATTTGTGTCATCTTCTGTCTGGGACGTACTATCAATAGCATTAATCAGTGCTTGGCCGGAAATTCCGTACTTTATGAGCGGACTGACCAGCGCGAATCTTTCTGCAAGATACCCTCTGTTCACAGCAAAATCCTCATCGATAATCATCGTTGCACGTGTTGTTGTGTCATAAGCTGTCCAAGCCTCAGAAGGTACGCCGCTTTTCGCGAAATTCACCCACAATTCTTGAACGCCGGCCGCCAAATCCTTGTCGAACAGTATCGGTATGAACACTGACGGGAAATTCAGAACGTAGTATATTTCCAGAGAATGGCAGGCTCCCAATCCCGGAATGCCCGAAGGATACTTCCAGTAGTACAGGTATTTATTGCCCGCAAAGTTCTCAAGTTCCGTAAGAACCGGCACCCTGAATAAAAGGTCATTCAGGAATTGGCACATAGCCTCAAGTTCCGTAGCATCTTCATGTTCGGACATATACTCCGCAACGAATTTCTGGGGAATTGCTCCGTCGTCGCTGTTGACCGCAGAAATTCCTTCCGCAATCTGCTCAAAAGCTAACGGGATAAATTCCGCAAAACCCTCTGTCCCTAAAGCGAGTCCCCAGTAGTTTATTTCGTCCGCCATAGTTCCGGCCATAATCGCGAAATTCGGCGAGTTCTGCGCAAAAGCCTCGTAAGGATTCTCCGCAATGTGGAGGCCGTCCCGCTCAGGGAAATTCGTTAATCCGTTCAGCTTCTCAGCCAGAGTGAGCATATCTTCCGATGATAACGCCATCAACTCGGACATACTTTTTGCTCCTGTTGCGCTGATAAGTGCCTGAATCAAAGGCTTGCACTCTTCCACGCCTGAAGTCATGGATACAGCTCCGCTCTCAGTAATAGCTTTCTGGAACAGTCCGGCAGATTCGGGCATGGACATAATCAGCGCAATTGATGATGCTCCCGAAGAATTGCCGAACAGCGTAATATTCTGCGGGTCGCCACCGAAAGCCCTTGCGTTCTGCTTGATCCATCGCAATGCTTCCATAATGTCGAGCAGCCCCAAATTTCCGCTGTCAGGGAAATCTTCACACCCCTGCAGTCCTGAATTTGCGAAGTCGATAAATCCCATTATTCCGACTCTGTATCCGACAGTAACCAGCAGAACATCATCATGTGCCTCGATGAAGTGCAGGCCGTCATACTCAGGATTGGAGGTGCCTCCAGCACAGAACGCTCCGCCGTGTATCCACACCATTACGGGCTTGAGTGTATCAGAGCTGCCGTTGTTCCAGACGTTGAGGGCGAGGCATTCTTCGCCGCGAGGCATAATCGCTGAAGGGTTGGTTATGCTTTCGGGCTGAATAGGTGCAGGCGCAAAGGAGAAGGCTTCGTGAACTTCCGATGAGTCTTCCGGAGCTTCGGGGGCCTTCCAGCGCAGTGAACCTACTGGCTGTTTTGCGTAGGGAATACCTTTCCACTCGACAATGCTTCCGTCGATTACGCCCTCGAAAATTCCGTTTGAGCACGACGCGAAGCCCTGAGCTTGGGGAGTCAGTGCCGTAACTGTCAGCTTGACGTTGTCCAGTCCGGTATCGTAGGTGTACTTGGCCAGAGCCGGAGACACACTGCCGTCTGACTGCACCCTGTTTCCTTCGGAGTCTAAGGCTGTAAGGATGGTTACGTTGTCCTTCTCCATGATCCTGTGCCAAACCTTTGCGTAATCAACGAAGTTCACAAGGTTCAGCGTTCCGTTTATGGAGTTGTCGGAGCAGATTAATTCGGCAAGCGAACCTTGAGCCGACAAATCCAGCGAGGTTAAGCCGGAGTTCCAGCACCACAGGCTGATTAAGTCTTTCTGTGCGGAGAGATCAAGGCCGCTGGAGAGGTCGAGGTCTCTGCAGACGAGAGCCTTGAGGCTGGAGTTGCCGCTTAGGTTGAGGGACGTAATGCTGTTGCCGCTGACATCGAGATACTCAAGCGCGGAGTTGCGCGAGAGGTCTATTGTGCGGAGATTATTCTCCTGGCAGTCGAGGGACACGAGGGCAGTGTTTGCGCTCACGTCGAGGACATCGAGGCTGCTGACGTAGCAATACAGCTCGCGGAGGTTTACAGGATATGACAGGTCGAGCGTCCGCAGTCTGGTGTTGGTGCAGAAGATTGTGCGAAGATTCACGCATCCTGTGATGTCGAGGCTGACGAGTGGGTTGCTGCCGCACGACAGATACTCAAGCTGGGTAAGGCCCCTCAAGTCCAGAGCGGTTATGTTGTTGCTGTGGCATTCGAGGGACTTCAAGGACGTGAAGGTGCGTATGCCTTCGAGCGATGTGATGTTCGAACTGGAAGCACGTATTGCCGTAACTGCCAGAATCTCGCTGTCCTGAAGTGTGCCGTCGTGATTTGCGTCAAAGGTGCTGACCATTTCACGAAATCCTGCATCAGGGAAATTCTCTGCGTCAATTTTGGTATCTGCCGCTGCTGGCGGCACAGAGAGAGCAAGCATAATTAATACTGCGAATAATTTACGCAAGGTGTTATTGCCTCTTTTCAATGAGATTGCGTAATTTTAGCATGAATCACTTGCTTTCGTGGTATTCCTTCTCGGTGTTGACGTTCCAGACTGCGGACTTATCCTGACAGCCTGAGAGAATGCAGTTCGTTAGCAATAGAAGTACACGTAGCTTTGGACTATCGTCATAATTATGCTGAACAGCCCTGCGGCCAGCGCAATACCTTTTTCATGTTGCAGACGCGGACGGCCAGAGAATGCCGCAAATCCCATAAGTGCCAGCGGGATAAAATATCTGCCCTGCAATCCGCTTAATACGTCAGGCTGGGTCTGATACCAAGTCAGATACATGTAAACGTCTAAGGCAATAAGGCTCGCTAAAGCTCCAGCAAACATGATGAGCCTCTGCCACCAGGAAATTTTCAGCTGGCCGAACACAGCTCCAACAATAAGCAGCTCAGCATAAACAACATAGAACCATGTCGGCATAACCAGAGTAAGCCAGCCTAAAATGCCCATAAATGATTTGGCAAAGTATTTCAACGAAAGTATATTGCTCTTCAGGCACATGATAAGAACGCTTAGGGGATTTGCGGTAAAAGACTCCATTTGCACCTTCGCCGCCTCGTTCGGAACCATTGCAACAGGTACTCCGTTTTTTACTGTGATTATGTAAGTCCATGTCAGCGATGATGCAAGACAGACGGACAAAACCACTACCCCGAACAGCAGGTAGTGTTTGACACTTCCGAGCCTCTTATACGGCATCAGGAAGTACAGGAGCATAACCGTCCCGTATACCTGTTTAGCCAGACCTACTGCTGCGGACAAACACAGAATCGTAAAAATCTGCAGGCATGTCAATTTTTCCTCGTCTCTCGTCAGCGATAACAGGTAGGCAGAAGCAAGAATGCATACGCCGTAAGTAACAGCATCAGCAGAGACGGAAGCGGCTTCGGCCAGGAACATGGGCATCATCGACAGAAGGAAGATAAGCAGTCCTTTTTCGGGAAGCAGCCTTAGCGACATAAACACGCATAACGCAACGAACAGGACAGAACCGAGCCTCATAGCATAGTAGACAGCTCCGGCAGTGCCTCCAAGAGAACGTGCAATATATGCTGCCAGTGCTTGAGGAAAGTATACCAGCGGGGTGTACTGTCCGGTGCCATGAATAAATCTTTTTATGGTGTCTGTGTTATCAAGCGGAGTGGTTAGCAGTTCCACAATATCCCCGGAGGAATAACGTTTGTCGCCGCTGAACAGGTTATGTATATATTTTGTCTGGAAGAAAAATTTAGGGATGTACGTGTAAACACTTTTCTTGTTGCTTGACGTATTTAACTCTACTGGACCGATTAGGCTGCCTTCTGAAATTTGATAGGCTCTCGCAAAATGCGCCGGTTCATCTGGAATCTGGAATATAGGCGTGAGAAAAGATAGGGTAAAACCTGCAACAATCACAAATATTAATGCAAACCACTCAAGCCCGGAATTTTGGGCAATAGGTTGACTTGACTTGACTTGACTTGACTT
>JAFSSM010000062.1 GCA_017451025.1 Synergistaceae bacterium | reverse complement strand
AGGAGCGTGATTCACATGGCGAAAATCAAAGCGAAGTGGGTCAAAAGCGCAATAAGTTTCCCCGAAAGACAGAAGCGCACGATTAAGGCACTGGGTTTCCGCAAGCTGAACTCAGAGGTTGAGCATGAGGACACTCCGCAGATTCGCGGGATGATCAATGCAGTGCGTCATCTGGTGAAATGGGAGGTTATCGAGTAAATGATTACGCTTAATGATTTACATCCGGCTGAAGGCTCAACGCATAAAGCCAAGAGACTCGGACAGGGTCCCGGTTCAGGCAAGGGCAAAACAGCCGGAAAAGGGCACAAGGGCGACAAGGCAAGAACTGGCGGCGGAGTCAGACCCGGCTTTGAGGGAGGACAGATGCCCCTCACCAGAAGGACACCTAAGCGCGGTTTCAACAATTACCGTTTTGCGAAAGTGTTTCAGGTGGTGAATCTTGACGCACTTGACAGGAAATTTGACGCTGGTGCAGAAATAGATTCTGAGGCTATGTACGCGGCAAGGGTTATACGCAAGAAAAATATACCCGTGAAGATCTTGGCCGGTGGAGAACTCACGAAGGCTCTCAAGGTCAAAGCAGCAGCATTCAGTGCAGAAGCCGCCAAAAAGATCGAAGCTGCCGGCGGATCACATGAGGTAGCAGAGTAATGTTCGGGTCTCTGGGTGATATTTTCAGGCTGCCCGACCTGAAACGCAGAATACTCTTCACGATCTTTATACTGTTCATCTTCAGGCTTGGGGCATACATCCCAAGTCCTGGGGTTGACCGCGCAGCATTATCGAGCCTGTTTGCGTCCGGCGGCGGAATAATGGACTTCCTGAATCTGTTCTCCGGTGGAGCATTGAGCAGGTTCGGTATATTCTCGCTGGGAGTTGCTCCCTACATCAACTCAAGCATCGTAATGCAGTTATTGGTGGTGATTTTCCCGGCACTGGAGAAAATGCAGAAGGACAGCACTGACGGCCACAAGAAAATTACTCAGTGGACGCGCTACGGAGCTGTAATCTTTGCGGTTGTTCAGGCAATAGGTATGACAGCATGGCTCGGCGGTTTGGGCATAATGCAGGGCGGATTCTTCGACTGGCTGCTCGTAATCGTAACGCTGGTAGCTGGTTCGGTAGCTGTTATGTGGCTCGGCGAGGAACTCACGGATCACGGTATAGGCAACGGAATTTCGCTGTTAATCTTTGCGGGAATAGTCGCCAGAATCCCGGAGGCGATTTTGCAGACGTGGAGCATGGTGCGCTTGGGTTCTTTGAGCGTGATCGGTCTGCTGTTAGGGCTTGTGCTGATGGTGGTAGTAGTTGCCGGATGTATTATGCTTCAGGAAGGACAGAGACGGCTTCCAGTGCAGTACGCAAAGCGTGTTGTGGGCAATAAGATTTACGGCGGACAGAGTACATTTATTCCGCTGAAAGTTAATCAGGCAGGAGTCATCCCGATAATTTTCGCAAGCTCACTGTTGATTTTCCCGTACACAATCGCAAATTATTTCAGTGATAGCTCAGTCGGAAGATTCTTCAGCGCGTTATTTGCCCCGAACAGTTTCGTGTATTTGGTGCTGTATGTTGCGCTGATAATATTTTTCTCGTACTTCTACACCGCAGTAGTCTTCAACCCCTCTGACATCGCCAACAACATGAAGAAATACGGCGGATTCATTCTGGGAATCAGACCCGGACAGCCCACTTCGGACTACATGACCAGAGTAATGGAGCGCATAACTCTCGGCGGAGCTGTGTTCCTCGCGATAATCGCCCTAATCCCTAACGTAATGTCCTCGATTTTGGGCATAAACAGTTTCTATTTCGGAGGGACTGCGGTGTTAATCGTTGTAGGCGTTGCGATGGACACGGTCAACCAGATCGAAGCACAGTTACTTATGCGCCACTATGACGGAATAATCAGGAAGTCCGGCGGCGGAAAAGGTCTGCTGAGGGGTTAAGCCATGAAGTTAGTGTTATTAGGTGCGCCTGGGGCCGGGAAAGGTACTCAGGCCGTATTTCTCAAGGACAAGCACGGATTAGCTCACATCTCAACCGGAGACATACTCAGGCAAAACATCAAGGACGGGACGAAATTAGGTCTCGAAGCCAAAAAGTATATGGACGCTGGGCAGTTAGTCCCCGATGAAGTTGTGATGAACATGATAAAGGAAAAACTCGCTTCACTTCCGGAAGGTCAGGGCTTTATGCTGGACGGATTCCCCAGAACGGTGAAGCAGGCAGAATTTCTGGAGACCATCACCAAACTTGACGCGGTAGTCATGTTCAAGGTCAGTGATGACGACATCGTGAAGAGGCTCATGAACAGAGCAGTGTGCAGGTCTTGCGGAGCGATTACGACGTGGGAACACGACAAATGCCCGTCATGCGGAGGAGAGCTGTACAGGAGAGCCGACGACAACGAAGACACGATCAGAAGCCGCCTGAAGGTGTTTCACGAGCAGACGGAGGCACTAATCGAGTTCTACAGAGCCAGAAAATTGCTGCTTGAGGTTGACGCAACCGGAATGCCTGAAGAAATTTTTGAGCGTGTGCTTTCGCTCCTGAATCATGATTAAGCTAAAGACTCAGGAACAAATTGCTGCAATGAGAATCGCGGGGCGCGTAACGGCTGAAGTGCTGGACATTATGCGTGAGGCCGTGCGTCCCGGAATCTCAACCGGAGAGCTTGACCGTCTTGCAGAGGAGCATATCCGCAAGAACAACGGCATACCTGCGTTCAAGAATTACCGGCCTATGTCCAGTATGACACCATTCCCCGGAACTATATGCGCAAGTATCAATGACGAAGTAGTTCACGGGATTCCTAAGTTCAGCAGAATCTTGGAGGAAGGCGACATAATCAGCGTAGACGTTGGCGCATACATAGATGGCTGGTGCGGAGACGCTGCATGTACGTATCCTGTAGGTGCGATCAGCGAGAAGAGACAGAATCTTTTGCGGGTAACCGAAGAATCTCTGAACAGGGCAATAGCTCAGGCAATGGCGGGTCATACTTTAGGGGACATCGGCCACGCTGTAGAAGGCTACGTGAAACCGCTGGGCTATGGAGTCGTGAGAGACTACACCGGACACGGAATAGGCAGCAAAATGCATGAAGCTCCGCAGATCCCGAATTACGGCAGAGCAGGGCAGGGAATGACGCTCAAAGCTGGAATGACGATAGCTATTGAGCCTATGATTATGTCCGGGCGCGAGGACGTTCGTGTCGGGGCTAACGGCTGGACAGT
>JAFSSM010000061.1 GCA_017451025.1 Synergistaceae bacterium | reverse complement strand
GCCGGTGGATGATGGTGCTGATCCTCCGCACGGTGATACTGCTGTAGTAGTTTCTGCCATGTCTAAAAAGTTACCTCCAAAAAATTACTGCCTTTTTCTCCAAGCAACGGCCTCAATCTCAAGCCCGACACCCTTCGGAAGATCCTTCACTGCCACGAACGACCTAGCAGGTGCCTCACTCCTGAAGTACTCCGCATAGATTTCGTTGACTGCCGCGAAGTTCGCAATGTCCGCCGCAAAAACTGTAGTCTTCACAACGTCACTAAGCGCATATCCCGCTGCAGTAACTATAGCCTTGAGGTTTTCGAGTACCTGCTTTGCCTGAGCCTGAATCTCTGCCGGAATATTTCCTGTTGCGGGGTCTACCGGAATCTGTCCGGACACATACAGAAAATCTCCCGCCTGTATTGCCTGAGAATAAGGCCCGATAGCGGCAGGAGCTTTATCGGTAGCTATTACCCTTTTGACTCCCGCCTGCTCTAAAATTATTTCCGGGTCTGCAAATGCCATTGTTGCCGCCTACTTTTTCCACATTGGGGAATATCTCTTGAGACCTGCATACTTTGCTGTGTCTCCGAGTTCTTCCTCGATTCTGATTAACTGGTTGTACTTCGCGATTCTGTCTGTACGAGCAATGCTGCCTGTCTTAATCTGGCCTGCACGGGTCGCAACAGCAAGATCCGAAATGAACGTGTCCGCAGTTTCGCCTGAACGGTGAGAGACTACTGCTGCATAGCCTGCGTCATTCGCCATCTGGATAACCTGCAATGTCTCTGTTACTGTTCCGATCTGATTCAGCTTCACGAGAACTGCATTAGCGATCTTCTCAGTGATACCGCGCTCAAGAATCTTCGGGTTCGTAACGAAAAGGTCATCACCGACAAGCTGAATCTTTCCGCCGAGAGCCGCAGTAAGTGCTGCCCAGCCTTCCCAGTCGTCTTCAGCGCAGCCGTCCTCGATGGAGATTAACGGATAATTTGCTGCGAGGTCCTCATACATTTTGACGAGTTCGCCTGATGTGTATTCAGCACCGCCGCTCTTCGTGAACACGTACTTGTTTTTCTCTGTGTCGAAGAACTCCGAAGATGCTACGTCCAGTGCGAAGCTGACATCTTTTCCGGGAGTGTAGCCTGCTTTGTTGATGGCCTCCATAAGGAGATCCAGAGCTTCCCTGTTGTCCTTGAGGTCAGGAGCAAATCCGCCTTCATCGCCAACACCTGTGGAGTACTTGCGGGCCTTTACGCAGGACTTCAGAGCGTGATAGACCTCTGCGCCCATCCTGAGAGCCTCACGGAAGCACGGAGCATTGTGCGGAACGATCATAAATTCCTGGAAGTCGACTGTTGAGTCTGCGTGTGCGCCACCGTTGATTACGTTCATCATAGGAGTGGGAAGTAATGCGCCGCCTATGCCGCCTAACCACTGGTAAAGCTCAAGTCCGTGACTCTGGGCAGCTGCTCTTGCGTTGGCGAGTGATACGCCGAGAATTGCGTTTGCGCCGAGTTTGGACTTGCCTTCTGTGCCGTCGAGGGCGATCATTGCGCGGTCAAGTGATCCCTGATCGTCTGCGTCCATGCCGAGAATTTCGGGTGCTATTTTCTCGTTGACGTTATCGACTGCTTTCTGAGTGCCTTTTCCGCCGTAACGTGCTTCTTTGTCGCGAAGCTCTAATGCCTCGTGAACGCCTGTTGATGCTCCTGAAGGTACTGCAGCGCGGCCCATAGAACCGTCTTCAAGATACACATCAACTTCAACTGTGGGATTGCCTCTTGAATCAAGAATTTCGCGGCCATGAACTCCAATAATTGATGCCATGAAAAAATTCCTCCTGTAAAAAATTATGGATATGCGCTTTTGTGTGAACTGCCGCCCTCACGGTTTATTGCGGCTTCCTGTCTTGATGAGGCTGCACTAGTTTTTCTGGAAAATGCACATTGCCATCTGAACAGGCATAAACTCCCTGCGTCACACAGGTATTTAGTGCTGATTGCATTAACACAACATTGCTGGAACTCCGCAAAGGTATTCCATATTCTCAATTGTTGGGATATTGTGAGAATTATAGCACAGCGAAATTAAGTCAAAAGGGTTTTTCATCGGGTTTAACAGGTCTTTCGTCGAGCTGTTCCCAAGAAATAGTCTTAGGCCGTCGGAGTATAGCCTCGTCTGCACATAGCACTCTAACTTTCAGGACTCTATTGATGTATGCTATTTCTATGGTGTCATTTTCGCGGACTTCGCTTGAGGGTTTGCACTCTCTGCTGTTGATTCGGACAGCACCGAGTTCGATCATTTCTTGAGCGGCAGTACGGCGTTTGACGAGTCTGGCGAGCTTGAGGAATTTATCTAGCCTCAT
>JAFSSM010000060.1 GCA_017451025.1 Synergistaceae bacterium | reverse complement strand
GCCGGTGGATGATGGTGCTGATCCTCCGCACGGTGATACTGCTGTAGTAGTTTCTGCCATGTCTAAAAAGTTACCTCCAAAAAATTACTGCCTTTTTCTCCAAGCAACGGCCTCAATCTCAAGCCCGACACCCTTCGGAAGGTCCTTCACTGCCACAAAAGACCTCGCCGGTGCCTCACTCCTGAAGTACTCCGCATATATTTCGTTCACTGCCGCAAAGTTCGCAATGTCCGCCGCAAAAACCGTAGTCTTCACCACGTCAGACATCGCATATCCCGCCGCAGTAACTATCGCTTTGAGGTTCTCAAGTACCTGTTTTGCCTGAGCCTGAATCTCTGCGGGTATGTTCCCAGTTGCTGGGTCTACCGGAATCTGTCCGGACACATACAGAAAATCTCCCGCCTGTATTGCCTGAGAATAAGGCCCGATAGCGGCAGGAGCTTTATCGGTTGAAATTACGCGCTTGACTCCCGCCTGCTCTAAAATCATATCCGGGTCTGCAAATGCCATTCTTGCCGCCTACTTCTTCCACATCGGTGAGTATCTCTTGAGACCTGCATACTTGGCCGTGTCTCCGAGTTCTTCCTCGATTCTGATGAGCTGGTTGTACTTCGCGATTCTGTCCGTACGAGCAATGCTGCCTGTCTTGATCTGGCCTGCCCTTGTCGCAACAGCAAGGTCCGAAATGAACGTGTCCGCAGTCTCGCCCGAACGGTGTGACACTACCGCTGCATAGCCCGCATCGTTTGCCATCTGGATGACCTGAAGAGTCTCGGTGACTGTTCCGATCTGGTTGAGCTTCACGAGAACTGCATTAGCGATCTTCTCACTGATACCGCGCTCCAGAATCTTGGGGTTCGTCACGAACAGGTCATCACCCACGAGCTGAATCTTTCCGCCGAGTGCTGCCGTAAGTGCCGCCCAGCCTTCCCAGTCGTCCTCAGCGCAGCCGTCCTCGATGGAGATTAGCGGGTAATTTGCCGCGAGGTCCTCATACATTTTCACGAGCTCACCCGAAGTGTACTCAGCACCGCCGCTCTTCGTGAAGACGTACTTGTTTTTCTCGGTGTCGAAGAACTCAGACGAAGCTACATCCAGCGCGAAACTGACATCTTTTCCGGGCGTGTAGCCTGCTTTGTTGATGGCCTCCATGAGCAGATCAAGAGCCTCACGGTTATCCTTGAGGTCAGGAGCGAATCCGCCTTCATCGCCTACGCCTGTGGAGTACTTGCGAGCCTTTACGCATGACTTGAGTGCGTGATAGACCTCTGCGCCCATACGTAACGCCTCACGGAAACACGGGGCATTATGCGGGACGATCATGAACTCCTGAAAATCGACTGTGGAGTCCGCGTGTGCACCGCCGTTGATGACGTTCATCATGGGTGTGGGGAGCAATGCGCCGCCGATGCCGCCTAACCACTGGTAGAGTTCGAGGCCGTGTGACTGAGCTGCTGCTCTTGCGTTCGCGAGTGAGACTCCGAGAATAGCGTTCGCGCCGAGACTAGACTTGCCTTCTGTGCCGTCGAGGGCGATCATTGCGCGGTCGAGTGAACCCTGGTCGTCCGAGTCCATGCCGAGAATTTCGGGAGCGATTTTCTCGTTGACGTTGTCGACAGCTTTCTGTGTGCCTTTTCCGCCGTAACGTGCTTCTTTGTCGCGGAGCTCCAGAGCCTCATGAACGCCTGTTGATGCTCCTGAAGGTACTGCAGCGCGGCCCATAGAACCGTCTTCGAGGTAAACGTCGACTTCAACCGTAGGATTGCCTCTTGAGTCAAGAATTTCGCGGCCGTGAACTCCAATAATTGATGCCATGAAAAATTTCCTCCTGTAAAAATATTTGGTCTAAGGTGAACTACCAAAACGTGAACTACCCAATGTTCAGATTGGGCTTCTTGCTTCATTGGCGAACACCTGCACAATTACCCTTAGGCATTTATGCAGCAGCATCAGCCTCCGCAAGACTCTTCGCTCTCTGTTCTGGAGAGACGTACTGCACTGTATCCCAAGCACAAGCATTTGTGTCCCAAGCAAAAGCATCTGGGGTTTTCCCGTACCAGTCCGCTGCTTATGAACTGCCGCACCTCACGGAATTAGCGGCTTCCTGTTTTGGTGGAACAGCACCGTGAATTTTGGTGTATGCTGTTATTTCCACAGGTATTAATTTCCTGCGTCACACAGGTATTTGTTTCCACACTGCAAGATTGAGCAGCTTTACCGGAACTTCATGCATGACATTGAAAATTGCTCAATAGTTGGGATTTTATACATTATAGCACAGGGTAACAGCTAAAAAGGTTTTTCGTCTGGTTTGACGGGTCTTTCATCGAGCTGTTCCCAAGAAATGGTTTTAGGCCTTCTGAGAATAGCTTCATCTGCACACAGGACTTTAACCTTGAGGACGCGGTTGATGTATGCGATTTCGATGGTGTCATTTTCGCGGACTTCGCTTGATGGTTTGCATGGTCTGGCGTTGATTCTGACTGCGCCGAGATCGATCATTTCTTGAGCTGCGGTTCTGCGTTTGACGAGTCTTGCGAGCTTGAGGAACTTATCGAGCCTCATGAACGTATGCCTCCTTTTTTGGGGATATGGACATATTAGCACGCTGGACACAAAAACGGCCTGTAAGACTGGTGGATTTTGCCTCACAGACCGTCTGAGAATCACTGCTGAGTGACAGAGAGTATTGTGGTGATAGTGTGTCGGCTACTCAGTGATGCCGTATTCAGCCAGCAGGTGAGCGTAAAATGTCTCTTTGCCGTC
>JAFSSM010000059.1 GCA_017451025.1 Synergistaceae bacterium | reverse complement strand
CCCCTAGTCCCCTAGTCCGTTATCGCCGCTCGGGCTTCACGGGCTTTCGCGACAATCTCCTCAGCGTCAAGCGTAGGGTATTCGCCGTTACGATACAGCCACCGGCCATTGACCATAGTTCCCGCAACGTCAGCAGAACTTCCCGCGTAAACCAGATAGGCCGCCAAATTCTCCTCGTTCACGCCAATGTAGTGAGGCTTGTCGAGGTTCACCAGCACCAGATCAGCAAACCATCCCTCACGAATCATTCCCTTCTGCGAGAAGCCGAAAGCACGGGCACCCTCATACGTAGCCATTCTCAGCACATCCAGAGCCGAGACACAAACAGGGTCTTTCGTCGCACCCTTGTGCAGAAGCGCGGCAGTCCGCATTTCCTCCCACATGTCGAGCCTGTTGTTGCTCGATGCTCCGTCAGTTCCGAGTGCAACGTTTGCTCCATTGTCGAGCCATTCTGTGAGGGGCATAATCCCGCTTCCGAGCTTTAGGTTGCTGCACGGGTTGTGTACCAGCGTAACATTGTCAGGCAGAGCGATTGACGGATCGAGGAACACAGCATGAGCAAGGACAGTGTACGGAGTGTTGAGGAGTCCGGAATCGTTGAGGTACTGTTCTGCGGACATGCCCAAGTTGTCGAGTTCTCCCTGTGTCTCCAGAAAATGGAAGTGCACTCCGAGTCCGTTAGCCCTCGCCGACTCCGTAATCATCTTCATGTATTCCATCGGGACGGTGTACGGAGCATGAGGCCCAAGCTGTACGGTGATTAGGCCCTCGCGCCCGTGATAGTTCTTCGCGATTTCGAGGTTATTGGCGAGCGAACGCTCTATCTTGCCCGGCTCACCTGCGGTTATCCCTCTGCACAATGCCGCCCTCATTCCTGCACCGAGCACTGCCTCCGCAACCCTGTCCATCTCGAAGTACATATCCGCGAAACACGTTGTGCCTGTCGAGAGCATCTCGAGCATTGCGCCAAGCGTGCCCCAGTAGATATATTCGGGGGTGAGCTTCTCCTCAACGGGCCAGATTTTGGTCTGCAGCCACTCCATCAGCGGCGACTCTTCGCCCAGTCCGCGCAAGAGGGTCATTGCGGCGTGAGTGTGAGCGTTCACGAAGCCGGGAATGACGGCCATGTGCCCGCGCCCTGAAACTATTTTGTCGGCGGTCGGCGGGGTCTGCGAAGCGTTGATAATCTGCTCTATTCTGCCTTTCGACACAAGAAGGTGAACGCGTTCTGCCTTTGCCCGCGAGCCGTCAAGAATATATACGTCCTTGAAGAGTGTAGCCATTCTTTCAGCCTCCTACTCCTGCCAGCTCTTCATGTATTCGGTCTGTTCCGGAGTCATCGTGTCAATCTCGATGCCCAGTGCCGCAAGTTTTGACTCCATCACTGCGCGGTCAGTCTCGTACGGAACAGGATAAATTCCTGCCTCGAGTTTGTGGGTGTAGACGTGCAGGGCGGACTCCAGCTGAAGCGAAAAACTCAAGTCCATAATCTCGATGGGGTGTCCGTCAGCACAGGCAAGGTTAGTGAGCCGTCCTTCACCCAGAAGGTTTATGCGCCTGCCGTCCTTCATGACGTAAGTATCTATGTTGTCGCGCAGGTGTTCCACGTGGTCAGCGAGTGCCTGAAGGTCCGGCTTGCTGATCTCTACGTCGAAATGTCCGGCGTTGCCGAGAACTGCACCGTTCTTCATGCGCTCGAAGTGTTCGCGGCGAATCACTCGGATGTTGCCCGTCAGCGTCAGGAATACATCGCCCAGACTTGCGGCCTTCTCCATGCTCATCACCCGAAAACCGTCCATCAATGCCTCACATGCTTTGTGCGGGTCAATCTCCGTAACAATAACGTGTGCACCCATTCCCTGAGCGCGCATTGCGACTCCGCGACCGCACCAGCCGTAACCCACAACTACGACGGTCTTTCCGGCAACTATCATGTTTGTGGTGCGAATGAAGCCGTCCCAGACAGACTGGCCGGTGCCGTAACGGTTGTCGAACAGGTATTTGCTGAGTGCGTCGTTCACGTCAATCACCGGGAATTTCAGGACTCCCTGATTCGCCATAGCCTTTAAGCGTTTTACGCCGGAAGTGGTCTCCTCAGAACTGCCGAGAATGTTCGGGATTAAGTCCTGCATTTCGGTGTGGACAGTGGCGACCAGATCCGCACCGTCGTCGATGATGACGTTGGGCTTGTAGTTGAGAACTTTGCGGACGTTCGAGAAGTATTCGTCGGTGGACATGCCGCGACGGCTGTAGACATGTACGCCGTTCTTTGCGAGGGCCGCGCAGATGTCGTCCTGCGTTGAAAGAGGGT
The DNA here is from genome assembly GCA_017451025.1 of Synergistaceae bacterium. GTDB lineage: Bacteria > Synergistota > Synergistia > Synergistales > Aminobacteriaceae > JAFUXM01. The sequence goes on along the minus strand of JAFSSM010000059.1, from coordinate 63,800 downwards.
TGCTTCCGCAGGCGGCGACACGTGCACCTAACTTCTTAAGGGTGATTAGGAGATTGGCGGTCTTGGCCTCGAGGTGAAGGCAGGCGGCGATGACTGCACCCTTGAAGGGCTGGTCGTTGCGGTATTTGTTGTAGAGGAACTGAAGGGAGGGCATGTACTGCCACGCCCAATCGATTTTGTTCTGTCCGCGCTGTGCTAACTCAATGTCAGCGACTTCATAATCTGCCATAAATTTTGAGCCTCCTGTAAATTGTTTGCTGTGAGATGCGCAATAGTATAGCAAAAACCCTCCCGATTTCTCAGGAGGGCGGTGATTTCGAAATTATTACTTCTTTCCGATGTTAAGGACTTCGTTCCAGCCGTAATATGATTCTGACAGCGTTATACCTTCGGGAATATCTGCCTGTTTCTCCGCTCCCTTCTGGAACTGGAACCAGAAAACCGCATCAGCTCTCCCGGATGCCAAAGCCGCCGCACGAGCACCCGAGTCTATGTTCACAAGCTCGATGTTCACCTTCAGACGACGAGCAATTTCTGCGAGTACAGCAGTGTTGAAACCTGCAGGCTTTCCGTCAGCAGCTACAAAGTCTATTGGAGGAAGGTCGCCCGTAACTGCTACCTTAATCTTTGTGTCAATATTCTCGTAAACGTCGAACTTCACGGGTTCAGGCTCATCGAGTCCAGGCTCGTCGATGTACTTTGCCCTGAGGATTGCCAGCGTACCGTCAGCCTTCATTGAGAGCAGAGCTTCGTTGAACCTGTTGCGGAGTGCAGGGTCATCGTTTGCGCGGAAGCCGAATGACAGCGATGAAGGCAGGGTGCGAACGATTGATACTATCTTGTAGCCGTCGTTGACGTTGAGGAAATATTCGCCGACCGCTTCAGGCAGGGAGATTGCATCGACTTCACCGGCATTCAATGCCATCTGCATTGACAGCAGAGAATCATAGAACACGTGCTTGTACTGTATGCTGGGGTCTCCGCCGCCGGTAAAGACAGCAATTTTTCCCTGTGCAACATTGGAGTCGTTGAACTGCATGAACTCTTCGGGAGTCATGTTCAGCTTGGACAAGTGGCCTATTATGTTGCGGTCAGCTGAGTACGCGCTTCCGGCCATAAGGCACACTGCGAGAAGGAAAACAACTAACTTTTTCATTTCATTACCTCCTGAGAAATTGATTGATGGATTGCGTTCATTCTAGCACAGAGTTTCCGGCTTGCATGACGTATCCTGACAGAAATTTTGACGTATACCCTTTCCCGCTTTTGATGACCTCTTCAGGTGTACCGCAGGTTACTATTTTTCCTCCTGCCTCGCCGCCATCCGGTCCCAGGTCTATTATGTAGTCCGCAGACATCAGCACATCAAGATTATGCTCAATGAATATCACCGTGCACCCGTTCTTGTCGATCATCCTGTGCACAATCTGCAGCAGCTTCTTCACGTCCGTGTAGTACAGCCCAGTCGTCGGCTCATCCAGCAGATACAGCGTCCTTCCCCCAAATTTCTTGGACAGTTCCTTAGCCAGCTTCACCCTCTGAGCCTCACCGCCCGACAATGTCAGCGCGGACTGCCCAAGCTGAATATACCCTAATCCTGCGTCCTGAATCACCTTCAGTTTGCCCGCAATCTTCGGAATCTCCGCGAAAAACTCTCCTGCTTCATCGACCGTCATTGCCAAAACTTCAGCGATATTTTTTCCCTTGAAGCGAACCTCCAGAGTCTCGTGGTTGTAGCGCGATCCCTTGCACACTTCGCAGTCAGAATATATGTCCGGCAGGAACAGCATCGAGGTCTTCACGCTTCCCGCTCCTCCGCACGCCTCACAGCGGCCGCCCTTGACGTTGAAGCTGAATCTTCCTGCGTTGTAGCCCCTGACTCTGGACTCCGGCAATTGTGCGAAGAACTCACGGATCAGCGAGAACAGCCCCGTGTATGTTGCCGGGTTCGAGCGCGGAGTCCTCCCGATTGGCGACTGGTCAACCAGAACAATATTGTCGAAGGCTTCCGCTCCCTCGATTGCACGGAATTTTCCGGGACGCTCCCGATAATCCAGGTCAAGCATTCTGCGCATTCCCTTGTACAGCACATCATAGACCAGCGAGCTTTTTCCTGAGCCTGACACTCCCGAAATGCACGTAAACACTCCCGCAGGAATCTTCACGTCAATATTCTTGAGGTTGTTGTGAGCTGCTCCCTTCACCGTGAACCATCCCGAAGGTTTGCGGCGCGACTCCTTCCTTACGATTCCGGAGGCTTCGCCGCGCAAATATCTGGCTGTCTGTCCGTCAGTCTTCAGCACTTCGTCGTAGCTCCCGGCGTACAGAATCTCGCCGCCGTTCTCTCCGGCTTCCGGGCCAAGCTCGATTAGCTCATCTGCGGCCTGCATAGTCTCCCTGTCGTGCTCAACAACTACTACGGTGTTCCCAAGTTCGCGGATTGACTTCAAGGAGCGTATCAGCTTCTCCGTGTCGCGCGAGTGCAGCCCTATCGTCGGCTCATCGAGGACGTAAAGGACTCCGCTCAAGTTCGAGCCGATCTGTGTTGCGAGTCTGATTCTCTGGGTCTCGCCGCCCGAAAGAGTGTCTGCCCTGCGCAACAGCGACAGATACCCAACGCCAACGTCAACAAGGAACTCCAGCCTCTTGAGGATTTCGCTCATCACTTGGCCGATAATTGCCGTTTCACCTTTCGTGAGAGTTAGGGACTTCATGACTGTTAGGAGTTTTTCGACGGGCATGGTGAGGAGGTCTCCGATGCCATAGCCAGACACTTTGACGTTGAGGGCTTCCTGCCGCAATCGCAACCCTCCGCAGGTTTTGCACACGTCCTCCTCACGGTAAGACGCTACCTCCTCTAAAAAGGTTTCGTTCTCGCTTATCTGCGCATGATGTTCAAGCCAGTTGGCGACACCCTCATAACGCCCCATGTAACTGCGTGCAATTCCCTTCTCGTCAAATATCATAGGGACTTTTTCGTCGCCGCTGCCGTTCCATATGAAGTCTTGAACGTCTGGGGCTAATTCCTTGTAGGGTACGGCCAAGTCCCAGCCGTGTTTTTGCGCAAACAGCTTCAGTTTTTCCATCATGTACGGACGTGTGCGGAAAGCTATTATTGCGCCGTCCAGCACCGAACGTTCCGGGTCAATCGTAAGGTCGCGCGAAAAATGCTCGTGGCTTCCCAGTCCTCCGCAGTCCGGACACGCTCCCTTCGGGACGTTGAACGAGAACAATGCAGGCTCAATTTCAGGCATGGATATTTCGCAGTCAGGGCATGAGTAGTTCTCGGTCATCGTGTATTCGTCCCTGCCTTCGGGGGCGATAAGCACGTAGCCGTCCGAAAGTTTCAACGCAGACTCCACGCTCTCGGCTAGTCTTGAGCGTTTGTCCTGAGCGATTTTGAGCCTGTCTATCACGATCTCGATGGTGTGGCGTTTGTTCTTGTCTATGGAGATTTCTTCTTCGAGGTAGTATGTCGTTCCGTCAACTCTGGCTCTGGTATATCCCTGCTCTCTGGTTTTGCTGAAGAGGTTTTTGAACTCACCCTTTTTGCCCCTTACGAGCGGAGAAAGAATCTCTACGCGCAACCCGTCCTCATGTTCCAGAATGTAGCCCAGAATTTCGTCGATAGAGTGTCTCTGCACAGGCTTTCCGCATTTCGGGCAATGAGGGATTCCGATTCTGCCGAATAACAGCCTGAAGTAGTCGTAAATTTCCGTAACAGTTCCGACAGTTGAGCGGGGGTTGTGGCCTGTGCCTTTCTGCTCAATGGAGATTGCTGGAGAGAGGCCGGAAATTTCATCAACGTCCGGCTTCTTCTGGACTCCCAAGAACTGGCGGGCATATGCTGAGAGACTCTCGACGTATCTTCTTTGTCCCTCAGCGTAAAGTGTGTCGAATGCCAATGATGATTTTCCTGAACCTGAAGGCCCGGTAATTACGATTAACTTTCCGCGCGGAAGGTCCAGGTTAATATTTTTGAGGTTATGTTCTCTTGCGCCCCTGATGGTTATTGCGTCGGTCAACTGGTGTATTCCTCCTGATGAAAATTGTCAGAGACAAGAATACTACCACAAGAGTCGCTCCAGCGAATCCGGAAGTGCACCCTCCCATCAGCAGAGCGAGCAGCAATTTTCCCAAATAGAGGCTGAAGGGTTTTCCTGCCTCCAGGAATCCAACCATCAGGAACTCACGCACACCGAACTTCTCCAGTTTTTCGCCGGTCATGCTGAATATTTCCCATGTACCTAGCAGTCCGTTGATGAACGCGGTGCGCATTTGTCCGCTGCCCAAATCTGAGTCATTAAGGGCATAGAATTTGTACTCGCTGATGTCCTGGTCCTTGAGCATCTCCCACACATCATAGGAAAGAGTCATCGGCACAACGTATATCCCTTCCTCATCAACGCTGATTGTCGGAAGGTCTGCAATAATTTCGTGGTCGTCGCTCTTGACGTAAATCTTCATGGCCTCTGTTGCTTCGACTGGCAGACCGAAATTCGCGCGGGTAAGGTATTTCAGGTCAGAGCTGGCTATCCCTAGTTCATCAGCTATGCTCTGAGCAACATCATCGTCAAGACGCAGCAGAGGGTCTTCCTCCTCAACGTATCTGCCCCTCACTATGGAAAGTATGCCTGTGTTTGTGTGAAGGATAAATACAGCAAGATATATAGTTCTACTTTGCGGGACAGAATCAACCTCACGGAAATTTTCGTCGAATGCGCTGCAACTGGTCAGGTAGGATTTCGTCTCATCAGGGTATGATTTTCCAGATAAAGCATCTACTTGTGTAGCACTGATCCCTGCAATGAGTTCGCCAGGCTGAATATCATTGCTGAACGTGCACTTGATGACGTATACATCATTGCTTTCGACCGGTTCTGCAACAGGAAGAAGCACTCCTCCATACATTCCGTTGTTGGCGAGGTAGGCTATGTCCTGTGCCCTGAAGTTCCATGTTCCAGCCGAGATTATCTCGGAATATGAGTGCACATTTTCGGCACTGACTCCTGCTTTTTCTGCGACTGCACCAACAAGAGCAGGAGACATCTCGAAATCTGTTGTCCAAGTTCCTGCCGGAGTATATCTATCAATTTGGATTGGCAATACATAATCCGAAGCCCTGATGTTTGCCTGAACACTGGAGGCGATTGCAATAATGAGGCATATCACAAGAAATTTGCGTTTCTTCCCGAAAATCAAAGCGAGGACTGCCAGAATCCCAAGTCCTGAATTGCACCCGCCGGAACTGCCTCCGGATGCCTGCACCTCTTCTGAACCTGGCGTTATTGCCATAGGTATGAACTCGCTGTTATCTCTCTGGTAGACTTTGCCCCGCTCAATCTCTACGGATGAGTTTTCGCTGCCCGCTACACGCATATCGTCGGAGGGGTCTTTTACCTCAGGCTCAACTCGGGGAAGGTATATCCAGCTCCGCGTCGGAATGTGCAGGATGACAACAATGCTGTCCTGAATTTCTGCCTCGCCTGTGTAACCGGTCGGATAGCTGTAGGAAGCATAAACAGGGCTGGACGCGCAATATATTGTGCCGTTGAATTCGTCGTCGATTGTACATCCTATAGGCCCAAAGTTTTTGTCGAATGCACCCAAAAAGTTGATATTGTAGTTGCCTTCCAAGTATTCATTGAGGTTAATTTTGTAGGGATAATCTTCACGCCCGGAAACGTCAACGCTGAGAATTGAGGAGAGCATCAAGCCATCACAGCTGAGGACTCGCAGTTGGGAATTGTGGCTGAGGTCGAGGGCCTTGATGTCCGTGCTCGAACAGTTGAGGACTTTTAGAAACAGGTTTCTCGAGAGGTCAAGCTCCTTAAGGTAGGTAACCCTGCAGTGAAGGTGGTTCAGGATTTTGTTCTGCGTTAGATCAATACCTGTGAGATAGTTTCCGCTGAACTCCAGAGAGAAGAGGGACGGATTATGAGTAACGTCCAAATCCTTGAGCTGGTTGTTTGCGCAGGAAAGTATGAAGTTTGGGGTTGCCAGAGGTATCGATTTCCGCAATCTCGTTGTCGTAGCAGAAGAGAGCCACAAGTGCAGGGTTATTGCTAACATCGAGGGCGGTTAAGTCAGTGTTGTAGCAGTATAGCCCGGTAAGTAACTGATTGCTGGAAACGTTGAGAATGCCCAGATGATTGTATCCACAAGAAAGGATTTCTAGTGCAGGGTTGTTGCTGACATCGAGGGCAGTTAAGTCAGCACTGTAGCAGTATAGTTCGGTTAGTGCCTGATTTCTGGAAACATCTAGCGTACCCAACTTGTTGAAGCTGCAAGAAAGGATTTCTAGTGCAGGGTTGTTGCTGACATCGATGGCAGTTAAGTCAGTGCTGTAGCAGTATAGCTTGGTCAGTGCCTGATTTCTGGAAACATCTAGCGTGCCCAGCTGGTTGAAGCTGCAGGCTAGTTCGTTAAGTGCTTGATTATTACTGACGTTGATAGCAGTCAAGCTATTTTTGCCGCATTGGAGAAAGGTCAATGCCTCGTTATGGCTGACATCGAGGGCGGTTAAGTCAGTGCTGTAGCAACGTAGCTCGGTTAGTGCCGAATTACTGGAAACATCGAGAGCACTAAGCGGGTTGTAACCACAGGATAGCTCTGTTAGAGCACGGTTATTGCGCACATCAAGAACGGTTAAGCTATTTTTGCCGCATTCGAGTGAGGTCAATGCCTCATTGTTGCTGACATCAAGAACGATCAAGTCATTGCTACGGCAGTATAACTTGGTTAGTGTCTGATTTCTGGAAACATCGAGAATGCCCAAATGATTGCATCCACAAGAAAGGATTTCTAGTGCAGGGTTGTTGCCTACATCAAGGGCAGTCAAGTCATTACTGTGGCAATATAGCTCTGTCAATGCCTGAATGCCGGAAACATCGAGAATATCCAACTGGTTGGAAGAACAATCAAGTATCTCTAGTAGATGGTTATTGCTAACATTGAGTGTGGTTAAGTTATTGCCGCTGCATTGGAGGAAGATCAAGACATCGTTATAGCTGACATCGAGGGTGGTCAGACGGTTAATTTCGCAATTGAATCTTGTGATATTTGGATTTCCCTGAACGTTAAGTGCTTTTAATTTATTGTCAGCACAAAACAGTACATTCAGTGCCTGGTTGCTGGAAATGTCGAGAGCCTCCAGATAGTTGACGCTGCAGGAAAGAAGCTCAAGAACCCTATTCTTGCTTACGTTGAGATCAGTCAAGCCATTATAATCGCATCGTAGGATAGTCAGTGCTAAGTTTCCAGAAACATCGAGAGCCTGCAAGTTGTTGTTCCTGCAGTTCAGCTCATGAAGCTTCGTGAAATACTCAATCCCATTCAGCGAAGTTATAGACATGTTTTGCACGTCAATGCTGGCCACAGCCTCCAGTTCAGTATCGCTCAGTTCTCCGTCTCCGTTCACGTCAAAGACTCGGACGTATTCCCTGAAGACTGCATCAGGAAAGGCAGCTTCGCCTATGACAGCTTCGCCGTAAGCAGCACCGCAAGACAGGAACAGACAAACAACCGTAATCCACAACCTACTTCTCATGAAAACTCCTCCTTAAAATAATAGCGTCAGTAACGGCACGCTCACCAGAGATACGATCGTCGACACAACAACACACCGTGCCGCAAACTGATAGTCCTTGCCATACATCTCCGCAATAATCTCCGTGTTCGCCGCCGCAGGCATCGCAGTCAGCACCACCGCTACCTGCCACAATATCGTCTCTACTCCCGCAAGCCTCAGCAATACCATGTAGATTATTGGCAGAACCCCAAGCCTTACCGCCGTCAGTCTGAACGCATCAATATCGAACGCCGAGCGAATATCTGACTCCCCAAGTACCGCACCGATTATCATCATCGACAGCGGTCCGGTCATATCTCCCATATTCTTTATCGCTACACTCAAAACTCCTGGCAGCTTGAACGGCATGAACATTAGCGCAATCCCGATAAACACAACAACAAGACTGGGAGTCTTCGCCAGAATCATCATTCTTTCCTTAGCGTTGCCCTCATTCACAAACAGAGACAGCCCAAGCGTCCAGATTAACACCCTCACCGGCAAAAGATAGAACGACGCATAAAACACTCCCTGCGCACCGAAGACAGACGCAACAATCGGCATTCCGGCATTTCCTGCGTTGGAGAACAGGGTCGCAAAATCCAGAACTGCCCTGCGGTTCGGAGGCTCTTTGCGCCAGAAAACTTTGCACAGCAACCACGCTATCAGCGTCAACACTGACGAGATAACCATAATTTCTCCGGCGGCTATAAGCTCTTCAATGTTTATGTCCACGTTAAACGAGTTCAGAATCATGCAGGGAAGCGTTATATCCAAAAGAAGATTGATGAAGCTGGAACGTCCTTCGTGCTTGAGTATTTTTGTCTTGGCCATGATGATTCCCGTAACTACATAGATGAACATCAAGGCCTGAGTGTTTAGCATCCTGTCAAATACGCTCATTGATTGCGCACCTCCTGTTATACAAAAAAATCCTCCCGGTTAAGCGCGAGCTTTTGGTAAACCGGAAGGATTCTTATCCGTACAAAATTATCTTTCTCATTGTGTCATGCTGCGGGAAGAAGTCCCTGTAACTGATATTCTTTCACTTCTGCCAGAACTGAGGCGACACCGTTTTTTACCGGATCCTGTTCTTCGTCGTCAGCCCCCTCGAAAATCGGAGTGCCCTTCGCTACCGTAGAAGCCCGCTCCTCGTCTTCCTCGTCGTCCTCGCTTGCTTCCTGTGCTCTGGCTTTCGCCGCAATTGCCGCAGCTTTAGCCGCAACCTGCCTGTCCTGCCCTGACGGATCCGCCGGAGCATTTGCCGCCGCCTGCACTTTCTGCATGTTGCGCACGGTCTCTTCGGGAGTTGCTCCCTGCTTCATCTTGATGGGAACTTCTCCGCCGGTGATGTAGCGTTTCCCGTCCGGGCCTTCGGTGTAGGTGTAGCTTACCGCTCCGCCGAACTCTCCTGCCGCCGCCTGATGTGCCGCCTCGTGAGCGATAACTTCACGCTCGGTCTTCTTCAGCTCACGAATCTGGGCTTCCTTCTCGTTGTCAGCCCTGTCTTCTTTGCGCGAGGCTGACTGCTTTTCTGACTCCTGCTTGATGATACTATGGCTGTTCTTGGACTCGCGGTCTTCCTTGTCCCGAGTCTCCTGAAGATTTGCCTTGATGTCCTCAGTGGCTACTCCTCCGTTCACGCGGTTCAACTGTTCTTCGGTACCCTTCATAGTGATTGACGCACCGGTGATATACCTGCGGCCGTCTGTCCCGATTGTGTACTGGTACACCGTGTGAACTTCTGCACTGCTCCCGAGTTTTGCCTTGAGATTCTGTTCTTCGGCGAGTATCTCCTGTTCTTTGGCCTGCCTGTACTGGTCTACTTCCTGAGTCTTTTTTGCAGACTGAACGCGCGAAGTTCCCTGCATCATAGGCTCAAGATAACCAGCTGACAGCATCGATGTTACCTGCATGACTTTACACCTCCTTGTTTATAGTCAGCATAATTATACTAGAAATTCGTGCTAATCAATCTCCAGCATTCCACTTCCATCTTCGGACGCTTCCATTCGGGCATAAACTCCCAGCGGCAAAAACATGTTGTACTCTCCATGCCCGGCAGGTATTCCACTCAGCACTGGCTTTCCCGAAAGTTCGGCGTAATGCTTCAGAACATCTTCGAGGCTGAAAGTTCCAGCCACTCCTTCAGGTGCTTCACAGTTCACGAAATCTCCCAGCAGAATACCGTTTACCCTGTCGAACAACCCGCTCTGCCATAACTGATTGAGCATTCGGTCAATCCTGTATGGTTTTTCTCCGACTTCCTCAAGAAATAACAGTGCACCGTCCCCTCTCAGTTCATACGGAGTTCCCACGAGAGAAGCTATCAGTGTGAGGTTGCCGCCCCTGATTATTCCTTCTGCTCTGCCTGGAACAACTGCCTTGAGCGTTTTTCCTTCAGGCATAGGAATTTCCCCAGATGGATATTCTCCGGCAATCCCCCTGAAGAAATTTTCGACGGTGTAATCCGAAGCGAGATTAGGACGCAGCAATGACGGCAGCATAGGCCCGTGAATCGTAGTCAGGCCGCATTTTTCGCCCAAAACTATATGCAGGGCAGTAATGTCGCTGTAACCGATTAACGGCTTGGGATTTTGCGCAATCATCTCGTAATCCAGAAGGTCAAGTATTCTCGCCGCACCATAACCTCCGCGTGTACAGAGAATCATTTTCACCTCGTCATCACGGAACATTGCGTTTATGTCGTCGGCTCTCTGCTGGTCTGTCCCGGCCAAGTAACCGTTCTCCGCGAAAACATACTCTCCCAATTTCACCTTGTAGTCATGTGCTTCCAGAAGCCTTATTGCGGCTTCGATCTCGTCCCTGTTGATGCAGCTCGCTGGCGAAACTACACCGATGTATTCCGCCGAAAACGACGCTGAACACACAGCCATTACACCAATCACAGCATAAATCAGACTTTTCACGAAAATTCCTCCTGCCTAAAGTTTCATCATAAGTTCCCAAATTATCGTCTCGAAGCCTTCCCAGCCTTCAGCCCTGCCGGTCTTCTCCAGAAACGACAGCCGTATTGCTCCGAGTATGAAGCGTTTGATGTCTTCAGCCCCATAATTCTTGAGGGCATTGCTGGCTTTTCCGAAAGCGTGTTTATTCCTGGCTGGATCATTGTCCGTCACCTTGAGGGCTTCTTCCTGAACACTTTTAGGAAAAGCAGCGAGAATCAGCGCGGGCCGAAGCCTGTTGACGATTGCGGAGAGTGCAGGCAGGATAGAATCTCCGCGCAGATACTTCATCGCACGCGCAACATCCCCGGGTTTGCGGTCGCATATTCCGTCCAGAAACATAACCAGTGAACGCCCGCCCTCATCGAACGACAACGCCTCTACATCTGCCCTTACTATCTCCCGGCCTTCAGTGTAGAACGCCAGCTTGGACAGCTCATTACGTAACTCCTCCTGAGACTCTATGCTGTCGCAGAGTAGCTGCACCGCTTCAGCCCCTATCTTTATTTTTGCGGACTTGGCCAAGTTCATCAGCCACTCCTGACGCTTCCAGAACGGAACTTGTGCTTCGGGCTTGATGATCGTAATTGACTCAGCTATAGATTTCAGGGTCTTGGTGTCGCCAGAGAAAACTAGAATAATCTGTGTGTCTGCCTTGTCGTCCTCGATGATGGAAGAGAGTTTTTCGGGAAATGCTCCCAGAGATTCGGCCCCCTCAATCACAAATGCTTCACGTTCAGCAAAAAGTCCGGGCTGAATGACCGTGCTGAAGAGATCCTGCCACGACGGAAAAGTCTGGGCTTCATATTTTCCAGAGAGAGGCCAGCCTTTTTTTGCGAGGTCTGAGAGCTTTTCGCTGAGCTGTCTTCTCTGCGATTCAGAGTATCCGATTGCTGTTATGTGCGGCATAACTCTCCTTTATATTATTTGCTCTTGATTTTTGCTGTGTCTAATGCGAATACCCTAATGCACACAAAATTTTCTCCGTTATAAGGGGTTTCTGTCTGCTTGCCGTAATTATAATAAACAAGTTTTGCTGCGTTTCTCCTGCCCTTGAGCTTTTCTCTGAGTCTTGCATAATCTTTCATTTTGTTATCTCCTGAAATTCTGTACACAACATAGCATACAGTGTTTCCAAATCCTAGATAGACAGAATATCCTCCAACAGCTACATACATATTCTGGTAATCGTCCTTCTTGCCGGTGTTAAGCGGGAAGCTCTGATTGCTGATGTATTTTTTCACCCCATAACCATTCGCGAGCAGTGCATCATGAAGTTTTACTTCCTTGCCGTCGATAACGAAATGATAGCCGTCCTTCCCTACGTATTGAAGGCCCCTTTCATTGTCAAAATACCAGTGCTGTGCTGCAGTTGAAAGCATACGAAGGTCATTCACAATCCTCGTGGCATTGGCTGTCGTAACTGCTTCTGAAGATGACATATACATCATTGCCGTAAGAATTCCGATAACGACAATCACAATAAGAAGCTCAATCAATGTAAATCCTTTGCGAATCATTCGCAGCTCCTCCTTTTATCATTATGCATTTGGGAATTTGAATCACATTATACTATCGCAATAAAAAAATCCCCTGCCCTTTTTGAGCAGGAGATAGATGTTACGCAATTAACCCTTAACGACAATGTTCACGAGCTTATCCGGCACAATAATTACCTTCACAATTTCCTTGCCCGCAATCTTTTCGGCGATATAGGCTTCGTTCATTATGTCGGCCTGCAGTTCCTCGCGGCTCATTCCCGCAGGACGCTCGAATTTTCCGCGAACTTTGCCGTTGACCTGCACGACAATCGTTACGCTGTCCTTCGTGAGCGATGCTTCGTCGGCGACCGGCCAAGCCTCAGTGCAGAGCATATCCGTGTGGCCGAGCATCTCCCAGAGTTCTTCTGTGATGTGCGGGCAGAACGGGGATAAGCAGTTCAGCAGAACGTCTACTGCCTCACGCTTAAGCTCCCACGCTTCCGGAGAATCACCGCTAACTCCGTAAATTGCGTTGGTCAGTTCCATCAAGCGGGCTATTGCCGTGTTGAACTGCTTTTCGTCGTAAATGTCGTGAGTTACGTCCCGAATTGTTGTGTGAATCTTGCGCTTGAGGTCCCTCAACGCAGAATCCTTCAGCTCATTCATCGGGATAACCTTTGCGCCGTATTTCCTGAGGCTATCCGAATTTTCCTCGACGTAACGCCAAACACGATTAAGGAATCTGTGAGCACCCTCAACGTTTCTGTCTGACCACTCAAGGTCATTATTCGGCGGAGCGGCAAACAGAATGAACAGCCTGATTGTGTCTGCACCGAACTTCTTGACCATTTCGGTGGGGTCTACGGTGTTTCCGAGAGACTTGGACATTTTCGCGCCGTCCTTGATGACCATTCCCTGAGTCAGAAGGCGGGTAAACGGCTCTCTGTATTCTGTGAGGCCTATATCGGTCAGGAATTTAGCGAAGAAGCGGGCGTAAATCAGGTGAAGGCACGCGTGCTCAATCCCTCCTATATATTGGTCAACGGGCATCCAGTAATCCACATCTTCCTTCTTAAACGGAGCGTCCTCACAGCCAGGCGAACAATACCTGTCGAAATACCACGACGAGCAGAAGAACGTATCCATAGTGTCAGCCTCGCGCCTCGCCGGTCCTCCGCAGTGAGGGCATGTAGTGTTGAGGAAGTCAGGCAGGTCGAGCAGCGGAGAATGTCCTACCTCTTTAACCTCGACATCTTCAGGGAGTTTTACCGGGAGCTGGTCTTCAGGGACAGGTACGACTCCGCACTTGTCGCAATACACGAAAGGAATCGGAGTCCCCCAGTATCTTTGACGGGAGATGAGCCAGTCCCTCAGCTTGAAGTTGACCTCGCGCTTGCAGTACCCTTCTTTCTCTCCCCAATCAATCATTGCAGGAATTGCGTCGGCAGTCTTCATTCCGTTGAACTGTCCCGAGTTGCAGACTATTCCGTCATCGTCGAAGGACTTGGTCATAGTTGCTCCGTCTAAGACTGTGCCGTCTTCGGGATTGATGACAGGAATAATCTGAATGCCGTATTTGCTGGCGAAGTCGAAGTCCCTCGAGTCATGAGCAGGGACTCCCATAATTGCGCCGGTGCCGTAATCAATCAGAATGTAGTTAGCAATCCATATAGGTATTTGCTTGCCGGTTACAGGGTTCACGCCGAAAAATGGAGTCTTAAAGCCGAGTTTCTCCGCTCCTGCGTCGGAACGTTCAATCGATGACTGAGAGGATACCTGCTTGACGAAATCCGCGAGCTTGGCCGCATCTTCTGGGTTCATTGCGGCCTGCATTTTCTTGACGAGTTCGTGTTCGGGTGCAAGGGCAATGAACGTTACGCCGTAAATTGTGTCGAAACGTGTGGTGAATGCCTCAAGCTCATAGTTAAGCTCAGGAATCTTGAAGGACAGTCTTGCTCCCTCAGAACGTCCGATCCAGTTGGTTTGCATGATTCTGACTCTTCTTGGCCAGCCGTCTAAATCCTTCTCGATGTCGTCAAGCAATTCCTGTGCGTAGTCAGTGATCTTGATGAACCACTGCTTAAGGTTCTTTTTGTGGACAGGGCTTCCGCACCTCCAGCATCCGCCGTCAACTACCTGCTCGTTGGCGAGGACGGTACCGCAGGTGTCGCACCAATTGACGGGAGCTTCTTTCTGGTAGACGATGCCCTTCTTGTACATCTGGAGGAATATCCACTGATTCCACCGGTAATATTCTGGAAGACAGGTGATAGCTTCACGCCGCCAGTCGTAGCTGTATCCCATGCGCTTTAGCTGTTCGGTCATGTAGGCGATGTTGGAGAGCGTCCAGTCGTGTGGCTTGGTCTTGAACTTTATGGCGGCATTTTCTGCGGGCATACCGAATGAGTCGAAGCCGATGGTGTAGAGGACGTTCCTGCCGTTCTTGCGGAGGAAGCGGGCTAACACGTCGCCGATTGAGTAGTTGCGGATATGTCCCATGTGGAGGGCACCGGAAGGATAGGGGAACATTTCGAGGCAGAAGAATTTTTCGTGGCTTGGGTCTGTGTGAGATTCGAAGCAGTGAGACTCATTCCAGCGTTTCTGCCATTTGGATTCTATGTCAGCAAAGTTATAAGGCATTCAGAGATTCATACCTCCAACAATAAATTTGTAATGAATGCAGGAATTATACAACAGGCGGAAAGTCTCTGATATAATTTACACAAATCCATAAAAGAGAGGTTGACAAATCCGAAATGAGCATCATAATTGACTCAGGACTCAGGACTCATGACTCAGGACTCAGGACTCAGGACTCAGGAATCAGGACGAACTATGCCCTAAAGAACACGCAATGAACCGCAGTGATTTTGAGGAGATGCTCACTACTCAAAATATACACTGGTGGTTTGAAGGAAAACGCAGAGTTATTGACAGCATTATACGCAAACACAAGGCAATATCCCTTCACAAAAATTCCCGAATACTGGAAATAGGCAGCGGAACAGGCTCAAATTTGGGCATATTATCTAAATACGGACATGTTACAGCAATGGAACTTGATGACTATGCCCGCAAAAATATACAGGGCACTCCATCAATAACTAAGGTCAAAGGCTGGCTTCCCGATGGCCTTGACGAAATTCAAAGGGAAACTTTCAGCCTTATCTGCATGTTCGATGTACTGGAACATATAGCAGATGAAGGATTGGCACTCGAAGCACTGAAGCCTTATATTGCACACGGAGGGTGTATGTTCATTACAGTTCCTGCATATCAGTGGATGTTCAGTGCTCATGACGTGAAATTAGGACATTACAGACGCTACACGAGGAAAATGCTTACAGGGCTTCTTGCCTCGCATGGATTTAGCGTAGATTATTCCGGATACATAAATACATTTCTCTTCCCGCTCATGGCACTTGCACGAGCATTCAACCTGAGCGGTTCAGGAATACCAGGCTTCGGACTGAATAGGATATTCACAGAGATATATTCGCTCGAGGCGTTCTTTGTGCCTTCAGTCTCTTTCCCATTTGGAGGAAGCGTAGCGGCTGTCTGCCACATATAATTTCCCCAACCGCGCACACCTCCAGACGAAAAACTGGGGGGGAATTTTTTTTGCCCCCTCTTCCGTGTAAAATATTGCTCATCATGACTAATTCACTCTTTCTTGAACTTTACAGGAATCTTCGCGAAAAGGCAGATACCCTAACCTTTCTGCCTCCTGTTTCACGCACATATAATCCTCTGCGTTACGCCTGGCACGGCTTCTCACAATACACCGCTATGTGTCCGGATAATCCCCGCGTCGTCTTTCTGGGCATGAATCCAGGACCGTGGGGAATGACCCAAACAGGAGTCCCTTTCGGCGAAGTCGGAGCAGTCAGAAATTTTCTCGGCATCCACAAAATCAGCATTACACCACCTGAAAATACACATCCTGCTTATCCTGTGAAAGGTTTAGAGTGCTCTCGTTCAGAAGTCAGCGGAAAAAGACTCTGGGGACTTTTCAGAGATCGTTTCGGCACAGCAGAAAATTTCTTCAGAGAACATATCGTCCTGAATTACTGCCCGCTCCTGTTCCTGAAGAAAAGTCCTGACGGCAGAGCAGGCAACCTCACTCCCGACAAACTGGCAAAACCTGACAGGGAAAAACTCTTTGCATTGTGTGATGAATGCTTGAGGCAAGTAATAGCTGAACTTAAGCCTGAAGTTGTCGTAGGTGTTGGGGCTTTTGCGGAGAAGAGAGCACAGGAAGCCTTGAAGGGTGTGAAGATTGTGAGGATATTGCATCCCAGTCCGGCATCACCAGCAAGCAATCAGGACTGGGCAGGAAAAGTTACGAGCCAGCTAATAGATTCGGGGGTATGGCAATGAATTATGACGACAAGAGTAATTACATCAGAGTACGCGCTCTAGTATCAGGAAGGGTTCAGCATGTGGGCTATCGCTACTGGGCGTTCGAGCACGCAGAAAGATTAGGTTTGACCGGAAGCGTTGAGAATTTGCCTGACGGACGCGTCGAAGTAGTGTTTCAGGGAGTGCCTGAATGCGTCAACGAGATGAAGGAAAAATTGCGGCAAGGGCCAAGCATGGCCGTCGTCAAACAGGTAATTTTCTACAGGGAACGAGTCAAACAGGACGAGACTTATTTCGGGCCGGTGTATTAAGTTTTTTGGGTGTGTTATCATTTGCACTACCCAGAGGTGAGAAAAATTTTTCATGAATGAAATAAAGCAGATACTTCACGACTTCAAGAATGACACAATAACTATAGATGAAGCATACCTCAAACTGAAAGAAGCTCCGTTTGAGGATATAGGCTTTGCCAAAGTAGACCTGCACAGGAAATTGCGGCAAGGTGTCTCCGAAGTGATTTACGGTGCAGGCAAAACTCCCGAACAGATCGCCGCAATCATCAACGTAATGCGTTCACATCACCAGAAGGCTATTCTCATAACGAGGCTTTCACCGGAAGCATACGCAGAACTTGGCCGTCTTGGGTGCGAAGTGAATTATTATCCGGAAGCCCAAGCCGGAGTTGCGGGCAGCATTCCCGAACCAGAAGGACAGAGCTTTATTGTGGTGGCAAGCGGAGGGACAAGCGATATTCCAGTCGCAGAAGAAGCAGCACTCACCGCAGAAGTTCTCGGGAATCGCGTAAAGAGACTCTATGACGTTGGAGTTGCAGGGCTTCACAGAGTCTTGGCACATATCGACGAAATTATGAGTGCCAGCGTGATTATTGCCGTTGCAGGAATGGAAGGAGCACTCGCCAGCGTTCTCGGAGGTCTCGCGGATTGTCCGGTTATTGCCGTCCCTACAAGCGTAGGGTATGGTGCGTCGTTCGGAGGAGTGTCTGCTCTGCTGGCTATGCTCAATTCGTGCGCAAGCGGTGTAAGCGTCGTGAACATCGACAATGGATTTGGAGCCGGGTACTTGGCCGGAATGATTAACAGGATAAGGACGGAAGGAGAGAGCAAAACTCAATGACCGTGAAGAAAATTCTGCTGGCCTGTGCAATGGTTGTGTTGTGCTGTCAGTCTGTTATTGCAGAAGATTATGAAGTTGCCGGACTCTGGAACATCAAGGGTACAGGTTTTGTCGAGAAGAGTTTTCTGCGAATAAGCCTCGAGCTTGACGGAGATATGACCCTGACGACAGCAACGACTCAGGAGGTCAAGGATAATGTAGTCAGCCGGGATTTGGTGAGTGATGATCTGTTGAGCGGCGACTTGAAATTTCTGACAGCTTACGATATTAACCTGAAAATCTCAGCAACAACTGCAGGCATTACAGCGTGGAAAGACCACATCCCCAACGGAATCAGAGTTCCCGTTCCTCTTCCGGAGATGGCCCCGTCAAAGGAAATGCCCTACACGCTCCCGATAGCCATTGAGAACGAAGGCTTGACCTATCAGGTAACGCTGACTTCCTCAGAATCCGGCAAGGTCAGAATAACGGGCATAATAGACTTCGACGAGATAAGCGGAGTAGAGATAAATTCTGACTGTGCATTCTGGAAAGCAGGCACAAAAATGCCGGCACTCGAAGAAGAGACAGACAGCGGATGTAACTCCGGGTTTGGAGCGTTGATGCTGCTATTAGTGTATGCAGGGGTGAAAAAAATTGTTTGGAACTGATATAGGAATAGACTTAGGAACTGCTACGGTACTCATCTACGAGAAAAATCACGGAGTAGTTCTGCGTGAACCGTCGGTAGTTGCAGTAGACCAGGATACAGGCGATATTCTGGCTGTGGGCTATGAGGCCAAGAGCATGGTCGGCAGAACACCAGGCAGCATAATTTCTGTGCGACCGCTTCGGGACGGAGTTATCGCCAATTACGCAATGACTGAGGCAATGCTTCAGCACTTCATGCGGAGAGTCACGAAGGGATCGCAGAGATTTTTCCGGAACAGGACGATGATATGCGTACCGTCAGGGGCAACTGATGTTGAACGTCGTGCAGTGCTTGAGGCCGCGCTTGAGGTAGGTGCGCGCGAGGCATATCTTATCGAGGAACCTATGGCTGCCGCAATCGGTGCAAATCTGGACGTTGAGGAAGCACGTGGAAAAATGCTCGTGGACATCGGCGGAGGCACAACGGATATTGCCGTTATTTCGCTGGGCGGTGTCGTGGTGTCTAAGTCCCTCAGGCTTGGCGGCGATAAGTTCGATGAGGGAATTGTGCGGTATTTGCGCCGGCAGTATAACTTGGCGATCGGCGACCAGACAGCCGAGAACTTGAAGATAATGATCGGCACATGCATTCCGATGGAAGAAGACCAGCACATGCTGGTGAAGGGGCGCGATTTGGTGCAGGGACTGCCCAGACAAATTGACGTAACCAGTTCAGCAGTAAACATGGCAATCGGCGAAATGATACAGACACTAGTTGACGGAATACGCAACGTTCTGGAGCTAACTCCGCCGGAATTATCCGCCGACATAATTGACAGAGGAATAGTTCTGACAGGAGGCGGAGCGTTGCTGCGCGGACTGCCGGAGCTTATTGCACAGCAGACCGGCATAAACTGTTTCACCGCAGAGAATCCAATGGAAAGCGTAGCACTCGGAACAGGAAAAGCTCTCGCTGAAATAGACAAGCTCAAGAGTTCCGGGCGAAGCTCAATGCTGGTGAACTTGAAGCGTTCGAGCCGCAGGCATTACTAGGGGGTAGGGGTTAGGGAGTAGGGAATAGTAAAAACAGAATAGAAGGGGAAGAACAATGAATAGAGGTATTTACGAAGCCGCGTCAGGTATGCTCGTCCAGGAGACACACCTTGACGTTATCACTAACAACCTTGCTAACGTTGACACACCAGGCTACAAGCGCAGGATTTCCGCAACATCCGATTTTTCCGCCCTCATGGACAGAATCGAGAAGGTCAGCGAAGACGGTGAAACCAAAATTACAACAGTCCTTCCCGCTGATATGCCCTTCAAGGGACGCGAAATCATCGGCGGGCTGTCGCTTGCCGCTATATTCTCGGAGGACGTTATGGACACTTTTCCCGGAGTGCTCAAAACTACAGAGAGCCCGCTAGACATTGCGATAGACGGGCCGGGCTTCTTCTCCGTAGCTGACGAAGCGGGCAACACGTTCTACACACGCTCCGGTAACTTTGTGCTCGACGGCAACGGAAACATAGTTACACCCAACGGCATGATGCTTCAGGGTGAAGGCGGTCCGATAAATGTCGGCAATGCTTCTACGCTCGAAGTCAACCCCACAGGCCAGTTCATCGCTGACGGTGAGGTAGCTGGCAAAGTAGCGGTCTTCAACTTCGAGAACCCGACGTATATGCGCCACGCCGCGCGTAATCTCCTGGTTCCTACAGAGCAGTCCGGCGAAGCAGAAGCAGCCGAGAACGTAAGGATATGGTCGGGTGCTCTCGAAATGTCGAACGTCGAGGTAGTTACGGAAATGACGCGAATGATTGAGGCACAGAGAATCTACGAGGGAGCATCGAAGGCACTGATGACCCACGACGATATGACCAGCAGACTAATAACATCATTCAGCAGAGGGTAAAGGTGCGCAGTGTATGTGTTAAACGCTCGGCATGCCGTCGCGTTTAACCGTGCCCGGCGTCGCGCACGACAATCAATTGTCGTTGCCCCACCCGCCCCCAAAAATCTAGACAAGGAGGAATAATACTCTCATGTTACGTTCATTGTGGACGAGCGCATCAGGAATGATCGCCCAGCAGACACACTTAGACGTGGTTACTCACAACCTCGCTAACGTCAACACACAGGGCTACAAGAAAAGACGCGCTGACTTCGAGGACTTGATGTACCAGATTTACCGCGAACCTGGTGCTCCAATTGAAGGAGGCAGCGTCGTCCCGACTGGTGTCCAGGTCGGACTCGGCGCAAGAGTTACAGCAACACCCAGCTTCATGGTTCAGGGCAATTTCCAGATTACAGACGGCCCTCTTGACTGGGCCATTATCGACGATAACGGATTCTTTCAGGTTACTCTCGGAAACGGCGACATAGGCTACACGCGCGGAGGTGCCTGGCAGATTGACGACCAGGGCCAGATCGTCAACGAGGACGGCTATCTCCTTGAACCCGCTATCACCATCCCGAATAACGCTCAGGAGATTCAGCTTTCGCCCACAGGAGTCGTCAGCGTCAGGATTGCCGGAGAAACTGCCCTTCAGGAACTCGGGCAGATTGAGCTTGCACGCTTCATCAATCCGACAGGACTTCGGGCTGTAGGCGACAGGCTCTTTGTGCAGACAGACGCGAGCGGCGAACCGATTACCGGTATTCCGGGCGAGGACGGTATGCCCCAAGTACGCCAGAACGTTATCGAGATGTCGAACGTTCAGGTCGTCGAGGAAATGGTCGAAATGATAGTTGCGCAGAGAGCATATGAGGCTAACTCTAAAGGTATCCAGACGGCGGATGACCTTCTGAGAATCGCCAACGGCCTCAAGCGTTAATGCATCATGAATAAGTTTTTGCGGCAGGGGTGTCTTGTTGTGATGCTCCTGCTTTGTTGTATGCTTGAGGCACAGGCGGCTCAAAGCATCAAGATAGAGATCCCCGAAGTGATTTACGCAAACGGTGATTCGTTCACGCTTGGCCAGATTGCGAGAATTACAGGCGGCAAGCTCAGAACCAGGAATGCATTGACGGAAATTCAGGTCTTTGCTGACGTTGACAGAGGCAGGCTTTCACGCACTGAGGTCCTGCGTGCAATCGAGGAGAGCGGCGCCAGCGATGCCAGAATTGAGCTGTACATGCCCGCTTTTTCCCGCATTGAGGCTCCGGATTTTGAGGGAAACTTCACCGAAACTTCAGCACCCCAGGTTCGCACAGCCCAAAGCCTCGCACCCATAATTAAGGCCCTCGCTTCGTGGAACGGAGACGTTGAGGTCAGCGCAGGGTCCCCCGTTCCTGACGGTGAACTGGTTGACCCCGCAAGCATTGTGCCGGGTACTGCGGCGGCTACTCTCAGGTTCAGGGATAACACAGGGCGCGTACGGTCATTAGGAGTCAGGCTGACTTGGACTCAGAACGTAGTTATAGCCTCGCGCAACATCAAGAAGGGCGACAGAATCACAGCAGGTAACCTTATTGTTCGTCCGATGAAGATAACTAGGCCAGGGGCTTATGCGTCTAACGTGTCGGAGATTGCAGGCTTCATCGCTGACCGCAACATCAAGCAGGGTGAACCTGTGCTCCTGCGTAACCTGACCAGCTCGAGCATCGTGAAGAGAGGCCGTCAGGTCAGAATAATTGCGCGATTGGGCGGAGTGAATGTTTCGGCGGACGGTATATTGATGGAGGACGGAAGGCCCGGCGACTGGGTGAAGGTCCGCAGAGCAGACGATAAGCGCGTAACTCTCAGGGCAAGAATCATCAACGAGAACACAGTAGAAGTTCAGGTAGAGTGAGGAGGTTTTTTGTGATGAAGAAGTTTTTTGTTGCGGCAATAGTCTTAGCGTGGGCGGGCTGTGCTTGTGCAGGTTCGCTCTGGAACGACAATAACAACTGGTACGCGGACGAACGCCCAAGCAGAGTCGGCGACATAGTTACCGTCCTCGTCAACGAACAGACTGACGCAAAAGACGAAGCCACCCTTGACGTAAGCAAGTCCAGCAACAATAACATCAACGGCGGACAGGACGGAATAGGCATCCTGAAGTTTATTCGCGGGCTGACGTTCACGACGACGAACTCCTCAGCAGGAGACGGTTCCGCAGAACGCAAGCACCACGCAACAGCAACGCTTGCATGTCTTGTTACGGAAGTTCTGCCTAACGGAAATTTGGTGATTGAGGGCACAAGGGATATTCGCACGAGCGAGGAGATGCTTCAGCTTCAGCTCGTAGGAGTAATTCGTCCTCAAGATGTTACTGCGGACAACCAGATTAACAGCCAGCTTGTTGCTAACGCGGAAATTTCGGTTAAGGGGCGCGGAATGATCTCCAGGACGCAGAAGGTTGGAGTAATCACGCAAATATTGCAGACGGTGTTCTAGAATGAGAAAGATACTATGTGCGGTAGTGCTTGTGATTTTTGCACAGGCAGCAGTTTTTGGTGCGGTCAATCTTCAGGATATGGACTTCTCGCGAGTTAATCCCAGCGTACGCATTAAGGACATAACGGAGGTTGAGGGAGCACGGAGCAACCAGCTCACAGGAATCGGACTGGTTACCGGGCTGAACGGAACAGGGGATAACTCGCAGATGGCGGTGCAGATGATGCGGAACATGATGCGAAATTTCGGGGTAACTCTTGATGCACGTTCGGTAAGGACAAGAAATATTGCAGTGGTATCGCTGACTGCGACACTGCCTCCGTATGTCCGCAACGGCCAGAACATTGACGTGAACGTCTCCACGATGGGCAATGCCTCGAGCCTTCAGGGAGGAATGCTGATTCAGTCGCCGCTTCGTGCCGCTGACGGTAAGGTCTATGCGGTTGCGCAAGGGCCTGTAATTGTCGGTGGAAGTTCTGCGCAGGGAGCAGGAGCCTCACGCACACAAAATATCCCTACAGCCGGAAGGGTGCCGGGCGGAGCAATAGTTGAGCGTGAAGTTCCGACGGACTGGACGATGGGCGGGCAGGTAGCGTTTTTGTTGAGAGACCCTGACTTCACGACGGCACAGAGAATTGCTGATGCGATTAACCGTGTGTACGGAGTGGTAGCCTATGCTTCGGACGCGGGGCGTGTTGACGTGAATTTGCCCGGACCGTATTTGCAGGCACCGGCGGCATTTTTGGCGAATGCAGGCAACATTGAGATTGAGCCGGACACTACAGCGAAAGTTGCTGTGAATGAACGCTCAGGAACTGTAGTTTTGGGCGGGAACGTCAAGATTTCGAGCGTAGGAGTTGCGCACGGGAACTTGACGGTAACGATAGGCGAGGCTCCGACGATAGTCCAGCCGGAGAGCATGAGCGGCGGAGTAACTGCCGTCGAGAACAGGACGGACATCACTGCGGACGAGGACGGCGGAAGTTTAATAGCGATGCCGGCAACAACGACGGTGAGGGATTTGGTGAGGGTGCTTAACTCTGTCGGGGCGAAGCCGCGGGACATTATCGAGATACTGCAGGCGATAAGCAAGGCAGGCGCACTTCACGGAGAGCTGGTTACGATGTGATGCGTATACTGTTCATAAATGTGCAGTGCGGAGCAGGCAGTCATGGGAAGATTGCGGCGGGTCAGGCTGAGGAGTTCGTACGGAATGGGCACGAGGTCAGGATAGCCTACAGCAGAGAACCCCACACTCACAGCGATTACGCCGTAAAGATAGGGTCTGTTGCTGATGTGTACCTTCACGCTCTGATGACGAGGCTGACCGACAGGCACGGGTTCTTTTCGCGCGGAGCAACACGGCGTTTTCTGGCTTGGGCTGACGAGTACAACCCCGCTCTGCTGTGGCTTCACAACATTCACGGCTACTACATCAACATCGAGCTGCTGTTCACGTGGATAAAGTCCCGCCCTCAAATGAAAGTATACTGGACTCTTCATGACTGCTGGGCGTTCACCGGGCACTGCGCGTACTTCACGTTCGCAGAGTGCGAAAAATGGAGGACGCATTGCGGGAACTGTCCGCAGAGGCACGCATACCCTGCAAGTTTCGTTGATTGCAGTTACAGGAACTATGAGGACAAACGGAGGCTGTTCACCGGCGTGAAGGATATGACCCTGATAACTCCGTCGCAATGGCTGGCAGATTTGGCGGGCCAGAGTTTCCTGCGTGAATATCCCTGCGAGGTCAGGCACAACGAGATAGACAGGAGCATATTCCGGCCAGTGCAGGGTGATTTTCGTGAGAGGTACGGACTCGCTGGGAAGAAGATAGTGCTCGGTGTTGCGAACAGGTGGGAGCCGCGAAAGGGACTCAAGGATTTTGTGAGGCTTGCGGGACTGCTTGACCCCGAGAAGTTCCAGATAGTGCTCGTCGGAAGGAAGGAAGACGCATTGCCGGAAGGTATTCTGCATATTCCGCGCACGAACAACCAGCAGGAACTTGCACAGATTTACTCGGCCTCTGATGTTCTGTTCAACCCCACGTATGAGGACAACTACCCCACTGTGAACCTTGAGGCTGAGGCGTGCGGGACTCCTGTTGTAACGTACGATGCGGGAGGAGCCCCCGAGACAGTGCACAGGGAAGATTCATGTGTTGCGGCTTGCGGTGATGTGGACGCGGCCAAGTGCGCAATAGAGAGACTTTGTGAAGGAGACAGGTAATCATGATTAACGGGATAAGCAGTTCACGGATAGTGCGGGATGTTCCGCCGGAGATTCACCAAACGGAGGACGCACAGAAGCTCAAGGAGTCGTGCCAGCAGTTCGAGAGCATATTGTGGTCAAAACTGTGGAAGGATATGCGCAATTCCGCAATGGCTATAAGCGGTTCGGACAAGGAGAGACCCTACAAGCAGATGGAGGAGCTTTCTCTTGAGATGGCCAGTGATGACCTTGTGGAGGGGTCTGGCGGAGCTGGTCTGTGGAAGATGCTCTACGACAGCATGATAGGCAAGATAGCGGCTGACCACGACGCAGAAAATCTCCGCAAAGCAAATGAGGAAGCATCGATGCTTGACGTTCAGGCGTAAGGGCAAAAAAATAACCGTCAGGGCTGTTTTCACCCAACCCCGGCGGTTTCATTCTCTCTCCCTAACTCCTACCCCCTAACTCCTAATCTCTAAGTCTCCGGTTAATCTCCTCAAATTCTAACCTCATTACTCCGCTCTCAAACACCTTCAGCTCAGGCATCTTCAGCGTACCCACAGCGTCAAACACCTTCAGCCCCGTGTGAATTAACCCCCTAAGCTCCCAAGAACTCCGCACAGTCTTGTACGTGTTCTCCGCCAAGTCCCGGTTAAGCCTCAAGCTCTTTATGCTGTCCATAGTTCCGGCCCTCTGTCTGTCCAGAAGCTCAGTGTAGAGATTAGCAACCTGAATCGTCAGTGCGTTCGACTGTGCATTCGCCGCAAAACCCTTCCGCTGTTCCACACTGTAGATGTCCTGATTGCTCCGGGTCATTGCTTCCTTGCGGATTGCCTCTGCCTCAGAAATTATCCCCTTCAGCTTCGGTTTGTACTCATCATCAATCTTCCTCACTAACTCTTCCTGCGTATGTATCAGCATATCGTTCAACACTAAGTACATTCCGGTGTAGCGGCGGGTTATGTCCAGAGTGTTGGTGTCGTTCTGCGCAAGCTCCTCAAGTTTCGCCACAACTGCCTTCACGTTCGAGAAGACTATTGTGTTCTGCATCAGGTCATCGCCGGTTACTGAGTTAAGCAGAATTTCCACTTGAGAGCCGTCAAGCTCAAGCCCAATCTCCTTGAGTGCTCCGGCAAGTTCTGCGTTTATCGTGTTGAGCCTCTCCTCGCTGTCGGCTATCTCCTCCTGAAGGCGTGCTATCCTCTCGTCGGCTTTGCCCTTCGTGAGCTTCCAGGGCAGGCTGGATTTTTCCGGAGCAGTTATTCTCTGGTTGCGCAGGCTGTCCAGTTCTGTACGCTGTTTTGCGATTGCGTCGCGAAGCTGTGAAGCGTTCTTCCGAATCTCTCCGGCCTCTCCGTTCACCAGAAATCCCAGCGCAGTATCAAGCAGAGCGTTAATCTTCTTGGCATTGCTGGCCTGATCCTCACGAAAGGGTATCCAGCTGCTATGAGGAAGGGTCTCCTGTTTGTCCCTGAGTGTCAGTGCATCGGTGAGGGTTCCTGTGAGTCTGTCCCATCCCGACGCAACAGCAGGAGGCAGATTATCCCCTGATGCTTTCGCCGTAACTTCCTCTTTGTTCCCCGAGAACCATCCGCTAACGTAATTCGAAGCGTCGTTCCACTTTTCGGAGGCGTAATCTCCCACAGCGTCCCAGTCAACTTTGAAGTAACCGGTCCAGTCTGAAGCCTCAGCTCTTAGCGAACCTGCGCCAAACACCGCCACCACAACAATCACTGCCCAAAAACTTTTACGCATCATAATCACTGCTCCTCCCTGAATGATTGCTATTGCTAAAACTCCCTGTTCTGTGATGCATAAATTTCGCCGTAAATTTCACATGACTTTAGCAGTTCTTCGTGTGTACCTACAGCATCTACCTCCCCTTTATCCATGACTATTATTCTGTCCGCGTCCTGAACTGACAGAATGCGCTGGGCAATTATTATCTTCGTTGCACCTGGCATGTATTCGCGAAGTCCTGAGCGAATTTTTGCGTCGGTGTGAGTGTCAACTGCGCTGGTCGAATCGTCCAGAATAAGCACCTTCGGCTTCTTCAGGAGTGCCCGCGCCAAACACAGCCTCTGTTTCTGTCCGCCGGATAAGTTTGTGCCGTTCTGTTCTGTCCACGTGTCCAATTTCTGGGGCAGTCTATCGATGAACTCATCAGCACAAGCAATCCTGCATACCTCCCGAATTTCTGCGTCAGTTGCGTTTTTGTTGCCCCACAGCAGATTTTCACGGATAGTTCCCGAGAATAATTCGTTCTTCTGCAGCACAACAGCTACGTTGTTCCTGAGTGCCTCAATGTCGTAATTTCTCACGTCATGTCCGCCGACTCTCACAACTCCCTGTGAAGCGTCATACAGTCTGGGGATTAACTGTACCAGCGTAGTCTTTGATGAGCCGGTCCCGCCGATAATTCCTACTGTCTCGCCCGAAGCTATCCTGATGTTCACGTTATGAAGAGCAAATGTTCCTTCGCCATAAGAAAAGCTCACGTGCTCGAACTCTATGCTCCCGTCCGCAACCTCACTCAATCCGTCAGCAGGACTCGTTATTTCCGGAACTTCCTCCAGAACTTCCACAATCCTCACCGCAGATTCACGCGCTAAGGTTACCATCACGAACACCATCGACATACGCATTAGGCTTCCCAAAATCTGCACCCCGTAGGTCATCAAGGCGGAAATCTGTCCGACGTTCAGGTCAAGCCCCCTCGAAACTACTACTCTGTATGTCCCGTAATAGAGTATGAACAGCGTAACCGTGTACATGCTCAACTGCATTATAGGGTTGTTGAAGGCTAATACCCTTTCCGCCCGCGTAAAATCCCCGCACAATTCTCCAGCGGCACGCGCAAATTTCTCCTTCTCGAAATCCTCACGCACAAACGCCTTCACCACTCTGACACCCTGCACATTTTCCTGAATAGACTCGTTTAACCTGTCATACTTCACGAACAAGCGGCGGAACACCGGCATTGCGTACCTGGCTATTCCGAACAGGCCAAGCGCAAGAAACGGAACAACTCCCAAGTACACCCACGCAGTACGTCCGCCCATCACGAACGCCATCACGCACGCAAACACCACCATCAACGGCCCGCGTATAACCGTCCGGACGAGCATCATGTAAGCCTGCTGAACATTCGCTACATCAGTTGTGATTCGGGTAATGAGTGAGGCCGCCGAAAACTTGTCGATGTTCGCGAACGAGAATTTCTGTACGGCACGGAACATATCACTGCGCAAATTCCTGGCGAACCCGCACGAAGCTGTAGAGCACGCATTCCCCGCCAATATCCCGAACCACAGCGACATAAACGCCATCACTACAAGTATTCCGCCGTCCCGGAAAAGTTCACCCAACGAACAGCCTGCTCTGACCTGATTCACCAGACGCGCAACGATAAACGGAATAAGGCACTCCATCACTACCTCGAGCGATACGTAAACCGGAGCTTCGAGCGACGGCCTCTTATATTCGCGTATGCTGGCAAATAATTTCGTGTACATGATTGTCTGATTCTCCTGTTGAAATTGTCAGAGCATATTATAATTTCATTCATCACTAAAAATTCTATTGCAGGGATGTGAATTTCTTGCGGATTACTATTCTCACTAACGGGCCCGGCGAATTATGGGGATGGGTTCGACCTGTTGCTTCGGAATTACGCAAAAGAGGACACACCATATCTTTATGGATATTGCCCTGTCAGTTTGCTTCCGGCCATGAACGCGAAGCCGCTTCCCTTTTGGGAGTGGACAAGCTGGAAGGCCCGGCTAACGCCTCCAGAATATGGCGGGATATTGCCGAAGAACGGACTGACAGAATTATTCAGCTTGGAGGAGATATTGCATTCGGCCTCAGAATGTCGGAAAAAACTGATGCCCCGTTGACATGCTACACATACGGCCCGCGAAAATTCATTCAAGGCGCAAAAACCCTGACCGCATACGAAGCTCAAGCAGGCGACATTCCGAATGTTGAGGCAATCGGGGATCTGGTGAAGGATGCTGTGGCGATGGACATAACTCCTTCGGGGGTGTCTATGTGGAACTGGCCGAAAGATGCATCTTCTCCGCGCATACTCTTTCTGCCTGGCTCGCGTCCGGCTATCCGGAAACCTGCTCTGTCTTGGCTAGCGGAAGCACATGATGCCCTGAAAGCCAGAATGCCATCTGTAAGGGTCAGGACTCTATTCTCGCAGTTCATGCCCGAGTCGGAGTTTTCGTCGTGGCAGAAGGCAGGGCTAAACCCTGTACGTGCCGGAGCAGGTGTCGCTATGCGTGAAGCCGACTATGCTCTGACTCAGCCGGGCACAAATAACTTTGAGCTGATGCACTGCGGGCTTCCTGCGCTGGTTGCTGCTCCCGAAAAATTCCTGCGGTTCGTGCCTGTTTCAGGAGTGCTGGGGATTTTGGCGAATATTCCTCTTCTTGGACTGAAGCTCCGCCGAATCGGGACGCTCAGGGTCATAAAACGCTGGGGAGGGTATATTTCTCTGCCGAACAGGATTGCACCGCATAAGGTTATGGCCGAAATGTGGGGAGATATTACGCCGGAAGATGCCGCCGAAGAAATATGCGAACGCCTCGCCGACACGGAGGGACTCCGCAAGACGCGGGAAGAACTGCTGAGTCTTTCGGGCAAGTCCGGAGCTGCCTCGAGACTTTGCGACATAGTTACAGCACAATGAACCAGCCGATAAGATTCCTGCTCTCCAGGACACGCAAATACTCCCTCAAAATCTTTCTGGCGATGATGTTCATGCTGGCTTCTTCTGCGCTGAATGTCCTTCCGCCCTACCTGTTCAAGAATATCGTTGACGATGTGCTCATCTCGCGCAATATCTTCATGCTCAACGTAATATGCGTCTCAATCGTCGTGATTTTCGGGCTTAAGGCGATAACTACGTACTACCAGCGTTACCTGATGAACGAGGCGGGGCAGTCTGTGGTGATGGATATTCGTACGGAGCTGTACGACCACATGCAGAGAATGAGCCTGCAGAAAATTTACGCTTCCCGAATCGGAGAACTGATGAG
Source organism: Synergistaceae bacterium (assembly GCA_017451025.1). Taxonomy (GTDB): domain Bacteria; phylum Synergistota; class Synergistia; order Synergistales; family Aminobacteriaceae; genus JAFUXM01. Next base: position 34,017 of record JAFSSM010000059.1, on the reverse strand, counting down.
CCGCATTACCGGAGATGTTGCAGTCCTGCAGAACATAGTAACCAGCACAATCGTAGAGCTTCTGTTCAATCTCGTTACGTTCTTGGGAATGTTCGCGTTCATCGTCTATATCAACTGGAGACTGACGCTGTTAATCGTTCTGGTGCTTCCTGTTGTGGGATTTCTGCTGTCGTTTGCCTCGAAGAAACTGCGCAGGGCCGGCCACAACGTGCAGGAACATTTGGCGGACATAACGGCGACGGCTCAAGAAGCCTTCAGTGCAATTCGAGTCGTCCGTTCATTTGCGACGGAGGATATGGAGCTTGAACGGTTCAAGAAGGCAAATGCGGAGAACTATACGGCCTTAATGCAGGCAGTCTCAATTCAGGGAATATTGGCCGGAGTGATTGAGGTGTTCCTGATAATTGCGCTGGCTGTTGTGTTCTGGTTCGGAGGGCATAACGTCATCGACGGAAGCCTTACGCCCGGCGAGCTTATATCGTTTGTGGGGTATATTGCGTTCATGGTTCAGCCTATACGTTCAGTGATGAACAACATGGGAACTCTGCAGACCGGAATTGCGAGTGCGGAGAGGATTCAGGATATGCTGTTGATGCCCGTCGAGAACTCGCAGGGAACAGAAGGCGTTAATCCCGGTCGTCTGAAGGGAGCTGTGAAGTTTGAGGGTGTTTCATTCTGGTACGAGGAAGGACAGGAGATTCTGAGCGGAATAGACCTTGACGTTAAGGCCGGAGAGAAAATCGCAATAGTCGGTGCTACTGGTTCAGGGAAGTCGACGTTTGCGGACCTTATCCCCAGATTCTATGACCCTACAGCAGGAAAAATCCTGATTGACGGCCAGGATATACGGACACTTTCACTGCGGGAACTTCGCCGCCAGATAGGGATTGTGCCGCAGGAATGCGTGCTCATGAAGGGAAGTATTGCGTTCAACATAGGCTACGGTCTGGATAACGTTGACATTCAGCGTGTGATAGATGCGGCGGAAATTGCGGACATCAGGGAGTTCATCGAGTCCCTGCCGGAAAAATATGATACCGAAGTCGGAGAGCGTGGCGTAACTTTGTCAGGGGGCCAGCGTCAGAGAATTGCGATAGCCCGTGCAGTGATTAGAGACCCGAGAATCCTGATTCTGGATGAGGCTACGAGTTCGCTGGATATTGCTGTTGAACGTGCAGTGCAGGGGGCGATTAACCGTGCAATGCGTGGCAGGACATCATTCATCATTGCGCACAGGTTGACGACGATTCGTGAGGCGGACAGGATATTAGTGCTTGAGGGCGGGCATTTCACGCAATCAGGGACACACGATGAGCTGATGAAGTCAGGAGGGCTTTACGCTGAGCTGTACAGGATGCAGTTCGGGGAAGGGTAATCATGAGAATAATAATTGATGGTTTGTTCGGAACAGCGACGGCTTTTGCGTTCACAATGGCGATAAGTCTGGTCTTTGCGCTGTCAATTGTGGCGTTGCTGTCTGACAGGAAACAGGAAAAACGGGTCTGGATAGTTTCGCGTGCACCTGGTCTCCTTACATCGTTAGGATTATTCGGGACGTTCTGGGGAGCAGCTGTAGGACTTGGAGGCTTTGATTCACGCAACATTGACGCGAGCATACCTGTGTTGCTTGAGGGGCTGAAGCTGGCATTCTGGACGAGCATACTCGGAATGTTCTACGCGGCCTTCATAAATTTGACGCATTACTTAATGAAAATATATTCACCCGTCAGTGAGACTAGAGCTTCTATCCCTGACATTGGCAACGCAATTGAGAAATTTTCTGCGGCTGTTGAGGAGTCGGCCAAGTCCCTCAATGAGTCTGCAGGATTGGTGAAGCGGCTGGCAGGGAGTCTCGGAACTTTTGCGGCTTCTGTCGAAAAATCAGCAGATAGTCAGGCCAGACACATACAAAATATTACGCTGAACCTTGAGGCGATTCTTAAGCAGGGAATGCAAAACGTAGAGAGCACATTCAACAATGCAAACGCAGCTATCGGGAGGACTATAACGAACAGGATGGAACAGCTCGAGTACCACACACAGCTGGCACTGGCAGAAGCACTCCAGACTATGGCAAACAATCTGGCATCGATTGACGAAAAACTGATTGAGGACATCAGCACAATAACTCACAGGCTCGAAGCACTGAGTGAAGCATCACGCAAGGCAGGCCGTCCATGAACAGCGTAACGAAAGCCAAAGCTCAGGCTGAAGCTGCCAGGCAGAAGGTAGAGGATATAGCTTTGGCGTGGCAGGAGACCGGTAACAGACTCTTTGATGACCTGCAGACGGAATTTAGCCGTAACCTTCAGGAATGGCAGGCATATATCGACCGTGAAACTTTGGCAGTGAGGTTCAGGGAGCCGTCTGTTTTCTTTGGTGCCGGGAGTTCAATATTGACGCCGGGTTTCAAGCTGGTACTTGATGATTTTTTCCCGCGCTACATAAACATTCTTGACCGCTATCGTGACCATATCGCCGAAGTCAGAATCGAGGGTCATACTTCTTCAGAGTGGAAAGATGCGCCTGACAAACTGGAGGCATATTTCAACAACATGAAACTTTCTCAGGAAAGAGCCAGGACAGTTTTGCAGTACAGCCTTAACCTGCTTGAAGTTTCGGAGTATCTCGACTGGGCAATGCGCACGATCACGGCTAACGGAATGTCATCAGGAAGGCTTATTCTGAATCCTGATGGTAAGGAGAATCCGGAACTGTCGCGACGTGTGGAATTTCGTGTACGCATAGACTCTGACAGCAGCATAGAGGAGATACTTGGAGGAAAAGATGAAGCTGGACACTGAAAGAATATTTGCACCGCTGCTCAGGCTTCAGCAGAGAATTAACGCTCCGCAGGTGGAATATGATCTTGTGCCGATGCCTAAACCAGTTATTACGCTGGACATCGACAGCGCAAAAAAAGTTCAGGCCGCACAAAATATCCTGCACAATCCTTCAGGGCTATTCACAATCGACAAGTATTCGGGATTATTCCTGCTGTATATTCCGTCAGTAAACGGTTTCAAGATGTACGGAACTCTGCCCAAATTTCACTTCATGCTCTGCTCGACGATTAAGGCGATGGAGAAGAACGGAAGGCTCGAGAGGTTCCGGCTGACCAGCGACACATCAGGATTATTCGTTATGTCCGACGGTTCATCAAGGGAGCTTGATGTGTGCCAGAACTGCCTGAAGGCCTGGAAATACCCTGAACCTTTCAGCATATCCAGCCTGGTTGAACGCACAAAGGGGAATTTGCCGCGAGAATATATAGACCGCGTCAGGATGGGAGTGATTCTGCCGGACGAATACCCCGCTAACTGGAAGGCTATATCTCAGGTGATGCGCGAACTCAATCACTGGCGGTGCAGTCTGTGCGGAGCGAAACTTCACGAAAAGCCCGGCCTCCTTCATGTTCACCACAGAAATCACGTTAAGAGCGATATACGGCCTGAGAATCTGCAGGTGTTATGTGTGCTGTGCCACAACAAGATACACGACGGGAAAATATACGTCTCTGATGAGGACAGCGAATACATCATGAGACGCAGAACAGAAGGGAATGACAGAAAATTTCGGCGTTCATGAAAATCTACATGCATCATGTCAGGGGCACAAAGCGTAACTTCCTGCTCGGACTTCTCTTTAAGCCGCTGGCATGGGTTAGCGGCTGGGTAATTGCCCTGCTGGACTTTCTGAGAGCACACGGCCTCCTCAAAACCGAAGAACCTCCGCTCCCGTTAATCAGCGTCGGAAATATCACCTACGGCGGGACGAACAAGACACCATTCGTTGAGATGCTGGCCAAGTTCGCAGGAGAATGCGGAATTAGTGCAGGAATAGTTACTCGAGGCTACACCGGTCATACCCGGAATGTTGCGCTGATTCTTGGCGGAAATGGAGACCGTGAAGTTACCGGCGATGAGCCGCTTATGCTGTCGCGAGAACTTCCAGGTATCCCTGTAGCAGTAGCTAGGCACAGAATAGACGGGGTGAAGGCACTGCGCGAAGCCGGAGCAGAACTTGTGATTGCAGACGATGCATTCCAGCACAAAGCACTTGGCCGTGATGTCGATATAGTGCTGATTGATGCGATGTGCCCGTTCGGTTCTGGCAATCTGATTCCGGACGGAATTATGCGCGAACAAGTTTCGGCACTCTCACGAGCAGATATAGTTGTGCTCACAAAGTCTGAGCAGGTCAGCCATGAAGAACTGGCTTCACTGCGCAAACGTGTTGCTGAGTACGTGCCTGAAGAGCGCATTTTCACGGCAAGGCTTGAACATGACGGCTGGCTTCTTTACGGAACGGACACACCTCCTGAATCCGGAGCAAGGGTATTCGCATTTTCTGCGATAGGCAGTCCCGACAGCTTCAGGCGTTCACTCACCGAGTGGGGGTTCGTTATCTCCGGGCATAAACAGTTCACGGATCATCACAGGTATTCATCGCGGGACATAGAGGAACTTGGCAGTCTGGCAATATCTGGACATTCCGGCTTCATAGCCTGCACAGAAAAAGACCTGTACAACCTTCCGCAGATGACCTCACTAAAATTCCCTGTGCCTCTGGTTATTCCGAAGGTCAGGGCCGCCGTAAATGAGCCTGAACGTTTTTTCGCAGTGCTCACCGACTGCCTGAAGCCCAGAATAGTAATTGCCTCGAACGGTTACGGTGAGGACGCAATAGGCGTAACGCTGGCGCAGAAGCTCCGTGAAAAACTGCCTGCTTCGGAAATTTGCGCGTTTCCTCTTGTCGGGAAAGGTGATGCATATATTCAGGCCGGATTCCCTGTGAAGTCTGCTCCGTCGGTAACTCCGTCAGGCGGGGTGCTGAAATATTCGCTTAAAGATTTGTGGGGAGATATGCGGGCTGGACTCTTGAAGCATGTACGTGCACAGCTTGCGGACTGGAAGAAGATTGCGCGGACTGTGAGGACTCCTGTTTGTGTGGGGGATGTGTATTTGCTGCTTCATACTCTGTGGGGGTCTGGTGCCCGGCCTATGTTCTGCGCGACGGCCAAGACGGTGTATCTTTCCGGACACTGGCGAATTGAGCGGGCACTGATTAACCGTTTTACGCTGAGGACATGGACGCGCGATGCGAAGAGTGCGGAACAGCTAGGGAAGAGGGCTGTGTATTCGGGAAGTCCAGTGATGGATTTGCTCGGTGAACATAACTATGTGAAGGGGGAAGTGATACTGCTTCTGCCTGGCTCGAGAATGAGGGCGTGCAAGGATGTGAAGTTATTGCTTGATGCGGCGGAAGAGCTGAGTATTTCGGGTGAGGAAAAATTCAGGATGGTGCTTGCTCCGACACTGCCTGACGCTGAATTTCTGGAAGCGTGCTTGTCTTATGGCTGGAGGGTTAATGACGGAAGGCTTTTGCGTGGAAGAGTGAGTATAGACTTAACGCGTGAGGGTGTAGCTTCTGCGTCGGAAGGAGTGAAGATTCTTATCGGGCTTGGAGGAACAGCGAATCAGTTGTGCGCCGGGCTTGGTATTCCGGTAATCAGCATTGACGAGAAGGGAAAGAGAGTGCAGAAGAAGCTGCTGGGGGATTCTGAGCTGTTGGTTGAGGCAGATGGTCATGCACTGGCGGAATGTGCGTTGAGGGTTTTGCGTGATGCGGAGCTTTACGGGAAGATGAGCAGGGCGGGACGCGAGAGAATGGGTAGTCCTGGAGCGTGTGAGGACATGGCGGAGTATGGGTGTGAGGTTCTGGGATGGAGAATGCGTGAGCGTGTGTATACCAGGCTGAATCTGTGGAAAAATTGAGTGATGTTGAAGTGGCCTAGATAAGGATATGAGGAGGCTAGGGATTTCCGGCACATATAACATAAACAAGTCTGGCTGTAAAAGGTCAGGCTTATTATTTATGGTGATATGTTGTACAACAACAAAATATTTGGAACACCTCTATATCAGATTGAGACTGATGTTGCACCTTCCGCCAAGAAAAAAAACGTAGCAAAATACAGATGGAGATTCATATGGCTGAACACTGCAACTTGAACTGTGCAGGATGTTCACATTTTTCTCCTATTGCCGAACCTGAACTCTTCAACCATGAATGCGAACGCATTTTTCTTATGGGCGGAGAACCTCCGCTTACCCCCCCCAAATTGTGAAGCTCATGGAAATTGCCCGTTCTGCCTTTCCTGAAACCCTCATAGCCATATACACTAACGGAATTCTTTTATCGAAGATGGACTCTACTTTCTGGCAGTCGTGTCATGATAATAATATCAGGATAATGATCACTGCTTACCCGATAAAACTTGACGTTCAGGCAATCAAGAACGCTGTGAAAAAGTTCGGGGTAACTCTTGCATGGACATCAGCGACTGACGCGGCTATTATGGATGCATCATTTATAGTGAACCCTATAGACATTTCCGGTTCAGGGGACATTGTGAAGAGTTTTGCGTTCTGCCATGACCCAAATAAATGCATAACCCTTAAGCACGGGAAACTCTACCCATGTGCATTTACTGCTCACGTCAACCATTTCAGCAAATATTTCGGAATTGACATCCCCATAACTGAGGCCGACTGCATAGACATCTATAATGCCTCAGGCGGAGATAAAGTGCTGGAGAAATTAGCTCAGCCTATCCCTGCGTGCAAATATTGTTCAGGCGGAAGGTTCACGGAGTCATCGCGAAAAATCAAGTGGCATCGTTCAGAGCGGGATATCAGCGAGTGGGTATAAATATTTGACCCCCCTTGATTCATAGCCTACAATCTGTGAAAAAAAGGGGGTAATTTTTTTGCCGCGCTCAACCGTAAACGATATGACCGAAGGCACAATCTGGAAACACCTAGTAAAATTTGCCTTCCCTCTGTTCATTGGCAATATATTTCAGCAGCTCTATAACACCGTAGACAGCATAGTAGTCGGAAATTTTGTCGGAGCAGACGCTCTCGGTGCAGTAACCTCGACGATCCCCATAGTCATAACATTAATTGGCCTGGCTATCGGCTTCACAATGGGAGCCAGCGTAGTAATCTCCCAGTACTTCGGCGCGAAGGACACCGAGAATTTGCGCAGATCTACCCACACAGCTACAGCCTCAATGTTCCTGCTGTCCCTTGTCTTCGCAACAACAGGGTATTTTGCTACGCCGGGCCTTTTGCGGATGATGAACACTCCCGAGTCAGTTTTCCGTGAGGCTGTCGTCTACCTGCGGATATTCTCGCTTGGCCTGACCGGAACAATCATGTACAACATGGGCAGTGCAATTCTGCGGGCCGTAGGCGACTCAAAGCGTCCTCTCTATTTCCTGATACTCGCCTCAATCCTGAATATATTTCTGGATTTGCTGTTCGTCATCAAATTTGAGTCAGGAGTAGCCGGAGTAGCTTATGCAACGATAATTTCGCAGTTCGTCTCGGGAATAATAATCTTCTGGCTTCTCTTCAGGAGTCACGAAATGCACAGCCTGAGCTGGCGCGAAATGAAGATAGACGGAGCAATATTGAAACGCATTATCGCGATAGGTTTTCCTGCCGGATTCCAGATGGCTGTTACGTCGTTCTCGAATGTGTTTGTGCAGGCATATATCAACTCTTACGGTGCGGCGAGCACTGCAGGCTGGGGAATATACGCGCGAGTTGATGCGTTCGTGATTCTGCCGACGCAGAGCATGGCTATGGCGACAACTACTTTTGTGGGACAGAACGCAGGAGCAAGAAGGCCCGACAGAATCCACAAGGGACTTCTTCAGGGATTGTTCATTTCGTGGGGAATTTCGGCGTGCATAATCACTTGTCTGTACATTTTCGCACCATATATTGCCTCGATGTTCAACCAGGATGCGGCGGTGCTGGGCTTCGCAGTATTATTCATCAGGCTCAACAGCCTTTTCGACCCTGTCAACGCAACTAACCAGATTGAGGCGGGAGCATTGCGTGGTGTGGGAGATTCTCGGACCCCGATGATAATTATGCTGATGTCGTTTGTGGTGTTCAGGCAGATATACCTGTTCGTGATTTCCAGACTGACGGAGTCGGTGTACTTTATCGCGATAGGCTATCCGCTGGGGTGGATGGTGTGCACCGCGTTGATGACCATGCACATAAAGCTGGCGGGCTGGGAGAAAAAAATAGCAGCACTCGGAAAAAACTGACCCAAGTCAGCACAAGGGGGAAGATATGCTTTCACAATTCCCCCTTTGCAGTCTTTCATGAATAAAGCTCTCTGATTTTCTCTATTACTTCTCTATCTGCAGAAGGGGAAAACTTACGTGCAAACATTGCTTTTGAGGCCTTTAACTCCTCAATGTCTGAGAGCCTGAACGTATACGGTTCTCCTCGCTTCCAGTCAATCAGCCTAACATTTCCGGGCTGGTTGCCGTTTATTCTGAAAAGGTTACACTGAAATTTGGACTCCATTGCTATTGTCTGCAAAAAGAACTCATCACAGCACAAAGTGTTATGAAATGTTCTGTGTATCCATTCCCTTTTTGTCAGAACATAGCGTGCGAGTTCATCGGTTATGCTGAACCAGTTACTGCCCCAGTAAAAATTTATGCCTTTGTTCCTGGATATATGTATGAGCTTCTGAAGGTGCAGAAGAGTCCTTTCTGTTTTTCGCAAAATACGCATGATTATGTTTTTTCTGGCAGGCCTTCCATGTAAATCTTGAAGCAGATGGTAATATTTCATCCTCATGAAAACTTCATCTGTATCCTTTATCGGCACAGTAGATGAATGCACAAACTCAATGCCATGATGTTCCTCGAAGAACTTGATAATGTCTTCCCGTTTCTGTATGGGCAAATCTGCACCAGAAAGCAGATGATAATGTTCATAATGTCCCTGAGAAGTTGCAGCCTCAAGCAATATCAATTCGGCATTAATCTGGCTGTAACCTCCCCAAGATACTTTTATGCGCGGGGCATGAAAAATCCTGCTGTACTTCGTGAGCTTCAAAGTCTCAGCAGGATTGTATGATCTATTCTTCGCGTCCATGTGTATGAAGATGTCAATTTTGGGGTGATCCAGCATTTGAAGAAGGGATGTGAATACAGAGTTTACCTCATGTGCTATAATAAGAATGGCCTGCTTGCTTGCTTGCTTGCTGAAGAATGTACAGCCTCAATCATAACTCATCAAGTCCTTTCACGAATTTTTCATGAATGCTTCACATTATAACACCCTTCTGATTTCGGCAAAAAACATTATGCTATAATCTTCTAAATTTTTCCCGTATATAAAGGAGTTGTTATTCATGCGTAAGTTTCTAGCGGCATTGATGCTCGTGCTCATGCTCGCAACTGTTGCCGCCGCTGACGACGACGTAATCAAAGTAGGTATCTTCAACTGCCTAACAGGCCAGAACGCTTTCGGCGGACAGCTTGAACTCGAGGGCACACAGTTAGCTCACCAGCTCTTCCCCGAAATTCTCGGCAAGAAGGTTGAACTCGTAATCGTGGACAACAAGAGCGACAAGGTAGAGGCCGCAAACGCAGTAACTCGTCTCATCGAGAACGACAAGGTCAACGCAATCATCGGCACCTACGGTTCATCCCTTGCTATGGCCGGCGGAGAAGTTGCAGAGAAAGCCGGAATACCCGTAATCGGAACGTCATGCACCAACCCGCTCGTTACTCTCGACAAGAAATTCTACTTCAGAGTGTGCTTCATTGACCCATTCCAGGGCGCAGGCGCAGCTACTTACGCTTTCCGCAATCTCGGATTCAAGAAGGCAGCTACACTCGTAGACATGTCCAACGACTACAGCGTGGGACTCGGAAAATTCTTCAGGGATTCCTACAAGAAAATGGGCGGAGAAATCGTAGCAAGCCTCATGTACCAGACAGGCGACACAGATTTTACCGCACAGCTCACCAGCTTAATGGAAGCAGGCCCGGATATCGTGTTCCTTCCTGCGTATTTCGCAGAGGGCGCAATCGTCCTCAAGCAGGCCAAAGAGCTTGGCGCAACCTTCCGCTTCATCGGTGCTGACGCAATGGACAACCCCGAGATAGTTACGCTCGGCGGCGACGCAGTAGAGGGCTTCATGCACACAACCTTTGCCTATGATCCGTCAATGCCTGAGATGAACGAGACCGCAAAGGCTTTCACTGAGGAGTGGAACAAGATTCACCCCGACAAGGCCCCCAACGTCAACTGTGCACTTGGCTATGACTGCTACATCATGCTGAAGGACGCAATCGAGCGCGCTGGCAGTGCAGACCCCGCGAAAATCCGTGATGCACTCGAGACCACGAAAAACCTTCCGACAGTTACAGGCATGACCACAATCAACGCTACCCATGACGCAGAAAAAGATATGGGCATCGTTGAAATCCGCAACGGCGCAAAGACCTTCGTCGGAATCGTTGTACCTGAAGTGTAAGCATTAACATGAATTTTTCGGGGGAGGGTGGATTTACGGCCCTTCCCCTTTTTCGTACACACAGAAAGGTTGTGATTGCACATTGAACCTCAATATTTTTGTCCAGCACTTCATTAACGCTCTGAGTCTAGGCTCGCTTTACGGACTGGTCGCTGTCGGCTACACAATGGTCTACGGAATACTCAGGCTCATTAACTTTGCTCACGGAGATATATTCATGCTCGGAGCTTACTTCGTCTACTTCGCAACAATAGTGTATAAACTCAACTGGTTTATCGGAGTCGTCATTGCAATAATCCTCACCACAATTTGCGGCCTTCTGGTTGACCGGATAGCCTACAAGCCCCTGCGCGAAGCTCCCAGAATTTCCGCACTGATAAGCGCAATCGGCGTGTCATTCTTCATCGAGAACTTTGCGGTTGTAGTGTTTACGGGGATGCCCCGCCCTGTCGTTCAGCCCCCTATTCTCATGAAGCCTATCGAGCTTTCCGGAGGTGTGCGCTTAATTCCGCTGGGGATTCTTGTGCCGGTGGTGTCGTTCGTGCTCGTCGGTGCGCTGTTGTGGCTGTTGTACTGCACAAAGCCCGGTCTCGCAATGCGCGCAATCTCGTTTGACATTGAGGCAACGCGAATGATGGGAGTATCGGTGAACAGAATCATTGCTCTTGCGTTCGGACTTGGGTCTGCGTTGGCGGCGGTCGCGGGCATAATGTGGGCACTGCGTTATCCGCGCGTTGAGCCGTTTATGGGAATGACACCGGGCATCAAGGCATTCATTGCGGCGGTGTGCGGCGGAATCGGTTCTGTGCCTGGCGCAATGATCGGCGGGCTGATTCTGGGCTTCGTCGAGATTATGTCGGTAGCATTCTTCCCGACACTCTCGGGCTATAAGGATGCATTTGCGTTCCTGCTGTTAATCATGATACTGCTCTTCCGGCCGACGGGACTTTTGGGCGAGAAACTGGAGGACAAAATATAATGAAGCGTACACGTAATTTGCTGCTGACTGTTGCGGCTGTGGTATTGTTCGCATTTTTCCTCGACAAAGCTCCCGAACTTCTCAATGGCTACTGGCAGAGAATCCTGAACCTCATAGCGATTAACGCGATACTTGCCCTCTCGCTCAACCTGATTTACGGAATAACCGGAATGTTCTCACTCGGACACGCCGGGTTTATGGCGATAGGCGCATATGTGTCTGCGTTGCTGATCCTCACTCCTGCGCAGAAAAATGCGATGTGGATTCTCGAGGACATTTATCCGTGGCTGCTGAACGTCAACACTCCGTTCATCGTGTCGCTGGTTCTTGCTGGACTTGCGGCAGCGTTCTTCGGTCTGCTTGTTGCTCTCCCAGTTCTTCGTTTAGGCGGGGACTATCTCGGAATTGCTACGTTAGGGTTCGCGGAAATAATAAGGATTCTCATCACCAACACTGCACGGCTCACCAACGGTTCACTTGGCCTGAAAGGTATTCCTGCTCACACAACGCTTTTCATGAGCTGGGGATGCTTGGGAGTCGTCCTGCTGTGCATGGTCTGCATGTTGCGGAGCAATTTCGGCGGAGTGTTGCGGGCTGTGCGCGATGACGAAGTTGCGGCCAGAATGATGGGCATCAACACGTTCAAGGTTAAGGTTATCGCTTTCACTCTCGGTTGCTTCGGCGGAGGACTTGGCGGTGCACTGATGGGCAACCTCATAACCACGATTGACCCGCGAATGTTCATGATTACCCAGACCTACAACATCCTCATGATTATTGTCGTTGGAGGACTTGGGAGCGTTACAGGATCGTTAATTGGTTCGGTGCTGGTTACGACGATGCTGGAATGGCTCCGAATTGTCGAGAACCCCATAACGATTGGGAGCATAAACATTCCGGGCATACCTGGTATGCGAATGGTGATATTCTCGCTGTTGTTGATTGTCGTAATCATCTTCAGGCGCGAGGGCATAATGGGTATGCGCGAATTTTCGTGGGATATATTTTTCCCTAAGAAGTCGGCCAAGCCCAAAGAGACACATGAAGATTCTGACACTGTGCTTGAGGTGAAGGACGTAATGCTGAAGTTCGGAGGACTTACGGCGATAGACACGCTGACTTTCGACATAAAGCACGGGCAGATTATGGGACTAATCGGCCCTAACGGTGCAGGCAAGACCAGCGCGTTTAACGTAATAAGCGGTTTCTACAAGCCTACATCAGGGAGCATAAAGTTCTTGGGAAAATCGATAGGAGGTCTGAGTCCTGATGAGGTCTGCAAAGCGGGAATGAGCAGGACTTTCCAGAATATCCGCCTCTTCGGGCACGAGACAGTCCTTCAGAACGTAATGACCGGAGCACGAATCCGTCAGGGCTATCACTGGTGGATGTCGTTGCTGCCGTTTGTGTTCACGGATGTGCTACGTGAAGATGCCGCAGTCAGGGCGCAGGCACTAGACCTTCTCGGACAATTGGGGCTTGCTGACTTGGCCGAAGAGACAGCCTCAAGCCTTCCGTATGGTGCTCAGAGAAGACTCGAGATTGCCCGTGCACTTGCGACCCGCCCGAAGTTCCTGCTTCTCGATGAGCCGGCCGCAGGAATGAACCCGCAAGAGTCAGAAGAACTCCTCAAATTCATTCGGAGACTGCGTGATGAATTTGACCTAACTATATTGCTGATTGAGCACGATATGAAGGTAGTGATGAATGTGTGCGACTACATTCACGTGCTGGATCAGGGAGTACACATTGCGCAGGGAACGCCCGACGAAATACGGGCAAATCCGCGAGTGATTGAGGCATATTTGGGGAAGGGGGCGGCCTAAATGGAAGCTATGCTGAAAATCGAGAAGCTCAACGTGAATTACGGGGCGATACATGCGGTTCGTGATGTGTCATTGAGCATCAACAAAGGCGAGATAGTTACGCTTATCGGTGCGAATGGTGCAGGCAAGTCGAGCGTAATCCGTGCGATAATGGGTCTGGTGAAGGGCAAAGCAGAAGAGATGACCTACACTTCACCGCGCGACGGAAGGGCCGTGAGCATTCAGGGCCGTCCTGCCGAAGACCACGTGAAGCTGGGAATATCGTTAAGCCCAGAAGGCCGCCGTATACTTCCGCAGTTGACGGTGGAAGAGAATCTTGCGCTGGGGGCATATATCCGCGACGACAAGCAGGGAATAGCCGAAGATATGGAGTATGTGTACTCGCTGTTCCCGCGCTTGAAGGAGAGGCACAGGCAGAAGGGAAGTACTCTTTCCGGAGGAGAACAGCAGATGCTCGCAGTGGGCAGGGCATTGATGAGCCGGCCTGACCTGCTGATGCTGGATGAGCCTAGCTTGGGACTTGCTCCGATTCTGGTCGACGAAGTTTTCGGGATTATCCGGGAGATTAACGCTCAGGGAAGGACGATACTTCTTGTTGAGCAGAATGCATTTGCGGCACTGAAGGCGGCACATCGTGCGTACGTGCTCGAGGTTGGTGCAATAAGTCTTTCAGGAACCGGCCAAGAACTGCTGAATGACCCGAAGGTACGTGCTGCATATTTAGGCGGCTGAAGAAAAAATATCCCTCCACGAAATGCGGAGGGTGTTTTTTTATGGAATGTTTTTCCTGCGGAAAGCATTAGCAACTAGGGATACACCTTCAGCAATTGCGGTGAATAATGATTTTATTCCTGCCACAATCTGAGGCATTGCGAACACCACAAGTATTATCGATAACAGCCAATAATCCCAGTGATATAGCCCGGCTACGTCATGTTTGAGGCCGGTAATATCATTCTGCATCACACCGACTGAGGCTTCTAGTTTATCAAACCTCGAATCCGTTTTTGCCTCGAAGTTGTCAAGCCTAGTGTTGACTTTCTTCTCGAAGTTGTCAATCCTAGTGTTGACTTTCTCCTCGAAGTTGTCAATCCTAGTGTTGATTTTCTCCTCGAAGTTGTCAAGCCTAGCGTTAAGCCTATTCTCTAACGCGTTGAACTCCTTCAGCATTGTTGCTCGAAATTCTGCGTTCTCCGCCCGCATCTCCGCAAGCTGCTTGTCCGTACGCGCAAAGTGTTCACGCAACAACAGCTCAATCCTCATCATGTCCGATACATTTTCCGCCATAACACTCTGCCTCCCTTCCAGGAGAAATTATACATGATTCTTACCTGAATACTTTATGCATCTCGTTCCTGCGGATTATTCTCGCGGGATTGCCGTAAACTACAACTTCGTCCTCTATGTCGCGTGTAACTACTGCTCCCATTCCGACGATAACATCATAACCAATCTTCACTCTGTCCCTGATGCAGGCTCCCAGCCCCACAAAGCAGTTGTTCCCGATCGAAACATGCCCGCCAACTGTAACATTCGGACTCAGTACGGAATAATTCCCTATCGTGCTGTCGTGCCCAAGTATGACTCTCTTATTGATTAGGCAGCTTTTACCGACGGAGCACTTCGACGAAACAACAGAGCCTGCATGAAGAATCGTACCAGCTCCTACACTGGAATCAGAAGCCAGATAATCGCCCAAAATTATAGTGCCTTCAATGAGATTGCGGCTTGTGAGTTTTTCTGATAGCATTTTCCGGTAAACGGGTTCACCAAGTGAGACTGTGATTGATGTTTGTGTATGCCTGCTGATTTCAGCGTAATCATCGAAAGAAATCACAGGGATGTTCATAATTTTTGCGGGACTGTCTGCGATGTATTCAGCATCGATCACAAAACCGGCTATGTTGTCGTTCATGCGGCTGAAGATGTCCGCAATTTCGCGGGCAACTCCGCCGATACCGTATATGTATTTTGCTGCTGTGCTCATCTGAAAGTTTCTCCATTCCTGAAAAAATAGGTAAAAAAAACACACAACTAACACAGTCCTATCCCGGCTGTGTTATAATAACCACAGGACAAGATACGACAAAAGAGCACACGCTCAAATAGTCATGTGCTGGTAATTAATTCGCAAATGGTATTATAGCATATATTTTCTTGTCCAAGTTTTTTGTACCCTGAAATCATGCTCAAAACTCGGAGCACTGCAGAAAAACATTGTCCCTCTCCTCAAAAAATGGGGAGAGGGATTTTTAGTGCATTTGCCCTCCGGATTTGCTGCGCTATAATTTAGTCATCTATTCTCACGGAGGAAACAGAACAATAGAACATTCAGAGATAATTAACCACCTAAAAGCACTTGGGCTCGATGCGGGCGCAACACCTGATGATATACGCTCTGCCTTCAGGAAATTAGCCCGGGAATTTCATCCTGACGTTACCGGCCAGAAAAGCGACTTCCGCTTTAAGCTGATAACCACTGCCTACAACGCCGTTAAAGGCCTCACCGCTGAAGAACTGCAGGCAATCGCGGCGAATAATCCTGTCTACGATTACCTCAGGGCAGAACGCCAGAAGCAGGCTAAAGCTCAGGCGGAAGCCGAAGCCAGAGCGAAAACCGCAGAGAAGATTGATGTTGTCTTAGACAAATACGAGCGCGAACTCAAGGAGTATTACGCAGGACGTGCACGTGCAGGTTCTCCGGACATCAGTGCAGTAATCCTCCGCATGAAGTCCAAAAATCCCAAAGCAATACGCGCAATTCTGAAGCACTCTGCTCACCTAGCAAACAAGACGGATTTCCGCAGAGCACTTGTTGAACTACTGAAACGTCCTGATATTGACGAGGCTTGTGCAAAAATCATTGCTTCCTTCCCGTTTGAGGACATGACAAGGAAACTAATCGCTATGGATATTCTTAACAATGTGGGCAGTTTACCTTCCGGACTGTTACTCAGCCTTGCGGGAAATGACGCTGACGTAATAGAGGGTATGCTCATGCACATTAGGCCGGAAGATTATGCGGCACTGCTCAGACGCTGGCCCGCCGGAAAAGTTATGAACGCCGGAATTATGCGCAACCTCCTCGAGGCAAATGATGCAAGAATACTTGTGCCGTTGTTGTCGCTAATAGGTTCAAATTTTCCGCAAAGTGCCGCACAGTACAAAAAGAGGCTCGGTGAATTGGAGTCGCATCCGACTGCGGCGGTTAGGGCTTGGGCCAAGAAATTAGTATAATTCCCGCACAATAAACTTGATTTTCGCGCTAAGTGTAAATACAATCAGGCCATCCTAAGAATTTAAGGGGGCCTGTTTTTTATGAGTAACAGAAAGTTTTGCGTACTGATGTGCGCTTTGTCGCTAGTGTTCCTAGCTGTTTTCAGTTCTGGATGCGGAGGCGGAGGAGGCGGAGGAGATTCTACACAGAGTCTCGTTGACCCGAATAATCCGGTGAACAGCCAGGACGTTCCTGCACCAACTCCGGATACCCCGGATAATCCTGCACCGACACCTGATGTTCCGACTGACCCGGAAAATCCGGACACTCCATCTCCTGCACCTACACCAGACAGCCCGGATAACCCCGTGCCTGTTCTTGTTCCGGACAGTCCCGACAATCCCGCTCCTATACCCGAAAGTCCGGATAACCCTGTTCCTGTCCCGACACCAGACAGCCCGGATAACCCTGCTCCTCTGCCGGCACCAGACAGCCCGGACAATCCAGCCCCAGTCCCGGCGAGCCCCGACAACCCCGCTCCAGTCCCGGCAAGCCCGGACAATCCCGCTCCAGTTGCTTCGGGATACACCGTAACCTTCAACTCGAACGGCGGAAGCAATGTCGCGAGTATCACCGTCAGCGCGGACAGCACTCTTACTCAGCCAGAAGACCCCACGAAAACCGGAAATATCTTCGTCGGCTGGTACAAGGACTCCGCATTCAATGAGCCTTTCGTTTTCGGCGCAAACGGCGACAAAGTGAACAGCACCACTACACTTTATGCGCAGTGGATTGACGACGATCCGGCGGGCTTCGCTGTCGATGACGCTATGGCAGGAGTCGAAATCACATATGCTGAGGGCGACAACCAGGACTATGTTACTCAGAACTTGGGACTTCCAGCTAATTCTGAGGGTCTGCCCCTAACCTGGACGAGCAATAACCCCGGCGTAATCTCTGCTGCAGGGAGTGTAACCAGACCATCAGCAACAGCAAAAGTCCTTCTCACGGCTAAGGCAGTAAGCGGAGATTTCGAGGCCTCGAAGAGTTTTGACCTTACCGTCATAAAAGCACATACAGTTCAAGCAATAGCTTCTGTTGATATAGCCGATATTGAGCTTATGAACGAAAGCAATGATCATTTCGAGATTGACTACGACACATCAAGTGATGTTGTACGTGCAGTTGAAGGCAAGTTTTCGGACGTAAAGGTTGAGAACGCCGAAGATGCACTTGACGCAGTGCAGAGTGTCCACGAGATGCTGGGCATTGATGACCCCTACTCGGAATCACAGCTCCTTAACGTCGCGAAGGACGAATACGGAGCGCAATACTCCTTCAGGCAGGTGCACCAGATGGCAGATGCCACGATGGGAACTGTAGACAATGAGGAAGAGATCCCCGTTTACGGAAGGACTCTCATGGTCTCGGCCAACTCTTCCGGAGAAACTGACTTCCTGACCTCAAACTACCTGCCAACTGAGAGAATGGGCAACCTGTATTCCCAGTACACCGCAGATATGGCAGAAGATGCCGCTATGAGAAATTATGCTGGCGGTTCGGTTGCGGTTGTCTCCGCAGACACCCAGAAAGTAATCTACTCGCTGGAAGATTATGAACAGCGTCCGGTTATTGCCTTCACGGTCAGAGTTACAGGACAGCTCGGAAATGGTGATGCGGTTGATGACACGGTGATAGTCAGCGGAGTTGACCTCTCCATAATCCGCGTCATCTCCAACAATGCCGACTGGACTGTGAATGACAGCGGCAACGACGAACTAGGAAACAGGCGGACATTCCCGGTAACGAAAAGCTGGAAATGGCTCTCTGTTACGATTGAGACCAAGATGAAGGACAGCGGAAGCCCCGAAGTTATCATGTACCAGAACACGCTTGAACACGAAAACCTCGTGAAGAAGTCCGGCAGCACATGGAATGATCCTCAGCAGATTTCGTTCTACGCGAACATGAGGCCGGTAATAAAGTGGTGGAAGGATAAGTTCGGCCGCAATTCTCTGGACAACAAGGGAATGAAGGTGAAACTGGTAGCCCACGAACGCAAAAACAACTGGAGCGATAATGCCTACTGGTCAGACGGGAGCGAAGGTATCTTTATGTGCGACGTAGGAGCGAACAGCACCGAGTATGAGCATTCGTTTGCGGTAGTACCTGACGTTCTGGCTCACGAATCGACACACGGAGTCATCTACTACATAACCGGCGGAACATTCCCCTACGAGAACGCCACAGGAGCAATCAACGAGGCATATGCTGATGTTTTCGGGTGCATGTACGATGAAGAATGGCAGATTGGCCGCAGGGTTTCCGACAGCACAACGCTGTACTTCGACAAGAGCAAGTGCCTGCGTGATATTGCCGCAGATACAAGCGTCTCGGCTCTCTCAAACGGAACTCTTGCGGATGTTCCGGCTCTCTACAACCACTACAAGACCGTACCTCAGACGAGAGGCAATGACCATAACGGCGTTCACACGTACAGCAGACTTATCGCTCACGCCTCGTACCTGATGCACCGGGATTCCGCCGGCGCAACAAACGGCCTCTCGTGGTATGAGACTCAACGCGTGTGGTACAAGTCGCTCTTCATGGGACTAGACGCAACTTCGGACTTCCAGACGGTCAGGCGCAACGTTCTTCGTGCCGCCCAGCAGATAGGGCTGTCGAACGCCAAACTGCGCTCAATCAGACATGCTTTCGACGCGGTAGGAATCTACGGCCACAGAGGAACGATCAGGGGCCGTGTAAGTGATTACGCAACAGGCGGAGGACTTGAGCAGGGCGGAGCCAGCGTAGTCATTCGCGGCGGTGCAGGACTCGTTGAGACCAGCGGGATAGTCAGCCCGGACGGAACGTTCTCGTTCAACGTAGACACCGGCAATTACACCGTGCAGGTCGGAGCAACTTTCGGAAGCTACAGGCAGTTCCAGACCCGTGCATCAGTCGTCAACGATGGTGATGAAGTGTATATCCGTGCGGCTATGGTGAAAACAGGGACGGGAAGTGCTGATGTCCGCATTGTGGATTACGACAGCGGAAACAACCTCAGCGGTGCATCTCTGACTCTCGTCAACGATTTGACGAAGGCTTCTGTGTCCGGTACAACTGACAGCAGCGGCAGCTATGTGTTCAGGAATCTTGCGTCGGGCTATTACACCCTGAACGTCTCGAAGTCAGGTTACGACAGCAGCAAATATACGTTCACAGTGCCTCCGTCAGAGACGGCCAGAGTTGCGAAGTACCTTTACACAAAAACGAACTGGCTGTATAAGGCAGTGCTTGACCTTGACGGGAGGAGCTACATTGCACTTTATCCCAACCTGAAGGCAAATCTTGGCGGGACTAAGATTCATGTGGACAAGGACAATCCTACGGCAAATGCCCCCAACGGAAGGCAGGCTGCATCTTACGGTGAATATTACTGGAGCAGGTACAGGTGGATAACGTTCACGGATTTCAAAAGGAGTTCTTATGCGTTCTATGTGAAGTGGGAGAGCACCAGCGATGTTGACTGGAACAGCCAGTATGCCAGAGTAGTTATTTTCCACAAGGGCAGATACTTAAAGAAGTATGATCTTCCTGACACGGACTCCAACGGCCAGTACTGGAATGTTTTTTCAATCAACAATAAGGGTGTGCGCAAGGACATCAACACAATTGTTGCTGATGAGCCCGATGTTTAGTGAGAGGAAAGTTCGCATGAAGCGCATAGCTGTTCTTTCTGCATTAATAGTGACTGCTCTGGCGGGGTGTGTTTATGCCTCGCCGGAGTATCCTGCACTGGGAATTTGCACCGGCGACGGAGTGAGACTGCGTGAGTCTCCCGGCACAAGCTCGAAGATTCTCGGGAAGGTCAACGCCTACCAGCAGTTAGTGCTTCTCGGTGAGCGAAGGGTCAAGAGCGATACCTGGTACAGGGCCGATAATCCGTTCGACGACGGAGAAGCGTGGATTTCCGGGCGGTATGTCGAAAAGCGGGACGGAGATGCTGTGTTCAGGACGGCACTAGCTGTGCGTATGAACTTCGGAATGACTCCGAAGAAGGCACGAATGATTTTCGGGCGGCCAAGTGAAACCGAGCGCACAAAGTTCTTCTTTGACCCTGCGCAGAAGAATTACACGCGGGAGATTCTGACTTATCCCGGCTTCACCATATCTTTCACTGAAGGCAAAATAACGCGTGTTGAAGTTACGAAAAAGGGATATGCATTCGGAGAAATTGAGATAGGCGAGGCGATGCAGATTGTGCTGGATACTCTGGGGAAACCGGCATCCAGCAAGAACAGCCGCTTTACCTATGAGATTTCGCCTGTTGAGGTGCTGACGTTCGAGTACAAGAGCGACCGCGATAACGTGGACAGAGTAACCCGAATGTGCTGGGAAGAATACCTTGACGGTTAA
The DNA here is from genome assembly GCA_017451025.1 of Synergistaceae bacterium. Lineage (GTDB taxonomy): Bacteria > Synergistota > Synergistia > Synergistales > Aminobacteriaceae > JAFUXM01. Next base: position 13,211 of record JAFSSM010000059.1, on the reverse strand, counting down.
ACGTAACGATACGGCAGGAACAGCACAATAAAAATAGCTTCTCCTGCCGTTTTTTGTTCCTAGACAGGCTCGCCCATTTCGTCCATAACTCCCTTTTTCTGAAACCGCAACGCCAAATCTTCACTAAGCCTCTTCATGTCATCCTGTGTCCATTCACGCGAAGGTCTCCCGTCAGTTATTGCCTGCATTGCCGACTGTGCCGCAGTCTGATCCTGCCCGAAAAGCTCCATGTACCCGTAATACAGTCGGTTAATCGTGTTCCTGATGTCCTGAGCATTCGGAATAGATTCTGCTCCGGAGTTCAGCCAGCCCTTCAGGATTTTTCCTGTGTCCTGCGTTATCTGGAATATTTGTCCGTCGAAAAGTCCTGTCCTGTCCTTAGAGACCGTAACGCTGTGATCCATACTGAGGTCAAACACTACGGTGAACTCGTAATCCATTCCGTCGCGCTGAACCGGGGCGAGTCCTACCTTGCGAATTTCCGAGCGGCCCTTGTCGTTCTGCAGCTGGGCATAATCTGTCTTGCTCCTCATCGTGCCGATTATGTGGCAGCTTGAGGCAAGCATCGTCTCGATCAGCTTGTTGTGCATCGGAGTAATTTTGTTCCAGGCCGCGTAACTGTTGCCGCTCTTCATGCTTTGTGTGAGGTGCTGGTGAACGTCAAGCAGTCCGCCTTCGCCCGCCCAAGCATGAGACAGTGAGTCGATAATGAGCACGTCATAGCCGGATGCTTCTGCTTCGTGAATTGCGGCCAAGTATTTCTGGATGGAATAAGGAGCCGAGAGGGTCTCAACGTCATAGTCGCACATGTCGGCGTAGAGATCTCCGCTGCCGTTTTCGGTGTCGATCATGGCTATGCGTCCGCCGAGTCCCTGCGCGAGTGTTAGTGCACCGTAGGTCTTGCCGCTGCCTGCAGGGCCGGTGATTGCGAGTCTGAGCTTGGCTTTGCGTCTTTCTGCTTTCCTGAACATAATACCTGCCTCCTGATTCTGTGTAGTGTTGATAATAATAGCATGTTAGTTTGCATTTTTGGGGTTGTGAGAATATAATAGCCCCTGTTGCTTTTCCGAATCGCTAGCTCAGTCGGTAGAGCACCGGACTTTTAATCCGGGTGTCGCGGGTTCAAGTCCCGCGCGATTCACCAATAAAAACGGGTCCCATCGTCCAGAGGCCCAGGACACAGCCCTTTCAAGGCTGCGACGCGGGTTCGAATCCCGCTGGGACCGCCACTAATTCACCTGACTATTCCATCACCTCCCAAAAGTATCGCAATATCATAAGTACTGCAGCAAGATGCATGTGCAATCTTGTTCCGGCAATTGTGCAGAAATGAAATACGTAACCGTTCTTTCTCGTCAGGAATGTACAGCACATACAGACCTTCTTCCGTCCGCCACTTCATCATACTGCACAAAGTACCCAGTTCCGCATCGCAGGCATCCGTAATACGTTCGCCGTACTGTGCTACGTAATTCTCATCAAGTGCCTGCTGTATTATTTCACGCCATTTCGCGACAATGCTTACACGTTCCATCTCAATCAGCGGGAATAATACCTGAACTTGCGCACTCCATACCATATGTTCAAGTTCTGAGTAAGGCAGTCCGGATATATCCCTTATGGCTTCCGCTGCAGACCGTGCGGTGAAATCAACCGTCTCTATAAGCTCATCTGCTGTCTCCGCGTTGATGCCGCATACCGAAGCCGCTAATGCCGCAATATATTTCTTCCATGTGTCAGGATATTTGTCCTGTTCATCAAGGACTAAACTGCTGAAAAGCTGTACATCATAGCTGCTGATAAAATCCCCGAAGTCCACAAGCGTCAACGGCCTGCAATCATTTTCACGCAGTTCACCCTCAATTTCCAGCACGAACACTCCATCCTTCAACGACTTGTTCGCAAATCCGCGACAGAACTTCAGCCACAGATCAGCATTCTTGCTGTTAAGACCCTTGACCCACACAACACGATTCCTGATTACGTTTTTCGCCCTGATGTAATCCTGAACTGACACTCGCGATTTCTCACGGTATCCCCTGCTTACAGGCCCGGAGGCGAACCTGGACAGAATGAATCTGCCAGGCTCTGCACTATCCGGAATGTCATACGCCGCATCTACGGTCTCAATCACAATATCATCGTTATTCAGCCTGTCCCGCGAGAAATTATGCACTGCTCCCCTCATAGATGCCTTCCACGCCAAATTTTCGGGGATAGAAAGGACAACGCTCCTGCCTTCTAAAACAGCTTCGGCAATCCTGGTTACAGCAGTACGGGGCCCTGTGATGTTGTTCCACCAAAATTCATCCCATGCAGAAAATGACATTCACTAGCCCTCCAAATTCTCAGCAGCAATATCATGTTCCAGCACATCGATATTCTCGCCGATTATGTCCACAAATGAACTTCTGCGAAGACGGTACATTCCGGTTTCCGGCCGGCTCAGAATACCCATCTCTTCCATTTCGTCGAGCAGGCTCACATAATCGTCGTACGATATGTTTTTCAGGCAGTGTATACCGTAGGCTTCGGCGGTGTCGATAATGTCCTGAGTCTTGAAGCCCAGCCAGCTGCCAGAATATATATCGCTCAAGTAGCAGTGATAGAGCACAGCAATGCACCGTGCCAGCATAAAGTAACGCCGGTCAAGCTCAAGAGACCACCGGAATTTGTCCTTGATGCTCTTGTTCAGGTCCGACGAGTTCATGACGGAACCGAGATGCTCATTCTGAAGCATAAAGGGCGGATTCCCGTCGGCGGCATGGTAATACTTCGAGTACTGGCCGTTGAGCGTCTGTACAAGCATATACCCGAAGAACTGGACTATCCCGGGGTAGTAATTGGTGTTGGTAAGGATGGTCTCAAGGTGTGAGTAGCGGCCTATCTGGAACCCGAGATACTTGAGCGGTCTCGATAACAGCCTGAACGCATCAGTCGGAGAGAGCGGCCTTATGCACAAAGGCGTACCGAGCTGGCCGAATATTCCGTTTTCGCGTGTGGCATTCCTTGCCCTGCAGACATTGTGAAGCCCGGCAATCACGAACTTGAAGTTGTTCTTGGTCTCACGTTTCAGGTCAACAAGAGGCTGAAGAGGTCTGTATGCCTGGTCTGAAATTGCATCAATGAAGGAATCAACTTCATCTATCAGCAGATGCATAGAGACTATTTTTCCTTTCATGAACATATTGCTGAGCTGAGCACACATTTCCTTGAGCGTTGAACACTTGTTGAGGGTGATTGTGCCTTCTGTTTTTCTGGCGATGCCGTCAATAAGTTCTGAGACTACTTCGGCTTCGTCGGTTATCTTCACGATCGAAGAGTACACCGCAAAAGCCCTCTCTTCGGGCTTCGAACACCTGCTGGCGACACGTTCAAGCAGTGCTGTCTTGCCGAGCTGGCGGCCTCCGTACACCACGCACGCACCGTTGGGGTCTATCAGCGTAGCGAGTTCCTGAGTCCGTCCGAAGAACATTTCGTCCGCAGTAGCTCCGCCGTCCCTGACGAAAGGCTGATATGTTGTGTAAGGCAGAGTGCATTCCAGAAGTGCAGGCAGTCTTTCGGTGTCCTGATGGCACGCAAGATAAAGGAAAAGTACCTGATCTATCAATAGGAACCTGTTCTGTCCTGAGGTCTGGGTGTGGAAAATTTCTCCGATAAGCCGCCGTCTTGCCGCCTCTATCGGGGTGTCAACGAGGACTATTGATATTCCGCCCAAGTCAAGCGACGACACGGTATCAACAAGCTGTTTCTCCATGAAGTTGCCGTACAGAATAATCACGTTCACGGGAGATTTGAGCTGAGTCCCGAAAGCCGCGATAGGATGACGGTAATCTGCCTTGCTCTTAGGCTCGGGCTCGGCGGTAATCTGGAATATTTCTTCCTTGCTGCCAATCTTCTTGAGGACATTCGTAACCTTGAAGCCCAGACACGTGAAAAGAGTCTTTATCTGTTCGGTGCTGGCTGTGTCCTTGCGAGAAGGCCAGCTCTCAATGAGTTTTTTGCTGTTGTCGCGGTGCTTGCTCGTCCAGTCCTTCGGGAAATTGCGTTCAAGATACTTCCAGCCAAAATTTTTGAGTGCGCGTCCTTCATTGCGCCTGCATTCCTGAAGCAGCCTGTCAAAATTTTCCTTAGCCAGAAAATCCGCAAAGTAATCGTTCTCGTGAAGAACACCCTCATCAATTTTTGTCTCGCCTGCATCATAGCGGTTAAGATATTCTTCTGCTACAGCCAAGTTCATATCTTCCATGAGCAGCCTTTCAGCTTCGCGGAGCAGTTCCGAGTCAGGATTTTTCGCAAGCCTTGCATCGAGTCCGAACTCGAGCACGGATTTTCTCGTTTCGGCGAACTCCTTTATCTGCCTCTCCAGTGCCTCAAGAAAACATCTCCAGCCCGCAAAATTCATTGATGAATAGAAATCGTCCCTGTATCTCGCCATTATGCCCGAAAGATTTTCCTTCTCGATCTCGTTGATCTGGCTGTACGTATAAGCAAGTTCCAGAGTATCCCTGAAGTGTTCGGCGCGTTCATCGGCAGAATCTGCGGCCTCTTTGCGCTGGGACTCGGTGATAACGTAATCGTCGTCGGTACTGCCTGTAATCTTCCCGAGCATTTCCAGCTGGTGCAGGTTATCTTTCAGGCCGGGTGTGTCGTCGTCGATGTTGTCGCCGAGAATTTCTGCCTTGACCTCCTCAAGACTTCTCTTCTCCGCAAGAATATGACGCAGTGCATTGCGCCACGGCTCATAGTAGCGTATTTCGGCCATCGATGAATCTATGTCGGGCGAACCGTCATCATTGAGGGGGATTGCTCCCGTCAAAAGCAGTTCCGAGTAAATCCCGAGCCTGGAAATTTCTCCGTTGAGGTACTTCTGAATGAACGACAGCACCCAAAGCAGAATATTGGGATATTCTGTTCCGTTTTCTTCCTGAATATCGGAACACAGAGATAGTATTTCCTGCTTCAGGCTGCGAAGTTTGGAAAGATCCTTCCGGCTGTTTCCGGCCATTGCGGCGGTCTGTTCGTGCCATAGTGCCATAAGCTCAAGCCTCAGCGTGAAGTGCCGTATTGCGTGTTCACGGGCTATGCCTGTCAGCTTGAATTTGTTCCCGGAGTTATTTTTGTCCCACTCTTCATCAATGCGGGCATCGAGCCTGCTTCTGTCCGGTGTGAAGGTATCGTTCTGCCTTTTGCAGTACTCGTCAAGAACTGCCTCGACAAATTCAACGGATGATGTGTCGTTTTTGCCGTCAGCAATTATCTTCATGCATGAATACAGGTCGCTTTCTGGCCCGAAGCAATTGTTGTACATAGGCGGCAGAGATTTCATTCTGGTCTTAGGGGACGGAACCTTGAGGTAACTTTCTGCTTCGGACTTCATGCTGTCGAAAAACGCTTCCTTTTCAGCTTCGCTTCCGATCATCGCAATCACAGCGGCAGAGAATCCGCGAGTTGATGCTTCTGCAACGGAAAGCATCCTGCTGAACAGCGGCTTGAAGGCCGGGAATGCGCCGAAGTAGTCGTCGAATCTCGTGAAGAACATTCTGGTCTGGTCCTGAAGGCCATAGTCATATTCAGCAGATGGAGTGAGCATTGCGAGGAGGTAGGCCGACAGAAGAAATTCCGGCCTGGATTTTTCCGGGTCATTGAAGACGGACGCGAGATGTGCGGATGAGTATGGTGCATCTTCAGTGAGGAGGTGTGAGGCCAGTTTGAGCTGAGAGGCGATACTTTCAGCCATTGGGCGGTCTTTTTCCAGTGCGGCACCATTTGCGAGGAGCACTGACTGCACGATAACAGACCTGAGTTCGTTAAATGTCGTGGCCTGTCTGTCCAGGAGATAGTTGATAATTGAGCAGAACGCCTCATCAGAAGGTGCATCGCTGACTTCCAGCAATGTCTGCAGGTATTCATAAACTGTGCTGGTGGCGGGAGAAGCCGCAGGAACTTGGCCGTCAGGCTCAGGATTGAGCGGAGCTTCGGCGGCTTTGCGTCTTCTGCCTCTTCTTGGAGGAACTGCAGGGGTGTGGTCTTCAGGTGCAGGGTTAATCGGAGCGTCAACGGCTTTGCGTCTTCTGCCTCTTCTCGGCGGAACTACAGGAGTGGGGTCTTCAGGTGCAGGGTCAAGCGGAACTTCAACGGCCTTGCTTTTTATGCCTGTGCCTGGAGTCATAGCCTGGCTGTCATCACTAATTTTGCGCCAGCCTCCTCTTATCCCGGCTGTCTTCTTGGCCTGAGGAGAAGCACTAAGCTCAATTGCGGGCACATCTTCCGGAACGTTCTCTGCTGACTGGTACTTAGCAAAATCCGCATTCTTCAGCTTAAAAAACGTCTCGTCGTCGTCTATATCATCAGGCACCTCACTACGTATATCCTGAGATACCATGACCTTCTCGCCGTCAAGGCAGCTGTAACGCACCATGTTTCTGTCAAATGACAGCACAAATAGTACATGAATATTCGGGCTTATTTTCTCGGGCAGTTCTCCTTCACCGCAAATCACTATGACATTGGCACCATCAAAACTGTGAAGTTCGAATAGATCAACCAGCAGAGTACACCTGAAAATTTCTCCCTGATATACTATGTCAATATCATAATTACCGCTCGTGAATTTTATGGAGTTCATTACTGCATGGAAGTCCATTTCGTTCAATTTGTCCACTTCATAGTGCAGGCATAGCAGCAGTGCATAATTCGCCTCACACATTGACTTCAGGAAAAAGCTGCTTATTCTGTCCCTGCCTCCGAAAATATTTTCTCCGAAGCTGCATCTCCAAAAGCCGGTCATTTTTTCAGCGATACTCTTTTTCTCCATGCACGTGAAAGTGTAAACAGTCAGGCAGTATATATCTTTGCCGCCGTATTCATAGTGTGCGATATAGCCCTTCTGCGCAAGAACATCTATGCATGTTTCGAGCTTTGCCTTATCACTAACGGAATCGGGCATCCAGTTCATGCATAAGCAGAAAAAATATGCCTGATCCTTAGTCATTGCACCAATATGCGTGAGCAGAGGCAGTAGCGTCCTGATATAACGGTTCCCTATGGCCAGATTCTTCATATCGTTTTTGAAGGAAGATGCACTCGGTTTTCCTGTCTTTATGCGATTAACAGGGAAAAGCACTTCTTCTACTTCATCATCACTTATGAATGACGGCCTGTAAACCGTTATCTGGCTGTGTTCAGGTTTTACCTGCACTGTTTCCTGCTGTATTGCCGGCTCATCCGCAATTTTCAGGATAAAGTATTCTTCATCATCGGGAGCTGTTTCCTGTTCTGCGTCGGCCAAGTAATACTGATGACCGATCACTCCTACAAGAACTTTGCCGGGATACTGTTCAAGCGGTGCCAGGTCCGACGGAATATTCTCCATGTTTATAGCGGAAAGAAATGCTTCACAGACTTCCGACATCTGGATAATATCGTCTATGCATACTTCAGATATATTCCTCAGCATAGCTTGAGCTTCATTCTGCGATGCCTTCAATGCTTGAGCATATTCCTGTGATTTGGCTCTGACGTTGACGAACGCGCTGAAAATAACTTCTGCTTTTTCGACTATTCCGCTGAAATTTTTGCGCATAGCTTCAAGCTCTGTAATCGCATAGCTAAATTCTGCTTCTGAAGGTATCTTTCTTAAAGACAGAAGTCCGGATATTTTATCCAGCTGCCTCACAAGATTTGCAGACATCGAATAAAAGTCTTCAATTGCAGGCTTGGAGTCTTGATCATTCATTATTCTTCACCTTCATTCTTGGGAAATTTCACGAATTATTTTATCCTGTTCACGGCCTAAAAAAAAGGAACTTCCCCAAAAATTCAGGAAGTCCCCGCAAAATTAACAGGTCTCTACTCGAAATTGAACGTTAATGCTCCGTTCTTCAGTGCGACGTTCACTTTACCCTTCTCATGAACTCCTCCGGCAATCATTGCACGCGCAAGCCTGGTCTCCAGATTATGCGTGATGTAGCGTTTTAACGGACGTGCTCCGTACACTGCATCATACCCTGCCTCAGCGATAAACCCTACAGCCTCATCCGTAAAGTTCAGCGTTATCTGGCGGTCCTCCAGCCTCTCCGACAAATGCCCGAGCATAATCCTCACAATTGCCTTTACCTCGTCGATGCTAAGCGGCTTGAAGAAAACTATATCGTCTACCCTGTTCAGGAACTCGGGCTTGAACGATGCCCTGAGCTGCTGCATTACTTCTTCGCGGGCTTCGTGCGAGATGATCCCGTTTACGTTGCCGTCGATGAGACTCTGCGAACCGATATTGCTGGTCATGATTATCACCGTGTTCTTGAAGTCCACGACGTGCCCGTGTGAATCCGTTATCCTGCCGTCGTCGAGAACCTGCAGCAGAATGTTGAACACATCCGGGTGTGCCTTCTCGATCTCGTCGAACAGTATCACGCTGTAGGGTCTGCGCCTAACTGCCTCTGTGAGCTGTCCTCCCTCGTCATAGCCGATATATCCGGGAGGTGCTCCCACCAAGCGCGAGACCGAATGCTTCTCCATGTACTCGCTCATGTCTATGCGAATCATGTTCTCCTCAGAATCGAACAATGCCTCAGCCAGAGTCTTGGCCAGCTCCGTTTTTCCGACACCTGTCGGACCAAGAAATATGAATGACCCTATCGGCTTTCCCGGATCCTTAATGCCGCTTCGTGCCCTGATTACCGCATCAGCTACGCTCTCTACTGCCTCGTCCTGCCCGACGACTCTTTTGTGCAGAACTTTATCCAGATTGAGCAGCTTTTCTCGCTCGCCCTCGAGAAGCCGTGTAACAGGTATTCCGGTCCAGCGGCTCACTATGTCAGCAATCTCATCCTCCGTAACTTCCTCACGAAGCAGTTTCTTCTCCGCCGAATTATCCTGCTTGACCTTATCCTTTGCGGCTAATTCGTCCTCAAGCTCCCTAAGTTTTCCGTACTCAAGTTCGGCGGCTTTGTTCAGGTCATATTCACGTTTCGCCTTCTCAATTTCCGCCTTCACTTCATCAATCTTCCTGCGAATATCCCTTATCCCGGCAATTGCCTTCTTCTCCGTATCGTACTGTGCACGGAGAGCATCTGCCTCGTTCCTCGCTTCAGCAAGCTCCTTCTGAAGAACTTTAAGGCGTTCCTGAGAGGCCGCATCATCTTCACGCTTTAACGCTGTCTCCTCAATTTCGAGCTGCATAACTTTCCGCGAGGCCGCATCCAGTTCTGACGGCTGGGAGTCTATTTCTGTCCTGATCATTGCACATGCTTCGTCAACAAGGTCAATTGCCTTGTCAGGAAGGAATCTGTTGGTGATATACCTGTTAGACAGGACAGCCGCCGAAACCAGCGCATTATCCCTTATGACGACTCCGTGATGCACCTGCAACTTTTCGCGTATTCCCCTCAGAATCGAAATCGTGTCCTCAACGCTTGGCTGTTCAACGTCAACGGGCTGGAACCTTCTGGCTAAGGCAGCATCTTTCTCGATGTACTTTCTGTATTCGTCGACGGTAGTAGCTCCGATGCAGTGAAGTTCTCCACGCGCGAGCATGGGCTTCAACATATTTCCGGCATCTACTGCTCCTTCTGCCGCTCCTGCTCCCACAATGGTGTGAAGCTCATCAATGAAGAGCAGTATTCTTCCGTCGCTGTTCTTGACCTCGTTCAAGACTGCCTTCAATCTTTCCTCGAACTCTCCGCGAAATTTTGCACCGGCGATGAGAGACCCCATATCGAGCGCAAAAACTGTCCTGTCCTTCAGTCCTTCGGGCACATCACCGCGTACGATTCTCTGGGCCAGTCCTTCAACGATTGCTGTTTTCCCGACTCCAGGGTCTCCGATTAGGACGGGGTTGTTCTTGGTTTTTCTGGAGAGTATGCGGATAACTCTGCGTATCTCGTCGTCTCTGCCGATAACAGGGTCAAGTTTTCCGTTCTTTGCCGCCTCCACCAAGTCCCTGCCGTATTTTGCGAGAGCCTCGTATGTTGCTTCGGGGTCTGCGCTCTGGACTCTCTGTGAACCTCTTACTTCGTTAAGCGTCTTAAGGAATTTCTCCTCAGTTATGCCGAACCTGGCAAAGAGTTTGTTTTTGTCGTCCTCAAGCATTGCCAGAAATATGTGCTCAACGGAAATGTATTCATCCTTGAGAGTTTGAGCTCTTTCTGCGGCGTGATTGAGCACGCGGTCGAGCCTCTGGGTCAGGTAAATTTTGCCCTGTTCTGTGCCTGAACCTGTAACTCTGGGCAATTTCGACAATTCATCATTAACTGCGCGCTCGAGTGCCGGAACGTTGACGTTCATTTTCTGCAGGAGCTGTACGATCAGCCCGGAAGAGTCTCTGAGCAATGCGGCTAACACATGCCCGACATCAACGGTCTGGTGGTTATATTCGCTGGCTGTGGCCTGAGCTTGAGCTAATGCTTCCTGGCTTTTGCGAGTCAATTTATTCATGTCCATAATAATGCTTCACATCCTTTAACTAAGTCTGACTAAATTTTCGCCGGTAATTTTATGCTGAGATGAAATTTTTGCAATACGTAATTTGCGCTATAAGTGAGGTAATGTATAATGTCATTAATGCCTCCTCAAAAAGGACAGTCCACCGCATTTTTACAACTACTTTTACAACTACAAAAATACCCCGTTAATGTTGATGAGCACTGTTTTTATGGAGCTGTCTCCATAATTACATCTGCCTCTGCTAAAATTTGCTGTACACCGTGAAAAAATACATGGAGGTAGAACTTTTCGTGAAACATCGTGAACTTGACATGACACAAGGAAAAATCTGGCCGGTACTTCTTGCGTTCACTTGGCCCCTTCTCCTCGAAAACACATTGCAGCTCCTCTACAACACTGCGGACAGCGTAGTAGTCGGGCGCTTCGTCGGAATGTCCGCACTCGCCGCCGTAAGTGCCACGACTCACATTGTGGGAATGCTGGTCAGGTTCTTCAACGGCACAGCAACAGGAGCAGGAGTAGTGATAAGCCGTTCTTTCGGGGCACATGACCGCGAAAAATTGAGGGAAGCTGTAAGTTCAACGATAGTTCTCACGTTAATAGCGTCGGTTCTGCTCACAATTTTTGGTATAAGTTCTTCCGGATGGTTCCTGAGGATAACTTCAGCACCTCCGGAAATATTTTCGCAGGCTGACCTGTACCTGAAAATCTACTTTGGGGGAATTGCGGGCCTGCTGTTCTACAACGTCGGCGGAGCAATTCTTAGGGCAATGGGAGATACACGCAGACCTCTAGTGTTCCTGATAATCTGCAGCATCTTGAACATAGTGCTGGATCTGGTTTTTGTGCTGGCTTTGGGCTGGGGGATAGCCGGAGTAGCGATTGCGACGGTAATTGCTCAGGCGTTGAGTGCTGTACTCGTGATTAGGGCAGTCGCTGTGTCCACAGGGGCGTTTGCGAATATGCACATAAGCCCTGCGGTTGCGGATAACATACTGAAAATCGGCCTGCCTTTTGGGATTCAGATGGCAATAGTAGCTTTCTCGAATGTATTTGTGCAGGGATATATCAACGTGTTCGGGACAGCAGTGATTGCCGGGTGGGGAGTGTACATGAAGCTGGATCAGTACATGATGATTCCGATTCAGAGCATGGGGCAGGCAGTAACGGTGTTTGCCGGCCAGAATTTGGGAGCAGGAAGCAACGCTCGGGCCAAGTCCGGAACGTGGACAGCATTGGCAATGATGATTGCTATTTCGTCGGGAGTGGCGTTGACGCTGTGCGTGTATGCGCCTGTCCTGGTTAAACTGTTCAGCCTAGACCCTGAAGTTGTGAAGTACGGGGCAATATTTATCAGGATGTGCACGCCTGTAGCGGTGGTAACCTGTTTTAACCAGATATTGGCGGGATATTTGCGGGGTGATGGAAATTCCAGAATGCCGATGATAATTACGCTGAGCACGCATGTATTTTTCAGGCAGATATATCTTTTTGTGATGACGGGGCTTTTTCCTGGAAATGTGTATATTGTTGGTTTTGGGTATCCTGCTGGCTGGATATTATGTGCACTAATAACGGTCTGGTACTATTTTGCGTGGCAGAAGAGGAGGTAATGAGTGTTATGTTTTTGCTGTTATGCTAAAATGCTTCATCCCGCACTAATGAGGAGATGATAGCTTCATGATTAAGTTTCTGGAAATTTTCACCGCAACCGTCCGGGAACACCCCGACAGGCCCGCAGTCGTCGACCGGGACGGAACGCGCACAACCACCTACGCCGAACTCTGCTCCTGCGCCTTCAAGGTCAATAACTGGCTGAGGACTCACGGCATCGGACGCGAGGACGTAGCCGCAATATATTTCCCTAAGGGGCTCGAGTACATCGCCACACGAATCGGAATCATCATGTCCGGCGCGGCGTGGCTCGGACTTGAGGACATTATGGGCAGGGACAGAATAGACTTCGCCATTCACGACAGCGGGTGCAAGGTAGTCTTCGACATGGAGAAGTGGAACGAGGCAATGAACATGGAAGAGTGCCGCGAGATCGCCGAGCCTGACCCTCACGACCTGGCATTTATGCTGTACACGTCAGGCAGTACAGGTTACCCCAAAGGCGTATTGCAGGAGTATGGTTTTTACGACAAGCTCACGAATGACGGCCTTGTACTTTACGCTCCGTATAATGAGGCTGAACCGTTACTAAGTGCTGATGATATGCCAGCATCCTTCATAAGCAATGTCATAATTACGCTAGGTGCATTAGGCTGCAGGGGAACATTGCATGAAGTATCGCATGAAACGATAAGAAATGTTGACGCTTTGGCAGAGTATTTCGAGAAGAATAACCTGCATTACGGGTGTTTCTCCACGAACCTGCTGCAGATGATAAAGGATGATCCAAGATTTGACCTCAAGGCCGTGTTTACGGGAGGAGATTCCTCTTCAAATCTCTTTAGTGAAGATTGCGATATTGTGAACGTGTACGCTTCAACAGAAGCCGGGAGCATCTGTCTTTTCCGAATCGACAAGCCTTATGACATTACCCCAGCCGGATACAACGTCAGCAATCTCGATATAGTCCTTCTCGACGAAAAGGGCATACCCTCCGACGAAGGCGTAATCTGCGTACACCTGCCATACTTCAGGGGCTACACCAACGAAGCGGCTCACTTTACCGAGATTGACGGCAAGAGATACTTTGTCGGCTCGGACTGGGTGAAGCGCGACCTGTCAATACGTAATACTACAGGGGGGGGGGGGGG
>JAFSSM010000058.1 GCA_017451025.1 Synergistaceae bacterium | reverse complement strand
GGCATTCCAGAAAAATTACGTGTGGGGAATAACTTCCTGCACATGTTGCGTGTGATTGATAGTACTCCGGACAAGCTGCTATGTGTAGTGCATAACTTTTCAGGTGAGCTATGTGTGATTGATGGCATTCCGGAAAAATTACGTGTGGGGAATAATTTCCTGCACATGTTGCGTGTGATGGTTAATATCTTGCACAGGTTATGTGTGATTGATGGTTGTGCTGTCAAGTAAAGAATCCTCCTGTAGAAAAAATTTTCTGTCATAATATACACATTCCACAAAAAAACTCAAAGGAGGAAATATTTCCATGAAGAAACGTATCTTTGCACTCGTTTCCGCTGTCGTCATCATAGCTATCATGGTGATCACCCAGCAGAACGCAAAATCCGCACTCATGGGCTCAGCCACAGCAGACGGCTTCGGCGGAAAAGACTCCATCACCGTCAGCATCACAGTCAAAGACGGCAAAATCACCACCGCCACTGCACAAGGCCCAAACGAAACACCAGGCATCGGCTCAAAAGCTGTCGAGTCCATGCCCGCAGAAATGGTCGCAAAAAACTCTATCGCTGTTGACGGAGTCACAGGGGCTACCATCAGCTCAACGGCTATACTCGCAGCAGCAGAGAAGGCCATCGTCGCAGCAGGCCTCAACCCCGCAGATTTCGGAGGCGGAAAAGCAAAGGCAGCAGCACCAGCTCCAGCAGCTCCAGCACCAGCTTCAGCACCAGCAGAACCAAAAGCTGAGAAGGCATCAGACGGAAGTGTTTCGGCTACCGTCAACGCAGACGGCTTCGGAGGACCGGGAGCACTCACGTTCAGCATAACGGTCAAGGACGGCAAAATCACTGCCGCAAAAGCTGAAGGCCCGAAGGAAACTCCAGGCATAGGCTCGGTAGCTGTTGAGAGAATGCCCGCAGACATGGTGGCCGCAAATTCCATCAAGGTCGACGGCGTTACTGGAGCTACTATCACGTCAACAGGACTCCTCAAGGCCGCAGAAAATGCACTCAAAGCAGCAGGACTCAACCCCGAAGACTTCAAGAAGGATGTTGTGCTGAAGGCTGAGGACAAAGAATACACTGCTGATATTGCAGTTATCGGTGCAGGCGGCGCAGGAATGATCGCGGCTATCACAGCGGCTGATGCAGGAAAGAAAGTAGTACTCATTGAGAAGCAGGCTATGGTCGGCGGAAACTCTGTGCGTGCATCCGGCGGTATGAATGCGGCTGACACTCCAGAACAGGACAGCAACAAATTCACTGAAGAGGCAGGAGTCGAGAAAACACTAAAGACTGCTGCGGAGAGATGGGCTGACAATCCGACTATCACCGCTCTTGCAAAAACCGTCAAAGAAAAATGGGATGCATACAAGGCAAAACCTGAAGGCTATTTTGACTGCGTGGAACTTATGCAGCTCGATACTATCATCGGCGGACACGGAATCAATAACCCCGAACTCGTCGAGACTCTCGTGAAAAACACTGCGCCTGCAATCGCGTGGCTGAAGACCATAGGAATAGATCTCGTTTCTGTGGGAGCAGCAGGAGGCGCGTCGGTCAAACGTATTCATAGGCCGCTGAATGAGCAGAAAAAAGTCGTGTCTGTCGGCGGATACATGGTCCCCAGACTCGAAAAGGCAGTAAAATCCCGCCAGAATATCACACTGCTCACCGAGACCACAGCAAAGGAAATTGCTACCGACAACGAGGGCAAAATCTGCGGAGTCATTGCTGAGAACAGAGGCGCAAAAGTTACTGTGAAGGCAAAAGCTGTAGTAATTGCTGCGGGAGGTTTCGGCGCGAACTTGAAGATGGTTGCGAGACTGAAGCCGGAGCTTGAGGGATTCATGACCACCAACGCACCGGGCATTAACGGAGACGGTATAGTGATGGCTCAGGAACTCGGCGCGGCAGTTGTCGACATGAAGCAGATTCAGATTCACCCGACAGTGCAGTATGACTCCTCGAACCTCATCACCGAAGGCCTCAGAGGTGACGGAGCTATCCTCGTGAACACGAACGGTAAGAGATTCATTGACGAGGTACTCACGCGCGATGTGGTCTCGAAGGCGGAAATTGAGCAGCCGAACTCGTTTGCGTACCTGATTATCGACCAGAAAATGGTTGATGAGTCATTACTGATACAGGGCTATATTGCTAAAGGCTACTCGTTCAAGGGAGAAACTTACGAGGATTTGGCCAAGACGCTGAATATTCCTGCTGATGTTTTCGCGAAGACTATGAACGACTGGAACGGGTATGTGAAGGCGCGCAAAGACCCCGATTTTGGACGTACGAGCTTCATCGAGCCGCTGGATAAGGCACCGTTCTACGCGATCAAGGTTACGCCTGGTATACACCACACGATGGGAGGCCTGAGGATTGACGCGAAGAGCCATGTGTTGAGAGCGGACGGCAGTGTGATTCCGGGACTGTTTGCGGCTGGTGAGGTTACTGGAGGAGTTCACGGCGGGAACAGGCTTGGCGGGACTGCGGTGTCGGATTTTGTGGTGTTCGGCAGGATTGCAGGAGAAGAGGCCGCGAAATTCTAGGCGCGAGAGATTTATGTGTGGCCGGGTCTGTTGAGGGCTCGGCTTTTATTTCACGAAAGGTTGTGATTCCATAATGGCAATGTCCATGCGTGACAGAATCAAGAGGAAATTCCGGAAACAGGGAATATCTGGTGTGCTGTACGCTACTGTTCGGAGGATAGTAAGATTTGTGTTGTGTGTAGACCCAATCACGAGAATATGCAGGAAGATAAAAATCAAGCTGCTCAGGCTGTTTCTTCGGAAGCGGTATGATTACGTTATACAGAAGTACAAGAATTATGTTCCCCAAAGGACGGAAAATTACCTGCTGGATAATACTGGTGTGGTCTGGAGCATGTGGTGGCAGGGTGAAGAGAATGCTCCTGAGACAGTGAAGTTGTGTCTAGCTAGCATCAGGAAGCACTGCGGTGTTCACAAGTTCGTAATCATAACGAAGGATAACCTGCACGAATATCTGGATCTCCCTGAACACATAACCTCAAAAGTTGAAGCCGGATATATTTCTTTCACGCACTTGTCGGACATAATCAGAGTGAACCTGCTGGCAAAATATGGCGGCCTGTGG
>JAFSSM010000002.1 GCA_017451025.1 Synergistaceae bacterium | reverse complement strand
GCTCCGTTACTCTGCTCTGTAGGAAGGGAAAGCTGGAGGGGGCATTCAGGATCGGCCATCAGTGGATGATACCGCGCACCGTCATCGAGAATTACGAGAAAGCTCCGCAGGGCTTCGCGGCTGTGCGTTCGACTTTGTTGCGCCCGCAGCTATAATCTTTTCACCTAACTTTTCTAACCTATCCATTTTGCGAAGCAGAATCTTGATGTGCTTCAAAAGTTCCCGCTGGATATCCTGCGCATCGGTATCATCTTGGGCGGATTCTTGGCCGGAACTTGACCGATTTGCATTGTCGTGACCGGCACTTTCCGCATTCTGAGCTGCCCTCCTATGCGCCCACACAGCCGCGAATCCTTGCGGGCCGGGCTTGTAATCCTCGATAGCCTTGCGGGGTATCAGCCAGACCTTACCGACCTTCACAGCTCCGTCTAATTTCCCCTGACGGCATAACAGCGTTATGTTCCATTTACCGTATCCTGAAAGCTCGGCGGCTTCCTCTACTGAGATAAATTCCTGAATGTCCATTGTTTATTTTCACTCCTTTGTTGGCTCATATTATATCACTGTTTCTGTGATAAATATGCTTGACTTTATACCCGCATAGAGTGATGATACTCTCATCAAGCGTAAACGCAGTAATCATTAAGGAGAACGCAAGAAATGAACGAAACAATCAGGAACATCAGCGGCACTATTTGGGACAAGGACATTCCGGCAATAGTAGCAGGTTTTAAGGCGGAGGGTATCTCTGAGTTCACAATCTCAGACGATCCGTGCGGGTTGCTTAGGACGCTGGCAGTGTTTGAGGCAAACGGCGTAAGGGTGCAGGGACTTACTAGCGTAAAGAGTCCTGCAGGAGAAATTCCAGCAATCCTCATAAGGGTTGCATAGTCAGAAGGCACACGCGGCGGGGGATTATTCCCCTGCCTCTAATCAAGGAGGCAACCAACAATGAAAAATGAAGCATTAGTAATCGGAGAGTTTGAGGAAATCCTCAGCGGGCACAGAGAGTTTAACAAGGCCGTCGATAACTGGACAATGTTCAAGGCCTACCAGCAGGGTAAAGAGTCAGGCAACGCAAGACTTGACTTCAACGACATAATCTAGTACGAGGATATTCAGCCGATCGCCGAGACAGTGCGCAGACTGAACATCAAGGAGTTCACGATCTCATGCACGACGTTCAGCCTTATTAGGCACTTGGCCGCATTTGCAGAATTGGGTATCAAGGTTCATGGCATCATCAAGGTAAACAGCCGCTTTTACGTATCGTATGATGACAGTAAAGAGCATGAGGTTATTCCTGCATTCCTCATGAAAGTAGAATCGAGGTGATAACCATGTTGCCAGAGTATGACTGACTTTTCTGCGAGTACAACGATTTTATCAGGCGCAAGAACGTCATGATGGAGAGGATAGGTAATGCCCTCGAAGGTGTAACCGAGCGGCTTGTCTATGACGCAAAGGAAATGACCGACAGCAAGCGTCAGGAATTGGAGCAGGTGCAGGAGAGGCTTGAAGCTATCTACGAAGGCTTAGAGGCTGTCGTCTACTAAATCTTAGCGTGTGCTGTTAGTCAGTCAAGAAATTCGGCGATGAGGAGAAAATATCTCATCGCTAATTTGTTGTGAAATTTTTACAAATTGAGAGAAAATAGACTTAATGTTAATAACACTTAGAGTGATAATATAATCATTGAACGAGGAAGCAATACAACAAACAACATAAGGAGCAAGACAATGAAAGACAAGACAGCAGCACAGATAGCGAACATGAAGAAGCAGACAATCGGGGTTGAAGTTGAAATGAACAACATCACCCGCGAGGACGAAGCCGCGAGGACGAAGCAAGGGTAGCGGCGGAGTTCTTTGGGACGCATAAGTACGAGTTCACGGCAGACCGCAACGGCTACGCCACATGGAGCGCATGGGACGCGGACAGGCGCGAGTGGAAGTTCCAGAGGGACATCAGCATTCACGGCAACGAGGACGAACAGTGCGAACTGGTTACGCCGATCCTCAACTACAGCGACATCGAGGAGCTGCTCGGACTGCTTGACGCGTTGAAGAAAGCCGGAGCGAAAAGTTCAGCATCACGCGGCTGCGGCGTTCATATCCACATCGGCCTCAAGAGCGACATCGGAAGCCACACGGCTCATTCCCTCACAAATCTTGCGAACATCATGGCCGCTCATGAACAGCAGATTGCCCG
>JAFSSM010000057.1 GCA_017451025.1 Synergistaceae bacterium | reverse complement strand
AGGCTCTCTCTCCTTGATGAATATCTTGACGGGAGTAACTTTCTTTGCGTTGGCTATAAAGCTGATAATATCCTGAGCGTCCATGTTTACGCCTCCCGTAAAAATTCGCGCATTCCGTACAGTCCGGGCTTCTGATTCACGAGCCACTTCACCGCCGACAAAGCACCCTTCGCGAATAAAGCTCTGTCCTTAGCGTCGTGGCGGATAGTGATGGTTTCGAGGCCGTTCGAGAAAATGACTTCATGAGTGCCGACTTCAGTACCGTATCTCAGCGAGTGAATGCCTATCTCGTTTTCTGGACGTTTGCCGTTCTCGTGCCTGCCTATGTTGAACGTGAGAAATTCTTTTGCTTCCTGAATCCTTTTCGCGAGCATTAAGGCCGTGCCGCTGGGAACATCCAGCTTCTGGTTGTGGTGAGCCTCTATCATCTCGATATCGCAGTCCCCGAAGATTCTCGTGACTCTTTCGGCCAAGTCAGCGACCAGTGCGACACCGATTGACATGTTCGGCGACAGGAACACAGGAATCTTTGCGGAGGCCTCCCGAACCTGTGCAAGCTCTTCGTCAGTCTGGCCGGTTGAGGCGATCAGTACGGGCATGTTGTGTTTTACGCACCAGCTCAACACTGAGGGAGTAGCTTTGTGATTCGTGAAGTCCACCACGCAGTCAGCAGAGCCGGTGAAGTCATCTAGGGACTTGCACATGCCTTCAGCGGGGTTCACGTCAACGAGTGCAGCAATATTTTCACTGCCCGCCATTTTCGTGAGGATATGCCCCATTTTTCCGTTTGCGCCGTTGATGATTATCTTCATGGCTAGATTAACCCCTGTTCCTGCATTAACGCCTTGAGGTGTTCCCAGTGCTTAGACTCCATCGGTGTCAAAGGAAGACGCACATAGTTTTTGCACCAGCCCATTGCGGACATTGCAGCCTTGGCGGGAATCGGGTTTACCTCGCTGAAAAGTGCATTGATGAGTGGAAGATACTTACACTGCAACTCAGCAGCTCCCTTAACGTCTCCGGCAAAGAATTTCTCGCATATCTCCATAGTCTGCTTAGGCGCAACGTTTGACAGCACAGAAATTACTCCTTTTCCGCCCATAGACAGAATCGGCACAATCTGGTCGTCATTGCCCGAATAGATGTCTAACTTGTCGCCGACGAGCTGTGCAGTGTGGACAATTTTGCTGATGTTGGAATTGGCTTCCTTGATGCCCTGAATCATAGGGTGATCCGCTACAGCTGCATATGTTTCCGGCTCTATGTTTATGCCGGTGCGTGAAGGTACGTTGTAGAGGATGATGGGCTTTGTGGACGCGTCAGCAATTTTCGTGAAGGAAGTGATTAGTCCGTTCTGAGTGGCTTTGTTGTAGTAGGGAGTGATCACAAGTAATGCGTCTGCTCCAGCGTCACACGCAAACTTTGAGAGCTGGAGAGCGTAACGTGTATCGTTTGAGCCTGTTGCTGCGATGACCTTGCACCTTCCGGCTACGCGTTCAACCGAGAATCTGATTGCTTCTTTGTGTTCTGCGTCGTCGAGGGTTGAGCCTTCTCCTGTAGTTCCTGCGATGACTAGGGCATTGATTCCCTGTTCACACTGCCAGTCAATTACGCGGCCAAATGCTTCGAAGTCGATACCCTGCTCATTAAGTGGAGTAATGAGAGCTGTAGCTACTCCCTTGAAAATGGGGCTGTCTGTCATGATGAATATATTCCTCCTGTTAGTTATGAGTATGCACAAAAAAACCGCCCTTGATGTTCCTGATGAAGAGCGGCTCTGATACGCATAGTTATTACGTTAGCTGTCCGTTATTCACCATAGAACAATAGGCAGTTACGTTTTATTTTGAGGGTGAACGCAGAAAATGACCTGACATCAACAAAAGCTGATATAGTCATTGTGCGAGTCCTCCCTGTGAAAAAAGTTTT
>JAFSSM010000056.1 GCA_017451025.1 Synergistaceae bacterium | reverse complement strand
GTGTCCAAGATTCTCGACGATGTTACGACCACCGACGAGCTTATCCCGTCAGGCGAGACTTCATCCTTCCGTTCGAACCCGCTCGGACTTGCTGAGTTCACGCTTTCACGCAGAGACCCCGAGTACGTCGGCAAGGCAAAGGAAGTCCAGAAGGTCGAGTACGAGAGGCAGAAGGGCATCAATCCCGCACATGGCGACATGGCGGCAGTCTACGCGGCAATCAAGGCAATTCCTGGACAGGAAGGCGTTGACCCGATGGCAATCGAGATCGGTTCGACGATTTACGCCAACAGGCCCGGCGAAGGCTCAGCACGCGAGCAGGCCGCTTCCTGCCAGAGGGTGCTCGGAGCACTCGCCAACATCACGCAGGAGTACGCAACAAAGCGTTACCGCTCGAACTGCATGAACTGGGGTATGCTTCCGTTCCATCTTAAGGGACAGCCTGACTTCGAGGTAGGCGATTACGTCTACGTACCTGGAATCAGGAAGGCACTCGACGAGAACAAGCTCGAGAGCATCAAGGCATATGTCATCAAGGGCGGCAAAGCAAATGAGGTTGAGCTTTACATCCAGCCGATGACCGAGAACGAGCGCACAATCGTGAAGGCCGGCTGCCTGATCAACTTCAACCGCAACGGCAAGAAGTAGGGAATAGGGAATAGGGGTGAGGGGTTAGGGATTAGAGGGAATAGGATTGCACCTAAACCCTATATCCCTTAACCCTGAACCCTAATGATAAATTCTGAAGGGAGAAACGATTCATCATGGGCAAGATTAAAATGGCAAACCCCATCGTTGAGATGGACGGCGACGAAATGACACGCGTTCTGTGGCAGATCATCAAAGACGACCTGCTGCTTCCGTTCGTTGACCTGAACATGGAGTACTACGATCTTGGTTTGCCGAAGAGAGACGAAACACGCGACAAAATTACTTGGGAAGCCGCAGAGGCCATCAAGAAGCATCACGTCGGCGTAAAGTGCGCAACAATCACCCCCAACAAGCAGCGCGTCGAGGAGTACAACCTCCACGAAATGTGGAAGTCCCCCAACGGCACAATCCGTGCAGTGCTTGACGGTACAGTCTTCCGCGCACCCATCCTGACCAGCTGCATCAAGCCGGTCGTCAAGAACTGGAAGAAGCCCATCACGATTGCACGTCATGCTTACGGCGACGTTTATCGCGGAACTGAGTTCAGAGTACCCGAACCCGGCAAGGCAGAGCTTCTCTTCACCGGCAAGAACGGCACAACTTTCCGCGAGACAGTCTATGAGTATGAGTGCCCCGGCGTTCTTCAGTCCATGTACAACAAGGACACCTCGATAAAGAGCTTTGCACGTTCATGCTTCGAGTATGCACTTTCGACGAAACAGGACATCTGGTTTGCCACGAAAGACACAATCTCCAAGCAGTATGACCAGACATTCAAGCTCCTGTTCCAGGAAATTTTTGAGGCAGAGTACAAGGCCAAGTTCGAGGCCGCCGGAATCACATACTTCTACACGCTGATCGACGACGCAGTTGCCCGCGTTATGCGTTCAGAGGGCGGATTCATCTGGGCCTGCAAGAACTACGACGGCGACGTTATGAGCGACATGGTCAGCACAGCGTTCGGATCACTCGCAATGATGACATCCGTGCTTGTCTCGCCGGACGGCAACTTCGAGTACGAGGCCGCTCACGGAACAGTAACAAAGCACTTCTACCGTTACCGCGACGAGGGCAAGATGACCTCCACCAACCCCGTAGCAACAATCTTCGCATGGAGCGGAGCACTCAGAAAGCGCGGAGAACTTGACGGCAACCAGGACCTTGTGGCGTTCGCTGACAAGCTGGAGAAAGCAACTATCTCCACGATTGAGGGCGGCGTAATGACAAAAGACCTGTCCGGACTTTGCGAGGGCGTAGTTCCTCAGGTAGTGGACAGCAAGCAGTTCATCCAGGCAATCGCCGCGAAACTGTAAGAACTGGTATAATTCAGCCCGCAGGACTCTTTCTGGTCTTGCGGGTTAATTTTTTTGTGAGAGGTGTAATAATGGAAGAACGTGTTGCAGAAAAAATTGACTGGAGCCGCGCACCTGCGGATACTCCTGTGTGCAAAGAGAGGGATGTATATCTTCGCGACGTAGTGCAGAGCATTCTTGAAGGTTACGAGACTCCTGAAGAGGTTATGCAGGTTCTTGATCTCTATGAAGACGACGAAGGTGTAAGCGAAATTCCCGCCATAATGGAAATATTTGTGCCGGTTATCAATGCGTGGCGTTCCGGCAGCTGCGGAATGGGCTGCGCAGGGTGCACAGGTTCATGCGGAGGCTGATAGCTGCTTTTCTTTTGCTGCTGTCTCTCTTGGCCGGGAGTGTCTGTGCTGAAGAGATGAAAATTATCGTTGCAATCAAGGGAAAAAATCTCCACGCTGTACTTGAAGATAATCCGGCTTCACGTGCACTCTACGCACAGATGCCCTTCACCGTCAAGATGAAAGACCTCTACGAACGCGAAATGTGCTTCTTCATGTCCGGCAAGCTCCCAGAGACAAAGCAGACAGCTTCGAACTACAGCGTAGGGGATATAATCTACTGGCCGCCGCAAAGATGCCTGGTGATTCTCTACAAGCAGAACGGTGAAAGATTCAGACGGCAGCATCTCGGTCATATAGAATCTGGAGCTGAAATTTTCTCGACTACAGGCGATATTGAGGTTACGTTCGCTCCAGCAGAATAAACATAATCGACTGTCAGGGGGGTTACCGGTAACTCTGGCAGTCTTTCTTTTTTCACGCCAAAATGTCGTATAATTTCCCCAATCCCCAAATTTTTAACAGGAGGCAGTTTTTATCATGCCAGACCCGGCAAAATCATTCACCGAACAGTGGCAGGAAGCTATCTATATGGCTCATGTCAACTTCCTGCGCAAACGCAATCTCTTTGAGGACTGGAAAAAGTTCAAGGCCGGAAAGAAACTCAAACAGGACGATTTCCGCCTGATGTCCGAGTTCATAAACATAATCAGCAAATCACAATGAGCACAAAAATTTTCGCCTGCAGCAATTCCCGAGAACTTGCGGGCATTATTTCGGTCATAGACCGCACCGGAAATTTCCGCATAGTTATTCCATCCAGAAAGGACAAATTCTTTCTCAGAGAGCCAGGCTTGTGGACGTGGGAAGATATTTACGAGGACATAAACAGGCTTTCGCGCAGATATGTCTTTTCTCCGCCGGATCACCTCCTGATTCTGCGGTCAATTCTCGACGGAACATCAAGAAAATACCGCGATAAAGTCAATGCCCTTCCTGGAATCAGCAAGCCGGGCTTCCTCGAGGTTCTCTCGTCGGACATAAGGGAACTGCTCAATGAGGCTGTCCCTCCGGAAAAACTTGCGCGCAACCCCGAAAGCGATAACCCGTCGGAGTTCCTGCTGCCTGAAGTGTATTCGAATTACATAGACTACCTGCGAGAACACAACCTGCTCGACAGTGCGCAGATATGTTCAGCGTCGCTCGAAGCCCTCGCCGAAAATCAGGACTGGGGAAAAGATTATCAGCTCATTTTTGCGGGATTCATGACGTTCAACCACAGCCAGCTCGAACTTGTCAAAGCACTTGGCCAGCACTGCCATGAAGTTATTATCATCAAGCCCGAAGCACACATTGCACGGTTCGGAGATGCTGCCTCGCAGTTCGGGAAAAACGTCCGCGCTAAGCCTTCGTCTGGAAAAATTGTTGAGCTTAACATTTCCGAGCCTGGACTTGAGCCGGAAATGATCGCTAGGACTCTTGCCCTGTGGTCCGCAGGAGAAAGGCCGGATTTGGGAGAATTTCCCGGTTTTGACGCAATAGGTCTTATGCTCACGGAAGGCAGGGAAGATTCGTTTGCTCAGGCATTCAGGCGTTACGGGGTGCCTTATGATTTCATGAGCGGTATTCCCATAAGCCAGACTATGCCGGGAAAAATTATTACCTCACTGGCGAACCTCAGCATCAAGGATTTTCCGCCGTATGATACTGCTATGCTGCTCTCCCAGAATTGTTTTGCAGGGTCAGCCTTCCCGTTGATGAAAGCATACAGGGCAGGACGTACAGGGCTTGATTCTTGGCAGGAGTACTTGGCCGGAAATAATGAAGGGGTATTTGCGGATGCACTAACAGCGTTGAAGGCAATCCGGAAATTCTGCGAAGTTATGTCGGTAAACAGCACCCCGCGCAGAATCATGAAGGCATTCAACGAGTTCCTGAACACTCCGGGTTTGTGGCTTGACCGTCCGGACATGACTTCGGAGGCACCGGAACTCGACGAGGCAGTCAGGCTCACGGCGAGCGCAATCGAGACCGTAGGACAGAAATTCCTGGCCATAGACGAGCTTACGCCGGACTTAGGGCCAGTTCAGGACGAGAAGCTCCTAGCCCGCGAGAATGGTGCGTATGATTTTCTTGAGACATGGTGCAGGAACACCAACACCCGCGCACCGATTCAGACTGCAAACTCCGTGAGAATATTTTCGGGCCGTCCGCCGGTGCTCGCGTCGTTCCCTGTCTGGATAATGACCGACGTAACAGGACGCTCATGGTCGGGGAATATCGCCGTGTCGCCATTGCTGGATGTTGACGAGCGCAAAAAGCTCAACGACATAGAGTCACGGCTGCTTCTGCCGGCAGAGAAAGCCCAGCAGAACGAGGCACTCTTCAGGCGGTTAATTCACACCGGCGAAAAACTCACGATAATTTCCAGGCCTATGCTCGACGACAAGGGCAGGCCGTTATCCGAATCACCGTTTATGCAGAATTTTCGTGATGACATGACCGGCTGGGAAATCACCTCTAATCCGGCAGAAGGCATACGCATTCTGATGGGAGGGGACGGATTTATTTTTCCGGAGATTGACCCGAAGGACAAGCCTGAACGCTATTCACCTGTCATCAGGAAAGAAGCTAATTCAGTGGGTGCGAGCGACATTCACGAGCTGCTTGCGTGTCCGTTCCTGTGGTGGCAGAAGAGGCAGGCCAAGATTTATGAGCAGAGTTCGGAATTAGCGTCGTCTGCTGAGTGGGGAAATATGCTCCATAAATATTGGGAGTGTGTCTGGCGAAATTACAGGCTGGACATGGAAGCTCCTGGCGATGTATTCTCGCTGTTAGCACATCAGGAGTGGCAGAAGCTGACCGACAAAAAGAATCCCAGCGAGACATATTCGGATTTTCACAGGCTTGTTGCTGACTCAAGGCTTGCGCGGAAACTGGGGAGCATAAAGTTCCGTGTGGAGAGGCTCATAGCTATTCAGGCAGGCATTCTTGACGGACTTCATAAAGACGGCTGGACTCACAGGGATATTCTGCTTGAAGCAGACGCTCACCTTCAGCACGAGCAGGACGGGATAACGTTTTTAGGACAGTGCGACAGGATAGAGATACTCGACAATCCGCACGGTACACGCATGGCGTTCATCGCGGACTACAAGACAGGAAACGGCTCAAACTCCGAGTCTAAAATGGATACAGCTTCATATTGGTGGAGGAATCCTGACAAGGGCAATGACGGAGATTTTGAGGCAGGGCTTCAGCTTTCGGTGTATGCGGCCCTTTTCAGCGGAAGTGAGGTTGAGTCGTTCAAGGGGTGCAGTCTTGCAGGGGTGTACATTCTCGGTCTGGATGACGGAGCTGTTTCCGGGTCAATCAATAGTGAAGCGCAGGCAATATTCGCTCAGTACAAGTCCAAAAAGTTCGGACAAGATATCGAGGCTCGTGTTCGTGAGGGTGAGTACGCAATGGACTGTGCTGTGAAGATTCTGGCTAAGGGTGAATTTGCGCCCCATTACGATTGTGATTTGTGCAAGTGGTGCAAGGTCAAGAGTTTGTGCCGCAAAGGCGAGTTCAACGGTGAAATTATTGCGGACAGTGATGATGCAGAATAAATAATAAATCCCTGCCCGCACTTTTTTGTGTGCTATTGCCCTTCCTCGAGTGCACTGGTTACTTTGTAGCCCGCATCCCTGATCAAAATATCTTTCCTGAAGAGTTCCAGGTCATACTTCACCATTCTTCTGACCAGTTCAGGGAAGGTTACTTTTCTTTTCCAGCCGAGCATACTTTCAGCTTTAGACGGATCGCCCAGCAGCAAATCTACTTCGGTCGGACGGAAATACAGGGGGTCAACTTCAACAACAGCCTTCCCGTTTCTGGTGTCTATGCCCTTCTCGTTGAGTCCTTCACCCTGCCATTCTAGGATAATCCCTGCCTCGCGGAAAGCCAGCGTCGCAAATTCACGCACCGAATGCGTTTCGCCTGTCGCTATCACGAAATCTTCGGGCTTATCCTGCTGCAGTATCATCCACATAGCTTTTACGTAGTCCTCAGCGTGTCCCCAATCACGTTTTGCGTTGAGATTCCCGAGATACACTTTTTCCTGAAGACCTAATGCGATTCTTGCGGCGGCCCTCGAAATTTTGCGCGTAACGAACGTCTCGCCCCTCAGTTCTGACTCATGGTTGAAGAGTATTCCGTTGCACGCGAACATGTTATAGGCTTCCCTGTAGTTCACCGTTATCCAGTAGGCATAGAGTTTTGCGGCGGCGTAGGGGCTTCGCGGGTAGAACGGGGTAGTTTCTTTCTGGGGGGTCTCCTGAACTTTCCCGAACAGCTCGCTTGTCGATGCCTGATAGAATTTCGTCTGACCCTCAAGCCCCAAGATTCTTACTGCCTCGAGAAGCCGGAGGGCTCCCAGCCCGTCAGAGTCCGCAGTATATTCCGGTTCCTCGAAAGACACCCTTACGTGGCTCTGTGCGGCCAAGTTATAGATTTCGTCGGGCTGAATAGTCTGCACCATCCGAATCAGGTTGCTCGAGTCCGTCATATCCCCGTAATGCAGGAAAAATTTGTGCCCTTCCTCGTGGAGGTCCTTGTAGAACTCGTCGATTCTGGAAGTGTTGAAGATTGAGCTTCTGCGCTTCAGTCCGTGAACTTCATAGCCTTTCTTCAGCAGGAACGATGTCAAAAATGCTCCGTCCTGACCTGTTACTCCAGTGATTAATGCTTTCTTCATGATTAATTTCTCCGTACATGATAAGATGGTTTTGCTGTCGGTTATCGCAAGTTTCAGAGGGATACCGGCAGCATTTTTACAACTACATTTACAACTACACGCAGACCTCTTCGTTCGGCCTGCAATCACGCTTCACGAATCTTCCAGCCCGCATTTATTGCCATAGGTCCGCTTCTACGCAAAACACAATACGGCGATTTGTTCAGAGGCCCTTCAAGATTGAATGACACCGACAGCGGCTTAGTCCCTCCAGGAACGGCTATCCAGTCTCCGCCGTAAACTCTTATCGCCAAATCAAGACGCTTCTCACCCAAATTGAGCTGCTCAAGAGGCACACGCGAACGCAGGCACACATGACCGTCAAGCGTCGGAATTTCGTCGGTACTGCCTACCTGGTCGCTGTGGTACGTCCAGTACAGAAGCGTACCCTCTATCGTGTGAAGCGCATACCCTACGCACAATTTTTCGTCGGGCTTCTTCACTATTCCCTCGATTTCCACGTAAAGCTCATCCTCGCGGCTGACTGAGGCAAAGTTCACCTCGCCGTTAGCATTGTACAGACCGAAACGCAGAGGCTTGAAGTATTCGTTCTCGTACTTGTCGCCGGGGTTGTGCCACTCTGCATCGTTCGCCTTGCGCTGGGACATCGACATATACTTTTGCACGCCATCTACCACGTTCACCGTGTCGAAGACCTGCTTCCCGCTCTCAAGGCACACTACCCTGTTGCACAGCTGGAGAACTGCTCCCATGTTGTGGCTGACGAACAGAATCGTGCGGCCTTCTTTGTGGCTTATCTCGTCCATTTTGCCCATACATTTTTTCTGGAACTCCATATCTCCCACAGCAAGAACCTCATCCACTATCAGAATCTCGGAGCTGAGGTGAGCCGCTATCGCGAAGGCCAAGCGCACATACATTCCGCTGGAATATCTCTTCACCGGAGTATCAAGGAACTTCTCCACGCCGGAGAACTCAACTATGTCGTTGAAGTTCTTGCGTATCTCTTGCACACGCATTCCCAGAATAGCGGCGTTGAGGTAAATGTTCTCGCGGCCGGTAAGGTCCGGGTGAAATCCTGTCCCTACTTCCAGAAGACTCGCTACTCTTCCCTTAATCCCTATTCTGCCTTCCGTCGGGTCTGTTATGCGGCTCAACAGTTTTAGGAGCGTAGATTTTCCGGCTCCGTTGTGCCCGACAAACGCAACGCGCTCGCCCTGCTCAATGTCCAGCGTCAAATTCCGCAGTGCCCAGAACTCCTCTGACCCTTGAGGAATTGATCTTTCCGCGAATGGATGCCTGATTCTCCGTCCGAGCCTGTGCACAAAATTTCCCAATACGTCGTAAATTCTCGTCTCCCTGTGGTGATGCAGGAGGTACCTCTTGCCTAAGTTCTCTATCTTGAGTGCTAACATCGCCGTTACCTCCTCTAAATAAAGTCCGCAAAGGATTTTTCGGTCTTCCTGAAGAATCGCAGGCCGTACCAGAAAATCACAAGCGACGTTATTATCGAGATAGCGAATGCAGGAGGATAAAGCGATACTTCCGTTCCCTGAATGCACCAACGAAAACCGTCAATCACTCCGACCATCGGGTTAAGGCTGTAGATTAATCGCCATCTTTCGGGAATAACTGAGCTGGAAAATCCTACAGGAGACACGTACATTCCGAACTGCACGATGAACGGCATTATGTGGCGGAAATCCCTGTACCTGACTCCGACTGCCGCAAACCAGTAGCCGACTCCGAGAGCAGTCATCGTTGCGGGGATGAAGAACACCGGCAAAAGAACTATGTACGGCGACGGTACGAACTTGTAGATGACCATCAGGACGCACAGCATTGCAAACGAAATCAGGAAGTCCACAACGCAGACTAGTACCGCCGAAGTGGGAAGTATCAGTCTGGGAAAATATATCTTGCTGATCATTCCGCTTGCTCTCTGCACTGAGTCCGCGCTCTGCTGCATTGAGTTGGCGAAATACTGCCAGGGCAGCAGCGCGGAGAACACCATTATCGGGTACGGTGCTGTACCTTCTGTCGGGAGCTTGGCCACACGCCCGAATATCACCGTGAACACTACCATGCTGAGCAATGGCCGGATTATGCTCCATGCCGCACCCACTACGGTCTGCTTATACCTCACCAAAATATCCTTCCACGCAAGAAAGAAGAACAATTCACGGAACTTCAGCAGCTCCAGAATAAAATCTCCTGTCGTCTTGTTTGGCTCTATCACCAGGTCAAACTCCCCCAGCTTAGAGGATGAAAGCAATTGCTTTACTTTTGTCCTAAACAATAATTATTCCTCCCTAATTCATGTCAAAATTTATCTTTGCTCCTGCTTCCGCCAAAATGTCAGCAACTTCATCGTCGCCTTCAAGCAGAGCGTACATCATGGCGTTCATGCCCCTGTTGTCCACAGCGTTCACATCAGCACCTTCATTGATGAGCCTGCTTACCATATCAAGCTGAAGCCCTCGTTTTGCGGCATTATACAGCGACAGAAACGCAAACCATTTCTCCCAGCCCGAAGCCCTGACTCCTCCTGTGCGAATCAGTGCAGGCAGAAGCTCGCCGGGTGTCTTGTCCGCACCGACAACCGCCCACATAAGCGGAGTTATCCCTCTGTTGTCGTGTGCATCGATGTCTGCTCCGGCCCTCAGAAGCGAATTTATAATTCGATGGTCAGCCTCTTCGTCAATTGCAGCTATCATCAACGGCGTGCGTCCCTTATTGTCGGGAAGGTCAGGATCAGCTCCGAAATCCAGCATGTAATCAAGAATCATTCCTCCTCCGTTCATCACTGATAACATCACTAAACTGCGGCCATCTTCATCCTGGAGATTTAGGTTCTTTTTGCGGTTCACCAGTACCAAAACAAAATCGAACAAATCTGTCTTGATGGCTATCATCATGGCTTCCAGATAATCAGCATCGTATTCAAGAAGCAGAGAAGCTATTTTTTCGATGTCTCCTTCAACATGGTATTCTTCAGGATTTTGTTTTTTTTCATTGGCCGCAATCATCGCCAAGTATGTCAGTGCGGTATGCCCTGCCTGCGATTTGACGTTCGGGTCTGCTTCATAATAAAGAAGCTCCTCGACTATTTCGGGCCGCTTCATCGTCGTTGCCGTAATCAGTGCGTTTGTACCGCCGCTGTCCAGGGCGTTTATGTCCTCATGCCTTCTATAAAGGAACCTCACAATCTCCATTTTCCTGCCGATTACCGCCGCTACATAGCCTTCTGCACTGCCTGCTCCGTGCTCAAGAAGTGCCCGGACTGCGTGGCAGTTACCTGATGAGGCCGCTACGAACATTGCCCCGACAGAAATTCCGTTGATGATTGCGGGTTCATTAGGGTCAATCCCGGATTCTATCGCCCCTTTCACACTCCAGTAATCGCCATCGGCACAAAGCTCCACAAATTCCTTCTGCGTCATCAATCATTAATCAACTCCCAAATTTATCGTGTGCGCTGTTCACTATAGCATCAATGTCATAACCCGTATTCACAGTGCCGTGCGTAATATAGCATAAAAACTCTATGTTCCCTTCCGGCCCGCGAATGGGCGAATAACTCAGCCCGGCAATTCCGAACCCGGTAGCTTCATCTATGAACTTAAGCATATCCCTCAAAATTTCGGCATGTATTGCCTTGTCGCGAACAACTCCCTTCGCAATCCTACCGCGTCCTGCCTCAAACTGGGGCTTTATCAGCACAACAGCCTCATCCTTCACTACGTCATCCAGGACAGGCAGAATCAGCTTCAGCGATATGAACGACACATCACACGAGGCAAATTCCACCTGTTCAGGAAAATCTTTATGCGTCAGGTATCTTGCGTTGGTTCTGTCCATAACTACCACTCTGGGGTCGTTTGCCAGCCGCCAGATTAATTGCCCGTAACCTACGTCAACTGCGTAGACTCTTGATGCTCCTTTTGAGAGCAGCACATCGGTAAATCCTCCGGTTGATGCTCCGAAGTCAGCGCAGACTTTCCCCTCAACGTTAATCGGGAAAACATCGAACGCTCCAAGAAGTTTGTGCGCTCCTCTTCCTGCCCATTGACGGACTCCCTCAACTGAGATGCTCGCTTCACGCGGAAGCATTGAGCCTGCCTTCGTAACTACTTGACCGTTTACCCGGACATTGCCCGCCATGATTAAGGCTTGGGCCTTAGCGCGGGAATCAGTCAGGCCAAGTTCGAGAATGAGCTTGTCGAGACGTTCTTTATCCTTCATGGAAGAAATTTTTTGCACCTGGCGATTACGTTCTGTGCAGTCAGGCCGTAAAGCTCCCGCTGTTCTGTCTGGGTTGCGTGCTTGACGCAGACATCAGGCACTCCAAACCGCACAAGCCTCGTCCCGGAATTTTTATCTGCGATTCTTGCGGCCACAGCTTCGCCCAATCCTCCAGGCATGTAGTTTTCCTCGAGGACTGCCAGCAGGCTGTAGCGCGTCATAATTTCGTCCAGCGTCTCAACGTCAAGAGGCTTAATCCTCCGAACGTCATACACCGCCGGAACGCACAATCCCTCGCGTCCCGCCAAATTTCGGGCCTCAATCATTGTGCTGACCGTCGCACCGTTCCCGAGCAATGCCCACAAATTTCCGTCGCATACCTGAACAACTGGTGAGTTATCGCCGGGCGAAATATTCTCACTAGGAATTAAGCCTCTTGGATAGCGAATCAGTGTCGGGCCGTTATGATTTGAAGCATTGAGCATTGCATTTCGCAGCGAGGATTCATCGCACGGAGCATATATCTCCAAATTCGGGATTGCCCTTCCCCACGAAATATCGAGCAGTCCCTGGTGAGTATCTCCGTCCGACCCAGCAAGCCCTGCCCTGTCCACCATCAGCACAACCGGCAAATTTTGGAGCGCAATATCGTGCATGAGCTGATCCATCGCCCTCTGCAGGAACGTCGAGTAAATAAACACCCAGGGACGCATTCCTCCGGCGGCCAGACCTGCGGCCATCGTCAGCATATGACTTTCCGCAATTCCAACG
Organism: Synergistaceae bacterium; assembly: GCA_017451025.1. Taxonomy (GTDB): domain Bacteria; phylum Synergistota; class Synergistia; order Synergistales; family Aminobacteriaceae; genus JAFUXM01. The sequence goes on along the minus strand of JAFSSM010000056.1, from coordinate 81,097 downwards.
TCAAAGAATCTGCGGGGAAAATCCTTCGCAAAATGTTCGAGCTTTACTCCTGTTGACATCGCCGCCGTGAAACACACAATGCGCTCGTCCCTGCGGGCTATCTCTTCGGCAATTTCGCTCGCCGCTTCGCTCCACGTCCTGCCCTTCGCTTCTCCTGCCGGTGCAACCTGGTGGAATTTCGTCGGGTTAGCTTCTGCTTCCGGTACTCCTTTGCCCTTCTTCGTGGTGAAGTGCAGGATTACAGGGCGGTCATAGTTCTTGGCCAGCTCGAATATTTCTTCGGCGTTGCTTATGTTGTGTCCGTCGAAAGGCCCCCAGTACTTTATGCCCAGTTCCTCGAACATGTTGGCGGGCTTCAGGAGATTCTTGATGTGGTCCCGCGCGCGCTCAAGGTATTTGGCCGCCTTGCCCCTCACTCTGCGCTTGACGGCATTCTTGAGCCTGCGGTAAAGAGTGTTTGCCGAAAGCCGGGCCAGCATCGTCGAGAATCCGCCGATAGGGTCGCTGATGGAGTGCTTGTTGTCGTTCAGGACGATGATTAATTTCGTGTGGGTGTCCTGCACGTAGTTCAACGCCTCGAACGCAAGGCCGTTAATCAGCGATGCATCACCGATAAACGCGATAACGTGCCGCTTTTCGCCGAGCAAATCCCTGGCCTTCGCGTAACCCAGTGCCGCAGAAATCGATGTGCTGCTGTGCCCGGTGTTGAAGTGGTCGGCGGGACTCTCGCTGCGTCGGGGGAAACCCGACAGTCCGTCCTTGAGCCGGAGCGTGTGGAACTGGTCGAACCTGTCCGTCAGAATCTTGTACGGATAGGACTGGTGCCCAACGTCGAAAATTATCCTGTCGTTGAACGGGTCAAATTTCCTGAGCATAGCTATCGTCAGCTCCACTACTCCCAGCGATGAGCCGAGATGCCCTCCGTTCTGCTTTACGGTGTCTACAATAACTGCCCGTACCTCCTTTGCCAGCACGGGCAGCATCTCTTCATCAATGTGAAGCAGGTCTTCTCTGGTGAAGCCTGGCTTTAAGAATCGCATACTACTCAAATCGTTTGAACTCATAGGCGGCAAACTGAGCAATAAGCTGCAACGAAGCTAACTGCGAACGATCGAGTGCGGCTTTGCCTTCGCGTCCTGAGCCGAGCGCAATAATTCCGGCAAGGGAATTGTCGTCGCAAACGGGGAACAGGTACTTTGCTTCGGACATAGCGGCCTTCCACGGACACCCGGCAAGTCCCCACGACTTGAACACCGAGTCGGGAGATTTTCCTCCGGCCAAGTCATAGTATGCCTCGCTGATGCTGGAGGAAGGCAGAGGCCCGGACGACGACGGCAGAAGCGTAGTGTCTGCGCTGGCCTTGAGGTGGCCTGACCTGTGCTCGGCGATGGTGTAGCCCTTGCGTGAAGCGTTCCATGCCGCAAAAACGCATGTGCTCATTCTGGACTGCTCTGCGAATATGTCCGCAAGGAGTGAGCAGAATTTTTCCCTGCTGTCCGCGCTCTTCAGGACTTTAAGGACGTTCGTCAATGAGAGCACCGTAAACTCTTCGCTGGATATGCTGGCCTCTGCCTGCCTGGACTGTGTGCGCAAATTGTTGATGGCGATTGCACGGACTGCAAGATTACCGAGAAGCTCCAGGAAGTTCATGGTCTGGTCATCAGGGAGTTCGTCCCACTGCATCAGGCAGAAGAGTCTGCTGTCTCCTTCGGCAACCGGCAGCACAACTTCAGCAGGAGAATCTCTGCGCACAATCACGGGAGCGGGCGGGAGAATCTGCGAAGCGTATATCCCTGAACGTTCCGGAATGTTGTCCGCTCTGCCGTTGAAGACGGTCAAGTAGCTTCCTTCGTCCTTGAGAATCACTATTGACTTCGGGAAAAGACTTTCCTGCAACACGTCCGTTAAGAATGACGCGAAATACTGAAGCGGCATCGGCTCAAAAATTGAGGCAAGCGTGCTCTTTGTGGCGAGTATCATGTAGGACAGCCGCGACAATTTCTTTTCGGTCGATGAAATGTTCTTGAACGTCTCCCACAAACGCAGCAACCCGGCATAGGGCTTCAGTTCTTCGAGCAGTGCTTTGGGGTTGGCGGGCTTATCCTTCATGAGGATAAACACTTCCCACTGAGAACCCCTGATTCTGATTACTCCGGGCCAAGTCTTGCCGCCCTCCGCAAAATCAAGCTCATATGCTTCGTGAGCAACTCCCTTAGCGAAAAGGGAAGAGGCTTCATCTTTGACGGTCAGGCCCTCCGGGACAATTCCTGCCGCGTCAATAACGTTTAGGGTTCCTGCGTCGTTAGGCTCAGCGATAAGTGCCTTTATGCCGCCTTCGTTGAGAAAGTCGGTCAGGAACTTCAACGCTCCTCCGCTGACGAGGAAGTCTATTTTATTCTGCAAATCATGAACGTTTTCGGACATGGTATTAGAAAATACACCTCCGGCAAAATAATGTTTATGAAAATTTTGGTGTGATTATTTTATCGCTTTTTGCCTCCAAAATCGTATAATATACCAATCAAATTGTCAGAGAACATAATTTTTCACGCATACAATCTCACAATGAAGGGCTGGCGTTGTTGCACATGATTGAAGTACACCGCTTGAACGGCGAGGCATTTTTGCTGAACTCGGACATGATCGAGACCATCGACGTAACGCCGGATACTGTTCTGCGCCTGCTGAACGGGCACAGGTATGTAGTGAAGGAGAAGGTCAAGGATGTCTACAAAAAGATAATCGCCTTCAGGAGAGCGGCAGGGTACACGTGCATAGTCGCCAACACTGCCGACGAAGCAAAGGAATAATACGGCAGAGGTGAGTATGTTTTGGATTTAACGAGTCTTATAGGATTTCTCGCAACATGGATTCTGGTTGTTGCATCAATGGCTTCCGGCGGAAACATCGGAGCATATTTCGATGTCCCGTCGCTGATGATAACGATCGGCGGAGCAATCGGAGCTACGGTCATTTCCAACCCCGGCGACCGTCTCAAGGCAATTGGCGGCTGTATGAAGAACGTCTTTATGTTCAAGGAGCCGGACCTTGTCGGGATGGTGCAGATGATAGTCAGCTTCGCGGAGAAGGCCAGACGTGAAGGACTGCTTTCGCTTGAAGCTGATGTTGCGGAAGTTGACAGCGATTTTATGCGCAAGGCAATACAGCTCGTAGTTGACGGCACTGACCCTGAACTTGTGAGGGCAATACTTGATACGGAAATAGGCGTTTTCGAGGACAGGCACAGCGCGAACAAGGCGGTTTTCGACAACCTTACGGAATTTGCGCCGTCGTTCGGAATGATCGGTACGCTTATCGGACTAATCGCAATGTTAGGAAACCTTCAGGACGTCAACGCGCTTGGTCCTGGAATGGCGGTTGCACTTATCACGACGATGTACGGTTCAATGATGGCTAACATGTTCGGTTCTCCCATCAGCAAGAAGCTGGCGGCACGTTCTGCTCAGGAAGTGAAGTCGATGGAGCTTATGGTTGAGGGAATACTTGCGATTCAGGCCGGCGAGAACCCGCGCATAGTTGAAGAGAAGCTGAAGGTATATCTGCCTCCCGCAATGCGTGAAGCCTTCAACCAGGAGGAGGGCTAATAGATGGCGCGCCAGAAAAAGCCTGAAGAACCCGGACTTTCTGCACCGTTCTACATGGGAACTTACGGGGACATGGTTACGCTTATCCTGTGCTTCTTCATATTGCTGTTCGCTATGTCCTCGATAGACTCCCAGAAATTCCAGAAGGCTTTAATTTCGCTGAGGGGTTCTTTGGGAGTCCTGCGGGGCGGAGTTACGACAGAGGAGTCGCAGGACCCCAACAAGAGCGGAGAAGTTGGGACAACACCCGGTGCGAGCGAGCGAGTAGAGCTTGACACTCGTCATGTGGCCTACACGCTGAACAGCTATTTGCGCTCTGAGAATCTGACGCGTGATATTCAGGTGTCGATAAATCAGCGGGGAGTGGCGGTGTCGATAAGCGATCAGTTCCTGTTCCAGCCGGGCCGTGCTGATTTGAGGCCGGAGGGAATGCGTGCGCTGTACAAGATTTCGGAGCTGGTGAAGGATCATGTTCCGTTTGCGTCGATCGAGGGGCACACGGACTCGGGCCGTCTCAACGGAGGAATTTACCGTGATAACTGGGGCCTAAGCTCAATGAGGGCGGCGGCGGTTGCGTCATACATGGAGAGTGCTGGAGGATTTGACCCGACGAAGCTGCAGGCGGTGGGATTCAGTTCTGCACAGCCGATAGTTCCGAACGACAGCGGCGAACATAGGGCACTGAACCGCAGAGTAGAGATAGTGTTTTTGTCGCAGTACCCGAAACGATGATGAGGATAGCTGCTGACCTTCACACGCACACGATAGCGAGCGGCCATGCTTACGGCACGATAAGGGAGATGGCTTTTGCCGCAAGCGAAAAGAATCTGGACATGCTAGGGATAACTGAACATGCACCGGGCATTCCTGGAACAGTCGACAGGATATATTTCTGCAATTTGTCGGTGATCCCCAGAGAGCTTTACGGCAACGGAAGCCTCTCGCTCGGACAGAAGGACTTGGACAGGCTGGACTACGCGATTGCGGGAATACACACTGTGTGCTACGAGGACGCAGTAAGAGAACGCAACACCAGCAATCTCATCGAGTGCATGAAAAACAGCAAGGTCTGCTCATTCATGAAACCGGAAGCCCGCTTGAACTGCGTGGATAACTACAGGGTAATGCTTGTGCTGAACACTGACGCTGAGATGGTGCATAACTTTATCAGAGGATGGAACGATTGATGCAGTTTACGGCGTGTTACAGGAAACTTGAGGAAGGCTTCGGATATATGGGTCAGCTTTTGGAGTGGCCGAATGTCCTGACCTCAGGCAAAGATATTGAGGAGTGCAAGGAATTATTGCTTGAAGTTGCCGGTGAAATGGCTGATATTTACAGGGAAGACGGCCAGAAGATACCGCACCCTTTGCTGATTGTGGAGCCTATAGATGTGCCGGTTGACGAAGCTCTTATAGAGAAAGAAGAACTGCTCGCACATGTCAGTTAAGCGCAGAGACATTATCACTCACTTTAGGAGGACAGACATACATAAATGAAACGTATACTGATTTTCGCAATAGTAGGACTCGTAATGTTCGGAGCAGGCTTCGGCGGAGGACTCATTCTTGGCCGTACAATGGCACCCAAAGACACAAACGAGATCGGCACAGGAAGAATTATCCAGAATCCCGGCCCGATAGTCTCGATCGGTCAGTTCACCAGCAACTTAGCCGGAGCAGGAAGGCATGTTCTCGACTGCACGCTCTCCCTTGAGCTTATAGAGAAGGAAGGCGCGTCGGCACTGGTTCAGACTCCCGGCTGGATGAACAGGATACGGAGCGAAATATTCATGCTCATTAAGGACAGAGTTTACGATGACCTGACCAGCGCAGAGGGAGCATTGCAGTTCGCGGGGGACATCAAGCGTTCGCTGAACAGAATGCTTCCTGATGTCGGGGGCGAGGCACCGATAGTGAACGTACTGTTCGAGAGCATGATACTTCAGTAGGTGAAAAATGCCTGACGTATTATCACAAGATGCCATCGACGCATTAATGAAGTCGATCTCCAGCGGAACAAGCATTGAGGAGATTTCCGCTAAGGCCGACGAGTACGCAAAGCTCAAGGTCTACGACTTCAAGCGTCCCGACAAATTCAGCAAGGATCAGCTCCGCGCAATCCAGATGATTCACGAGTCCTTTGCCCGCCAGATGACTACGGTGCTGTCTACACTGATACGCTCCATCGTGTCGGCGGAAATTGCTTCTGTGGAACAGCTCGCCTACGAAGAGTTCGTGAACTATATGGTTCAGCCCACAGTTATCGGCCTGATCGAGATGCACCCCTTCGAGGGAAGTATGCTCATGGAGATAAATCCTGCCCTTGTCTTCACAATAATAGACCGAATGCTCGGCGGCAGAGGTACATTTTCCGGCAATGTCAGAGAACTTACGGACATTGAGAAGACCGTAATCGAGCGCGTAATCATGCGAATACTTGAGCTTCTGGAAGATTCTTGGAGCACCGTTGTAGACGTACGTTTCAGGTTCGAGAGCATGGAGAGCAACCCGTTCTTCGTGCAGATATGCTCGCCAAGCGATATGGTGCTCGTCGTAATCATGAAGCTGAGGGTCTCGGACGTTGAGGGCATGGTGAGTTTGTGCTTCCCGTATTTCCTGATTGAGCCGATAATGGACAGGCTGTCATCACAGCAATGGTTCGCCTCGACAAGCCACAAGGCCGACGACGAAATGCGCACATGGCTCAACAAATCAGTGATGCAGATCAAGATGCCGATGGCTATGGAACTTGGGCACACTGTGTTATCGCTTGCTGATGTATACGCCCTCCAGGTCGGCGACGTAATACGCCTCGACGAACTGAAGGACTCGCACATCGATGTACGCGTCGGGAATCAGGTACGCTTCAAGGCACGTCCCGGCACGCTCAACGGGAACAACGCAGTTGAAATCACGCAGGTACTTTCTCAGGATGTGCCGTTGATAGACGCAGAAGCCCTGAAAGGAGACAATAAGTAATGCCTGATGACATATTAAGCCCTGATGAGATAAACGCCCTGCTATCCGGCGGAGGCTATGATCTGGGAAATATGGACGAAATTTCCGAAGCAGATTCGGAACAGCTCGCAAAAATTGCGGACACGTTTGCCAATTCTGAGAACAGCGTAATCAACATGCTGGCTGGCAAGAACGTTACGACGAACGTAAACGCCTACGAGATTATGCCTCAGTCAGAATTTACGGCCAAGTTCTCGGAACTTCCGTTCATATTTTCGAGCACGTTCGGCGGTTTCGAGGATAAGCCGCTGTCGATGGTTGTTGAACAGGCCGGAGCATTGACCCTCGCTGATCTGATGATGGGCGGCGGCGGTTCGCCATTGCCGGAGCCGAGCGATCTTCACTGGAACGCCGCGCAGGAAGGGTTGAGCCAGGTAGTAGGCTCTGCCTTCACGAGCCTTAGCGGACTTATGGGGAACCGAAGGCTTATGCCCGAAAACAGCAGCGGCCTTCTCGCCGAAGAGAACTGGGACGCAATTGCGGTCGAACCTTCGACTGCAAAACTGTGGATCAGCCCGGTAAACGTAGTAATTGACGGACTGAAACCGTTTAACATATGGACATGCCTTACGCTTGACGACGCGCTGGACATCTCGAACGTAATGCGCGGAGGAGGCAGGCCTCCGGAACCTGCACCCGCAAATACCCCGATGGGAGGAGGAGGAATTATGGGAGGAGGACGGCAGAATCCGGGCCCTGCTGTAGATGTGAGGCCGGCAGCATTTCAGCCATTAGGAGGCGGAAGTTCCGGCGGTGCTCCGAGTCCGATAGACCTGATTGCTGATATTCCTGTTAGGGTTACTGTTGAGCTGGGCAAAGCCAGAAAGAGCGTCTCGGAGATACTTGCTCTGACAACAGGAGCGGTCGTTGAACTGGACAAGATGGCCGGAGAACCTGTAGATATTCTTGTGAACGGAAAGCTGATAGCGCACGGCGAAGTAGTGGTTATCGACGAGAATTTTGGTGTGCGCATAACGGACATAGTGCCCGGCGGAGCGGCGCGTGCAGCTTCGTAGTTTAAAGCAGTGTCATATTTCAGTTGTTTGCGTGAAAAATTCAGTGCGTAGCGGATGCATGAAAAAATTTCGTCGGTTTTCGTGTTATAATGCACTCATAATTTCCAGACAACAATCTAATCACATTACGGAGGAGTTTCCAGAATGGGCAAAAAGGTTTTAATCGTCGATGACGCGGCGTTTATGCGCATGATGTTAAAGGACATTCTGACAAAAAACGATTTCGAGGTTGTCGCTGAGGCCGAAAACGGAAAGGCAGGAGTAGCCGCCTTCCAGAAGTACAAGCCCGACATCATCACAATGGATATAACTATGCCGGAGATGAACGGCATCGATGCGGTAAAAGCCATCAAGGCCATAGACCCGAGCGTCAAGATAGTCATGGTTTCCGCAATGGGCCAGCAGCCAATGGTTATTGAGGCGATTCAGGCCGGAGCAAATGACTTCATCGTGAAGCCGTTCCAGCCCGAACGCGTCATCGAGGCCATAACAAAGGTGCTGTCATAAATCATAGAGAGCGTGAGCATGTCGGCCTATCTTTTACGGGCCGCAGCAACATTAATCGCAATGTCAGTGTGTGCGTATTTTCTGGTGAGATATGCCAGGAAGCACAACCCCCAGCTTAACGGCACGGGAGGCACAGAAATATTATCGTCCCTGCGCTTGACCGGCAGGGATATATTTTTTGTGGTCAAATGCGGGCCGGACGTAATAGCCTTCACCGTAGGGCCGGGCGGAACATGCTTATTGGGCAGGTGGAGCTATAATGACTGGCTTGAAGCGAATAATCACAGCTAGCTTAATTCTCGTGCTCCTGGCCGGTGCCGCCTTCGGAGCAGTAAGCCTCAATCCTCCGAGAAGCCCCCAGATTTCCAGCACTATCACTCTTCCGGCATTGACGCTCGGAGTAACTCAGGCAGACTCGCCGCGAGACGTGGCCTTGACCCTCCAGATTCTCGCGCTGATGACCGTGTTGAGCCTCGTACCCGCAATTCTCTTGATGGTTACGAGTTTCACGCGGATAATTATTGTGCTTGGGTTTGTACAGCGTGCAATAGGTCTCCAGCAGTCTCCGCCCCAGCAGGTAATCGCCGGGCTGTCGCTCTTCCTGACGATGTTCACGATGTATCCCACTTGGAATCAGATCTACACCAACGGCCTCGAGCCTTATCTTTCGGGGAATATCACGGCACAAGAAGCATGGGACAACTCGATTAAGCCGGTGCGTGAGTTTATGTTCAGGTACACCCGGCAGGAAGAATTGTCGCTGATAATTTCCATGTCAGAATCTCCACGTCCCGCAAACCAGTCCGAAGTGGATACGCGGGTGCTGATTCCTGCGTTCATGATGAGCGAACTCAAGACGGCCTTCCAGATGGGAGTGGTGATATACATTCCGTTCCTGGTCGTGGATATGGTTGTGTCGAGTGTGCTTCTCGCAATGGGAATGATGATGCTTCCGCCGATGATGATTTCCCTTCCGTTCAAGATATTGCTGTTCGTGATGGCTGACGGCTGGAATCTCGTGGTGATGAGTGTGCTGAAGAGTTTTACTAATGTCCCGTAAGGAGGAGTGAGCGAAAATGCCCGTAACGAATTTGAGTCTGTTTGACATACTGAGCGGAGCGATCTGGACGATGATTTCCGTAACGCTGCCGATACTTTTGACGGCAATGATAGTCGGTCTCTTCATAGGTATACTTCAGACCGCAACGTCAATTCAGGAACAGACGCTAATCTTTATCCCGAAAATTCTTGCGGTATTTGCGTGCATAGTCCTGCTGTCCCCGTGGATCGGTACGAAAATGCTGGTAATGACCCGCGAAATTCTCGGACAGCTCGAACGCTTCATTCAGTAGGAAGGTGTGCTTTCATGAAGAAGCTGTTGTGCGCGGTGATGTGTGTACTGATGGCGAGTCCTGCGTTTGCGTTGAACGAGGAGGAGTATAGAGAACTCCTGAAGGACTCGGAATTTGCTGCAACAGATGCGGAATTGCGGCAGGCCTTGAGCGACGCGAAGGGCAGTCTGTCGAAAGATGCATATGACGGCCTGAGGACATCACAACGAGAATGGGTGAGGAATGTACGTGATGCCAATGCGGGCGGGGTTGTGAAGGCACAGCAGGACGAGCACGCGAAGACAGCAACGACTCAGGCGATGCAGAAGTCCGGTGCTGAATTGCTGTGTGAGGTGCTGGAGAAGTATGGACCTGAAGATTTCTTCAGTACGAGTCTGAATCCGAAAGTACTCTATGATGAGAAGACGGGTCGATGTGATGGTATGCGCTGCCGTTTGCTCCCGGATACGTTCACAGTCATCAAACACTCGACGCGGCTGAACTCCGCCGGCTTGCCTCGATGAAGTTCGAGGTCATCTTCGAGTAATACAATGCGCGGCCTTGAACTTCCTTCCCAGTTATTGGCGGTCTACATGCTCCTGCACTTGAGGTATGTAGGCCTAGTTTTTTCTTCGCCGGTATTCACTTCAACAATGCCCCCGACACCGTACAGGTACCTTTTCGCGGTTATGCTCTCCGTGTGTTCAGTCGGGATAATCAAGACCGAGACGATCCCGATGATATATTTCGACGAGGTGATATTTATTGCGGCGGTGTGCCTGCGCGAACTTCTGGTAGGTGTTGCGCTTGGGTTTGTATCTGCGCTGCCAGTGTTTGCACTGCGGGTTGCGGGAGAACAAACCGGTACGGCGATGGGCTTTTCGATGGCGCAGGTGATGGACCCGACTACGCAGAGCGAGACAACGCTGCTCGGACAGCTGAACTTCTTTGTGGCAATGTGGCTGTATTTTCGCTGGAACGGGCATTTATTGATGGTTCAGGCAGTGATTGAGAGCTTGAAGCTGGTACCGCCGGGGCAGATTTCGCTTTTTCCGTCGGGGAATATGGAGCTTGGTGTGTGGCTTCAGAGCTTGTTCATGCTGGGAATAAGAATAGTTGTACCGTTCTATTGTGCTCTTGTGCTCTCGGATATTGGGCTGGGATTTCTGGCGCGGACAGTTCCGCAGATGAATATCTTTGTAGTGGGATTGCCGGTGAAGGTCATGCTGGGATTTCTGGTGCTGTCTGTTGTTCTGCCGCTGTCGATGGATTTGGTGTATCGCCAGTTTGAGCACTGGATTGAGTTTGCGTTGAGCGTAATTCGTGTTTGGCGGCAAGTCATGTAAACATCTGCAGATTTGCGATGAAGGGATGTTGTTTTGCTATGGGGAAAAAATTTACTCGCTGCATTGTGCTAATTCTTTGTATGTCGTTTATATTTGTGCAAGCCGCCCATGGCTTTACTAGAGAACTCATCAATTTTGCCATAAATCTGGGCAAATGGGCACTTGAACAAGATGCGGTTCAGGATTTTCTCACAGACCTGGCCGTTGAGAGTGCTAAATATTATTATGATTATTATTCTAAGTATTACAATTCCAGCACTCAACAGAAATTTTTCATCGACCTCGAAGACTCTGATATAACTATTGTTGCTATTCAGGATTTCATTAAACGCGGAGCAGTTGTTGAATACGCTTTGCTTGCCTACTCGTTAAACAGGAATCCTAAACCCGATATTGTACGCTTCCTGATTAAGCAGGGAGCATACGTAAACATACATGACCATCGAGGAATGACACCAATAATGCTTATGGATAACTTGGAGTGCCTTAAATTATTATTGTCTTCCGGAGCGGACATCAAAGCTAAATCCCAAACAGGCGGAAATGCCCTGACAATGGCACTAAGCCGGGCGTCAAGCGAGTACATCAGCGTCAAAAATGGTCTTGGTTCATCTCAAAGTGTAAGGCGATTTCTGGGACAGATTTATCGGGAACAAAACCCCTGCAAGCGTTAATGCGCATAATGAGGAAATCGTGAACTATCTTGTTAAATCAGGTGCTGATGTCAATGTAGTGGATGAAAACCGCAACACTCCTCTTTCTCTTGCGGCATTTTGGGGCAGGAAGGATATAGTAAACACATTTCTGCAACATGGAGCAGTAATCAATCCAGACTCTAATTCTCCACTTCTCTTTACGGACGATACAGATATTATTGTGATGCTTCTGAAAGCCGGAGCAAATCCCAACGTCAAGGCCCAAAACGGTGATACTCCATTGTTAATTAACATTGAGAATATCGAAGCCGTGAAAGCCTTAGTCAAAGCGGGTGCAGATGTGAACTATAAAGATAAATATGGCATGTCTCCTGTATTTTATGCGGCAAAACAAACACAGGTAATGGACTGCTTGCTGAAAGCCGGGGCAAAGGTGAATGTCAGAGATGGTGACGGTGAAACTCCTGTCTTTAGGGCTACATATTTTGATAATGCTGAAGCGGTAGATTTGCTCATCAGGGCTGGAGCAGATGTAAACATTCCCAATAAAAATGGGGATTTCCCTATCTTTTGTGCAATAGGTGCCGGGAATATTAAAATTATAAATGCACTTATCAGGGCCGGAGCAAAAGTTAATGTCAGGGATGATGAAGGCATGACACCCATACATCAAGCGGTACGTTACTATAATTCAGATGTTGAGATAGTGAACACGTTAATTAGAGCAAGAGCTAATGTCAATGTGAGGAATAGCAACGGTGAAACTCCTATTTTTTATGCCTCTTACAATTCCAAGATTGTGGAAGTGTTGCTCAAAGCTGGAGCAGATATAAATGTGCAGGATAAATATGGTTTCACTGCCTTGATGCAGGCAGCTGCAAACTCGACTGAAAAATACGCGTACTCAGGCGTGAGTACATTGCTCAAGGCCGGAGCAAAAGTAAATGTCAAAAGCATAGACGGCCTTACCGCGTTGATACTTGCAGTGCAAAGAAATTACACGGATATTGTAACGGACCTGCTGAAAGCCGGAGCCTACTCAAAGCTCAAGGACAATAACGGCAGGACAGCCAGAGACTGCTGCGGGGCGAATATAAATTATGAGGGTTCGTATTCGTTGGCGGTCTGCTGCTTCTTATAATACTTGGGGGTAGTTATATGATGCACTTTAATCTGCAATTTTTCGGCGAGGAACGTACAGAAGAAGCCACTCCTCACAAGCGCGAGAAAGTCCGCGAAGAAGGACGTGTGTGCGTCAGCAAAGACTTGAACGCCGCCGTAGCGATAATCACTGCCCTTCTTGGCCTGGCGATGCTCGGCGCAATGACCTGGAGAACTCTCACGGGGTTAATCCGGTTCATGTTCCAGGCAATTGGCGACAGAACTATTCTTCAAGACGGATGGTTTGCGTTCGTCGCGTGGGAAGCAATAAAGCGTTATTTCGCCGCGTGGCTCCCTCTCGGAGGACTCGTCGTCCTGTTCTCGACATGTACCGTTATTGCTCAGGTGGGCTTCGCCATGACCGGAGAACCTTTCGGGCCGCACTTCGACCGCCTGAATCCGTTTACCGGCATGAAGAAGATTATATCTATGCGTTCGTGCGTGGAACTTATGAAGGGATTGCTCAAGGCATCTATCTTCGCCGTAATGATTTACACCGCAATCCGCAATTATCTTCCCCTAACCTCAAAGACTATGCAGATGCCCTTGAAAATTGGTGCGGGACAGTTCTGGGACATGCTCTGGAATTTAGCGATGAGGCTTGCGCTGATGCTTCTGGTGATGGCGTTTGCGGATTACTGGTATCAAAAATGGGACTTCGAGAACTCAATCAAGATGAGCAAGAAGGAAGTCAAGGACGAGTACAAGCAGATGGAGGGAGACCCCCAAGTAAAGCAGAAGATTCGCCAGAAACAGCGCGAGATGGCAAAGCAGAGAATGATGCAGGATGTTCCGAAGGCCGATGTGGTAATCACGAACCCGACGCACATAGCCGTAGCTCTGCAGTACAACAGGGAAATTATGGGAGCACCGGTAGTTATCGCAAAAGGAGGGGATTACCTGGCCAAGCGCATACGTGATATTGCACACGCTAATCTGATTCCGGTGATTGAGAACAAGCCGCTGGCGTGGGCACTCTACGAGAACGTAGAAGTGGGCGACGAGATTCCTGAAGACCTGTACAAGGGAGTTGCTGAGGTGCTGGCGTTTGTGTACAAGCTGAGAGCTTCATAATTTACGCACTATTACCTCCAAAAGTTATGACAGCATGAATAGATTTGCTGATACAATGTGCATATCCATCGTTGCATGAAAATTAGGAGGTAGTGTACATGAAGAAATTCGCTGCAGTATCCGTCGGTTGTCTTTTTGCGGTTTTGTTGGGGTGCTTGTGCGCGCGGGCAGATGTCCCGATTGACGCAGAAAATTTTCCTGACAGCACTTTTAGGGGATATGTTATGCTGAAGTTTGACGCTGACAGCAATAACATCCTCAGCACAGAAGAAGCCTCGAGCGTGGATTTCATCATTGATTTACCCGGCCTTAACATCGAATCGCTGAAAGGCATTGAGAATTTCCCGAACCTTCAGGCTCTCGACTGTTCGCTTAACCAGCTGGAAACTCTCGATGTCAGCAAGAATACTTCTCTCCGCATACTCCACTGCTACAACAATAATCTATCTTCACTGATACTCGGAACAGAAAGCGCAATCAATATCCTGCACTGTTACGACAACAGGCTTGGTGCGCTCGATGTTTCCGGATGTCCCGAACTTATGGAGCTTTCGTGCTACAGCAACGACCTCCAGGCTATTGACGTGAACAGCAACTCGATATTGACCGAACTTCTCTGTCAGAACAACAGGCTGGAAGCTATTGATGTCAGGGATAACCGCGTGTTGAAGATGCTCGCCTGTTACAACAACCAAATAACGGAGCTGGACACAAGCCGTAATCCTCTGCTTGAGAGACTTTTGTGCGACAACAACAGAATTACGACGCTGGATCTCAGCAGAAACACGAGCATGGACATAATTTCGTGCTGCGACAACAGAATCACTTCGCTGACGCTCGGCGAAAAACCTTCTCTTGAAACTCTCTACTGCTACTCAAACGAAATTCCAGAGCTGGACCTGAGCAGATGTCCGAAACTCGCAGATTTTTGGTGCGGGACAAACCAGCTCAAAGCTATTGATGTCAGCGAAAACAAAGAACTTGCCGTCTTCACCTGTTACAACAACAGCCTGAAGGAGCTTAACGTCGCCAATAATCCCCTGCTCCAAACGCTGATGTGCTTCGAAAACAAAATAACAGAATTGGACGTTACGAATAACCCTCTCCTCGACACTCTGGCCTGCGCAAATAATCCGATAAGCGTCCTGAATCTCAGCGCAAATCCCGAGCTAATCTCCCTTCACTGCGAAGGATGCCTTCTCACAGAACTTGATGTAAGCCGCAGCACAAACCTCCTCGAGCTTGTCTGCACTTTCAACCTTCTGCAGGAACTCGACCTCAGCAGCAATTCTTCCCTGCTCATTCTGGACTGTGCCAGCAACGATATAGCTGCCTTAGACCTCAAAAACAACAGCGAACTTCTCACCCTCAGCTGTGATAACGACTTCGAAACCCTGTACGTCGTACCTTCCGGGCGCAATGATTATCCCTACGCAATGAACCTTGCAGAATATGTCGGGGGCAGCCTCGAAAACGTGGAGACCCTCTCCGCTTACGACAGCACAGGCCAGGAAATTGCTTCGCTGGTTTCCGGAAGCGACGCGCTTTTCGCCGCGAGACCTCATCACGTCGTCTACCAGTACAACACCGGCTATACGGGTGCGGCAGTCTCCGGAACAATGAACGTGTTTATCGGTATGCCTTCACTGCACTTCTACGTTCCGGCAAGAGGCAGTTTCTGGTACGCGAATACTCCGCTCGATGACGGCCTGGTAAGTGCTCTGACTAAGGCATTCCCCGGAGCAACAGCCAGAACTTTCCACAGCATAATTACCTCTGAGGCATGGACACCATCAGAGAGTGAACTTGACGGAGTCGGCTCGGGAAGAAATATCCTGTTCAAGCTCCCTGAGGTCAGGCCTGCCGCAGAAGGAGTGTACGTGCTTATGTGCGTATTCGGCAATGATGTTTCTGTGGGGGATGGTATTTCGGTGCAGAGCCTCGAGGGAAGTGCTGAGTATGTATTCTTGGACGAGGCTTACAGGGAAATTACTTCTGTCCCCGAAAGTATGCAGGCATACCTCGCGGTAAAACTTCCGGCGGGCCAAGTGAACAGGAGCGTAGTTACTGTACCTTCGGGCGGCTCTTCGGCAAATGAGGAGGCTTCATCAGGAGGAAGCAGCGGAGGGTGTGAGGCCGGGTTCGGTCTGGCGGCACTGCTGGCTATTTGTGCATTCACGAAGAAGAAGAGATTTTTTGCTGTGCTTGGCCTGGTTCTGATTGCGGCATCTTGTGCGCAGGCAGGGGTCAACACTTCGGATTATCGTCTGCGTATACCGCTTGAGATTTACACTCCTGCGGGGAGATGCACAACGGATTTCACGCTTACTCCTGAGCTTGCAGAGAAAGTAGCCGCCGAATGGCCTAACTGGGCACGCAAAGGGGATGATGTTACTGCGGGGGATGTGCACTCGTTCGCAGATATTGCCCTGCCTGGAACATGGAACTTTACTCCTGCGGACTGCGAAATTCTGGCCCAGACTGGAGCCTATGGTGCGGCACTTCTGCCCATCACAGAGTCAGGGACAGGAGACGGAGTATATGTAGTTCAGTGCACGTTCAGCAATGATGTACAGCCCGGAGAACAGATAGAGATGCTCGGTATGAGCATAGACATTAACGCCCGGGAAAATCTGGTCGTACACTTGGTCACCCAAGAATACACGTCGGATGAGTTCGGCGGAGGAACTTTTGTTGTGCTTGACGAAAACCTCAACAGGATATATTCAGTCCCGGCGAACAGAAGGGTATATATTGCTACTTCGCTGACTGGTACGAATACAGGAGTTATTACGGTGGTGAGAGGGCGTTATGTCAAGGACACAGATCCCCTGTCGAGAATTAACCCTGCACTTGCACAGCTTATAGCCGACGATTTCGGAATCGATGTCAGCGAGTTGAAATATTTGACGCAGGAGGGATTAGGCGATCCGCGCGAACCTACGGAGGCGATGAAGCAGTACTTCGCCAGCAACGACAGGGAAGTAATCCTGAATTTGCCGACAGTGAGCGTTGATACAAGCTACAAGGCTGTGTATTTCACGTACACTCTGCCCGATGATGTATGGGCTGAAGTTCAGGGAAAAGGGTTTGATGACTATGTTATCGAGGCACTGAATGACTCGGAAGTATCGGGGGCCGGACAGGTGAGGAGTTCGTTCATCCTAAACGGAGTGGTAAGCCTTTGGGAATTATCCGGCGGCAAACTGGATAAATTTGGCGTGAAGGAGTTTGTGTTTGCCGGCCTGCTCAATTCTGGTACTCCGTTCAGCATTTACTTGACGAAGCTGATTATTGCGCTTCTGATGGGGGGCTGCAGTTCCAGGATTAACCCGTCAATCATTCCGGCAGTAATTCTTGCGCTGATAGCGTTTAAGTTTCCGCGAAAGCATTAGCCATACAAAAAAGCCCTGCGTGTTAGACTGCGCGGGGCTTAATTTGTCCGGAGCATATTAGTCCGCTCTCAGACAGTTTTTCTCACAGCTTATGCCATTATGCTCAAGTCTCCGGCGGTCATCAGCAGAGCGTTGCACTTACCCAGAAGCGCAAGCCTGTTGTTCCTGACTGCTTCGTCCTTGTCCATTACCATAACTCCGTCAAAGAATTTCCCGATAACCGGCGACAGTTCCGCAAGCATCTTTGCCAGACCTGCCCAGTCGTAAACTTTGACCGCCTCGTTCACCGCAGGACCGAGCCTCTTAACTTCCGCCAAAAGCTCGCGCTCTGCATCTACGGCCATAATTGCTTCGTCTGGCTCAGAAGCAGGAACATCCTTTGCGTTCTTGGCCAGAATGTTCTTGACCCTCACCGCAGAGTTCGCCAGCGCACCGAACCACTCCTCAGTCTTTACGCCGTTAAGCGTCTCAATCAGACGCAATGCCTGGTACGGTACTCCCGCAGAGACATTTACGCCGAGAGTAGCAAGTTCGTGCGAGAAGCCGCGTTCCTTGAGCTGGATCAACAATCTCTGACGAATGAACTCTAGTATCTTTGCCTTGATATCCTCGCCAATTTCATTAATCTTGCAGGATTCACCGACAGCTGCCGATATGTCGAAGTTGTACTTGCGGGCAAAAAGTATCTCGTTGATGCACCTTGCCGCACGCCTCAGCGCATAAGGGTCTTGTGATCCTGTAGGCTCAAGCCCGACTTTGTGGCAGGCAGTGATTATGTGCACACGCTCGGCTATTCCGAGAATCGCCCCTACGTCGTCCGTCGGAATCTTGTCGCCCGCAAACGCAGGCAGGTACTGTTCGTGAAGCGCAAGAGCCACGCGCGGGTCTTCGTCAGAGCATTTCGCGTATTCCCTGCCCATAACTCCCTGAAGCTCCGGGAACTCGAACACCATCGATGTAACCAGGTCTGCCTTCGACAAATATGCAGCTCTGTCCACAAGCGACGCTATATCGTCCTCGCCGTAAGTTCTGCACAGCCAGAGAGCAAGTTTTCGCGTCAGCATAACCTTATCGTAAACACTGCCCAGCTTCTCCTGGTAAGTTACAGCCTTCAACCGTTCAACGAACGATGCAAGCGGAATCTTCCTGTCCTCTTCCCAGAAAAACGCCGCATCCTCAAGTCTCGCTTTGAGCACGCGCTCGTTGCCCTCACGGATAATTCCCATGTTGGCAACAAGATTATTGCTTACTCCCACAAAGTAATTCGCGAGCCTTCCTTTTTTGTCGCGGTTCCTGACTGCTAAATATTTCTGGTTCTTCTTCATCGAGGTGGTGAGCACTTCTTCGGGTATCTCTAGATATTTCTTCTCGAAGCTCCCGATAAACGGCACAGGATACTCCACGAGGTAAAGATTCTCCTCAAGAATGCCCGCGTCCATTTCGACCTCATAGTTGCCGTCAAAATCCTTCTGGAGATTCGCTATTGATGTGCGCATCTTCTGAAGACGTTTCTCCTGGTCAAGAATTACGTTGTTATCGTAGAGACGGTCAAGGTATTCCTCCGCATCAGCTATCTCGATTTCCTTCCGGCCCATAAAGCGATGTCCGGAGGTCATCCTTCCGCTGGCAACAGTCCCGAACGTCAGCGGAATAACTTTTTTGTCCGCGAGTGCCACTATCCAGCGCACAGGGCGCGCAAATCTTACTCCCGAATTATCCCAGTACATGCTCTTCGGGAAAGTCAGGCCAGCAATCAGCCCTTCGAGAATTTCGGGCAGGACTTCCAGCGCGGGCTTGCTCTCGTGACGGATAACTGCCGCCAAATATTTCACGCCCTTAACCTCAGTCTCGGTGAGGTCCTTCACGTCGATTCCCCTGCTCTTCGCAAAGCCAAGTGCTGCCTTCGTCGGTAGTCCGTTCTGATCATATGCTGCGGCCAGTGCAGGCCCCTTGAACTCCTCGATCTGTTCCGTCTGGGTGTCGCTTACGTTCGTAATAATCACTGCAAATCTTCGGGGCGTTGCGTAAGTCTTCACTTCGGTGAAAGCCAGCCTGTTCGATGACAACGATGCTTCTGCGCGTTCCTTCAGGGACTTCATGGCATCAGGAATAAATCTCGAAGGTATCTCCTCTGTGCCTATCTCAAGCAATACGTTCTTTATTGGCATAACGATTACCTCCTAGTCGAAATATTTTCCTGTGGTTGTGTCGAACTTCGGCATTAACGGGAAGTTCATTGCCTCGCGTTGTGCACGGTAAGCCGCCGCACATCTGCACGCCAATGCTCTCACTCGGGAAATATACCCTGTGCGTTCGGTTACGCTGATTGCGTTTCTGGCATCCAGAAGGTTGAACGTGTGGGAACTCTTCAGGACATAATCATACGCAGGAAGTACGCGCCCCTTGTCGAGAATGCGTCCTGCCTCTGCCTCGTACATCGCAAATAACTGGAACAGCATATCCGTATCAGCGTCCTCGAAGTTGTAGAATGAGTGCTCGATTTCTCCCTGAAGATGCACATCGCCGTACGTTACATTGCCCGCCCACTTCAAAGAGTAGACGTTATCAACTTTCTGGACGTACATTGCGATTCGCTCGAGGCCGTAGGTTAT
The DNA here is from genome assembly GCA_017451025.1 of Synergistaceae bacterium. GTDB lineage: Bacteria > Synergistota > Synergistia > Synergistales > Aminobacteriaceae > JAFUXM01. The sequence continues at coordinate 61,374 of JAFSSM010000056.1, read as the reverse complement.
TTCCGCAGGGACACTCTCCATGTCGATACCTCCGAGCTGCTGGAAATATGTGAACTGCGTAATCTCCATTCCGTCAAGCCACACTTCCCAGCCCAAGCCCCAAGCACCAGTTGAAGGGTTCTCCCAGTCGTCCTCGACGAAGCGAATATCGTGCTCCATCGGGTCAATTCCCAGCGAAGCAAGGCTCTCAATGTAAAGCTCCTGAATATTCGCCGGAGCGGGCTTTATGATTACCTGATACTGGTAATAATGCTGCAGCCTGTTGGGATTTTTGCCGTAACGTCCGTCCGACGGTCTCCTTGACGGCTCAACGTAAGCAACTCTCCACGGCTCCGGGCCAAGCACACGGAGAGCAGTTGCGGGGTTCATTGTTCCCGCGCCTACCTCTATATCGTAAGGCTGCTGTATTACGCAGTCATGCCTTGCCCAGAAATTCTGGAGCCTGAAGTATATTTCCTGAAAGTTCACAGTATTTCTCCTTCCTACTTGTGGGATGCAAGGTGTGTATTTCCTGCCAGATACGGGACAGGATTTACCTTTGCGTCGTTGATTCTGACCTCGAAGTGCAGGTGATTCGCCGTTGAACGTCCGGTACTGCCGACGTAACCGATAATCTGTCCCTGCATAATTCTCTGTCCCTGCTGGACTGCAACGCTCGAGCAGTGCGCATAGAAAGTCCTGACTCCGCCGCCGTGATCCAGCATGACGAAATTTCCGTAGCCTCTGAATCCCATTGTTGAGTTATTGCCGGTCCTTGCCACTACTCCATTTTTGGCGGCTCTTATCGGAGTTCCGGCAGGCATGGGAATATCAATTCCTTCATGCTTGTGTTTGCCGCGCCATTTTCCGAACGGCGAGGAGATTTTGCCGTCAACCGGCCACATCATTTTTCCGTTGAGGGACGTGAAATTATTGAGGTTGGTCAAGATATTACTGCGCTGTTTACCCGTCAAATTATAGTAAGGCAGATAGCTGTAACTGGAAGTGAAGGGTTCGCTTGCGTCTGCGATGCTGGGCTTCTTGGGTACGGCATTCTGGGGGAGCTTCACGACTTCAACCTTGTCGCCGGAAATTATCAGCCTCATCGGTCCGTTGGTGGGGTCTCCATTGGGCGAAAGAATGATTATCGGATCCATCAGGCCGGGAATCTCCTGCTGAGGTGATTTCTTCTTGGCCGTAAGAATCTTGTCGGGCTTGGCCGTCTGTGCGATAACTTTTGCGGGGGAAGCCTGCTGTTTTTTCGCAGAGGATTTCGCCTTTTGATTCTGGGGAATATTCGTAATCTTTACCGGCTGAGTTTGGGGCTGTGCTTTTTTCGCGGAGTCAGATGCAGCCTGAATTTCGGGCTTCTCATTGGTCATCTGTGCAATAGCCTGTGAAGGAGAAGCCTGCTGTTTTTTGGCAGGGGCCGGTGCTTCCGCTGCTGATGATGCCTTCACCGCCGGAGCCGGAGTCTCTGCGGGTTTAGCCGCCGCTTCGGTCTTGGCAATCGCGGTCAACGAAATTGGTGCAGGCTTGGCCTCAGGCTCAGATTTACCCGAGTTCATCGCGCGTTTCGCCGCCGCCTCTGACGTTACCGGCACAAGAGCAGTAGGTTTCCACGCACCCGAATGCTGCCAGATTGCGAGCATATCCGCCTGATTCTTGGGAAGCAGTATCGTCATTCCAGACTTGAGCGCAGATTCTTCCGTCTGGTTCGCCCAAAGAACATCCTCAAGTTTCACGTCGTGGGTCAGGCAATATTTGTTCAATGCCTCGATCCCCGCAGAAATATCATCAGTAAAGCTCATAGTTTCCCATTTCGCATTTGCTGCCAGTGCCGAAGCCGACAACGCCAGCATAAATATAATTGCCGTTATGATTTTACGCATATCTCTTCTCCCTTACACCCTTTCCGTTACGATTCTGAAGCCCGCCTTCGCAAGCTCACTCTTGATTGTGTCTATCTGTGAAGCATTCAGCGTTTCAAGTGCCAGCTTCAGGAAGCATGAATTAATCGCCATGTTTGTATCTCCGTGATCGTAGTAGACCGACACGACGTTAGCACCGCAAGACGCAATAATCTCGCTGACCTGCTGGAGCTGTCCGGGCTTATCGACAAGCTCAATCGTCAGGTTGACGTTGCGCCCGGTCATCATGAGTCCTCTGGTGATTACGCGCGAGAGTATGTTTACGTCGATGTTTCCTCCAGAAACTACGCACACTGCCTTTTTCCCCTCGATCGGGAGCTTGTGGAACATTGCGGCGGCCACAGGAACAGCACCTGCACCTTCAGCAATGAGTTTTTGCTTTTCGATGAGTGCCAGAATTGCGGCGGCTATCTCGTCCTCCGAGACGCACACAATATCGTCCACGTATTTGCTGATTATCTCGTAGGTGTTCTCGCCGGGATTCTTGACCGCTATTCCGTCGGCGAACGTCGAGACGCTTTCGAGAGTCTGTCTCTGTCCTGCCTTGAAGGAGTTGAACATTGACGGAGCACCTGCGGCCTGAACGCCATAGACTTTTACGCCGGGCTTGAGGCTCTTCACGGCAAAAGCTATCCCCGAAATGAGTCCGCCGCCGCCAATCGGGACGATAATTGCTTCAACGTCCTCCAGCTGGTCGAGAATCTCCAGTCCTATCGTTGCCTGGCCCGCAATGACGTAATCATCATCGTACGGGTGAATGAACGTTGCACCAGTCTCCTCGACGAGCTGGACCGCCCTGTCATGAGCATCATCGTATGCGCCCTTGACCAGTTCAACGTTTGCGCCGAGCCTGCGTGTGCTGTCAACCTTCATGACCGGCGCGGAATCGGGCATACAGATTGTTGCGGTGGTGCCCCTGCGTGATGCCGACATCGCGACTCCCTGAGCGTGATTGCCGGCGGAACATGCAACTATGCCGCGCGATTTTTCCTCGTCTGTCAGCTGTGAAATCTTGTAGTATGCGCCTCTGAGCTTGAAGCTCCCCGTAACCTGCAAGTTCTCGGTTTTGAGGTATAGGTTGTGATTTTCGCTGAGGTTTGGGGCAGCAATCAAATCAGTTTTGCGCGCACACTCTCTGAGGATATATGCGGCAGTATAAACTTTATCGAGGGTCAGCATAATTGACCCCTGTCAAACTTATTCATAATAACCATCTCCAATTCTGATAATGGGCATATTATAGCAACCCGCGCTAAAATATAGGCATTCAGAATCACAAAGAGGGGTAAAAAATCAATGAAAGTTTTGCTGATTAATGGCAGTCCGAACGAAAAAGGTTGTACGTTTACGGCCCTAAGTGAAGTTGCTACGACTCTCAACAAGAACGGCATCGAGACGGAGATATTCTGGATAGGCAAGAAGGCCATGCAGGGATGTATTGCGTGTTTCAAGTGCCAGCAGCTTGGGCATTGTGTGTTCAACGACAGTGTGCGCGAGCTTACGGGACGGCTTGATGAATTTGACGGGCTGGTAGTCGGTTCGCCGGTGTATTATGCCGGGCCTGCAGGGAGTCTGTGTGCATTTTTGGACAGGCTGTTTTTCTCTGGCGGTGAGAAATTGCAGGGGAAACCTGCGGCGTGTGTGGTGTCGTGCAGAAGAGCGGGAGCAACTGCTGCTTTTGACCGTCTCAACAAGTATTTCACGATAATGAACATGCCGGTAGTTTCGTCGCAGTACTGGAATCAGGTTCACGGATTTACGCCGGAAGATGTGCGCAAGGACTTGGAGGGTATGCAGACGATGAGAACGCTGGGTGAGAACATGGCGTATATGCTGAAATGCTTTGAGGCAGGGAAGAAGGCGGGAGTGCCTGAGCCTGTGCACGAGGAGATAGTGTTCACGAACTTCATACGCTAGTGATGCAAAACTGCCCGGCTTAAGTCTGAACCGGGCGGCTTATGCTATAATTCAGAGCATAATCATTTTGAAGAATGGAGCTTGACAGAAATGCAAGAATTTGGTTATAATCAGCCCTCAGCCCTCAGCCCTCAGCCCGAATTGTGCCCTTAATATTCTTCTTACTTCGGCAGGACGCAGAACGTACCTCGTAAAGTATTTCCAGCAGGCACTCAACGGTCGCGGAGAAGTTCATGCCGCAAACAGTACTCCTCTTTCTCCGGCACTTCAGGCCGCCGACAAATCCATAGTTACACCATTAATCTACAGCGACGAATACATCCCCTTCCTCCTCAATTACTGCAAGGCAAATCACATTTCCCTAATCATTCCACTGTTCGATATAGATATTCCGGTTCTGGCCGACAACCGCGCAAAATTTGAGGCAATAGGTACAAAGCTGCTGGTCTCTGATTCTGCGTTCGTCAGGACATGCAACGACAAACTGGCCGCATACTCCTTCCTCAAGGAGCATGGTTTTCCTGTTGCGAGGACATGGCTTGACCCTGACGCGCCCGACATAACCTGTCCGGTGGTCATCAAGCCCCGCTGGGGGATGGGTTCCCTCTCAATCTACAGGGCAGATACTCCTGAAGAACTGCATGTGCTGTTCCAGAAGGCAAAGCGGGAAATTTCGTGTTCCTACCTGAAATACGAATCAGCCTCAGACATCGAGCACAGCATATTGATTCAGGAATGTATAGAGGGACAGGAGTACGGGGCGGATATTTACCACGACTTTGACGGCAATCACAAGGGCCTCGTTATTCGCAAGAAACTGGCTATGCGTTCGGGGGAGACCGACTGTGCAGAAATTGTTGACGAGCCGGTTATACGTGAAGCTCTCATGAAGTTATCGGCAATAACCGGGCACATAGGCAATCTCGACGTAGATATTTTCCTGTCGGGTGAGGACGTGTACATTCTGGAGATGAATGCGCGGTTTGGAGGAGGCTATCCTTTCAGCCACGCGGCGGGTGTGAATTTTCCGCTTGCAATTGTGAAGTGGATGCGGGGCGAATCTGTCAGGGATGAGCTTTTTACTGCGAAGCCGGGAGTTATTGCGCAGAAGGATATTGCTATCACAACGCTTAGTGTCCAAAAATGAAAAGCGTAATCCACAAGCTCAAATATCCTTGCCGCAACAGCCTCTACATTATGCGCGAAGATCTCCTGCCGTTTTCGTTCGGCGGGAACAAAGTACGCATAGCCTTAGAGTTTTTCAGGGACATGAAGGCAAAAGGCAGGGGCTGCATAATAGGCTACGGGAGTGCACGGTCGAATCTTGTGCGGGCAATTGCGAACTTGGCCGGTATGTTCCTGCCTGAAGGAAGAGTGCATATTGTTTCACCGTCCGAAGCTGACGGAAGCAGACCTCACACCTTCAACAGAACTATAGCCGGAATATGCGGGGCAAAGTTCACCTACTGCACGCGCGAAAATGTCGCCGAAACCGTTGAAGGAGTAATGCGCCGGTGCGAGGCGGAAGGGTTGAAGCCCTATTACGTCAACGGCGACAAGTACGGACGCGGGAATGAGGCTGTACCTGTTTGTGCATATTACCGGGCATATCATGAGATAGCTGGCTGGCAGGAGGAGACAGGGATAAAGTTTCAGCATATCTTTCTGCCGGTCGGCACCGGAATGACTATTGCGGGACTGATTGCCGGTAAACATGAACTTTGCGGTGAGGAAAACATTACGGGCATAAGCATAGCTCGCCCCGAACTTTCGGCTGTAGAGTCAGCCTGCAGGTATCTGGCAGCTTTTGGGGAAATTAATGTTGATGAGCTTGACATTACAGGAAAATATTTGCGCGGAGGTTACGGCCTCTACGACGAGGAAGTGCTCAACACAATAAAGATAATGCTCAGGCTCAACGGTATACCCCTAGACCCAACATACACCGGCAAAGCATTTACTGGAATGTGCAGTTACATTGAAGAGCATGATATTTCCGGCAAAAATATATTGTTCATTCACACAGGAGGTACACCGCTATTTTTTGACAGCATCATAGATATTACTTGAGCGTCAAAAGTTTTACGGACACGTGATATTTTTCAACCTGTTATAATAATTCCCAATTCCATTTTTCCCAATCACAAACATAATATTTTCAGGAAGGAAGTGCTGTAACCTTGTTCTTCAGGAAATACGGCGACATAATAGTCGGCCTCTTCTACACAGCTCTCGGAGGCTTAACTATTTATCTCGCCAAGCAGCTCCCAAAGTCCCGCGTAATGAAAATCGGCCCGGACTTTATGCCTATGGTCATCGGGACCCTCATTGTCGTTCTCGCGCTAATGCTGTTGTTTTCCGCGCTAAAGAACTTCAAAGCCAACGCTGCAAAAGCCGAAGCCATGCCCGCCGACACATCGGACTACAAGAGAGTCCTGGCCTCGCTCGTGCTCGTCGTTATTTACGTGAACATCCTCGCTCCCGTCGGGTTCATACTCTCAACGCTGGGCTACCTGTTCCTCCAGATTGTGGTGCTCGCTCCCGACGACAGACGCTCGGCAAAAAATATCCTGCTCTACGCAGTTATCGACGTGCTTTTCGTGTTCATAGTCTTCTTCCTGTTCAGGTACGGCTTCAAGATAGTCCTGCCCGCAGGAATGTTTACGCTCTAGGAGGTGCACATAATGGACGCATTATCACAGCTCGGTGCTGCCGCGTTACGTGTCTGCGAACCGACTTCCCTTCTCCTCATGATTGCCGGAGTTGCTGTCGGAATAATCTTCGGGTCAATTCCCGGACTCAGTGCCTCAATGGCCGTCGCGCTGTTCCTGCCCCTCACGTTCAGCATGAGTTCGTCGCTCGGAATGAATGTGCTTGTTGCGGTGTATATCGGCGGAATTTCCGGCGGTCTAATCTCCGCAATCCTCCTCAACATGCCCGGCACTGCATCGTCAATCGCAACAACCTTCGACGGCTACCCTATGGCGCAGAAGGGCGAAGCTATGCGCGCGTTGGGTGTAGGTATAGTGTTCTCGTTCTTGGGGTCAATATTCTCGTTCATCATCCTTACGTTCTTTGCACCGTGGCTTGCTGACGTTGCACTCAAATTCTCGTTCCCCGACAACTTCGGAATATGCTTCTTCGCGTTGACGATGGTAGCAATTCTCTCTGCCGGAAATATGGTCAAGGGACTTCTTGCAGGAATGCTCGGACTGGTGTTCGCGCTCGTGGGACTTGCTCCGATTGACGGAACTGCACGCTTCACTTTCGGCATCCCTGAAATGCGCGGAGGCTTCAACACCCTCACAACGTTAATCGGAATTTTCGCGGTAGCTGATATTCTGGTGAGCGCGGAGACCATCGGCGGAGGAGTGAAGACCATTCCCGTCAAGAAGGTTAAGGGATTCGGCTTCAGCATTGCGGAACTGTTCAAGTGGACACCCGGAGCAATCAGGGCGGCGTTAATCGGAACAGGAATAGGCATTCTGCCAGGCATAGGCGGTTCAACTTCGGGAATGCTCGCTTATGTTACGGCCAAGAACATGAGCAAACACCCTGAGACATTCGGGCAGGGAGACCCTGAAGGCATCGTAGCGACCGAGTGCGCAAACAACGCAACAATCGGCGGAGCGTTAATCCCTCTTCTGGTTCTGGGCATTCCCGGCGACGGAGTTACCGCAATGATGCTCGGCGGGTTCCTGATTCACGGACTGAGTGCCGGACCTCTGCTCTTCGTCAAGAATGCTGATGTCGTGTACGGAATTTTTGCGGCATGTATGATCTGCGCGTTAATCATGCTTATCGTCGAGTGGACGTGCATCAAGGCGTTCGTCCAGGTTCTCAAAGTACCGAAGCACATTCTTCTTCCGTTGATACTTGTTCTGTGCGCAGTGGGAGCTTACGCCACCAACAACAGGATATTCGACGTGCAGTCAATCGTTGTGTTCGGAGTGATAGGCTATCTTTACCACAAGTTCAGGCTGCCGACGACACCGTTCGTTCTGTGCTTCCTGATTGGCAGAATGACAGAAGAATACCTGCGCAGAGGACTTCAGAGGTTCAAGACGTTCGGAGCATTCTTCCAGCGTCCTATCTTCTGTGTGTTCTTCGGGATAGCTGTTGCGGTAATTCTGTGGTCGGTCTACAAGGAATTTAAGGCTTCACGCGCGGAAAAGAAGGCGTAATTATCATGAAGCATAAGGTGAAGCTGACTGTGATAGATAAGAAGCTGTACCCTGACCTTCAGGCCAGGTACTGCGCAGACCCGGAGTCCGGCGAATGCCCGTGCTACAATGTCGGCGACGAGTTTGAGTTTTACCGTGATGATGAACAAGATCACTTCTGGCACATGGGGCTTGGGAGTCTCGTTCATACGGATGCTGACCCTGACACAGTAGCGGGCGGACCGAAGATGCCGCATTGTTCGGAGGCGTGGGACGCATTTTCGCGGTATATCTACACGGGGCTTCAGGGAGGCTCAATCATGAAGGGCTGGATGAGGGACGAAAACGTCATGATAACGTGCTGTTCAGACGGAACGCGGCCTGTAATCTTCAAGATTGAGCGCATAGATTATGAGTAAAAACCCGTTCGCGGGGAAAAATATACAGTAAGGAGCTGTAACAATGAAGAAAGTATTATTAGCAGTAGCAGTTGTGCTCGCGGTTGTGTCGTGTGCATTCGCGGAGTGGAAGCCCACTACCACAGTATCAATCATCGTTCCTGCCGGTGCAGGCGGAAACACAGACCTTAGCGCGCGCGTTTTCGCACAGTACGCGAAGGAACTTTCAGGTTGCGACTTCATCGTCGTGAACGCCAACGGTGCAGCCGGATCAATCGCCGCCGACCAGGTGAGGAGTGCTGCTCCGGACGGCCACACGTTCCTGTACGGCCACAACCTCGTCAACGTCGCAAACGTAGCCGGAATTACGGACTACAACTACACGGCGTTCAAACTTGGCCCGACGTTCGCGAAGGACCCTGCACAGCAGTTCTACGTGAACCCCAAGAAGTACAAGAACCTCGAGGAGTTCATCAAGGCCGCTAAGGAGAAGCCCGGCGAACTTGTAGCCTGCACAGAAGTCGGAGCGTACACATACTACGAGATTCTGAAGTTCCAGGAGCTTGCGGGGATTCAGCTTGACCTTGTGGACTACGGCTCGAACTCAGATAAGATTGTCGGAATGCTCTCAGGACAGGTAGACATGATGCCCGGCGCGTACATCAACTGCAAGGACTATCTGGAGAGCGGACAGTTCATCGCACTCGGAGTTCCAAGCGCAGAGAGATACGAGCTCATCAAGGACATTCCTACATTCAGGGAGCAGGGAATCGACCTCGTATATCCTGACTGCGATTTCTCGTTCTATTTCCCGAAAGAAACTCCTGATGAAGTAATCGCGTGGTATGAGAATATCGTTCAGGAGATGCACAAGAAGCCGGAGTGCCTCGAGGCAATCAGGAAGGTAGAGATGATGCCGTATTACCTGAGCGCGGCGGACAGCGAGAAGCATGATGCCGAATACTTCAACACGTTCAAGACGATAGCCGACCAGTTCGCGGAGTAAGGGAACTTAGTTTAAGTTAAGACCCCCCTCACAATCCCCCCTAACTTAGGGGAGAAGCAAAGGGGGGTAATCTTTTAAGGAGTACAAATTCTTGAAGTACATCACAATAATATTGTCGCTGTTGTTGTGTCTGGTCGGCCTTTCAGGGTGCGGTGCGGATTCTGATTCGTCGCCAGCAAACCAGAGCATCGGCCTTGACAGCGTGGGCAATGCCCGTGAACTTGGAGGCTACACCGCATCAGACGGCCGGACGGTGAAGCACGGAGTCCTGCTTCGTACGGCGGCCCTCAACACAATTTCCAGCGAGGACGTGAACAAGCTGACACGAGATTATCACTTGGCCGTTATCGCAGACTTCCGGATGAGTTACGAAATTGCACCCAAACCTGACCCGGTTATTGAGGGAGTGAAGTATGTCAACCTCCGCGTAATCAACGAGGAGCTGTTCGAGCGTGAACTTGAGCAGAAATTGGCGATGGAGGGTACTGCGGCGGAAAGAATGATGCAGATTGCTGACAGCGGGCTTGTCTCATATGATATGTACGTTAATTTTCTCGCTGATGATTACGGCAAGAAGGCATACCGTGAATTTTTCGGTGAACTTCTGGATTTGCCGGAGGGACGTTCTCTGCTGTTCCACTGCACGCAGGGCAAAGACCGTACAGGATGCGCGGCCATGCTGATACTCTCAGCTCTCGGTGTGAGTGAGGATACTATCTTGAACGATTACATGCTGACTAACACGTTCAACGCAGACCTGATAGCCCAACAGCGCAAAATGCTGCAGTCTTACGGCATACCTGAGTCGGACATGGAAAAGTACATGCTCGTTCTCGACGAGGTAACACCCAAGACAATGAACACAGTGCTATCTTGGCTCAAGGAGAATTACGGCTCACCAGTGGGGTATATCGTTAAGGATCTTGGCATCACCGAAGGCGATATCGAGTCCCTGAAGGCAAAATTTCTCGAGAGGTGAGCGATGAGGACAGAACTTAATGATGATACCCTGACAATCTTTCTGGAGGGAAAAATAGACTCAAACAGTGCAGGTGAAACCGAGACTCAGATTATGGATGCGCTGTTGCAGAATCCCGAAGCCGCAAAAGTGCAGTTTGACGCAGACAAGTTAGGCTACATCTCATCGGCGGGGCTTCGCGTTCTCCTGAAGGTGCGCAAGAAAATCAACAGGCCCTTACCCGTGCTGAATGTCTCGAGCGAAGTCTACGATATTTTCAGCGTAACGGGTTTCACTGAACTGCTCGATGTTCACAAGAAACTGCGCGAAGTATCAGTAGAAGGCTGTGAACTCTTGGGCGAAGGTGCCAACGGAAAAGTTTACCGTCTGACCCAAGACGAGATGATAAAGGTCTTCAGGCACGGCGTTACGCTTGAGACAATCGAAGCAGAACGTGAAGCAAACCGTAAAGCCTTTCTGTTGGGCATACCTTGCGCGATTGCGTTTAACACAGTGAAGTGCGGAGAGAACTACGGAACTGTTTGCGAGATACTGAACGCCGGGACGCTTTCCGAACGCATAAGGGCAAATCCCGAAAGACTGCCGGAACTCGCGAAGGGTGCAGGGCTTCTCCTGAAACAGCTTCATTCTATCGATGTACCTGAAATAGTTATGCCCAGAGTCTCGCCAAAACTGCACGAGATAGTCGACAAACTTGCGGACGACTTCACTCCCGACGAGATCGCGAAGATGCACGCACTCTATAACGCGATCCCCGAACAGAATCATTTTATTCACGGCGACTATCACCCTAAGAACATTATGGAGTCCAATGGTGAGCTTATGCTTATAGATTTAGGGGACTCCGGACGCGGAAACCCGTTGCTTGACCTGATACACACATATTTTGTCCTGAACCTTGTCGGCGAGAGCACAAAGCATTCTGACGACGATATGGGCTTCGTCGGCCTGACCTACCGGGAAATGCGGGAGTTCTGGAAATTCATGATTGATGCGTATTACGGCGGCGACACCGCGAAGGCTGAGAGTCTGGAGTCAAAGATTGCCGGCTACGCAAGGCTAATGTACCTTAATGTATCGATGGCACACCCTCTTCTGCCGAAAGAGTATCACGCTGCTTACGCCGCAAGAGTCCGCAATGAAGTGTTGTCGCACTATGACGAACTTATGAGCATTAAGTGGTAATAAATCAGTGAGGTGAAAATAATAATGTCAACACCAACAGTAACAAGTATGAAGGTCGTTCCCGTTGCGGGGTATGACTCAATGTTAATGACCCTGAGCGGAGCACACGCACCGTTCTTCACGCGCAACATAGTTATTCTCGAGGACAATGCAGGCCATCAGGGAATAGGCGAAATTCACGGCGGGGATTACACCTGCGAGGCACTGAGAGCGTGCGAGTCTCTCGTAGTGGGGCAGCCCGTCGGTAAGTACAGGGGCATTCTGGACTCAATCCACAAGCACACGAAGAGGGCAAAAGAGGATGACGGCGAAGGCATCCAGACCCTCGACATCTCCAAGCTGAAATTTGTCGTCAAAGCTGAATGGGCGATTGAGTGTGCACTGCTGGATTTGCTGGGGCAGTTCATGGGACTGCAGATGTGCGACCTTCTGGGCGACGGCAAACAGCGCGACAAGGTAGAGACTCTCGGCTACCTGTTCTACGTCAGCGACAAGGAGAAGGCAAAAGCTCTACCCTACCTCGACGAATCATCAAGCTCCGATGCGTGGTTCAGAATGCGCAGAAAGGAGATGCTCACGCCTGACGCAATCGTTGCACAGGCACAGTGCCTTCACGAAAAATACGGCTTCAGGAATTTCAAGCTCAAGGGCGGAGTTCTAACAGGGAGCGAAGAGATGAAGGCAGTGTGTGCACTCAAGAAGGCATTTCCGAACGGACGCATAAACATTGACCCTAATGGTGCGTGGAGTCTCGCTGAAGCAATAGAACTGTGCAAGCCTCTCGAGGATGTCCTGACGTACATTGAGGACCCCTGCGGGCCTGAAGCAGGGTATTCCAGCCGCGAAATCATGGCGGAGTTCAAGAATGCCGTGCACCTTCCCGTTGCTACGAACATGATCGCTACAGACTGGCGGCAGTTCTACCACTCGGCGGCGTTGAAGGCGGTGGATATTGTTCTGGCTGACCCGCACTTCTGGGGCTTCGGCGGCTCTATCAGAATCGCACAGCTCCTCAACGACTGGGGCCTTACGTGGGGAAGCCACAGCAACAACCACTTCGACATCACCCTTGCGGCGTTCGCACAGGTAGGAGCGGCGGCACCGGGACACCCGACGGCACTCGATACACATTGGATTTGGCAGGACGGGCAGAATTTGCTTGAGGATGCCCCGAGAATCGCTGGCGGGTATCTTGAAGTTCCGGAGAAGCCTGGTCTCGGAGTTACGCTGAACATGAAGCGTCTCGAGGAAGCTAATGCGCTCTACAACAAGCTGCCTTCTCACGACAGGAACGACGCGGAGGCGATGCAGTATCTCATTCCCAACTGGAAGTTCGACAGCAAGAAACCGTGTTTAGTCAGGTAGCTGAATGTTTGCCCTCCGGCCGCTGCTGGGGGGCTGATTTTTTCTTCAGGGAGTCTTAAACGTATTTTTTACCGGTGATAAGCTATAATCTTTCAGCGTATATTGACTACGTTTCAATCAAAGAGTTTAGACATTAGGAAAGTATAACCAGCAATGAAGAATGTATTTGTGTCGTGCGGAGAGGTCAGCGGAGATATTTACGCCGGAGATTTTGTGAGGGAGCTTCTCAGGATTGACGGGAATATCCATGTGTGGGGAATGCTCGGCCCTAACGGAGAAAATGCCGGAGGTTCGGCCAAGTGGAGCTATGAACAGCTAAAATTGATGGGCATAGTTGAAGTTATTCCTGCCCTGCCGCGAATCTTCAGGCTGAAGGACGAAATTACCCGTGAACTTATGCGCGTCAATCCTGATGCCGCAGTCCTGATCGACAGCCCCGACTTTCACCTGGTGCTTGCCCGTTCCCTCAGAAAAGCAGGCTACACCGGCAAGATAATATCCCTTATTCCGCCGACAGTGTGGGCTTGGCGTGCAGGAAGGGTCAAGAATCTCAAGAGGGACTATGATTTGTGCCTGCCGCTGTTCTCGTTCGAACACAAATTCCTCATAGAGCACGGAGTTAATTCATTCTGGAAGGCACACCCTCTCGTTCATGAACTGTCGGGCGTGAAAGTCCCTGAAACATTCCGCGAACGCTTCGGGCAGGATAAAGTTATTGCGCTCATGCCAGGAAGCAGACGCTACGACATAAACTATCACCTTGATATTCTGCTGGGAACTGCAGGGATGCTCAGGAGAAAGGGTTATCGTCCGGTGTTTTCATCTGCACCAGGACTTAGCGCGGAACTTGCTGAAATTTTGCGTGAACGTGTAATCTCTTCAGGCTTTGATCTGTGGGAGGGCGAGGGCAGGGAGCTTATGCTCGGCTCACGCGCTGTTGCGGGAGTGTCAGGTACTGTTGCGGTTGAGGCAATGCTTCTTGGCCGGTACATGGTCGTCATCTACAACATGAAGAGACTCACTTACGCAATCCTTAAACGTCTTGTTCACGTTAAGCACATTTCGATTCCGAACATGCTGACCGGAAAGCAGGTGTACCCCGAGCTCTTGTGTGATGCTGCTAATCCTGAGCGCATAGTGTCTGAACTTGAACGCTACCTTGCTGACGAAACCAGAAGGAACGAGATAGATTCATCATTACACGAGGCTCGCAGTTCGATGGGACAGGAACACGCGGCGAAGTTTTGGGCTGAGTGTGTAATGACCGCTATAACGGAGCAGCAGGCTTGAAAAAATGGCAGCACAGACGATTTTTACAACTACTTTTACAACTACAGAAATCACCTCTAAATCTTTGCGGCATCTATTTTTACGCGGCTGAAATTTTTAGTAAGTATGCGCTTATTTTTTGTGGGGCTTAATGTGTAATTAGCGCGTAACATTTTCGTGATTAAGAGTGTTATTATTCCTCCCGTCCACAAATTTTTTCGAGGGGGAATTTTTTTCATGAGACGCATAATCGCTCTCGCAATATTCTTTGCGTTCATCACACCGGCTTTTTCCCATGAACTGACCATTAAGGCCAGAGACAAAGCAATGAAGTCCGGAGAACCCTTCCACGTTACGGTTCAGTCTGCGCACAAATTCATAGTGCCCGAAGAAGTAGAGATACTCTCGCGCGTAAAGGCCGGTATCATTGAGGACGGAAAGCTCATCACGTCCGAACTCACCGGCAACGATTCGGAGCTGTGCATCGATTTCACCGTTACCCCGAAGGATTTATCGCACTCAATTATGCTCGTTGCGACTAAGGACGGAGAATCGTGGTGTGTTACGAACGAAGGCGGAAAGTCCGGCTCACGCAAAGACCTAGAAGCTAAGGGCCTCAAGGTAATTTCCGCAAACAAGTACGACAAATACGCCAAAGCTATCTTCAACACATCAAGTAAAGACACAGAATTTGCGCAGGTACTCGGCCATCCGCTGGAGATTATCCCCGTCACTAACCCCGCCGGCGCAAAAACAGGAAGCTACTTCGACGTAAAGATACTCCTCAACGGCCAGCCATACACCGGTCCTGTCTGGGCAACGTATGACGGATTCGTTACGGAGTACGAGAACACTTATGCGTATTACACCGAAGCGGAGAACGGACTTGCTCACGTGAAAATTACTGCTCCGGGCTGGTGGGGGATAAGGGCAGTTCAGGCAGGACTTCCAGGAGTCGAAGGCGACTATGACCACCTGAATCTGCGTGCGTTCCTGCTGTTCGAGGTCAAATGAGGAAATTTCTAGCGTTAATGCTCGTGCTGTGTGCGTGTCAGGCTTACGCTCACGGCACGGGCTACCGTCATTCTGGCTTGAAGGCTGTTGCTCTGGAGTTCTTCTACTCTGACGGCGAAAAGATGAGCTACCGTGAAGCGCGAGTGTTCTCGCCCCGCGATGAAAAGTTTGCGGTTCAGACAGGCAGGACGGACGAAGAGGGACGCTTTGCGTTTGTGCCGGACTGTCCGGGCGAATGGAGAGTAATTGTGCGCGACGAGGAAGGCCACCAGTGCACGGCGAGCGTAGGGGTTAGGGATGAGGGGTTAGGGGCTAGGGGTGAGGGGTTAGCTAGGAAAGATGACGCACGGCCTGAGATGCTCATACGTGCAATTCTGGGTGTGAGCCTGCTCTTCAACATAGCAATGATAGTGAGGGTGAAGCACAATGCACATAAGTGAAGGAATTTTGTCCGGCGGAGTCCTGATTGCTGGATGGGCGGTAACTTGCGCGGGAGTCGGAGTCGGGCTTAAACGCACTGACCCCGCAAAAATCGTGAGGACTGCTCTGCTTGCGTCGGCGTTCTTTCTGGCTTCGCTGGTTCACGTGAAGATCGGGCCGGGCTCTGCTCACCTGCTCCTGATTGCGCCTATGGGTATTATTCTGGGCTGGGCTGTGTTTCCGGCTGTGCTCGCTGCTCTGATGCTTCAGGCCCTGCTGTTCGGGTTCGGAGGGCTTCTCGTTCTGGGTGTGAACACTATGGTGATGGCGGGTTCTGCGCTGGCGGTCTATGGTGTTTTCGGGCGGGCTGTACGTGAACGCGGAAGTCTGGCGATGGCGTTCATCGCCGGAGTTTCCGGAGTAATGCTTGCGGCAGTTTTTGCGGGAATATGCCTAGCGTTGAGTGATTCGGGGTTCGTGAATGCCGCAAAAATTCTCGCTGTTGCACACATACCTGTTGCGCTAATTGAGGGGGCTGTTACGGCATTCCTTGTTGCGTGGCTGAAGAAGGCCGCTCCGGAGTTTCTGTCATGATGATTTTCTGTGCACTGTGCTACGCTTTTGCTGTTTCGGTGAGCAGTTCGCTTTATGTTCTTCTTGCAGAGTCGATACTGCCCGTGATTTTGCTCTGCCGGAAGAAATTTCCGCTCCCGTACATACTGAAGCTGAACGTCATTAACGCATTGATGGTTATCACCCTTGCGCTGACTTGGCCGGATTTACGTGAAGGGCTCATGATGGGGATGGTGATAGCTTGGCGCGTGAACATAATATACGTTGTGTTTGCGGCACTGGTATTTCCGCTTGGGCTGGGTGCTGTGTATTCGCTGGCTATGCCTGAGAAATTCCGTGTGCTGGTTATCCTGACGGTCAGGGGGATATTTATCCTGCGCGACAGTCTGGATAGCGCGCTGGTCTCCGCGAAATTGCGGGCACCTGATGCCGGACTGATGATGAGGCTGAAGATTTTTGCGTATGTTCTCGGCTCGGTGCTTATCCGGAGTGCTAACCGGTCAGAGCGGATGACACAGGCTGTAGAGCTGCGCGGAGGGTTTAAGGGATTTATGCAGGACAGAAAGGGTGAGGCTGCTTGCTAGAAGTCAAGGATTTGCGCTACAGGTATCCCGACGGGCACGAGGCACTTCGTGGCGTAACGTTCAGAGTGAATGACGGCGAGAAGGTTGCGCTTGTCGGAGCGAACGGTTCAGGGAAATCGACATTGCTTCTGCTGATTGCTGGTGCTCTTGAAGTTAAGGAGGGAGGAATAACTTTCGGGGGGAAGGCGGCGAATGTAGGGTTGACGTTTCAGGATGCGGACGATGAATTGCTGATGCCGAGTGTGCTTGAAGATGTGGCGTTTTCACTTGTAGCAGGGGGAATGAGCGTGAGTAAGGCACATGAACGTGCGGTGAGAATGCTTGAGAGTTTGGGGATAGCTCATCTTGCGCAGAGGCCTCCGCACAGGCTTTCGGGGGGGGAGAAGCGCATAGTGTCGTTCGCGGGGGTACTTGTGCGTGAGCCGGAAATTCTGGCACTGGATGAACCTTCTGCTGGATTAGACCCTAGAGCGAGGAGACGGGTGATAAACTTTTTGCGTGAGACTGAGAGGACAATTCTGCTTGCGACTCATGATTTGGATATGGCACTAGATATTTGCACGAGGGCAGTTATTTTGAGTGACGGAGTTGTTGCGGCTGAAGGTAAACTACCTGATCTATTTACTGACAGGGAAATTCTGGAGGCTAATGGTCTTGAGTTGCCTTTGAGGTATGCGATGTTGTGATATAATCACTAAACATCCATGAAAGGAGTCTTGACAAAATGGGAAATGAGCCCATAATTGACACGGCAAGCACACCACCTCATGCTCTGAATTAAGTGATTTAGGGAACTTTACTCTCTGCGAACAGATAAAATCCGAACCGTGCCGGGTGGTATGTCCAGCAGTTCATAAAGATGCTATTCGTGAGGTTCACGGACGATGAATATTATCTTATCTGGGACAGCAACACTATTCCGTTGAAAACCATTAAACTTTTTGATGACGCTTCTTCAAAGCCCATATTCGACATGAAAAACAACTTTCACCATGAATACTTCGACACTATAACGAGAATCCTGCCGAATACACGCAAAATGATGAATAAATCATTCGTAACCGAGCATATGATTGTGAAGACTCAATACATGCTGGAGCTGCTTAATGAAGTTGAGAACAATTCAGGGCTTATTGGCAGCAATTTTCAGGAAAAAGTCATGAACACCACAAACATCGAATACCTTCCTAAGCTGTGTCAGGAGAAAAATGGCAGAGTTTTTCACGTCTTTCTTCACTGGTGAGATCCAAACTATTCAGGTCAATTTTCAGCCCATTTGTGCTGGAAATCATCGACGGGCCTCATTCAATTGCTCCTACGGTCATACCTTCATGTATATACCCTTTTGCAAAACGCTTGTACATCCGTTTGTGTAAAAAGATATAAATCGACAAAAACGACCCGCGGTTTTCCGTAGGTCGTTACTAATCCTAATTCTGGCTGTAACGCGACAAAAATTGCTTCGTGCGCTCTTCCTTCGGGTGAGAAAACACCTCACGAGGATTACCTTGCTCACAGATTACCCCGCCGTCCATAAAGATGACTTTGTCCGCAACATCCCGCGCAAACTCCATCTCGTGAGTCACGATTATCATCGTCGTGTTCTGTTCAGACAGCTTCCGTATCACCTTCAGGACTTCACCCGTAAGTTCCGGATCAAGCGCACTCGTCGGCTCGTCAAAGCACAGAATGTCCGGGTGCATGATTAACGCCCGCGCAATCGCTACCCTCTGCTGCTGGCCGCCGGATAACTGGTGCGGATAATTATTCATCCTGTCAGACAGCCCTATATCCGCAAAAAGCTCCCTAGCCTCAGCGTTAAGCCTCTCCTTGTCCGCAAACTGTTCGTGATTCTCCTTCGCCAGAAGTCTCGGCGCAAGAAGCACATTCTCCAGTGCCGTGTACTGCGGAAACAAGTTGAACGACTGGAACACCAGCCCGAAATGCAGCCTCTTCCTCCGAATCTCAGACTCCCTCAGCGTCGAAGCATCAGCACAGTCAAGCAATACTTCTCCGTTCACCGTAATACTTCCGGCATCAGGCCGCTCAAGGAAATTCAGGCACCGCAAAAGCGTAGTCTTTCCGCTACCCGATGAACCTATCACGGAAAGTGCTTCTCCCTTGTCGAGCGAGAAATCTATACCCTTGAGGACTTCCGTCCTTCCGAAAGTCTTGCGTATATTCCTGACTTCAAGAACTGGCATAATTGATTCCTCTCCTCTCTAGCGGAAATAGTCGAGCTTTCTCTCTAGCCTGGCCAATAGCACCGTAACTATCCCGTTGAACACCAGATAGTAGAACGCCGTGAAAAACAGCGGCCAGATTGCTCCGGAAATTCCGTGAGACCCCTTCATGAACGCCTGCCCTGCCCAGATAATTTCCTGCAGTGCTATTATTCTCGCAAGTGCTGTATCCTTCACGAGGGTGATAATCTCGTTCGAGATCGGCGGAACTATGCGCTTTATCATCTGCAGCAGCGTAACGTTGAAGAATATCTGCCGCTTCGTCATTCCGAGAACAAGTCCGGCCTCAGTCTGTCCGACAGGCACACTCAAAATTCCGCCCCTGTATATCTCCGAAAAGTAGCACGAGTAGTTGATGATGAATGCCAGCGATGCCGCGAGAAACCTTCCCTGTTCTCCGCCGCCCCAAATGGGATTATGCAGGACTAAGCCAGGAAAGTAGTAGACGATCAACAGCTGAATCATCAGAGGAGTCCCGCGAATTATCCAGATGATGAAGCTCGTGAACATACTAACCGCCCGGATTTTCGAGAGAGACCCGAACGCAATTAACAGCCCCAAAGGAAAAGCTCCCAGAAGCGTAACCGCAAAGAGCTTCAAGGTCTGAACAAACCCTACGTTCAATGCGTTTACGACTATAGGGAGCTGGTGAAGAAATGTCTCCATCAAGTTATTTCGTGATAAGTGCTGCCTGGATGCCGTACTTCATCGCAGTGTTCTGAATGCTTCCGTCAGCATACCCGGCCTCGAAAAATGCGTTGAGCATGTACGCAAGGTCTGATCCCTTCCTGAAGCCTACACCGTATTCCTCGCTGTTGAGTGCTACCGTATAAGTCAGAGCTTCATAGCCCGTGCCCTTGCCGACCATTGCCGCCGCCATCAGTGAGTCGATGATTGCCGCGTCCGCCGTGCCGGAAGCTACCTCCATGAGTGCGCTGGCCTGGTCCTGAACTTCAGTCGTCTTGAAGCCGTATGCTGTGGCCTGCTCGTTGCCTGCACTGCCGTGCTCAACTGCGAAGTTCAGCTCCTTTATCGCGTCAACGTTTGAGTATTCGTCAGCCTTCACGAGCGGGACGACTACGATCTGCGCGTTGTTGCAGTAAGGGTTGGAGCAGAGCATTGACTCCTTCACTTCGGGGGTGAGGGTCATTCCGTTCCACACGCAATCAATATTTTTGCCGTCAAGCTCGAGAATCTTGTTGTTCCACTCGATCTCCTGGAACTCTACCTTTACGCCCAGACTCTCAGCGAATGCCCTCGCAAGGTCCGCGTCGAAACCGATCCACTCGCCCGCTTCGTTCTTGTAGTCCATAGGTTTGAAGTCGGTGATGCCGACAACGAGAACGCCCTTAGCCTTGACGTATTCGGAGTCAGTTTCGGCGAAAGCGCAGGAACAAACGGCGAGAAGCATAACAGCAACTACTAACAGTTTCTTCATGGAAAATAACATCTCCTGAATATTAAGATTATTGGGATAATGAAGCGTCAAAATTTTACGTTATCTTTGAGGGCATGTAAAGTTTACTGCGCTATTTCCGCGTTCCTGAAGAACACGTACCCAAGCGGTGAACGATGTATGCCCGTAACTCTTTTGCTCTGCAGCACCGCCGAAGTGTAGAAGTATATCGGCGCAACCGGCAAGTCCTCCATGAGAATCTTTTCGGCCTCGTGCATGAAGTTTATGCGCTTCACCCTGTCGGATTCTCCGGCGGCATTCCTCATCGCCTCGTCGAACTTCGGGTTGCTGTAGCCCGTGTTGTTCTGCGCTGAACCGGTTATGCACAGCTCAAGAATGCTCCCAGCGTCAAAGAAGTCCATTATCCACGCGTCGCGGGCAATGTCGTAATCCATCCTGTTACGCGTCTCGATAAACACCTTCCACTCCTCATTGAGCAGTTCCACTTCAACGCCGAGCACCTGTTTCCACATTCCTTGAAGGGCTTCGGCCATTTGCTTGTTGCCAGCGTTTGAGTTGTACTTGTAGCTGACTTTCGGGAAGCCTTTTCCGTCCGGGTACCCTGCTTCAGCGAGAAGTTTCCGTGCCTCATCAATGTCAGCCCTCTCCGGCAGAAATGCTCCGCCCTCATCACGAAAATCCTTAGCGTCCGAAGTTCCTGGCACAGCGTCGCACACAAAGCCTGTTGCTGGTTTCTGTCCTCCGCGCGTAATCTTCTCGACTATAATTCTGCGGTCAATCGCCAGCGTGAAAGCACGTCTGACTCTCGGGTCATCGAAAGGTTTGCGTGTAACGTTGAAGTCGCAGTAGCCGGTTCCGAGAGCAGGGAATGATTTAGCCTCGCCCCTCTGGAGGAGCATCGGCAGGAGCTGTGAGGGAATGTTGCCCATGTAGTCGATGCGTCCGGCCTTGAATGCCGCGTAAGATGTGTTTTCGTCGTTGATGAACACGAAGCGCAGACGGTCAGCCTTGACGTTCTCCGCGTCCCAGTAGTGGGGATTCTTGACGAGAATCATTTCGCCTCCGTCGCCGTGCCTCCAGCTCTCCAGCTTGAAGGCTCCGTTTGAGATGAGGGTATCGGGACGTGCCGCCCAAGCTCTGGGGGATTCGCTGATGATGTCCATTCTTGAGGGCAGGAACAGCGGGAAGGCCATATACTCGAGCATCAGCGGATTTTTGTGCTCAAGCTGAATCACGAATGTCTTGTCGTCAGGAGCAGAGAGTCCCACGTCTTCGGACTTAGCCGTGCCGTTGTAGAATGCCTCAGCGTTTTTGATGAAGAATCCATAGTACGCATAGGGCGAACCTGTTTCGGGGTTGACCGCGCGAAGAAATCCGTCCTTGAACTGCGAAGCGGTAAGCGGTTCACCGTCAGCCCACTTCAGGCTGTCGCGGAGGTAAAACGTCCAGGTCATTCCGTCGTCCGAGACTTTCCACGATTCCGCACAGGCTGGTTCGGGCTTGTCGTCTTGGCCTAAGCGTACAAGTCCGTCAAAGATATTCACGATGACGTTTGCACCGTCGAGTGCGTTGTTGAGGGCGGGGTCAATCGTTCGGGGGTCAGCCCCTAAGTTGTAGACTATCTCGCTTGCGAACGAGGCACAAGCCCACGCCGCAACAGCAAGTACTGCCAGAAAGATTTTGCGCATCATAATAAATTCCTCCTTTATTTTTACACAAACGGACAAGCGCATAAATGCCCGTTCCCTGTGTCCCGTAATACTGCGTTAAGAGCCGCACACTCAGGCCGCGCCTTCGGGCATCTCGTCCTGAACGCACACCCTGACGGCGGGTTAAGAGCACTCGGAATTTCGCCCTGCAACGGTATGTGCTCACGAGAGTCTGACTTGTCGGGATCTGGTATCGGTATCGACGACAGCAGAGAGACCGTGTAGGGGTGCTTGGGGTTAGTGTAGAGTTCCCCGCTCTCCGCAAGCTCGACTATACGGCCAAGATACATTACTGCGACGCGCGAGCTGATGTGCCGAACCATCGACAAATCATGCGCAATGAATATGTAAGTCAAGCCCAGAGACTTCTGCAGGTCCTCGAGCATATTCACGATTTGAGCCTGAATCGACACGTCCAGAGCAGAAATCGGTTCATCGCAGATTATCAGCTCCGGTTCAACCGCAAGTGCACGCGCAATTCCGATCCTCTGTCTTTGTCCGCCGCTGAACTCGTGGGGATAACGCCCTGCCTGTTCCGAATTGAGACCTACAAGCCGCAAAAGGTGCGCGACTCTGTCTGAGTGTTCGTCTTTAGGGATGCCGTGAATTACCATCGGTTCACGGACAATATCCCCGACTGTCATTCTGGGGTTCAGTGAAGCGTAAGGGTCCTGAAAGATCATCTGCATACGTTTCCTGAAAGGCAGCATCTCTCTCGGGGTAAGGCTCGTGATGTCCTGACCGTCAAAGATTATTTTTCCGGCTGTAGGCTCGTAAATGCGGATTATCGTGCGGCCCGTTGTGGTCTTTCCGCACCCGGACTCTCCGACAAGACCGAGAGTCTCTCCGCGTTCAACCGAGAAGCTCACATCTTCAACCGAGTGAACGACTCCCGCAGGAACAGCAAAATACTTCGAGAGGTTCTGTACTTCGAGCATGGTCATTCTTTCACCTCCAAGAAACATGAAGTTTTGTGCGTACCGCTAAGAACTTTTGCTTCAGGCTTGTGCTCAAGGCATATCCTCATTGCCTGCGGACATCTCTTGACGTAAGGACATCCCTTCGGTGGATTCAGCAGGTCCGGCGGCTGTCCCTCAATCGGTATCAGCCTCTCACTTGGCCGCTCCGGATTCGGCACAGATCGCAACAGTCCCTTCGTGTAGGGGTGAGCAGGAGCGTAGAATATCTCCCTTCTCGTTCCTTCCTCCATAATTTTGCCGCCATACATCACCAGCACACGGTCAGCCTCTCCGGCAATTACCCCCAAGTCGTGCGTGATAAGTATCATCGACATTCCCGAAGCCTTCCGCAGTTCTGTGAGAAGTCCGAGAATTTGTGCCTGAACAGTAACATCAAGAGCAGTTGTCGGTTCGTCCGCGATAAGCAGGTCGGGATTGCAGATTATCGCCATCGCTATCATTATGCGCTGACGCTGTCCGCCGCTGAACTCGTGAGGATATTGCTTCAGCCTCTCCTCCGCCGGGACAATCCCTACCCGTTCAAGCACATCAACACAGCGTGCGTGAATATCTCCCTGCCAGTTGTGGCGGCGAAGTGATTCTCTGAGCTGGTAGCCAACGGTAAGCACGGGGTTCAAACTGGTCATCGGGTCCTGGAAGATCATAGCGATATTCTTTCCGCGCAGAGCCTTCACAGTCTCAGGAGTAAGCTCCTTACCCTTGAAGGCTGTGCGTTCAGCCCAAACTCTGGCATTTTCTCCAGCAAGCCCCATCACTGACAACATCGACGCACTCTTCCCGCTCCCGGACTCTCCGACAATTCCGAGAACCTCGCCGCGCTTAACACTAAAACTCACTCCGTCAACCGCCTTAACTTCTCCTGCTCCAGTCATGAACGAAGTGTGCAGATTTTTTACGGTAAGTATTTCGTCATTCATGCTAATCACTTCCTCAGTTTCGGGTCTAGTGCATCTCTCAGGCCGTCGCCCAGAAAGTTGAAGGCCAGTATCGTGATTGATATTGCACCCGCAGGAAAGAACAACTGCCACGGATAAACCGGCAGAGACCCCACAGAGTCAGAGCTTAACACTCCCCAGCTAGCCATTGGTGCACTGACTCCCAAGCCCACGAACGACAAGAACGCTTCCGTGAATATCGCACCGGGAATTGAGAACGTCAGAGTAACCAGTACAGGACCCATTGCATTTGGGATAAGATGGCGGAAAAGAATCCGTGAGGGCGAAGCTCCGAGCACCCTTGCCGCCAAAATAAACTCCTCACTCTTCAGCCTGAGAACTTCCGCGCGGATAATTCTGGCCATCGGTGCCCAGTAAGATATGCCAAGCGTGATGAATATGCTCTTCAGTCCCGGACCGACCACAACCATCAACAGAATCACGTAAATCATCGTCGGGACGCTGTAAATCACATCGACGATGCTCATCATGACGTTATCTATCTTTCCGCCAGCGAAGCCAGAAATTCCGCCGTAAATTACCCCTATGCACAGGCTTATCATGCTTGCCAGGAATCCGACAGCAAGAGAAATTCTCGCTCCGTACATCACGCGCACGAACAAGTCCCGTCCGAACATGTCCGTACCGAACCAGTGCTCAAAGCTCGGCGGTTCATTGCTCACCATGAAGTCCTGAGCATCATACTCATACTGCGAAAACACCGGCCCGAAAATTGCCATAGCCAGAATAATCACTATCACAATCAGGCCAAGCACAGCGAGCGGGTCTTTCATGAGCCTGGCGCGCACATCCTGCCAATAAGTTCTTGAAGGTCTCGGGATTTCCGCAGAGGATTTTTCCTCAGCGGGCAGGGGCATAAATAATTCAGGGTCATACATAGTGAATCACCTCAGCTTAATTCGCGGGTCTGCTATTGCCAGGCAGACATCAGCCAGCAGGTTGAAGCCGACCAATAGCGCGCTGTAGAAGATAGTTACGCCCATTATGGTTGTGTAATCGCGGTTCGTTATGCTCGTAACGAAAAACGTACCCAGTCCCGGCACACCGAAGACCTGTTCAACGACGAAACTTCCCGTCAAGATTCCGGCGGTCAGCGGTCCGAGATAGGTTATTACGGGAATTATCGCGTTCTTCAGCGCGTGAACATACACCACCGAACGCTCACGTAATCCTTTTGCGCGTGCAGTCCTGATGTAATCCTGACCAAGTACTTCAAGCATTCCCGAACGCACAAGCCTCGAGATGAACGCCGCAGGATACCCCGCAAGAGTTATCGCCGGGAGAATTGCCGTCGATGTTCCCTCCCAGAAGCCGACAGTAACCCAGCCGAGCCGCCACGCGAAGACGTACACGAACAGTGCAGCAATCACGAAGCTGGGGACAGTTACGCCGAGAGTCGCGAGGATCATTGCGAGCCTGTCCTGCCAATGCCCGCGCTTCAGTGCAGAAATTATTCCTGTAGGTATTCCGACGAGCAGGGCCAGCACTAACGCAATTCCTCCAACCATTGCGGAGACAGGGAAATTCTGCGCAATAAGCTCGTTGACGCTTAAGCCTTCATATCTGTACGAAGGCCCTAAATCCATATGCAGAACGTTGAACAAATAACGGAAGTATTGAGTGTGAAGGGGATCGTTGAGGCCGTAACGGTCGTTCATCTTTTCGAGGACGAAGGAAGGGATAGCTTTTTCGTCGGTGAACGGTCCGCCCGGAATCATGTGCATCATGAAAAAAGTCAACGTAATTACGACAAAGAGGGTGAGCAGACTTGATACTACTCTCCTGAAAATGTATCTGCGAATTTTGGATCACCTCATTGCGAAAATTAATGATGGGAAAATTTTAACACTGTCAGAAAATTTCTAGAATTTCATGTTGAGGAAAGCCTCTATCTTGTCCGCGCAAAGTTCCGCAAAGTCTCTCAGTAAGGGAAATCCGGCTGTAGCTTTCCTGCGTCAAGGCTGTTGCGCTGAATTTCTGCCTTCTCCATTTCGGCCGCAAAATCTTCACCATTGTAGCCTTCAGCCGGACAGTACGAGACATATACTCCGTCAATTTCTGCGTCACCAATTATAATGTCGAGGCCGTTACATCGTGGATGTCTATATGTCAGGCTTTTCCATCCCCTTTCGCTATATCGTAAGGTTCATATCCCGTTCTGTTCTCCGTAGAGCTGACTATTTCCTTTGCTGTGTCCATAATCTCCTGTCCCTCCATAATGTGAGCTGTCGTGATTTTCCCGATCGTCTCCGCTAACTGCTCAAGTACTCCGCTCACTCTGCCATTGCTGGAAATTTTAGCGCACTCCTCAAGCCACGTAATTATGTCCTCATGGAACGACAGGCAGGCTATTTTCCCTCTGTCCATGTCCGCAAGGCTATCGTCGGACGGCATTGTTCCCGTTCTAGTCAGGTATGGCTGCCTTCAGCACGTCTCGCACAAAAAGTTTCCGGAACGAAATATCAACTCTGCAGATTTTCCTCTCGTCTGTCTCTACGTTGAGAATCCTGAAGATGTTAAAGGTTTTATCCTGTGCTGGTGCGTATTTCTGCGCAAATTTCTGCAATCCTGCTCAATAAGCCGCTAGTGTTCATTTTTCCGCCTCCTTGTGTAAGTATATTACTGCCCTGCTGAAACATAAGGTACACTCACAAATTCTAAACTCTGCTACAATAAGCAAATCTTGAAACTTTTCACAACAAAGGAGACATAATTTTTTATGGCACGCGTTTATTACGAGAAGGACTGCGATCTAGGCAAACTCACCGGCAGAAAAATTGCTATTATCGGTTACGGTTCACAGGGCCACGCCCACGCAATGAACCTCAGAGATTCGGGCTGTGATGTAATCGTCGGACTGTACAAGGGCGGAAAGTCCTGGCCAGTCGCCGAGAAGGACGGATTTACGGTTATGACCGTCAGCGAGGCAACGAAGGCCGCCGACATCATCATGATCCTCATCAACGACGAGAAGCAGGCGGACATGTACCGTACCGAAATGCTCCCCTACCTCACCGAAGGCAAGACGATAGCATTTGCGCACGGCTTCAACATCCGCTACAAGCAGATAGTTGCACCGAAGGGCGTTGATGTGTTCATGGCAGCTCCCAAAGGTCCCGGCCACACAGTTCGTTCACAGTACGTTGCGGGTAAGGGTGTTCCGTGCCTTGTTGCTGTCGAGCAGGATGCTTCGGGCAAGTGCTTAGACACAGCCTTAGCGTACATTGCGGGCATCGGCGGAGCACGTGCAGGTGTCCTCGAGACAACAATGCAGCAGGAGACAGAGACCGACCTCTTCGGCGAACAGACCGTTCTTTGCGGAGGAGTCGTTGACCTTATGCAGTGCGGGTTTGAGGTTCTCTGTGAGGCAGGATATGACCCCGTCAACGCATACTTCGAGTGCATCCATGAGATGAAGTTAATCATCGACCTGGTGAACAGGGGCGGAGTTGCCGCGATGAACTACTCAATCTCCGACACGGCAGAGTTCGGCGAATACGTTTCAGGTCCTCGCGTACTTCCTCACGACGAAATCAAGGCGAATATGCGCAAGGTGCTTCAGGACATTCAGGACGGAACGTTTGCGGGACGCTGGATAGCCGAGAACAAGAACGGCAGGACATTCTTCAACTCGAAGCGCGACCAGCTTGCGAAGCACCCGATGGAAGTAATCGGCAAGGAGTTACGCGAACAAATGCTGTGGAAGGACGGCGGCGGCCTCGATGACGTGTCGAAGTGATAACATCAAGGCCGGTGTTGAACGCACTCCGAACGTCAGCCTGCTTTATGCACTTGGCCTCACGAAAGAGGAGATAGAGCGTCCGATAATCGGCGTTGTTAGTTCCTTCAGCGAGGTAGTGCCCGGCCACATGCATCTGGACAAAATCGCTCAGGCCGTCAAGGAAGGGATTTACGCGGCGGGCGGAACGCCGATGATGTTCCCGGCAATTGCTGTGTGCGACGGTATAGCGATGGGCCATGTCGGAATGAAGTACTCTCTCGTGTCGCGCGATTTGGTGGCGGACTCAACTGAGGCTATGGCTATTGCGCATCAGTTCGACGGCCTCGTAATGATTCCCAACTGTGATAAGAACGTTCCAGGTCTCTTGATGGCGGCGGCAAGGCTGAACATTCCGGCTATCTTCTGTGCTGGAGGACCGATGCTCGCGGGACACCTCAAGGACGGACGCAGAACGTGCCTAAGCCACATGTTCGAGGCAGTCGGTGCGTACCATGCAGGGAAGCTCGACGAAGCAGGGGTTGACGATTACACGGAGAATGCATGTCCGTCGTGCGGTTCGTGTTCTGGAATGTACACAGCCAACTCCATGAACTGCCTGACCGAAGCAATTGGAATGTCCCTTCGCGGAAACGGAACAATTCCTGCTCCTCTGTCTGCACGTATTCGTCTGGCGAAGTTGACGGGCATGAAGATTATGGAGCTGGTGAAGAAGAACATACGTCCGCGCGACATAATGACCGCCGAAGCCTTCAACAACGCAGAGGCCGTAGATATGGCGTTGGGCTGCTCAACTAACACAATGCTTCACCTTCCCGCAATCGCACATGAAGCGGGCGTAACTATTGACCTCTCACACGCAAACGCAATCAGCGAGCGCACACCGAACCTCTGCCACTTAGCCCCTGCAGGAGATACCTTCATGGAGGACCTCGACCGTGCTGGCGGAGTTTACGCCGTGATGAACGAGCTGGCCAAGAAGGGACTCATCAACACTACGCTTCTCACTGCGACAGGAAAGACGGTAGCGGAGAACATTGCGGGCTGTGAGATTCTGGACACAGAGATAATCCGTCCCATCGACAACCCATATTCGCAGACCGGCGGAATAGCTGTGCTGAAGGGCAACCTTGCGCCGGACGGGTGCGTGGTTAAACGTTCGGCAGTAGCTCCCGAAATGATGAAGCATGAAGGCCCGGCGAGAGTGTTTGACTCTGAGGACGAGGCAATTGCGGCAATCTACGCACAGAAGATTAATCCGGGTGATGTAGTAGTGATTCGCTATGAAGGTCCGAAGGGCGGGCCGGGTATGCGGGAGATGCTCAACCCGACCAGCGCGATCTGCGGAATGGGACTTGATACGAGCGTTGCACTCATTACTGACGGAAGGTTCTCGGGAGCAACTAGGGGTGCGAGTATCGGGCATGTCTCACCAGAGGCGGCGAGCGGCGGCAACATCGGGCTTGTGCACGAGGGAGACATCATCGCAATCGACATTAACAATTACAGCATAACGCTGAAAGTTTCAGATGAGGAGCTTGCGAGAAGGCGTGAAGGCTGGGTGCCGAATGAGCCTAAGATTAAGACGGGGTACCTTGCACGTTACGCCAAACTGGTAACCAGTGCAGACAAAGGAGCAATCCTCGAATAAACATAATACCCTTCTGAGCTATTCAGGAGGGTATTTGCTATAATTACCCAATCATAAATTTTTCACATATACAGGAGGATTAATATATTATGGCTAAATTTTGTGAATGCTGCGGGCGCGGGCCTGTAGCCGGAAATGCTGTGAGTCACTCAAACCGTCATACACGCCGCCGCTGGATGATCAACCTTCAGAGCGTCAAAGTTGACTGCGGAGACGGAACAACCATGAAGGTACGCGTTTGCACCAAGTGCCTCAAGTCCGGCTACGTGAAGCGTGCTGTAAATGCAAATTAAGCGTTGGGAGAAAGATACTCCAGCTGATGGAGTTCTAATTCTTCTTGGAGAAGATTATTGCAAAAAATCTCCTCTTCTTCCCGAAAGTCTGGATAATCTAGTTTCAGAGATAGAGGGCCTCAAGGAAACCATAGCCTCGCTAATTTCACGCAAGGACTTCACCGGCAAAACCGGGAGTCTTCTGCGTGTTCCTATGGTTGAAGGTACGCTGTATCTCGGCGGACTTGGCGAAAAACCGACACTGAGCCGTATACGCGATGCACTTTCGCGAGGTCTCAGGTCTGCAGGAAAGAACCGCGCTAAATCCGTGTTAGTTCCGCTCGGTCATCTTGAACGTGAGGACTTAGCTTTCGCGCTTGGCGAGGCTGCAGGATTATGCGGTTACGTTTTCGACAAGTACAAGGCCAAGAAGGAAGATTACGAGCCTTTTGCGCTAAAAGAAGTTTTCACGGACATCGACGGTGATTTTGCGAAGGGCTTAATTTTTGCGGAAGCACAGAAGTATTCGCGTGACATCGCCAACGAGCCGGGCTGTGCAATATGTCCGCAGACTATGGCGGAGAAGGCCGAATCTCTGGCGAAAGAATACGGACTATCGTGTGAGGTTTGGGACGAAGAGAGACTCAAGGCAGAAAAGGCCGGAGCACTTCTCGCAGTCGGAAGCGGCTCAAAGAATCCCCCGAGACTGATTCACTTGGCCTATAAGCCAGCGAATCCCGCAAAGACAAAGAAAATTGTTTTTGTGGGAAAGGGAATAACTTTCGACAGCGGCGGCCTCAACATCAAGCCTGATAACTTTATGCTCACGATGAAGGGCGACAAGACCGGAGCGTGCAATGTTCTGGGAATCATGAAGGGCGTTGCGGAACTTGGCCTGAACGTTGAAGTTCACGGCATTATGTCGTGTGCTGAGAATATGCCTTCAGGGAGTGCCTACAGGCCCGACGACATAATCACCGCGCGCAACGGAAAGACCATCGAGATCAACAACACCGACGCTGAAGGAAGATTAGTACTTGCGGATGCGCTGTGTGTTGCGAGCGAGCTTAAACCAGACGCGATTATCGACATGGCAACGCTTACCGGTGCATGTATGGTAGCTCTCGGTAAATACCGTGCAGGACTCTTCTCGAACGACGACGAACTTGCGGCTAAAGTTCTTGCTGCTTCGGAGAAGAGGGGCGAGCCGTTCTGGAGGCTCCCGCTTGAAGACGAGCACATCTCTGAATCCCTGAAGTCTCCGTATGCTGACCTGGTGAACAGCGGAAACCGGTACGGCGGCGCGATATTTGCGGCACTTTTCCTGAAGGAGTTTGTAGGTGAAAATATTGCGTGGGCACACATGGACATTGCGGGTACGGACTTCAACGACAAGGAATACGGAGTTTACGCAAAGGGAGCAAGTGCTTTCGGAGTGAGGACGTGCCTTGAAGTTGCGGAGAGGTTTGCGGAATGCCCGGCGTAAATTTGCGCAAGGTAGCGATAATCGGCTGCGGCTTCGTCGGTAGTGCAAGTGCTTTCGCACTGATGCAGAGCGGACTGTTCTCCGAGATGGTACTTGTTGACGTTGACCGTGAACGCGCAGAAGGAGAGGCCCTCGACATCGGACACGGAATGCCTCTCGCCAAGCCGATGCAGATATACGCCGGAGATTACGACGACGCACACGATGCCGCAATAATCGTCGTTACCGCCGGAGCAAACCAGAAGCCCGGAGAGACTCGCCTTGACCTCGTGAGGAAGAACGTAGACATCTTCAAGTCAATAATGCCAGAGTTCGCGAAGCGTCAGTGCAAGGGAATAATGCTTGTTGTTGCCAATCCGGTGGACATTCTCACATACGTTGCGGCCAAGTACAGCGGCCTTCCCACAAAAAGAGTCATCGGTTCCGGGACTGTACTCGACACCGCACGCCTGAAATATCTTCTGAGCGAGCATCTCGGTGTGGACAGCAGAAGCATTCATGCCTACATAATCGGTGAACACGGGGACAGTGAATTTGCGGCCTGGTCGAGCGCAAATGTCTCAGGAGTTCCGCTGTACGATTTCTGCAAGATGAGGGGACATACGCATTTTGAGGAAGCCTCGCGTGAAATTGAGGACAGCGTCAGAAACAGTGCCTACGAGATAATTCGTCGCAAGCACGCTACGTATTACGGTATAGCAATGGCTGTCAGGCGCATATGCGAGGCAATAATCAGGGACGAGAAATCCGTTCTGGCTGTCTCCAGCATCATGAAGGACGTTTACGGAGTTGAAGATGTTGCTCTGAGTATGCCCTCGATTGTCGGGAAGGACGGGATAGAGGACTTGATGCCTGTTAGGCTTGACGTTGCTGAACAGAGAAAACTTAGGGAGAGTGCCCAAGTTCTCCGCGAGGTAATCAGCGATGTTCTGTAAAATATTAGTCCCCCCCCCCCCTACGTAAGACTTACTTAGAGATAATAGCAATAGAGCATATCGCCGTGAAGGTTTGGCGGTCTTTAATGACTGCTGGCCTTCGCGGTTTTTTTGTGCCCGAAATTTCGGAGGAGGTATAGGTTTTTATGGCAGTAGTAGCGATGATTACAGCAGGAGGTTCCGGGAGCAGGATGCACCAGAATATCCCTAAGCAGTTCCTCACAGTCAATGAGAGACCCGTAATAGTCTATACGCTTGAGGTGTTCGAACGGCATCCAGAAATCGATGCTATAGCTGTAGCTTGTCTCGAAAGCTGGGAGAATGTTTTAGAGGCATATGCTCAACAGTTCAACATAACAAAGCTGAAATACATAGTGCCCGGCGGCGAAACAGGACAGGAATCCATAAAGAACGGCCTCTTTGAGCTGGAGAAGCATTTTGCTCCTAATGATATAGTCATGATTCATGACGGCAATCGTCCAATGCTGCCCCCTGAAGTAATCTCTGACAGTCTGCGGGTCGTGAATAAGAACGGTAATGCTGTAGCTGCTATTCCTTGCGCAGAAGTCATAATGGAGACTGAGGACGGACTAATCTCAACTAGGACCCACCGCCGCGAAACTCTCAGAAGAACTCAGACACCGCACAGCTTCCGTTTGAGTGATATATGCGCCCTCTACAGAAAAGCGGACGATGCAGGTATAAAGAATTGTGCGGCCTCGTGCCAGATGATGGAGGAATTAGGAGAGCATGTATATTTCTCTGTAGGCTCCGAGAAAAATCTCAAGCTCACCACGCTTGACGATATTGACATCTTCAAGGCTCTGTTGAAGACGGAACGGGCAGACTGGCTAAAATCCTAGCTCCACTGTGATATAATCCCGGTCATTAACGCAGAAGCACAGGATAATTAACGGCCTGGCGGTGAAAATCTGCCGGGCATTATTTGTATTAACAGGGAGGAAAATTATGGCCAATGTCGTGCTGATTATTGCCGGAGGGTCCGGAAATCGTATGCATCAGGACATCCCCAAGCAATTCCTGACCGTAGATGAACGTCCCGTAATCGTCTACACACTGGAAGCATTCGAGCGTCATCCAGAAATAGATGCTATAGGGGTGTCATGTCTTGAGGGATGGGAGCGGGTGTTATGGGCCTATGCCAGGCAGTTCAACATCACCAAGCTGAAATATGTAGTGCAGGGCGGAGAAACCGGCTACCAGTCAATCCAGAACGGGATATTTGAGCTTGAAAAACACTTTGACCCGAAAGATATTGTGCTCATTCACGACGCAATCCGCCCGATGGTGTCGCCCGAAGTAATCTCTGACGCAATACGAGTTGCCACGATTTACGGGAATGCTACGCCGGTGTTCGGGTATTCAGAGGCAATGCTCGAGACTCAGGACGGATTTATGGCAACGGGTGCTCTCAACAAGGCGAACGTCAGGCGCGCTCAGGCACCGCAGGCGTATCGTCTGGGTGAACTGTGCGATCTTCACCGTAGGGCAATCTCTGCGGGCATCACCAATTCTGAGACATCGTGCACACTTCTGCTTGAACTTGGCGGGCAGGTGTATTTTTCTGCGGGCAGTGAGAAGAACATAAAGCTCACAACGATTGAGGACATAGACATATTCAAAGCATTATTGAAGACGGAGAGGTCATCATGGCTGAAAGATTAGGAGCAATTTACGGCAGTAATTTATGGCTTGAGGATGCTGACAAAATCGCGGCTTCCCTTCCAGAACTTGGAGAACTTGCGGGAAAATCCGTGCTGGTTACTGGTGCAGGCGGAATGATATGTTCTGCTGTGATTGATGTGTTACTCAGGTACAACGAGTCTCACTCAGAAAGCATAGGCATAATTGCGGCAGGAAGGAGTCCCGCGAGAATCAGCGAGCGTTTCGGGAAATTCTGCGACAAGGATTACTTCAGGTTTGTGCAGTATGATGCATCTCGCCCGGAGCCTATGGCAGTACACGCAGACTACATTATTCACGGAGCGGGCAACGCACATCCTGCGGCGATGAGTGCCGAGCCGGTCGAGACCATGCAGAGCAATTTTCTCGGTATAAATACTTTCCTCAACTCAGCAATTGATGTAGGGGGGGGGGGGGGCATAAAAAGACTGCTCTACCTTTCCAGCAGTGAGGTCTACGGCAAAAGGTCAGCGGATAATTCACAGCCATTCAGCGAGAACGATTACGGGTATGTAGACCTGCTCAGCCCGAGAAGCTGTTACCCGATAAGCAAGCGTGCCGCCGAAACACTGTGTGCATGTTACGCTGAAGAGTACGGAGTAGATTCCGTGATCGTGAGGCCCGGACATATTTACGGCCCTACAGCCAGAACGGACGACTCGAAGGTATCTTCTGCGTTTGCGTACTTGGCCGCGAAGGGTGAGGATATAGTCATGAAGACTGAGGGAGTCCAGCTGAGGAGCTGGTGCTACTGTTTGGACTGTGCCTCCGCAATCCTGAAGGTGCTATTGCGCGGCGGGAGGGCCAACGCCTACAACGTGCCAGGCGAAATTTTGACTATCCGGCAGATGACGGAACTGCTTGCGGAATTTGGCGGCGTTAAGGTATTGCGAGAGGGGGCATCTCAGAGTGAGCTGAAAGCCTTTAACCCGATGAACAATTCTTCTGTGGACGGAAGGAAGCTCGAGGCTTTGGGCTGGAGGAGTCTTTTTGATGCACGAACTGGCCTTGAGCATACGGTGGAGATACTTCGGAGTATGCTATAATCCCAAAACTAGAGGTATATCATTTTCTGAAAGAGGCTGTCGATAATGTCCTGTAGGTGCGTATTTTTACCCCCCCCCCCCGTAAGTAATTTACGTAGTGTGATTTTTGATACATGTAGCCGTGAAGTTCTTGCGGTCTTTATGACTGTGAGAGCCTCACGGTTTTTTGTGCGTCAGGAAAGGTCGTGCTGAGTAATGCGTAAACTTTGTGCAAGTATAGCTGTGTTTTTTGGGCTCGCCGGATTTATGGCAATACGCTTCTTTTTGCTGGCTGACCCTTCTTTTCAGCTCGACTCTGAAGACTACGTGAACAGCATGATTGCCGCGTCAATCGCAGATATGGATATGTCTGGCGTTAAGTTCGGAATGCCCGTGCTATCGTATGAGGACGTGAAGTTCAACAATCACGGTTTCGGCAAGGAAAGCGCGGACAAATGTGAAGTACTGTATCTTGTACGGCACAGCCGCGAACTGGACAGCAGTCAGCTGAAAGTAGCCGGAACCAGAAAACAGCAGTTAGGCATTCAGGGATGGGGAGTCTATTTCTTGAGCCGAGTTCACCAAATCGTGAGGTTAGACCCCAAATATTTCTATCACGGTTTGAGAATGCTCAACACTCTCCTTCTTGCGCTAATTCTTGTTGGTATCAGTTTCCAGCTCCGCAAAGCATATGATGCACTCTTCGCGTTGTGCTTCTACTGCATGTGCTCGCTGTCCGTATGGCTCACCAACTTTGCACCAAATCTCTACTGGGTACCGTTCACGTGGTTTATGCCGATGCTGTTCGGACTTATGTGCATGAATTACCCCGAACATAGACGCTGGATATATCCTCTGGTATTTTTGAGCATAGTGCTTAAGTGTCTTTGCGGCTATGAATATATTACGAACGTGATGATGTGTGCGGTTGTGTTCTCCGCCGCTGAATACTTCGCCTGCACTTCGGACGACCTGCCGCGCAAAAAACTCATGTTCCGCATTACTCTGGGAGTCGGGCTGTCGGCTTTGGCAGGGTTCATCACCGCAATTACCTTCCATGCATATATACGCGGCGACGGAAGCATTCTTCAGGGATTGAATGAGATATACCATGCTGATGTTCTGCGCAGGACGTTCGGTTCTCCTGAAGACTTCCCTTCTGTCTACACAGACTCCCTCAATGCATCAATCCTGAAGGTCCTGGCCAAATATCTCTTCTCCAGAAGTTCAATGTGGCTGGCTCTTGTTTTGTGCGTGCTTGTCTCTGCGTCCAGTTATTCGGCGAAGGCAAAGCATCACATTCGTATACGGCATGATGTCTCTCTTTTTGTGATGTCTTTCCTGTCGAGCATATCGTGGTTCGTCCTGGCCAAGAGCCACAGCTATATTCACGTTCACATGAATTTTGTCCTGTGGCAGATGCCGTTTATCCCTGCAGCCTCGTATATTTTCCTGAGACAGCGCATTTCTGTCATTGCGCCTGGTCTGGAAAAACACTATGACGAGGCTTTGCGGTTCATTGGGCGTATATTCTTCATGAGGAGTGCTTAAGTAACCATGACAGTATTTTTGCTTATCACAACTGGGTTTATTGTTCATGCAGTCCCTTACCTCTGGAACAGGTCTTTATGGATTGACGAGGCTATGCTTGCCAGTTCCATATTTACACGCGGTTTCAGCGATCTTGTGTCGAATCCTCTGGACTGGGGGCAAAGTGCACCTATAGGCTGGCTGTACATCGTTAAGTCATTGACAGCAGTTTTCGGCAGTGAAGAATATGTGCTGCGTGCCTGGTCATTGCTGAGCTTTATTTGCATGGTGTACCTGGCATATCTCATAATGAAGTCGCTGTTACGCGTCAAGTACCCTGAAGTATTCATGACAATCATCATGCTTCTGCCGTTTTATGTGCGCTACAGCAACGAGTTCAAGCCTTATATGTCGGATAACATGTTCGTAGTTCTGTCGATGCTTCTTTTCGGACTGTACACCGCAGGGAAAATCAGCCTTCACGTTATAGTCTGCGCTTACTCGGCGATAATTTGGTTCTCGTTCGCGCCCGTCTTCTTCATATCCTCAGCAATGATAGTAATTGTTGCAGGATTTCTTTACGGCATGTTCACCGCCAAAAACAAATCACCATTTTCATTGAGCATAGCCGAATGCATGATAGTTGCCCTGAGTTTCTGGCTCAACTATAAATTATGGCTTTCAGCTTCGAGTGCAAACGCAGGTGCTCCTGAATTTTGGGCACACCTGAAATTTATATTTGTGCCTTCATCGCTTGAGGACATAAAAACTCTGTACAAAATGATGAAGGAACTGCTGGCTCCTGTCCTGTCAATCGATAAAACGTTCGCCGCCGCAATAATAGTTCTTGCCGCTGCAGGAATAGTAAGAGTCTTCAAGAGAAGGGAGAGCAGGACAATATCCGTAGCCACTGCTGGAAGTATGCTCATGATGTGCATAGCCTCCAGAATGGGGTTCTACCCGATAAGTGCCAGGCTCGTGCAGTTTGTCGCTATAGTGCTCCTGATTTTTGCCTCAGCGGGATTTGATGCATTCGACGGCGACACTGGCAGCAGGAAAATATTCACCCTAATCATGTTCGTGTTTTTGTTCGTGCCGTTCATGAAAACCCTGAACAGCATACGGCCGTCCCACGTGTACATGCCAGGAACAGAGGCTGCAGAAAATGTACGTTACCTCAGAGCGAATCTCACTTCTGACGACGTAATATACGTTGGCAGTTTAGGGATACCCTTATTCCTCTATGAGAGCAGATACACTTTTTCGCCTTTGCCCCTTCAGTGGCGGGACGTAAGAACATCCTCGAAGAGCGGAAACTGCATATTGGGAGGAGCAACTCGTGTCAATCATTATGCGAAACCTTACACAAATAATGTAGAAGTAAACATTCAGGCAATTGACGAAGATATAGCTATCATCAGACAGCACTTTAAGTTGGCACAAACAGGGGAGCCGCAATGACCGCAAAATATGACCGCATCATCATCGGTGCCGGACTCTACGGCCTATACGCTGCCCTGTTATGCGGCAGAAAGGGCCAGAACGTTTTGGTCCTTGAGCGCGACAGTTCACCGTTCTCCCGCGCAACATACATCAATCAGGCTCGCGTTCACATGGGCTACCATTATCCGCGCAGTCTCTCCACCGCAATGAAGAGCGCATACTATTTCGAGCGTTTCTGTGAGGATTTCGGCTTCTGCAATCTCACCGAGTTCACCCAAGTCTACGCAACAAGTTCATGCTTGAGCTGGACAAACTCCGCAGAGTTCATGAAGTTCTGTCGTGCCGCAAATATACCATGTGAGCAGATTATGCCCGGCAAATATTTTCAGGACGGTATGTGCGACGGGGCATTCATCACGAAGGAATACACCTACGATGCAATGATTCTCAAGGCGTGGTTTCTGGAACAGCTTGCGGAATTGCCGTCGGTGAAAATAGCCTGCTCTCACAGAGTGGAGGCCATAACCCGGACCGGAAGGCTCTGGAACGTAAAGGCAGACGATATTCTGGCACAAGCTCCGTTTATCCTGAATGCCTCATACGCTAGCGTAAATGACATTCACAATCTGCTTGGCTTCGAGCCGTTCGGAATCAAGTATGAACTTTGCGAGATAATCCTCTGCCATGTGAGCGATAATCTCCGCAATATCGGGCTAACTGTAATGGACGGGCCGTTCTTCTCGATTATGCCCTTCGGCAAAACAGGTTTGCACTCCCTAACGTCAGTAACGTTTACTCCTCACGAAACTTCGTACAGCACAGTTGCGGATTTTCCATGTCAAAAACGTTCCGATAAAAAGTGTTTTCCCGGCAGCCTCTTCAACTGCAACGAATGTCCTGCAAAACCAGCGAGTGCTTGGCCGTACATGAGCCAGCTTGCACGAAAGTATATGAAGCCTGAATACGAGTTCAGTTATGTCAAGAGTCTCTACAGCATGAAGCCTATTCTCAAGGCCAGCGAGATAGACGACTCTCGTCCTACAGTTATCCGCCAGTACAGCAAAGACCCGGCATTTTTCAGCGTGTTATCCGGAAAAATCAACACAGTTTACGATCTTGACGAGGTGTTAGACCTATGAAGGAGCAGAATTTTATTTCAGCAGTCGTTTATTCGGACAAGTACAGCCCCGCAAATGTAGAGTTTGTCGGGAAAATAGCTTCCTGCCTTGAGGAACACTTTATGCACTATGAAATCATAGTTATCATCAGCGGCACAGAACCTGACTTGCACGAAGAGTTGATAACTATGAAGAAAGGAGGCGGGATTTCTTTTCCGGTCAGCGTGGTCAACATGCCGCTGGAGCAGTCAAAAGAACAGTGCATGAATGCCGGGCTTGATATGTCGATAGGCGATTACGTGTACGAGTTTGATTCTGCGGAAGGCGGGTATGATTTCGGGCTGATATGGGAAGCCTACGAGGAGGCACAGCGCGGGAACGACATAGTGAGTGTTTGTCCGCGCAAGGAAAACATAATGAGCAGGATGTTCTACCGGGTGTTCAACGCACACAGCGGATCAATTTATCCTCTAAGGACTAACGCGTTCAGGCTGGTATCGCGGCGTGCGCTGAACCGTGCACATGCCTTGAACGTCAATCTTGCGTACCGTAAGGCAGTTTATGCATCGATTGGGCTGAAGATGGCGGAGATATATTTTGACGGTACAGTCATGAATAATGCTCCGGATAAAGTGAATCTTGCGGTTGATAGTCTGGTGCTGTATACGGCGTTCGGTTACAGGTTCAGCCTGAGATTTGCGGCTGTGATGATGCTGATTACGCTTGCGGAACTGGTTTACACGGTTGTGGTGTGGGTTATCGGGCGGCCGGTTTCCGGGTGGACAACGATGATGTTTGTTATGACGCTGGGACTGACCGGAATGTTCGGGATACTTGCGGTAACGTTGAAGTATCTTGCGCTGATAGTGAAGCTGTTGATGAACCGGCAGAACTATTTGATTGAGAGCATAGAGAAACTATAACTGGAGAGTGCACTATGATTTTTTTAAATAGACAACAACTTTTGCTGTTCGCACTGGCTGTGATGTTAAGCCTGGCCTCTGCATTCATGAAGTATAGGTCTGGAGATATTAACTACAGAAATTCCGATGCTGCCTGGCACACATTGCTGACGGTACAGGCTTACCATGAGACACCTTCGGGCATCCATAAATTCCTGCCGATAGTCTCGCTCGGACAGCCTGAAGACAAAAATATTTTGTGGGGCGCAACAATACCAGACAAGCACGGAAACTACTACTACACTTCATTTTCCCCTGCAGGGTATATCGTTCCGTATTTGGCCATGAAGATTTTGCGCCTTCCTGTCGAGGAAAGCAGCATCTACATCATCAACAGCATTCTCTACGCTTTATCCTCTGCCTTGTGGGGAATGTTCATCTGCAGGGTGTTCCGCAACAGCCTCGTATCGTTGATCGCTTCTGCCGTCTATATCTTCACACCCGAAATAATGCACGGCATGGGGTTAGCATATTGGCATCATTCAGTTATGCAGGTTACGCTCATTGTTCAAGCATACTCGTACTTCATCTTCAGGACTGAGGGCAAGCGGACAGCAGGAGTAGTATTTTTCGTGATGTGCCTGCTCAATCCCTATATAGAGTGGAGCGGATATACTGCCAATATTGGGTTCATAGTTTCGGAGCTTCTCTTCGGACTGAGAAAGAACAAACAGCAAGCGTTGAAGTTCTCCGCAATGATAGGAGGGCTTACCGTTCTTTCGGGAGTTTTGTTCTGTGCGCATTATCTTTCTGTTGTGGGGGTGTTCAAATTCTTCAAGGCTCTGCTGCAGAGATTCATGGCCCGTAACTTCGCAAGCAGTGTTCCCCTTTTCGCATTGCTGAAGGGTTATGCTAAGTCCCTGCTGTTTGTCTGGCCTGCAATAGTGATTATGTTTGTCGCGGTCTGCGTAACGCATAAATCCTTGTCATGGCTGAAGGATACATATTCTGCCAAAAACAAATGGCTGTTAATCGTGCTTCTTTTCCCGCTCCTGGAAAATGTCATCATGAAACAGCACGCCATATCCTACACTTTTGACCGGATGAAGCTGATATTTCCCGTGTCGTTCATTCTTTGCGATTTATGCCTCGTGTTTCTGCGAAGGACAGGCTTCAAGAGAGCAGGCCGTGTGTTTGCGGTTCTGGTGGTCATATCTGCCTGCTGTGCCAATTATGCGTTTTACGTGAACAGCAGATCATACATCTGGCCTGCATACTACAGAAAACAGAATCGCGCTGTCGCGAAATACATCAATGCGAATTACGATCGCGACAACAGCATTCTAGCTTTGGACGGTGTAAGTGTACGGGGCTACATGAACCTTTTGTTCCAGCGTGGTATCTATGAGTGGAAGGATATAGCGAGCCTAACCGAAATATGCAGGCAAAAGGACAAGCACTATATAGTTCTCATTAAATCTGCCAGCGTTCAGTCAAGGCCGAACTGGTCAATGACGGAAATATCTGGAGCAAAAATCTATGATGTCGTCAAAATTTATGACGCTATCGACAAAAATTCATTCGAGGTTACCCCAGAAGAAATAGGAGGATATTTATGAAGAAGGTTTCTCTTGGTGCTGGACAGGCCAGAGATACAGCATACGACTGGCTGAGACTGATAGCAACATTGTTTGTGGTGATAGGTCATAGTTCCTACCTGAGCATTCATTCTCATTTGGGAGGGGTAGATTATATTCTGCCTGAGGATATTCACCCGGTATATTACTCGCTGCTTTTCCGGATTATCAGGAAAATTGTGGGATTTGTGTCCAGTTTTCACATGCCGCTGTTTTTCATGCTGTCCGGTGCTGTCCTCGCACTGAAGGACTACAGGACTTTCGATACATTTGCAGAGGCCAAGTTCAAGCGGCTTATTATTCCTTATTTTCTGTACGGTCTTGGATTTATGCTTCCGGTTAAATGCTTGGGGAATTTCTACAACGCGGATAATTTTGCGGAAATCATCAAGAGCTTTCTGAAGGTGGAGGGCGGAGAAAGCGGACATCTGTGGTTTCTGCCTGCACTGTTCTGGTGCATGATGGTGTTTGAGGTTATGCGCGGAATATTTCTCAGGCTCAATATTCAGAGCGTATACCTGTTAATACTGGGGGGGGGGGGGGGGGGGATAAGTTATTTGTGTAAGTATATGACCTCCGACATGTTCGGACTGAAAACCGGACTAGGTTATATGCTTTGGTTCGCTGTAGGCTACGCATTTGAGGCCAGGCGGAAAAATTATGCTTCATGGAGCACTAAACGAGTTGCCTTGTCGTTTGCTGCTATGCTAGCGATATGCGCGGCAAATACCAAGTTCAACTTTGCTGGTCGGGTCAATATTTTGTGCGGAAGCCTGTGCACATATTTGCTGTCTGTTATTCTGGCGAGGACTTTTCCGAAAATAATCGATACCTCAGCGTGGAAAGTTATCAGGAGAAATCTGTTCGCTGTCTACCTGTTCCATGATCCGCTCGAATATGTTGTGCTCAGGGTATTTATGGACGGACACTGCCTGACAAGCGCGGCAGGATGTTATGCGTATTTATTGTCGAGAACTATCGGTGTTATCGTTTTGAGCATTTTGCTCGGAGAAATTACAGCTATGATTGGGAGGAAAGTTAATGTCTGTTGATTTTCTTGTGGGATATACCGGCTTTGTGGGGTCTAATTTAGCGGAACAGCACAGCTTTGACGGCCTGTTCTCTTCCGCAAATATCTCTGAGGCTTGGGGCGCAAAACCTGACCTTTTGGTTTACGCGGGAGTACGTTCGGAAATGTTCATCGCAAACAAATATCCGGAGCAGGACAGACAAATTATCGCTTCAGCAGAAGAAAATATCTCGCGCATCAATGCCAAAAAGACCGTACTAATTTCAACTGCAGCAGTTTACCCAAATCCTGACAAATGCGACGAGGATACGGATATAGATATTTCCTGCCTGCCTCCTTACGGTGCTAATCGCTATGCGCTTGAAAAATGGACCGAGAACACACAGACTGCCCCCTTAATCGTGAGGCTGCCGGCAATCTTCGGGAAAAACCTTCGCAAAAACTTCATCTATGACCTAATCCACGAGATACCCTCACTGCTGACCGAAGCAAAGTTCGCGGAATTATCGGCAAAAGCTCCAGAACTCAAGGGATATTACGTTCCACAGGATAACGGCTTCCTGAAATGCAGGGCACTTTCCGGCCAAGAGACCGCAACTCTCAAAAATACCTTCCGCAAACTTGGCTTCACCGCCCTGAACTTCACGGACAGCCGTTCGGTGTATCAGTTCTACTCACTTGGCCGCTTGTGGCAGGACATAGTAACCGCACTCTCTCACGGATTGAGACTTTTGAATCTGGCAACGCCCCCAGTCAATGCAGGAGAACTCCACAAATTCCTGACAGGCAGGGATTTCGTCAATGAGCTTGGCCGGAAACCGTACAGCTATGATACTCGCACGAAGTACGCAGAGTTTTTTGGCGGCAGTGAGGGGTACATCATGAGCCTTGAACAGGAATTGTCGGACATAAGGGATTTTGTGAAGGAGAATATGCTATGAGGCTTTGCGCGTCAAATATAGCGTGGACATCGGAACAAGACGAAGCAGTTTATCAGCTCATGAATGCATCAGGATTTGAGGGGCTGGAGATTGCTCCGTCGAGGCTTTTCCCGGACAAACCTTATGACCACCTTAGTGATGCGGCAGAATTTGCGGAGTATGTGAGGAAAGTTTACGGCCTGACTGTAGCGTCAATGCAGTCTTTGTGGTACGGAATGCCTCAGCGAATTGCGGGCACCCAGCGCGAACGTTCGGAGCTGCTGGAATATACGGTTAAGGCATTGCATTTTGCTGATGCTCTGGATTGCAGAAATATAGTCTTCGGCTGTCCAAAGAACAGACGGCTTGAGCGTCCGGAAGATGTATCAATTGTTGAGGAGTTCATCGCCAAAATTGCAGAAGAAGCCGGGAAATTCGGGATTGTTATTGCACTGGAAGCCAACCCCGAAATTTACGGCACTAATTTTGTGAACACTACTTCTGAGGCTATAGCTCTGGTTACGCGGATAAATCATCCATTCCTGAAGGTTAATCTTGATGTAGGTACGATGCTGGCGAATCGCGAAAACCCCGACACTCTGGCAGAAAAAGTATCCGCAATAAATCATGTGCACATAAGCGAACCGGAACTTGCTGCAGTGAAACCGCATAAGGAACACGAAATACTCTCAAGGCTTCTGAAAGAGTCGGGCTATGATGGATTTGTGTCTATCGAGATGCGAAAGTGCGAAAGCCTCTCAGAACTGGAAAGGGCAATAAACCACGTGA
This sequence comes from Synergistaceae bacterium, assembly GCA_017451025.1. Classification (GTDB taxonomy): domain Bacteria; phylum Synergistota; class Synergistia; order Synergistales; family Aminobacteriaceae; genus JAFUXM01. The sequence continues at coordinate 17,105 of JAFSSM010000056.1, read as the reverse complement.
GGAGGATATTTGCATGAGGCATTTCACGAAAATTGAGGGAGTACCTGATTACGATTGCGGGGAACTGAAGCCTAAGCTGTCGGATTATTGCGTGTTGATCCCAGTTCTGAATGAAGGCGAACGCATAAGGGCAGAACTTAGCCGTGCATTTGCCGCCGGGATTCATGAAGAAGCTGACATTGCGATATGCGACGGAAATTCGCAGGACGGAAGCCTTGATATTCAGATGCTTGAAGGATACGGAGTGAACAGCCTCTTAATCAAGACGGGACCGGGCAGGCAGGGAGCACAGCTAAGGACCGGCATTCATTGGGGAATAGAGAGGGGTTATCGCGGTTTCATTACGATTGACGGCAACAATAAGGACAGCATAGAGGACGTTCCGAGATTTATAGCTAAACTCAAGGAAGGCTACGATTTTGTGCAAGGCTCAAGGTTCATCGATGGAGGTTATGCGGAGAACACTCCGTTAATACGTCTTCTGTCTGTGAAGCTGATACACGCTCCAGTAATATCGATTACGGCCCGTTATCATTTTACGGACACAACAAATGCCTTCAGGGGATATTCACGGCGTTATCTCACCGACGAACGAGTAAAACCGTTGCGTGATGTATTTGTGTCGTATGAGCTGCTGGCGTATCTTTCGGTCAGGGCATCACAGCTTGGAATGAGAGTGTGTGAAATTCCTGTGAGCAGGGTGTATCCGAAGCAAGGGAGAACTCCGACGAAAATTAGCGCGTTGGGCGGCAATCTGGAACTGCTGAAGATTTTAGCACGTAACTTTATGGGAAAATATCACCCTTCCAAGCATTAGCCTGGAGGGGTGAAAACGCCCTGCAGGAAGTTTTAGAGCAGGACAGAAATTATCTTACTGCCCGCAAATTCCATGATGTAGCCGCCGAATAATCCCGTCAATACTGCTCCGGCACTCAGAAGCAATAACGGTATCTTCATGTTCCACGACAGCCTTAACGGCACAAGCCTAGTGTAATCGTAATCCGCACCTGGGAAAAACGCATCAGTTACTATCGGCAGAAGATACCCCGCCGTCAGCAATGCACTCACCATCAGCACAGCAATCCCAATCATTCCCAGACTGCCCAAGCCCAGCGCACCAGAAGCCATGTACCACTTGGCCACAAACCCGCCAGTTACAGGAAGACCGATTAATGAAACGGAAGCCAGCGCAAAACACGTCATAGTTATTGGCAGTTCCTTACCCACTCCTCGAAGCTGGTCTGCATAATGGTAATTTGCCCCTTCAAGCGTGAAGTAAATCACTACTCCAGCGCTCAAGAACAGGCAGCTCTTCGCCATCGCATGAGCCGCTATCTGCAAGACCGCCCCGCGAATCCCGTCAGCATTCAGCAGCATCATCGCAAACACCACATACGAGACCTGACTCACGCTCGACCACGCTATGCGCTTCTTCAGGTGCTTTTCCGCATAGGCCATCATTGAGCCGGTAAATATCGTCAGCATCGCCATGCACAATATCGCGCTCTGCACCCAAGTCCCGCGCAGAAAGTCATCACCCACAACGTAGTAGATTACCCGGAACATCGCGATAACTCCTGCCTTCGTGATTAGGCCGGAGAGAACTGCACTTGCCGGAGTCGGAGCAACAGGGTGCGCAGTCGGGAGCCATGCATGAAGCGGAACAAGTCCTGCCTTCGCACCGAAACCCACGAGAGTCAGGAACGTTACGGTCAACAGCATTCCTTCGTTGTGCTCCGCAGTTATCCGCGCCATATCGAGAACTCCGCCTGGCGTGAACTCCATAGAGACACCGTACACCTGAAAGAAGAAAAACCCTCCTAGCGCAAGTGCCGCACCAGCCAGCGAATACAGCAGGTACGAAATTGTTGCCCTTATCGCTTCACGCTGCTGCGAGTGCATAACCAGAGGCAGAGTCATAAACGTCATCAGCTCGTAGAACAGGTAGAGAGTGAGCAGATTTGCCGCACATGCAACGCCGATTAATATTCCGTACGTCGCGAGGAAAAAGCAGTAAAACCTGTCCACCGGAGGCCGTTTTCTCAGGTACTCGAACGCATACAGAGTAACCAGCGGCCAAACAAACGACACCAGACACGCAAAAGCACGTGCCGGATAATCGAATCTGAAGGCAATTGACAGTGTTGAGGTTACTCGCCAGAGAACTATCAGCTCCTCATTGGTGATGAATGCGGACGCAAAAGTTACTCCGGCAGTTATGAACGTCATCACTCCGACGTAAACATGCCTGTCCTCGAAGATTGGCCGCGAAAAGAGCGCAAATCCCGTCAATATCGGAAACAGTATCGGAATTAACGTAAGGTATGTATTGCTCACAGCACGTTCACCCCTCTCGTTATGAGTCTGAGCAATGGCATACAGAACAGCCCCAGATAAAAGTTCAGGATCAGGAACGCCAGCATTGAGAAGTTATACAGTTTCGTGGGAGGAGGAGCGGTGAAGTTTTTCTGCGCATCCTTGCTGTGAGTCATTATCACTATCACCGCCGGAACATAGTACAGCGCGTTCAAGACTGAGCTTGCCGCCAGTGCCGCCAATGACCACGCCACAAACGGAGAATCGAACGACGCGAGCATAAGGCTCAATTTCGACGCAAACCCTGCAAATGCAGGTACACCCATCATTGAGCAGGCTCCGGCTATCAGTCCAAGTCCCGCCCAACGATTCACGTAGAACGTTCCCATCAATGCATGAAGTCCCTTCTTGTGTCCGGCGGCACTGCTGAGTCCTCCGGCAGCGGTGAACAGCATCGGCTTAACTGTTGCGTGAACGATTATGTGGAGACATGCGGCGGCAATCCCTGCTATCGTGTTCAGGCCGACACCCAAAAAAATATACCCTACCTGCGCAACGCTCGACCACGCAATCATTCGCTTGACGTTCTTCTGCCTGAGCGCGTGGACTGAACCAATAATCATAGCCACTACACCCAGAATGAATATCACTGTGTCCATTCTGAGGGCATGTATCACATCCAGACCGAACACCCGGCAAAATATCTTGATGAGGATAAAAATATGACCCTTCAGCACCAATCCCGAGAGAATTGCGCTTGAGGCATTGGTCGAGCTTCCGTGTGCATCAGGCAGCCACGCCGCAAACGGGTAAAGCGCGCTCTTGATGGCGAGACCTACGGTGATTAACGCCAGCGATACGGTCAGAGGCATCATGTAGTTTTGTGTGGTAACGAGGACCTGAATTGCTCCGTGCATGTTCTGCATAAGAAGGTGCCCTGTCAATCCGTACAGCAGGCAAATGGAAATCATAACCAGTCCTGACCCCACAAGGCTCATCACCAGGTAACGCAACGCGGCTCTCACAGTTTCCGCGCCTTCCTTCACCGCAACGATCGAGCAAGCCGCAATTGTGTTTATCTCGATGAATACGTAGGCGGTGAACAGGTCGTTGGTGTAGGTCAGGGCCAAGAGTGAGGCGGTCAGCAAGTTGACGAGCACGCAGAAGATGTTTCGCCGGGCAGGAGCAATATCTTCCTGAGTAGACGAAAAATTTCCGAGCAGGGACAGGAGCATTGCTATGCAGAAGACCAGAGACAACACAGCCTCGAGAGGTCCGGCCCTAAGCTCATTTCCCCAAGGGGCGGGAAAATGTCCCATCGCGAAGTTGAAGGTTATACTCTGTCCGGAATTGGTGAGCGCATAGAGCAGGTAGGCAGACAGAACGCCCACGATGCTGATGACCCAGCAGGATAATTTTTCCGGAAGCCTGTTTCTGTTGGGGATAAGCGGTGTAATTATCGCGGAAATCATCATCAGGAAAATGCTGACGAACGGAATGTTGAACGCAAACATGCTTATTTCATTCATGCCAGCACATCCTCTTCTGCCTGCGAAACTTTGGCCTCTATGTCTTCCTGCTGTTCGGTCATCTTGAGCAGTGCCTCGTCAATGTTCAGAGTCCCGTAATGTTCGTAGAGTCTCAGTGTCAACGCGAGTGCAAACGCCGTAACGCTGACGCTGACCACAATTCCGGTGAGCACCAGTCCCGCCGGAACAGGATTTACGTATACGTCGGGGTTAGTTACCCACTTTCCACCCTCCTCGAAGAGAATCGGAGCGGCTCTGCCAGCAACATAACCCTTAGCGGCCAAGAACAGATAGACCGCTGTATCCATGATGTTAAGGCCGATAATTTTCTTAATGAGGTTGCGCTGAAGGAGCAAATTTGTGAGACCTATCCCAGAGAGAATGACTGCGGCGGCCTCGTAATGATTGAGCAATAATTTTTCCAGCATGGTCTACATTTCCCCCTCGCTGAATAACGCATAAAATCCGTAAAGTGTTCCTGCAACGATTAGCCCCACGCAAATATCGAGCGGAAGTATCAGCCCAGCACTGAGTATATCGCCGACTGTGCCCTTAGGGATAATCGAGTGCAGGTGATTAGCTCCGGTGAAGAACGAATAACCCTTCGAGAGAGCATAAATCATGAGAGCTGTTGAGCTGGATACGATGAATGTGCGCTCGCTGAAGAACTCGTGAACTCGCTCGAAGCCGTAAGCGTTTGCGGCAAGGATTAACGCTGTGCTGAGGATAGCTCCTCCGGAAAAGCCTCCGCCGGGCGAAAGATGGCCGTTTATGACTACGACACATCCCATCATAAGAATCACGGGTATTGAAAGTGAAGCAATACCTTGAAGGATTGCGTCGTCCTTCCGAAATACGTGATGACGCATAAGCGGAGATTTCTTGTCGGGCTTGTTGCTGCGCGTGGCACTGAGAATCATTAGGACACTGCACGCGGCGGTGAACAGCACGGACGACTCGCCGAACGTGTCGAATGCGCGGTAATCCAGAATCAGACCAGCAACGATATTCTGTGCGCCTGTTTCGTGCCAGCCGTATTGTACGTAGCGGCGTATGACCTCGTTGTTGGCGGGGTTGCGCTCGTGGCCGAAGGGCGGGAGTTCTGCAACAGTTGCGAGTAGGAGGCAGACGATCACGATGCAGGTTAGGACGCTCAGGCCGGAGTAGAGGGACGAGAATATGTGAAGACCGTGAAGTTCGAGCCACTGGTTATAGCGTTCTTTGAGGGTGGCCTCGTGGAAGCGGGAATATTTGTCCTCCGGTTTCTGCGTGAAGGGCAGGGCAGGAGGAGGTTCGGGGGGGATGACTTCGTTTTCGGGGCGGGGGCCGTTGCCCATGACCCAGTTGAAGAATTGAGTCCAGATGTTGCGTAATTCTTCGTTCAAGGTTTTAGATGCTCCTTTCGTGTGATTAATCGAGTTCGAGAAATTCTGACGCGTTCATGATGCGTGGATAGCTTTTGACAGAAAATCGTACAGCGTAGAGATTCTGTCAGAAAATTTCCATTAAATGGTAAAGATGCCTTTTCAAATGTCCTTGACGGTACACTGCACGGTCATAACGCAAACGAAACGAGAATATTTGTGTCAATAAATATCTTCATTTATGGCCTCTGCGCATCTTCATTACCTTGCAGCCATCGGAAAAGGAGAATTTCTCGCTTATTTCTATGGGAACTGTTAGCTTGTCGTCCTGCATAACACCTATACTTTCAATTGTCTGCATGCTATCTTCTTCCTCCTTCATTCTCACCATCGTCCTTGTGCCCCATCTGACCGATCTTCCTCAACGCCAGAAAGAACAGCACACTCGTTACTCCTGCTCCTACCGCCGCTTCCGTTATCGCCAAGTCCGGAGACCTCAATAACACCCATATCACCGCCATCACAAGACTGTAGCTCATGAAGATTATTATCGAGTTCAGCAGGTTGTTCGAGATCGACACAGCTATTGCGCACACAATCAGGAATATTAGCAGCAGCCACTCAATCACGATCATTAGGCTTCTCCCCTTCCGTCAGGTCAACATAATCACATATCTGCTCTATCTCCGGATTAGTCTTCACCTCAGCTCGCGCAACAAGATGACTCGCCGCAGGGTTGCACAGCCACAAAAACACGATCACCAGTCCTAATTTCAGCGAAAACACCGTCCACCCCGACAGCACCATTAACCCTGAAATCACCAGCAGCGCACCCATCGTGTCGCACTTGGCCGCAATGTGTATCCTGTTCAGCATGTGCGAGAACCTGAATATCCCTACAGTCGCAATTCCCAGAACACACAGTCCTCCAAATATCAGCAGACCTCCGATAATTACCCGGATCATATTTCTTTTTCCCCTTCCTTCCGCTCCAGCACCGACCGCGCAAGAACCACAACCGACAGAAAATTGATTATCGCGTAGATCAGGCATATATCAACAAGATAGTCATTCCCGACAGCCATAGCCAGCACCGCGATTAACAGGATAATTTTTGTCCCGATCATGCTTGAGGCAATAATTCTGTCGGTGTATCTCGGGCCAAGCGATGCCCTGAACAGGCACACAAACACGCTCACCGACAAAAACGCTCCGGCGACGGCAAGCACAATATTTCTCATGGTCATAACGTCAGGCATTTGCTCTTCTCTCCATTCTGGCAAGCAGCCGCTCAAAAATACTTCCCTGCAGTCCTTCAGCTATTCCCTTGTCCAACGCGTGCACCAGCAGTTCATTTCCCTCAAGAGAGACCGTAATTGTTCCGGGAGTGAGAGTGATGGAATTTGCGAGGGCGACTCTTGCGGCATTGGTCTTCAGTGGAGTATTGAACTTAACCAGGCACGGCTCAACCTGAATGCTCGGCGCAAGAACCAGCCGAATAATCGTGAAATTGGCCTTGACTATCTCAATGAGAAGGACGATTCCGTAGAACAGAGCGTCAGGAAGAAGTTTTAGTGCCTTCCAGAAAGTTGCACCAGTCAGCCGTATTTTCATGACATGTTTCACGAACAGATCCAGCATCAGCGAGATTATGACTCCGGCTATGAGAATCTCGCGGGTAACACGGCCGTTGAAGATTACCCACAAAGCAAAATATACGAGGCTCAACAGATTACCTCCCTTAATGAGAAATGATTATTTATTGGAGAATAAGGATAGTTTAAATTTTAGCACAGGGCGTTGTAAAATTTACCCTGCCATAACATGGAGAGGAGCATAATTCATGACTAACATAACCTTTAATGATGAGTGCGTTCACGTTGTGTTTCTGGGAGTCCCTAACGTTCCAGGAGTAGCTTCTGAGATTTTCGGGGCTTTGTCTGCGCACGGGGTCAGCGTCAGCATGGTGACTCAGAACACAATGCGCGGCGGTCGTTCAGACCTGTCGTTCCTGATCAGCAAGGACAAGCTGGATGATGTTATTCCTGTCTGCCGGGAAGCTGCGGAGAGAGTTGGCGGTCAGGGGGTATCTTTTGCGACTGAGGTAGCGGCTATAAGCGTGAGTTTGGGGGCTGATGCGGCTGGTACATTGTCGAAGATTTTCGAGGCTTTAGCGTCAGTGAAGGTGAACATAGAGATAATCAACTCAACGATTGAGAGTGCGATATGCATAGTGAGCAAGACGCGGGCAGAAGAGGGACTTGAAGCATTGAAGCGGGCATTTGCTTAGGAGACAAAAAAACGGAGGAGCTGTTTTTCACAACCCCTCCGAATTTATCCTTCGCCCTAGACTTCCAGCATTAGAATGTTACGCTGGTTCTGAACCTCACAACGTTATCCTCACGGCTGTTATTGCCGTCCTGATCGTTGTCAGCATGCATATAGTTCAAGCCCATCGTTGTAGCATCATTGAGCTTATACTGAACGCCAACTCCATACTCCGCAGGCTTGATGTTATCCCCGCCTGGAATATCCCTGTTGTAGCCGTAGTAGAACAAATATGTAGCCCACTTATCATTCCACTCTTGGCCAAGTCCAACTCTCCAGTACTTGATATCCTCTGCTGCCTGAGACCTCTTCAGAAGATCGCTGTAGAATATTCCGTCGCTGTTTAAGACTCTGAAGCCCTGGTCATACTGTCCGTATTCAAGCCACACACTCGTGTACTTGAGGGCAGCCTGTTTGACATCGATAATCGCGGCCCAGTGATTGGCATCATCAACATCAATATAGTTGCCTGCAGCGTTCCTGAGACCATAACCGCGATCGAGCCATGTCCTGCGCCCGTTGGAATTACCGATAAATTCGCTGTCCATCTGCTGGTGATAGAACGTTCCCTTGAACGCAATATTGTCGTTAAAGTTGAAACGCACTCCCGCAAATGCTGTCCACAAATTATTGAAGGACATTCCCTGCCACACTCCGGCATCGTCTTTGTATCTTTCTTCCGCATTGTCGCCCACGAACGCCTGGCCTCCAATATCGAAGCCAATCTGTTCCGTGAACTGGAAGCTGCCTCTCGCCATAACCATCCAGTCGCTCAGAGTCTCGCCGTCTCCAGCCATGCCGAAGTTCTTGTTGGGATGTGCAAATGCTGCCTGAACTGTCCCCAGCCCAAAATTCTTGGTGAGTCCGAATCCTGTCCAAGTCCAATCGGTGAGCAGCTGTCCGCCTGTCCATCCTCCGGTTTCTGGCAGACTGATCTTGTAATCACCTTCCCAAGCCCAATTGTTGCGGCCGACCATAAGCCTTGAGTCGAAGAAGAAGGGCATTTCTACATAAAATCTGTCGAAGTAAGCTCCGTTCACCACGTCATCATCAGCATTCGTCTTCTTTTCTTCTTCGTTGCGCAGTCTGGCTCTGAAGAAGTACTCGTCGTTTTCTCCGAATGTACGCTCAAAGAACAGCCTAGCCTCATCAAATCCGATTGAGCCGTCTCCATCTGGTCCGAAAGAGTCACCGGCATCGTTTGCGCTCCTGTTTACGACGTCAAGCACTAACGTTCCATGAATATGCCATCCACCAAGACGATCCTCCAGAACTGCAACACGCTCGTCCAGTTCATCAACCCTGACTCCCAGAGCTTCCAGTTCGTCCTTGAACTCCACCACAAGACGCTTCAGCATTTCCACATCCTGCTTGCTCGCTTTGGTCATGTCCACTACCGCCAACGCCCTAGCCAGAGCCGAAGCTAACTCATAGCGCGTAGTTTGCTGCTGGCCTTTATACATGCCGTCCGGGTAACCCGAGAGGATTCCGTGAGCCGCGAGCTGTCCTATCGCATCATACGCCCAATGATTCATGGGAACGTCCATAAACGGATTCGTTGCCGAAAACGCGGGAACAACAAAGCTCACTGCGAGTGCTGCACCCAAAAGTATCGCTGTAAATTTCTTTACCGTACAATTACTGCCTATTAAGGAGGACAATCCATGAATAACGTAATAGACGCATTTTTCCAGTTTATCGATGTCTCAGAAAACACTGAAGCTACTTACAGACGCGCATTACGCCAACTCTTCCGCTACTTCTCCGAACGCTCAATCTCCCAGCCCTCACGCAACGACATCCTCAGCTTCCGCAAACACCTCGAACACCTCAAACGCAAGCCCAGTACCATAGCTCTCTACTTGGCCGCTTGCAGACGCTTCTTCGCTTGGACTGAACACTCCGGACTTTACCCGAATATTGCTTTCGGCATCAAAACTCCCAAACAAGAACCCGGCCACAAAAGAGACTGCTTAGGCGTTGAACAGCTGCGTACAATCCTTAACAGCATAGACCGCAAAACTCCAATAGGCCGCAGAAATTTTGCCATCCTTGCCCTAATGTCAGTAGGCGGCTTGCGGACAATCGAAGTGGTCAGAGCAAATATTGAGGACTTGCGTAGAATCGGCAACCATACATGCCTGTTTGTTCAGGGCAAGGGCAGAAACTCTAAGGCTGAGTTCGTGAAATTGCCTGCTCCAGTTTTGAGAGCAGTTCGTGAATATTTGGCGGATAGAGGCCACACCAGCAAAGACTCTCCTCTTTTTGTGTCAATGAGTTTTCGGAACATGAACTCCAGACTCTCAACTCGAAGCATCTCGTTCATCTGCAAGTCGGCAATGCGGGAAAACGGCTTCACTTCCAGCCGCCTCACTGCGCATTCTCTCAGGCACTCGGCAATAACTCTGTCTCTTATGGCCGGAATATCACTCTCTGACGTTCAAGCCTTCGCACGACACAAGTCCATAACTACAACGATGGTTTATGCGCACCACGTTGACCGCCTGAAGAGTCCCTGCGAGGATGCTATATGCGAGGCCATTTTCTGAAACTTTATACGCGAAATTACAGATTCGCTTGCATTTTTCAAAAGTGTGTAGTAATATATGCGCCGTGCTACGGGAAATACGTAGCGAAAGATCGTCAAACCGACGCATTAACTTCAAAAAGCCAGAAGCCGCAGAAAGGAGATGCAACGATCCCCGTTCAGGCATTAAGGAAAGAGTTCATGCAGAGGGCGCAGGAGGTCGGGAATACAGCTTCTCGAACTGTCAGAGGGACAGAAAGGAAACAAGGTAACTTTCCGCACCCCCATCAGACTCAGGGCAGTATTAAGACTGAGTGCGTGAAGACGATAGTTGTTTGACAATTTCATAAGGGGGTTTATTCATAATGAAGAAATATGCAGTAATCGCAGCTATTGTAGCAGTAGCAGCACTTGCGGCACCCGCGTTTTCAGCGACCAACCCGTTCATGGATGTGCCGATGAACCACTGGGCTTATGACGCAATCGGTCAGTTAGCAGCACACGGAATCCTGTCAGGCTATCCTGACGGCACCTACAAGGGCCAGCAGCAGACGACCCGTTACGAGCTTGCATCAGCACTCGCCAGAGCACTCGCAGTAGTCGACATGACGAAGGCCAGCAAGCAGGACGTAGAGATGCTCAAGAGACTCGTTGTTGAGTTCAAGGACGAGCTCGAGGCACTCGGCGTAAGGGTAGATGAGCTTGACGAGAGAGTCGCAGTTCTTGAGGACAGGCTCGGCGGATGGCACATTCACGGCACGCTCGTGCTTGATGTCATGAACGAGAGCAGGAACAAGGCCGGAGACGCTTTCACCACTGACGGCAAGGGGTCCGTAAAGTTCGACGAAGCACGTCTGTTCTTCGAGCGCACATGGGGCGAGAACGATGAGTACTTCTTCCGCGCAAGACTCAGGAATGAGGGCGATACCGCTGGTTCAAACGCGCATACTCAGAGCGCGTACCTTGACAGGTTCTATGTTGAGATGCCGTTCTTCATGGACAGCAGGCTTCTCGTTGGCCGCCAGAACTGGGCATGGGAAGGCGACTACAAGATTTCCCTTCCTGGCACTGGTGTGTGGGACGGCGACCAGATCCTTACAGACTGGACATGGACAGGTTTCGGCCTGACAAAGAACTTCGGAATGGGCACAGTGCAGGCAGTTGGAGCGCACCCCAACAAGTTCGGCTGGGAAGACTGGATGCTCATGGCACGCGGTACGTTCCAGTTCACTGAGCAGATCGGCTTCGATCTCGGCGGACAGGCATTCTTCGGCGATAACGCAGAAGAGTACAGCCAGGGTGAGGGGTCAAAGCATGTTGAGGGTGATAAGTCGTTCAAGAACCTCTGGACAGTCTACGCAGGCCTCCGCTTCAACTTCAATGACAACATCGGCCTGAAGGGTGTGTTCTATCACCAGAAGATCGATACAGAGGAAGTCTTCAACAACAACGGCAGACTTGCTTGGAGAGATGGCGGTTACTTCGGCGGCGGTGCTAACATGGTCGACGACGCGAACCACTGGGCAGCAATCATCGACGTAAAGCAGGAAGCTCTCAAGTACACCAGCGTATGGCTCGAGTACGGCCAGTTCGATCAGGGCTTCACCGGTATGAACGACGGAATCCTGTTCTACGGCGCACTCCTTCAGGAAGAGTACCTTGCAGGCTATGTGGCTGAAAAGACGAAGTACTGGAGAGTCGGTCTCGGCCAGGATTGGAACGAGCAGTGGTCAACCTACCTGTTCTACTATGGCTACAACGTAGCTAACGGCAGGGGTGCTGGCAGCGACGCGAAGCCGAAGGAATACGGCGTAGGTGTTCAGTATCACCTCAACGACTACACGACGATGGGCCTGAACTTCATGCACGCCGAGAACGACCAGAACGGCGACGACAGCCGCAAGGACAACGTCGTAAGGTTCAGGACGAGTGTAACCTTCTAGTCTGGACAGGCAAAGCAGGCAAAGTTTTGAGGTTCTGAGCTGAGGCTTCCGGCAGGTTTTGATGGAATCTTCGGGGGAAGAGCCGGAGAAACGGAGCAGGACTTCATCAGGAATAAGCAATAACGAGCGGAGTTTCCTCGAGTGTGAGGAGGCTCCGCTTTTTCGTGTCCCAAGAATCATAAACACCCGTCGCGATCTCTCGGCGGGTGCTTTTTGTTGTCTCAGTTCTCGCGCTGTTCAGGATTGGGCTTCGGCTTCCTGTTCCTCCTCCGCTTCGAGGGAGCGTTCGCCTGTCCGGCCTGTGATGTCTGCCCTGACTGTGCGGGCTGTCCCTGTCCCTGTCCAGGCTTCACGTTCTTGGGCTTGGCCTTGTGTTCCTCCTGCCTCTTCTCCGCACGCGCTATCCTATCACGACGCAGACGAGCTACCTTCGCCGTCGCTATCATCTTCTGGCGTTCCCGCCGCTTCTCCAGCATCGCCGCACGTTCCTGCATCGCCTTCTTCTTCGCGACAAGCTCTTTATCCTCGCCCCATTCTTCACCCCGCATAATTGCCTCACGGAATGTCTCGAACTCGTCAATCTTCACGGGAACAAGCCGGTTCGACGGACAGCGCACATTCACCTGTTCGTGCCCAATGTCCAAGCTCTCGAGCACATAGAATCCCTGCTCGGTCTTAATCTTCGCTCCTGGACCAGGAAGTTTCGCCCAAAGCTCAGAATATGACTCCTGCTCGTAGGACATGCAGCACATTAACCTTCCGCAGATGCCCGAAATTTTCGTAGGGTTCAGGGCCGAACGCTGCTCCTTCACGATCTTTATGCTGATCGGAGTGAAGCCCCGAAGCCAGTACCCGCAGCAGCACGGTCTTCCGCATGAAGCCATCCCCTTAACGAGTCTTGCTTCGTCGCGCGTGCCTATCTGCCGCATCTCTATTCTCGTCCTGAACTCGTGCGCCAAGTCCCGCACGTATGACCGGAAATCTACCCTCTGCTCCGACGTGAAGTACAGGAAGAACTTTTTGCGGTCAAGCATGTATTCCACATCAACCAGCTTCATATCGAGGTGGTGAGCCTTCAGGATGTCCCGCGCGCGCCACAATGCCTCGTTCTCCTCTTCGCGGCAGTCGTAGTAGTTCTCGATGTCCTCGTCGTCCGCGTAACGTATAAAGTCCACGTTCTGGAGCATCGCCTCGCTCGGGTCCTCGTAACGTGAAGCCGCAGTCCTGTACTTGGCCTGCTGTTCCTCAGTGAGTGTTCCGCCGGGAAGCCCCATCTCATAGCCGCGTGATGTCCTAACCACCATCCAGCCCAAACGTGTTGTCTCTATGTTGTCCCGAATCCGGGCAAGCCCCAAATATCTCGGCTTACCGAAAATCGTCAAGTATATGCTCATATTTTGTGGTGTCCTCTCTTAGTGTAAGTAGTATCAGGTCGCATAACATGGGAACAGAAAGATTCTTCCTGCCCGCAATCAGTCTCAGCCTCTCGATTTTTCCGGCAATAGCGAAGTTCCCGGCACTTCCTGCGTAGTTCGCCCAAGCCTCAAGCTCAGTGGTCATTGAGTCAGCGTCGGACTTTCGGGAGGACGCAAGCCACTTCACCCAGTCAGAATCACTCTGCGGGAAGGGGCGGGCTTCTGCTGTCTGGTCGTCGGTGATTACGCTGAAGCGCGACCGGCTCCTCAGCGTCGGCAGGAATAACCGTCCGTCCTCCATCAGGAACAGGAGAAGTGCGTGTGATGGAGGCTCCTCCGCGAGCTTGAGGAGGCTGTTCGCCGCAGGAAGAAGCAGCTTGTCCGCGCTCATGATTACTGCCAAGCGTCGGGGTGCTTCCAGAGGCATCAGGGCAATATCGCCGATGAGCTGTCTGCACACGTCAATGTTCGGGGCAGTGTCCGTTGTTCCGGCGATAATCAGGTCAGGGTGATTCGGCCTGAAGCTCCCCAGAATTTTGCGGGCGAGTGCTTCCGTGATTTCCTGATGCCATTTTGCGGGAGCAGCGACTGCCCGGCAATGAGGATCGGTCTCACGCAGTATTTCCTGCCAGACTACATTAGAAGCGAGATCAGACAACCCTTTATCTCCTCCATAAGCGCAAGTGCCTTCGTCCTGTTGCCCTCGTAAATGAAGGCTTCCTCCAGTTCGTCCATTGCCTTTTCTGCACGCTCAATTGTTACGTACATTTTGCGGTCAGTCTTCCGCCAGCGCATGTCCCGCTTGATGCGAAGGCCTTTCGTTGCGCGCTTGAGGAGTTCGGTCAAGACGTTCCTGTACTCCTCGATGAGGCGGCCGCCGGGAAACACGCTCAACCTGTCTGAGAGTTCGTAGAGCTGGTCGAGCAGGTCCTCAAGTTCTGTGGACTCCATCGCCGCATCGAACGAGAACGCTGACGAGGCTACTGCGTTTGCTGGGGCAGCGTGTGAGCCGGAATGACTGCTCCCGTATTCGACGCGGGGCTGGGATGCGGGGGGTTCTCCTCCTCCCCGCTTTATCTGGATGGCCATGCGTACGCTCCCTTTATCGCCGAAAATACTCCGTCCTCGTCGAGGCTCCCGCAGTCTATGCGCAACAGCTCTCCCTTCGAGGCAAGAGTCCTGTAGAACTCCGCAACCCTCAGCATAAGGGAAAGTCCCTCGTCCTCGAACTTGTCGCCATGTTCCCGTGAACGTACCCTCGACATCGCCACATCAGGCTCAACGTCTAGAAACAGCTTCACGTCAGGTTCGGGGAAGGCACACGAAGCAATGAGTGCCCGCGCCCGCGAAATGTCCGCATCATGTCCGCCGGACTGGTAGGCAAGCGTCGACTCGTTCCAGCGTTCGCAGATTACGTTGTGCCCGGCAGAGAGAGCAGGAGCTATGACTTTGTCGACGTGTTCGGCGCGGTCTGCCAGAAACAGCAGGAGTTCGGCCATCGGCGATAATCCCCTGCTGTTCAGGAGAAACTCCCTGAGCTTCCCGCCGTCGGGACTTCCTCCAGGCTCAAACGTCCTGATTGTAGCGTGGCCTGTTCGTTCCTCGAGCCAGCGGGCTAATCTCGCTGACTGCGTAGACTTTCCGCTCCCGTCAATTCCTTCTATCGTGATGAACATTATTTCTCTACGTGGATGAGCCGCTTCATCATTCCGTCAATGAAGTACTCCGAGCTGAACACCCGCATTGTGCCTTCCTCGATGTAACGGGCTTTCGTCTCGCTCAGATACTCTTCCTCTTCGGGCAGAAGGCCGCTGTCGGGTTCGGCGGGCTTCTCGTCCTTCTTGGTCTTCTTGTCCTTCTTGCCCTTCTCCGCCAGCTGGTCAAGCACCGCATTGATAATCTCGCCTGTCCTGTCCGCGTACAGCTCGAGTATCAGCTCGTTGTTCGCGTCGGCGGCCTTGAACTCCGTCAGCATTCGCCCCAAGCTGTCAATGGACTTCCAGCCCTCGTCGACGGAAATCTGCTCCGACGACTCGACGCTCCCTCCGCGAACCACAAGCATACATACTCCGTCGTTCGCGTCTGCGGGAATCTTCATCGTGAACTTGCGCTCAATGGGGGCAGTCCTCCAGCCTCTCAGCTTGACGGTTACAGTGATGGACTCGCCGGGCTTGGCCGTCTCCTTCGAGAGCTTCACGTCCTCAATCAGCAGGACGCGCGGCTTCTGTGTCGCCTCGACCGTCATAACGAACCCAGAAGGCATCGTCTCCTCGAACGGCTGAGTCAGGTATGCGTCGATGATGTGTTCCGCCTGCTCGAAGGCTTTTTCGAGTATGTCCTCGTCGGAATAGAAGATGTCCCTGCGCGACCATCCGTCAGGTATTGCCTTGCCGTCAATGTGAAGGTTCACCATCATTGTGCCCTGACCTTTACTGCCCCACGCTTCCTCAGCAAGTGCAGTGAACACTTTGACCAGAAGCTCGCGGCTCATGAACTCGTCAGCAATTACACGGAACCTATAGCTGCTCTGTGCGCCGGTGTCGAGGTTCTTGAAGCGGAACTCTGCGCCGATTGAGGGAGGGTATAATCCGCTTCTGCCTCCTGCTCCGGCCTCGCGGTCGTGCGTGAACACTCCGTTAATGCTCGCGGGACTCGCCAGCTTGAAGGGGAACTGCAGGCTGTTGACGACCTCGTGAATGTAGGTCTTGGCCGCAGGGTAGGAGACTTTGCCTGCTTTGTTGACGGGATGCCCGAAGGCGAGGAAGCGTCCGTCCTTTGAGGTTGCGGTGATTGTTCCGACGGCTCCGGCCTCGATGTCCCCCCACACGAACATGGCACTCACTGCGTCGCCGGGCCTGAAGCGGTAAGGGCTGACGGTGAGGTCCTGCGCGCTCAAGGACACTCCCTGCGTGAAGGTCAGACCCAGAGTCCGGCCAAGTGCTAATAGGGATGAGTTGCTAGGGTTTAGGCCGGAGATATAGAGGTTAGAGGTTAGGGAGTAGGGGGTAGGGGTAAGGGACTTCTGCGATGCTTCCTCGTCGAACACCCTGCACATCGACTCTATGGGCGCAACACACGCCAGCGTCTGGTCGCTCATGTCCCATCCGCTCCTGACCGCACCTATCAGCTTCCCCTGAACGTACACAGGAGAACCGCTCATTCCCTGCGCGAGCTTGTGCCTTCCCGTAAAACGAATGATTATCTCGTCGGAGAGTTCCCGGCCAGGCTTCTGCGGAGCTATGCTCACAATCTTTATGGGGAGGCGTTCGGGTTCTGTGCCCTTCAGCACCGTCAAGATGTACCCCGTCATGTTCGGGCGCAGGTCTCTCACCGGCATTATGGGCTGTTCAGGGACAAAGCCTGCCTCCGCTCGGACGCACCACAGCATCAGCACAAACAGCAATATTCGTCTACACATTTACTTGCCCTTTCGCCCTCTGCCGCAAATATTCCATAATGAAGCCGCTAATGTCTCCGTCAAGCACTGCCTGTATGTTTCCTTTCTCGTAATTCGTCCTGTGGTCCTTCACCAGAGTGTAGGGATGAAGCACGTAGCTCCGTATCTGGCTTCCCCATGTTGACTCCTTCTTCTCTCCGACAACTGAGGACAGCTCCTCCTGACGTTCCTGCAAGGCCAGTTCGTACAGCCTGCTCTTGAGGACGTGCATTGCTGTTGCACGATT
>JAFSSM010000055.1 GCA_017451025.1 Synergistaceae bacterium | reverse complement strand
CGTTGAGCCTGAACGTGTCAGCGAGCACCATTCCCGGAAACTCAGTGTAGAACCCTCCGGCCATCTGGTTATATGCCGCCTCAATGTTCACCGCGCTGATGTAGTACGCAAGCAGTAATATTTCGTTGGCGTGGATCTCGCCGGTGTACTTTGCGTAGAGCTTCTCAGGAGGAATTATGCCGAGCTGGATCAATCTTGCTGTGAAAGTTCCTGTGCCGCTGAACGGGTCAAGGATGTGCACGCCTTCAGCCGAGAGTCCGCCGTCAATTTTGAGGAGGTCTCTTGCTGCCCAGTCTGCGCTCCTGATGATGAAGTCAACGATCTGTTCAGGTGTGTAGACGATGCCTAGAGTCTTTGCTGTGCTTGGGAATGCCTGAGCAAAAAAGTTCTCGTAGATGTTTCGGAGTAATTTCTGCTTGGCCTCACCTGTAGTTGCAGAACGTGCTTTGTCCCTTACGTGCTCATTGAATTTTTCAAGACCTTTGGGGTCGAGGTCAGCACCATTAGCTTCGAGAATTGCGCGCATTTTCTGCATTGACTGCGATACGGGGTTGTAGTCAGCGAAGCCGGTAAATATTGCGTCAAAGACTTCTTTGCTGGTGATGTGCTGTGCGAGCATTTCGACGGCCTGCTCAGGAGAGATTGAGGGGTTGATGGCGGCGCGGAGTTCTTCTGTGAAGCTGTCGAAGTCGTCTCTGACGTTGGGGATAGCTGAGGTTATGCGTGCGGAGATGGCCTGAAAAGCGTTGACGAGGTCAGCAACCCACGATGACCAGTATTCGCGGTCTCCGCATTTTCTGACCATGCGGATGTAGATTTGCTGCCTGTATTTTTCTGCGAGGTCGTCATTGAGCCATTCGTGATGGTGTCTGCTGCCTGTTACGCGGATTTTGCCGGAGCTGCCTCCGAAGTCGAGGGAGTTGATGACGGCGTTGAAGTGGTCATCATGAGCGCGGAGAGCCTGAAGGACTTTCCAGACGGTGCGGTAGCTGTCGTTGTTGTCGAGGGCTTGTTCTGGAGTCTCGCCTAGCCTGACGATGACGGGGAGGATGACGTAGCCGTATTTTTTGCCCTGAGCTTTGCGCATGACTCTTCCGACTGACTGGACAATATCAATCTCTGAGCTTTTGGGGCTGATGAAGATTACTGCGTCGAGAGCGGGAACGTCGACTCCTTCACAGAGGCAGCGTGCGTTGCTGAGGATTCGGCAGGAGGGGGATTCGTCCTTGAGCCACTGGAGGGAGCTTGAACGTTTTGCGGAGGAGTCTTTGCCGTCAATGTGTCGTGTGTCGATTGAGGGCTGATGAGCTGCAAGGGATGTGAAGTCCTTAGAGGCGGCGATGGTGTTTGCGAAGGCTACGGCTCTGTGCATGGGGGATGTGTCGTTCTCGAGGAAGTCAGCATCAATTTCGCTGATGTCCTTAGCGAGTGCGCGGCTGACTCCCTGAACGATTGCGGGCATGTCTGGTTCGTCGGGGTTATCCTTCTCGACCATGAAGACCATAACCTTGTAGTCGGTGAGCAAATTTTGTTCGACTGCCTGAGAGAACGATAGCCTGAAAAATTCGGGACCGTAAATTTCTGCGTTGTCCATTGAGCAGAGGAGTATGTTATCGTCCTGAGCTTTGGCCTTGAGGTTTTCGGTGAAGATTTTGGGCGTGGCGGTCATGTAGAGGCGTTTGCGTGAGTGTATGAAGCCGTTATCGTGCACGAGCCTGAAGTACGAGTCGGCGGAGGCTGTGCCTGCGGTTCTGTGTGCTTCATCGCAAATCACAATATCGAACTCTGGGAGGCCGTTTTTCTGTGCGTCAGATATTACCTGCAGGGACTGATACGTTGAGAAAATCACGGTCATAGCTTCGGAGTCCGGCGTGAACTCTCTCACAAGATTAATTGCGTCAGTAGTCGGAGGTATCACGAGGTCGGAGAGCTTCATATCCTCGTCGGGGTAATCTTTTCGTCCGACTGTTGCGTCCGAACACACGGCGAATGAGCGCAGGGGTATAGCCTCGTCGCTGTCATAGTTCCAGGCCAGGAGGGACTGATTGAGGAGGGAGATTGACGGCACGAGGACTAACACGAGTCCGCCTTTGCCGACGTAACGTTCGGCGATTCGCTGGGAGGTGAGAGTCTTTCCTGTACCGCAGGCCATGATGAGTTTTCCCCTGTCGCTGTGAGAGAAGCCCTCAATGACTGCATCAACTGCTTGTGTCTGGTGAGGGAGGAGAGTCTTGACGGTGTAGCTGACGTTTTCGGGGTAAGCTGACCAGTCGAGAGTGGAGCGGTCGAGATCCCCCAGTGTGAGGCAGGTAACCGGAGGGACTTGGCCGGAGATGGTGTCTCTTGCGTTGCGGCCGAAATTGCCGGTGAGTGTGAAGAGGATTCGGCGTGAGTAATGACTCTTGCTGCTGGCGGCGAGGAAGGAGTCTATTTCGGCTTTGGTGATGCTGGAGTCGTCATCTCTGAATTTGCACTGAACAGCACAGTACGAGTCCGAGTCGCGGAGCTTTGCGGCAATGTCAATGCCTGTGTCAGGCTGACCGTTTGCGATGGGTGAATCCTTCCAGAGCCAGACGTGAGAGTACAGGGATTTATGGAGCTTGTCATATTTGAGGAAGTAGAGGCAGAGAAGCTCGAACAGGTAGCCTTTTTCTGCCTCAGAGTTTGAGTTTTGATTTATGCTGTCAATAATGTCATTGATGGTCTGCATGAGAATTTGCCCCTTTGGAGTAATCATGAACTGTGTATAATATAGCAAATCCCACACAAGGAGTGAAAATTTATGAACGCAGTTCTCGATAAAGATGTTCATGTTAAAGAAGAGTACGTTGAAGCAGATTTTGATGAAGTGATGAGAATATCTGACCGTATTATCGAACAGCATAAGGAAGCGTACAGGGTTCTGGCTGATGCATAAGTTATCAGTTGAGCAGGTTATAAGTATGCATTCCCGCCTGGTCATGAAGACAGGAGGCAGTGATGGCATAAGAGATGAAGGATTGCTTGAGTCTGCGGTTAATGCTCCGTTCCAGTCGTTCGGCGGTTATGACGTGTATCCGACGATTTACGAGAAGGCGGCGCGTTTAGGTTTCGGGCTTGCGCAGAATCATGCATTTATTGACGGCAACAAGAGGATAGCGGCTCACGTTATGCTTGTATTCCTTGCGGCTAATGGTATAGAGATGGACTGCACGGAATCTGAACTGTCTTCATTATTTCTAGAGCTTGCTGCTTCCGAAATAACGTTTGAAGAATTGACGGAGTGGATTATCAATCACGAAGCTAAATAGCAGAATCCGCATACTAGTTACAGGCACAAGAGGCAAATCCGCCCTAGTCCGCCTCATTCACGCAGGACTCATCTCTTCCGGCCTCAAAGCATACGCACGCATTACAGGAGTCCTCCCCCGTTCCCTCACTCCCACAGAAACACGCATAATCCGCCGAGATTCTCCCGTCAACATTCGCGAAATGCACTGGTGGCTGTCGACTCTTCCTCCTGACGCAGAAGCCATCGTCATGGAGAACAGCGCAGTCAACCCCGAACTTCAGCCCGCCGCCGCACATTGGCTCAAACCGACTCTAATCGTCATCACCAACACACGCCCCGACCACCAAGACGCTTGGGGCTATGGCGAAAATTCTGCGCGTTTAGCGATCATGAAGGGAGTACCCGAAAACGTACCAGTCATTAGCGGTGAAGACACTGTAGATTTTCGTGAAGGCAATATCACCCTAGCTCTCGAAACATTACGGCTCTCCGGCGTGAACGTTCAGCGTGAAGTCCTCGAGGCAGTTCCTCACGACATTGCGGACTTCAGAATCATCGGTGATGGTGAGGACTTGCTTGCGTGTGCGTTCTCGGCGAATGACGTTGAGAGCACGGAAATGCTATTTTCGCTGACGGGCTGGGATTCTCGTGAGGTTACTTTGCTCTATAATCACAGGCAGGACAGAACAGCCAGGCTAAAAGTGTTCAGAAAATGGATTGACGGCAAAAAATGGAGGGGTATTGTGTTTACGGACAGCAGGGAGAATTTCAGCTTTGAGAAATGGCACAAAGGAAGAGGAAAAGTCTTTGCCTGCGGGAACGTTGCGGGCTGGCCTCTGGAGTACTTATTATGCACAGGACAATCACGCTAATCACCGGAATATTGCTCGGCCTAATCTGGAAACGTCGTACCGGCTGGAGTTGCGGCGGAATAATCACTCCCGGGCTTCTTGCGCTGTACCCTCCTGAACGAATCGCGCTGTGTCTCTTGGCCGGATTGCTACTTGCTCCTGTTGTTGAGACAGTCTCACGAAAACTCGACCTCTGGGGAACAGAGCGTACCGGCTGTGCAATGATTCTTGCGGCAATTCTGCGTGAAGTTCTGCCTTCGGGACTGGGAGTCGGGTTCGTTGTGCCGGGCCTGGTTGCGTGCGACGTGAACCGTCAGGGAATTGCGATGACCATTTGCGGGGCGGTATCATGTTCTCTCACCACAATAATGCTAACGGGGCTTATCTCATGACGAATTACACACGCATAATCATTCTGAGTCTGCTGCTTCTTGCGATATACTTTCTGTTCCACTCCGCAATGAACAGCACAGAAACTCGTCTTTACCGCAAAATTATTTCCGCGCAACAATTCCTGTGGGACTCTGTCGGCTTTGACACCGAACATGACCCTTATCACTCCGGCTTTATCGGCGTTGAGTTCAGTGAGGTAACTACAACAATGGGCAGTCTTCCAGCAAAACAGTGTTCAACAAATCCCCTCTGGGCCGTGCAGTTCACGCGCTGGTTCGGTGAATTGGGACTGACCCGCGGCGATAAGGTGCTGGTATCTGCGTCGTCGAGCTTCCCCGCGATGGTGTATTCGTGCCTGGCCGCGTGTGAGGAGATGGGGCTTGAGGTTACGTTCATGCTGTCTCTTGGTGCGTCGTCTTGGGGCGCAAATCGTCCGGGCCTGAATTTTGCGGATATGCTCTCCATTCTGCGAAAAGGAGGCTTCGTGAAAACTACACCTTCACTCGTAACTCTGGGCGGCACTAACGAGAATGCTGGCGGAATGGACGACGAAGCCAAGAAAATCCTTCAGGGCAATGTGAGTGATGCTGAAATGGTGAAGGGCCTTACGCTCGACGAACTTGTTGCGCTGAAGTCGGAGAGTATTGCGGGCTGCAGGTTAGTCGTGAACATCGGCGGCAATGCTTCGAGCATGGGCACGGACAGTATGAGCCTGAACCTTCCGGCGGGAATCGTCCGGCCAAGTGACGGTTTCGACGGCGGAAACGGTCTCGCCGGAAATGCCCTAAGAGCAGGAGTCCCGGTGCTTCACGTCCTGAACTTGAAGGGCTTGGCCGAAAAATGCGGAATAGACTTTGAGCACAGAAGGGGGGATTTCAGCAGGGGCAGAAGCATTTTTGGCGGAATACTCTCACTTGTGGTATTTGCCGCCTTCATGATTACACATAAACGCTGGGGGTATGAATAGCCCGCAATGATATAATGCCTCTATTCCCAATAATTTTTACACAGGAGGCGTTATAGTATGTCGAGAAAGTTCACGTTATCTTTCCTCATTCTTCTTTTTGCCGCAAGCTGTGCACTTGGTGCAGATGTTGCCCTGACTTCCGTCGGGCAGAGTCCGGACGCAATGATGGTTCGTGTGGTTCTGCGCAATGCCCTCAAAGTTAATCCGGACTACAACGCGCTGATGACTCCCTCTGAACTTGGGGATGCCAAAGTGCTTGTTGCTGTTGTGGGCGGAAGCTCGAAGGGACTTGGAGCCGCCGGCATAAATCCTGAGGACGAAGTTGCCCGTGCAAAATCCCTTCTTCAGGCCGCAAAGGATACCGGCAAGAAAATTCTGGTTATGCACGTAGGCGGAGAGGGCAGGCGCGGAACATTGTCCGACCTGTTCATCACGGAAGCATCGCCTTACGCTGACGGAATGATTATCGTTGACGGCGGAAATCAGGACGGAATTTTCACGAAGATAGCGGAAGGCTCCGGTGCACCCGTAAAAACTGCTCCGAACGTCAAGGGAACTGGAGCACCTCTGAAGGAATTTCTCGCTGATTGGGGAGTCATGTAGCCATGTCGTGGGCTTGGTTCTGGCCCGAAGGTTTTTACACGATTGTGATGATTTTCGTGTTTGCCTTCGGAGCTTTTGCGTTTAAGCTGCCGATTGCTGTAGCGATGGCGTTTGCGGCGATAGTCGGCGCGGCTGTTGGTGGAGCGGGCTTTCCGTTAAGGCACCTAATCGAGGGAGAGTTCGGCTATCTCAACACCATAATGGTGATCTGCACCGCAATGATCTTCATGAAGGTTGTGCAGAAAACCGGCCTGCTCGATGCACTTTCCGCGTGGGTAATCCGTAAGTTCAGGCATTCTCCCGTAATTCTCTCGGTAGGCATAATGATAATCATCATGCTTCCCGGAATGATTACCGGTTCATCGACCGCCGCAGTCCTAACAACCGGTGCGCTGGTCTCGCCTGTGCTTATCACGTTAGGGCTGTCGAAAGTCAGGGCCGCCGCAGTTGTGTCGATGGGTGCACTTCTCGGAATGATTGCTCCTCCCGTCAGCATTCCGGCAATGATTATCTGCGCAGGTGTTGATATTCCCTACGTCGGCTTTGCGATCCCGCTGATTATCTGCACATTTCCGCTGGCTGTGGTGTTTGCCCTGACTATGATTTATCCGGGCATAACCAGCGGCAACCGTGATTTCGCTGCTCTGGAAAAACACCTCTTCGAGATGGAGCGCAACCCTCTCACGTTCCGGCTGTTCCTTCCGGTAATTGTGCTTGTTGCTCTTTTTGCGGCGGAACAGTTCCTTCCGGGCTATGTGTCTCTGGGAATGCCGTTAATCTTCCTGATTTCTGCGCTGTCCGGGCTTTTCTCTGGCACAGAGTGGAAAGTTATCGACACAATCACTGAGGCCGTAGACGATGCCCTGCCCGTGATGGGTATCTTAATGGGAGTGGGAATGTTCATCCAGATTATGACGTTAATCGGAGTTCAGGGATTTATCGTTGTGTCTGCACTGTCCCTTCCGTCGTGGACGCTCTTCGTCGGAATCGCGGTAACTATGCCGCTGTTCGGAGCTGTGTCGTCGTTCGGGTCTGCCTCAGTTCTGGGAGTACCCTTCCTGCTAGCTCTCCTGAACTACAACTCAATCATAGTGGCTTCGGCGTTGAGCCTGATTGCTTCTCTGGGAGACTTAATGCCTCCGACCGCGCTTGCCGGAATTTTTGCGGCACAGGTTGTCGGCGAGGAGAATTACTTTAGGGTGCTGAAGCTGTGCTTGCTGCCCGGATTGTGTGTAGCACTGTGGGGATTGGCGGTAATCTTTATGAGTCCGACTATAGCGGGCTGGCTGTTTTAAGGGGTGGTAATAATGCTGACAATGATTTATCGGGGAATTTTGGTGTTCATGGCACTGTTCATAGTGATATGCATGTTCCGTGAAAAATCCTTCTGGAAGCAGGCGGGTGCAGCTATGGTGTTGATCCCGATGATACTGCGTATCCTGATGATTAAGTGAGGCCGAAAATGAGCGACTACAAATTTAAAGGTAATGCCCTCACGGCGATATTGCTTCTTGCACTTGCAGGCGGCATAGCGTACATAACTGCTCAGGACTTCATGTCGATGTGGGCTGAGGACAAGATATATCCTGCTGAAGGTTTCGCAGAGCACAAGCTCTCCGAGTGGGAACCGGCAATCGCGAATACTCCGGCGGATACTCCCGTCTACATTCAGGAAGGCTCGGAACCGGGCGGTACAGTTCTGATTCTCGGAGGAACTCACCCAAACGAACCTGCTGGCTTCATTTCGGCGATAATGTACCTTGAACGCGCAAAGGTCAGCAAGGGACGCTTAATCGTTATTCCGTTCGGGAATCACTCGGCGTTCACGCACAATTCACCGCAGGACGCGGCCCCTCAACGCTTCCACTTAGGTACGCGCACGTTCAAATTCGGCTCACGTGCGAGCAACCCTATTCACCAATGGCCTGACCCTGATATTTACGTGCACTATCCTTCCGGCCAGAAACTTGACGGCTCATCACGCGCAAACCTGAATCGCGGCTATCCCGGCACACTGAACGAGGGACTGACTCAGGCGGCCTCGCTCGCAATTCTCGAGCTGATTAAGAAGGAGAATGTAACTCTTGCGTTTGACCTGCACGAGGCTTCACCGGAATATCCCGTTGTGAACGCGATGGTTGCGCACGAGCGGGCAATGGAGCTTGCGGCAACGGCGGTGATGGAGCTGGAGTTCAACGGAATCCCGATGAGGCTTGAGCCTTCACCTGTGAACTTGCGGGGGCTGAGTCATCGTGAATGGGGCGATTCGACGGAGGAGACGCTTGCGATTCTGATGGAGGCGGGCAATCCGAGTCAGGGCAGGCTTCGTGAACGTACCGACGAAGCATTAGTGCTTACCGGACGCGACAAGGCATACGCGCGTGCGTCGAAACTTGGCCGGTTGTTCGTGCCTTACGAGGAAGACCAGCCGCTTGAACTTAGGGTTGCGCGACATGTTACGGCGGTTATGACGTGCATTGAGCAGCTCGAAATGGTGCTCGATGAGTCGAAGGCCGTAACTGTGGAGAATATTCCGGGCTATGAGGAGATTATCGCTGAGGGAGTAGCGAAATTTCTTGCTCCAGAGGCGTAATAATATTAAGGAGGTTTCAGCATGAAGAAAGTATTTTTGGCGGCAGTAATGGTGTTAGCGATGGTGTCCTGCGCTTTCTGCGAAATTGAGGATGTCTACGCGGGCAAGGGCATGGTGAGTTCGGCGCACGAGCTTGCGTCGAGAGCAGGAGTCGAGATTCTCCAGAAGGGCGGAAACGCGGTAGACGCGGCGATAGCTACCTACCTTGCGCTCAATGTCGTAGAGTTCAACGCGTCAGGAATTGGAGGCGGCGGATTCATGGTGATTCGTTCGGCCAAGACCGGCGAAGTTATCGAGCTGGACTATCGTGAAATGGCTCCTTCTTCGGCGACAAAGGACATGTATTCGACCGAGTACTCAAAGAAAGCTCACGAGTCCTTCGAGGGCGGAAAGTCAATCGGAGTTCCCGGTGCAGTGATGGGAATGTTCACGGCACTCGAGAAGTACGGGACGATGAAGTTTGCTGATGTTGCGGCACCTGCAATAAAACTTGCTGAGGAGGGCTTCACGCTTGCGCCGATGCAGAACGGAATAATCACCGACGAATACGACAAGCTCACCCGCTACAACAGGGAGTGCGCATTCATCGTTGACGGTCTTCCTCTTGAGGCCGGAGCAACCCTGAAACAGCCGGAACTGGCCAAGACATTCCGGCTTCTTGCGGAGAAGGGGCCTTCAGCGTTCTACGGCGGCGAAATCGGGCAGGCAGTGGTTGAAGCCGTAAACGCAACTGGCGGCAAAATGTCTATCGATGATCTCAGGGCCTACAAGATGGAGGAGAGAGTCCCGGTTAAGGGAACGTACAGGGGCTACACGATCTACTCAACACCTCCTGCGTCGAGCGGCGGAACTCACATTGTCCAGCTGTTGAACATCATGGAGAATTTCGACGTAAAGGCACTTGGCCACAACACAGCAAAATACCTTCATACTCTGTCTGAGGCGATGAAGCAGGCATTTGCTGACCGCCAGAAGTACATGGCGGATACCGCGTTTGCTCCTGATGTGCCGCTTTCCGGACTGACCAGCAAGGCATACGCTAAGACTATTGCGGAGAAAATTTCACCAGAAAAATCCGCGAACGAAGTCCTGCCCGGAAATCCCGGCGAGTTCGTCTCGTACAATGCTGGTGATGTTCAGGAGAGAATCTCGACAAGCTCATTCTCAGTTGTCGACGCTGAGGGTAACATCGTAGCCTCGACGAACACGGTGAACTACTTTATGGGTTCTGGCGTAATAGTTCCCGGCTACGGTTTTGTGCTGAACGACGAGATGGACGATTTTGCGCAGAACCCCGACAGCGTGAATGCTCCTGAACCGGGGAAGCGTCCGTTGTCGAGCATGAGTCCGACGATTGTGATTGATCCCGAAGGGAAGCCGTTTATGACGCTGGGGGCTGCCGGAGCGATGAGGATAATCACGGCGGTAACGCAGATAATCATTAACGTAGTGGACTTTGGTATGACGATGGACGAGGCGATCGAACAGCCGAGAATCTTCAACTCAGCATCGAACGGCAAGGCCAACAAGCTGATGATTGAGCAGGGTATCAGCGATGAAGTGGTGAAGGCACTTGCGGAAATGGGGCATGAGACGGACGTACAGCCCTTCACTGGATATTTCGGGACTGCGCAGGGAATTATGTTCGACCATGCGAATAACCGGATGAACGGAGGAGCGGACAGCCGGAGGCTTGGAGTTCCTGTAGGCTTCTAGTTATTGAGCAGCGATGTCCCCTTGCTGAATTGTGAGGGGGCATTTTTTGGATTCTTTAAGGAGGAGTCAAGATATGAAGAGAGGTTTTGTGTTTATGCTGGCGATAATGCTGGCGATAGGTGCTTCTTCGTTTGCGTGGGCAAATGTGTTGATTAATGAGGAGCATTTTCCTGATGCAGCGTTCCGAGAGCATGTTAAGCAATATGACACGAATGGAGATAACGTATTGAGTGATACCGAGCTTGCTTCAGTTATTAATATGGAAATCAGCATAGGCGACAGAGCTATAATAGCTCTGATAGGAATAGAATATTTCACAGCTTTGGAGACTCTGGACTGTTCTTTTCATAGTATTACAGCTATTAATCTCAGCAAAAACACTGCCCTGAAGTCCGTATTGTGTAACTATAACAAGATAGCTGCCCTGTATATCGGCGATAATTTGAATCTGGAGACGCTTGTATGCATGGAAAATGAGCTGGCAGATTTAGATGTAAGCGGCTGTCCTGCTTTGAAGTCATTATGGTGCAGCTCCAACCAGATCGAAGAACTTAACTTGAGCAATAACCGAAATTTGAGAACTCTGTATTGCAACGGAAACCAGATACGTGAACTGGACGTAAGTAAAAATCCATATCTAGCGGAGCTGTTCTGCGACGGCAACCAGCTTACAGAACTTGACGTTAGCAAAAACTCGCGATTAACTCGTTTTGGATGTACCGGCAACCGGATAACAACTTTAGACGTAAGCAATAATCCGGCTTTGGAACAGCTGGATTGCTATGGGATGGGGCTGACAGTTCTTGACATAAGCAATAACACGGCTTTGAATATGTTGCGGTGCTATAACAACCGTCTTACAGAACTTAATGTGAGCAAACACACAGCTTTAGATCGTTTGATCTGCTACAACAACCAGCTGACAGTTCTTGACATAAGCAATAATAAACTTTTGGAGCAGTTGCACTGTGACAAAAATCAGCTGACGGAACTTGACGTGAGCAGCAACTCGCTCTTGCAGTCGCTGGGCTGCGGTGAAAATAGGCTGACAGCTATTGATGTCAGTAATAATCCGAATTTGAGTTATCTGAACTGCGAAAGCAACGATCTGACAGAACTTAACGTAACCAATAATCCGAAATTGGATTCGCTGTATTGCGCCAACAACCAGCTGAGAGAACTTGACGTAAACAATAACACTGCTATAACGTTCCTAATCTGCGACAATAACCTGCTGACGGCCCTAGATATAAGCAACAACGCAGATTTATATCTACTGCACTGTAGAAGCAATGATTTGGTCGAACTGAACGTGAGCAATAACCCCAAGTTAAGCAGGCTGTTCTGTTACACTAACCGGCTGAAAACTCTGGATGTGAGCCGAAACCCCAATTTATATGAACTGTTCTGCTCACAGAATAACTTAACTAAAATTGATGTCAGTAAGAATCCTAAACTCTACCAATTTTCCTGTGCCCATAACCATATAGATGCACTTGATGTAAGCAGCAATCCTAACCTATATCAGCTTTACTGCCACGATAATAGGATCAAGCATCTTGACCTGAGCAATAACGAAAAGTTAGTGAGATTTTCCTGCACCAACAACATGTTAGGCGAATTGGACCTCTCTAATAATCCGAATCTCAGGGAGCTTGACTGCGGCGGAAATTACCTCGCCACCCTCGATGTCTCCAACAACCCCAACCTCAGGGAGTTATACTTCAGCGGTACTACCCTCCGTTCCGTAGACCTCTCCCTCAACACTCAGCTAATCTCCCTCGACTGCATCAGCACAGACATCACCACCATCGACCTCTCCTCCAACTCCTCGCTCGATGCTGTCGGCTGTTACGGCAACTCCCGCCTCGAATCCCTCTACATCTCCTCCACCGACAACCCAGCTTACCCCTACAAGACCGACTTGCGCGAATACACCGGCAGCTCCTACACCCGCATCACCGCCCTGAAAGCATACGGCCCTAAAGACACACCCATAACCGTATCATTCTCGCAGGGACAGCCCGAAGCACTCTTCGCACAGCTCCCGAACTACATCATCTACGACTATTCCACAGGCTACACCGGCTCAGCGAGTGCCTCTGACGTTCCACGTACAATGTCCGTCAAAATGAGCGTCCCTACCCTCAACTTCACCTACCTGCCAAAAATCGAGTCTAAGGTCGTCAGCGTCGACTCAAAAGTAGTGAGCATCGATGAGGCCGTGAACTTCTCAGCCTCAAGCCCGATTACCATTGAGCAGCAGGACGAAGATCCGGAGCCAGAGCTTCAAACGGAAGATGACGCTTCAGATTCTCTCGAGTCTATCGGTTCATCAGGAGGCGGTTGTGCTTCAGGCTTTGGTCTCTGGGCAGTCAGCGCAGTTATAGCTTTTGCCTTGCTCAAGAAGAAGTCAGGCTTGGCCGCAATCCTCTTAGTGTGCGTTGCCGCCTCATGTTCTTGGGCGAATGTCGATGCGTCAGACTACACATTGCCGATTCCTCACGAGATTTACTCCATTTCAGGCACATGCACTTCTGACTTCACCCTTACTTCCGAACTTAGAGACACCATAGCCGGAATCGCAGGAGTAAGTTCCGACAAGGTACGCTCCTTCTCGGAAATCGCTGTTTCTCCATCCTGGAATGTCCTGCCTATGGACCTATACAACCTCTCACGTTCAGGAGAATACGGCGGAGCAATTCTGCCTCTCATCAGCAACGCCGCAAGCACAGACAGGTACGTAATACTCTGCACCCTCAGCAATGACATTCAGCCTGGCGAACAGCTCTCAGTTCACGGCTTCGAGGTTGACACCAGCACGCGCGAATCAGTCTACGACGAGAACAAGACATACCTCGCTACATTCATTATCCTCGACGAGAACCTTAACCGCGTAGAGAAAGTGCCTCAGAGCAGGAAAATCTACGTTGCAGTATCGCTCAGGCCCGAATACGTCAACGCAGGAATAGTTACTGTAGTAAGGGGGCGTTACGTCGAAGAGGAAAACCCGCTTTACCGAATGGACCCCGGAGCCGCGCAGAGGATCGCCGACGACTTGGGAATACGCCTCGACGAACTGAAGTACTTATCCCGCGCAAACATTGGCCGTCCTGTCCCGCCGACTGAGGCCATGAGGCAATACGT
The DNA here is from genome assembly GCA_017451025.1 of Synergistaceae bacterium. Classification (GTDB taxonomy): domain Bacteria; phylum Synergistota; class Synergistia; order Synergistales; family Aminobacteriaceae; genus JAFUXM01. The sequence goes on along the minus strand of JAFSSM010000055.1, from coordinate 6,401 downwards.
TTCTGACGACAACCACGAGATCGTCATCAACCTTCCTACAGTGAGTGTTGACGAAAAGGGAATGTACATGATACCGATAACTCTCTCTGATGATGAGTTTGAACTGGTAAAGGGAATGAGTGTCAGCGACTACAAAACTTATGCCCTGCACGATTCGGAATTGGGCGACGGGCAGATGAGACCTGCATTCATCAACGGACTGCTAGGCACGTGGGAAATCTACAGCCTGACCGGCGAAAAGCTGGAGAGTTTCGGTGTTAAGGAGTTTCTGCTTGTCGGGATACTCGATGCCGGAAATCCTTTCAGCCTCTATTTGGGAAAATTGCTGCTCGCTCTACTGATGGGCGGGTGCAATTCTGGTTTCTTTGCTGGAGGAATTGTGCTGATAGTTGCAATACTGGCACTTAGAAGGTAAAAGATGCAAAAAATCCCCCTTGCCGGAAAGACAGGGGGGAATAATTTTACTGTATAGGCGCGGCTCTCAATGTACCTGGATTAGTGTACGTAACCAGCGCAACAGTTCCGGGGACAGAGCGCACATATTTACGTTCGGTGTAGTCAACAGGCACGGACACAGCACCTTTTCCTGACGAATGCCCCGCCGCAAGACCTGCCGCATACTCCAGCAAATCCCTGCGCTCACCCTCAAGCTCACTCCGTTTCACGCCGCGAATAATCACGTGTGCACCAGGCACTTCGTGAGCGTGAAGCCAAATATCCTCCGGCCTGGCCGCTTTCAGAGTAACGTATCTGTTCCCGCGTGCAGACAGTCCCACAAGAATCGTAACTCCGTCCTTCGTAATGTTCAGGTGCGGAGGAAGTTCCGGAGCTTTCTTCTTTTTGTGCTGAGTTTTTGCTTCGGGGCTGAGCCACTCGTCCAAATCCTTCACTGCCTCACTGAAATTCTCCGGATCATCAACCGCTTCGAGCAGTGCGTGCTGTTCCTTCAGCTCATCTATTGCCGACGTAATGGCCTCAAGATTCGCGCTTATCTCCTCCGGATTGCCCTTAGCCTTGCGGTAACGCTTGAAGTATTTTTCTGCGTTGCGTGACGGCGAAAGTTCCGGGTCGAGAGCAATCGTCAGAGTCTGTCCGTCCCAGTCCGTGAGTGTAACACTCTCCGCCCGCTTGGGTATCTCGTAAATGTGCGAGAGTATGGCCTCGCCCTTCTGCCTGAAGACCTCAGCGTCCCGGCACTCCTTCAGCTGTTTCACCAGTCCGTCGCGGTGTCGCTCCCTCGATTTCACAGCCCGCTTAATCTTCGCGTCAACCTCGTGCAGTTTCTTTTCGCGTCCCCGCCTCAGCAGCGGCACAAGTACTCCCATTCTAGAAGCACTCAGGACATCCTGGCCAAGTTCCTGTGTCTCAGGCAGGGAAAAGTCAAGCCTCGTCATGTAGTTATTCTTAGTGATGAGCCTGCACATTACCTGTGAATCTTCATCCAGTAATTTCGTCAGGGCAGACTTCCACGACAGCGCATCATGTTCTTCCCAATGAGACATGACCAGTCTGGCCAGAGGACGGCCAATTCCCCGCAAGTTCTGCACATCCTCAATCCTAAGCGTCCTCAAGTCCGCAAGCTCCGTACCCTCGAACACCGGCGGCGGCGTGTAATTATGTCCGGGCAGTATCGTCCTGAACCTGTTAGTGTCCGGAGTTGAGTGCTTAGCGGCTTCGTCGATCCTGCCCTCTGAATCCAGCAGGATAAAGTTTGCGACCGGCTCGGTTATCTCCAGCACAAGCGAATAGCTAACGCTCAATCCAGCGGAGACTCTCCTTCTCGCACCAAGCTCAAGCACTCTGTCATGATTAAGCTGCCTCACAGAAAAAATCTCTCCTCCGTGAGACAGCCTGCTCTTCATTGCTTCGGAAATTGATGCTTTAGAGGGCGATATGTCCTTCAGGGCGTTAATCTCGCTCTGAGAAGCCGTGCATATTCCTGCAGAACCGGAAGTCCACGACAACAGCAGCCAGTTTTCCGCCGAAAACTTGAGGGCAGTCCACGAACCGCCCCCCTCAATACGATTGACCCGCAGAGGCAGAATTTTTCGTAATGCCCCTGCGAGTCCTGAAATATATTCCGGCCCAAATGCCATTGCTAAATACGCATAAGCGTCATTATTGTGCTCTGCTGTATCTGGTTTGCCTGAGCCAGCATTGCACTGTTCGAGTTCATGAGGATATTCTGCTTCGTGAAGTTCAGAATCTCCTGCGCGTAGTCTATGTCGCGTATCCTGCTGTTTGCCGCGATAAGTGCTTCTGTTTCGTTGGTCAGGTTGCCTATGTGATGTTCAAGCCTGTTCTGCGCACCGCCGAGTGAAGCCTGCTGCATCGATACACGGTCAATCGCCGCGTCAATTATGCTCGTGGAATACGCAGACCTCTCACGGCTCATCACGTTTACCCCGTCAAGACCGAGAGCATGTGCGCTCATGTCTCCGATTGAGATCATAACGTCGTCGCCCTCAAGCCCGCCGGTCTGGAACACCATCGTGTTATCTGCGAGGTGAAGCACAACATCAACGCCCTTGTCGCCAGCCGCATCGCTGAAGGAGAAATTCTGCGTATTTTTGTTCCACGCAACGCTTATCCCAAGCATCGGGTCAAACTCTACATCTACGTTATTGTGAATTACTCCCTTCATGATGCTTCCGGTAACTTTGACGTTCTGGGCTACCAGCGAATCGTCATGAGCATTGCGCACCGTAACTTCATACTTTGTTTCGTCCGAAGCCTGAATTGTGTTCAGCGATAACGCCTTCAGAACATCTTCATTGCCTGCAAGCGTGATTTCGCCCTTAGTTCCGGCGAGCACCGAACGAATCACTATCGTACCCTCTGCTCCTTCGACTCCTGGTGTCGCGCTATCCACAAACGACACGAATTTTCCGGCATCGTCAACATATTTTGCCTGGCCAAGTCCGTTAGCGACTGCGTCATTCAGCTTGCGCACAAGGTCATCTACAGTGTCTTCGCCGTAAAGCATAATCTTAGCCTGCGTACCGTCGCCCTGCGTAAGCGTCAGTTCTTTGGGCTGATCGAGAATAAATATGCCCTCGTTCGTCCAGAATTTATCGATGTCCTGCAGTTTAGTCGAGCTGTTCGCAACTTTTCCGACATAATCCGTGCTGAAGACCGCAACAAAATCATCACTCGCAATGTCAATTTCTCCGCCGACTTCCGCGACTCTGAACGTATTATCAGTCTTGAGCGTGATAGTTCCCTGCGTAGCTTCGCCAGTATTGTTGTTCACGAAGAACTGGCGGAAATTCAGCTCTGTGCCTCCGGTCTTGCTGCCGTCAAGTATGTAGTCTACTGACTCTCCGTTGAAGGGGCCGCCCTCCCACGTTTCGGGTGCTGATGTGTCTGCTGTGCTGGTAATCCCTAGCTGTACGGCGTTCTGATTGTTATCAGAAACAGCACCGGCCTTGATGGAATACACGAACTTTGCTCCCTTTTCGAGCACTGCTGTTCCGTTTTCGCCGAGTGAGATCGTAACTGAGGGATCATCGTTAGTTCCGCCGAATAGCTTGCCGAGATTTACGGCATTAGGAGTCTCGCCGTCCGAACCCATGTTCAGAATGATATTATCCTGCGCGGCAACGGAAGAAACGCCGTCCTGGTCGAGCTTAAGGGCCGTAGCTTTGAGCTTAACAGTATTATTCAGGCCGTCAACAGACTGCACCTCAAAAAGTACGCTGGCATTATCAAGGTTCTTGTCGCTGACCTGAACACTGAATACTTCTTGCGCGCCGATTATCTGTCCTTCATTCACCGTAACTTCTGACAGGGGATCTACTCCTCGTGCCTGAGTCTGGTAGGTTATCTTCAAGCCTGGTGCGTCACCGTTGAGACGTGCAGCGTTCAGATTCATTTCTGTGCTGTCCTCGTCAAGCTCGTCCAAGCCGGTCAGAGTAATTCCCTTCTCACGCGCCAAAGCAGTGATTTCATCCTTTACGGACATGAAGAACGCGGCCTGATCCTCTGCAGTTGTCAGGTTTGATGTCTGCTTGTTCTTGAAGAGGTCTGACCCTATAGTGCTCCAGATTTCCACGCCGTCCGCCGTCTCAAATGTTACCTTCGTTACCGGCGCGCCTATTTCCTGAAACGTTATCGTAGTGTCTGCGTCATTCAGCCTGCCGCCAATACCGTAGGAACTGGTCAAAACTCCTTCTGTTGCGGCTTCAGCATCTTCCGCAAACGTCATCCTGTACCTTCCTGCCGGGACATCGCTGACATCAACGGACATAACCCCGCTGCTCTTGTTGAGAATTGCGTCCTCTACCGCATCCTCGTGCTTAATTTTGAGGATGTCGGTCTTCTGAATCTGAGCTTTCCCCGCCTCAGCACGAACATTGAGCTTGAAATTACCGTCAACAGCGTATTTCTGCCCGTAGTTGTCGATCGAACGCATGCCGCCGTTCACGATTGCTTTGACCTTTGAGTCAGTACTGCTCCAAATTGCGGCACTGTCTCCGCTGAGAATGTTTTTACGGTTGAACTGGGTATTGTTGGCAATGCTGTTAATCTCATCGCGAATCTCGTTTATCTCTACCTGAATATAACTCCTGTCCTGCTGTGTCAAAACGTCATTAGCTGCCTGAACAGTAAGCTCCCTCATGCGCATTAACATGCTCTGTGTCTGTTCGAGTGCCCCTGCCGCAGTCTGAATCATGCTGATTCCGTCCTGAGAGTTATTCAGTGCCTTTTCCATGCCGCCGATGCGCGAACGCATAGTCTCGCTTATAGCAAGACCGGCGGTATTGTCTACGTCCGCTATTTTTGTCCGCAGTCCTGATGACAGTTTCTCCAGAGAACGCCTCATCGCTAAGGAGTTCCTCTGCATTATCCTCTGTCCCATTATTGCGGTCATGTCATGGTTCATTATCATTGACATGCTTGAATCACCTTCCTTAGTGCATTAATTATCTTCCTTGATGGTGTTGCTACTTTAATTATGCTCCCATTTGCTTTTTAATTATGACCCCCCTTACTTTTTAATTATGCCCCCCTGCTTCCCCCCTAAGTTAGGGGGGATTTTGGGGGGTATACCGAACATGAAGATTGTGGGGGGTATACTGAGAGTCTTATAGTGTCATGTCGAGCCTTCTGTTCCTGACTGAAGCACGGAACTTCCTCACAAACCCGACCACATTATCCGGAGGAACTTTCCTTATTACGGCCCCGTCCTCAGAATTGATCACACTTACCTGAACAATTGCGGCATCCTCGATCACTTCATACTGCAGGTGTCGTCTGGCTCCGACTTTCGCGAGCATAGCATCTCTGTGCTTTTCGGCCTGTTCGTCGGATTCTCGCCTATCTCTGTCCTGCTGATTCCTGCGCCTGGCTTCGAGCTGGGCATTAAAGCTGTCCTCACGGGTGCTGTCTGCCCGGCCAAGTGTCTTGGTCTTCACGACTGAACGCCGCTCTTCAACAGGGGTTTTAGTGAGCTGAGGGTTGGGGACTCCTATGTTTATCCCGCCAGCCATCGCAAAACCGCCTGCCTTCCGCAAAATCAGCCCGCTATGCGTGTATCAAAATAGGGGAAGAGAGAAATTCCCCCCTTCCCCCATTAACTAGCATATACGCGTAAAAGAAACTTTACGGGTTAATTCTGTCCTGTTTCAGACTAACGGATCAGGCTGAGGACGTTCTGAGGCTGCTGGTTTGCCTGCGCGAGCATGGAGTTACCAGCCTGAAGCATAATGTTGAGCTTCGTGAAGTTCATCATTTCCTTCGCCATGTCTGTGTCGCGGATTCTGCTCTCTGCGCTGGTCAGGTTCTCGCTGGCCGTCGTCAGGTTGCTTGCCGTGTACTCCAATCTGTTCTGGTACGCGCCGAGATTTGCCCTCTGGGTGCTTACCTTGTCGATTGCGTTGTCGATGATCGTGATGGAGCGTGCTGCTCTGTCGTGGCTCATGACGTTTACGCCGTCGAGACCGAGTGCATGGCTCCTCATGTCGCCGATGTTCATTGCGAGGTCTTCGCCCTCATTTGCGCCGATCTGGAGCACTGTCGTGTTGTCGGCAAGGTGGAGCGTCGTCTCAGTCGTAGCGGCCGAGTAGTCGAACTTGTTGGTGTTCTTGTTCCACTTTGCGCTGATGCCGGAAAGCTCGCTGAACTCTACGTCAACGTTCTCGTCGATGAGACCCTTCGCTACGTTGCCGGTGATCTTCACGCCCTGCTTGATGAGCTCGCCTGTGTGTGCATCCTCAACGTCAACCGTGAAGGAGGTCTCCTTCGACTTCTGGATCGTGTTCAGAGAGAATGCGTTAAGAACCGCCTCGTCGCCGGAAAGCGTGATCTCGCCGCTCTTGCCGGGAACGATCGAGCGGATCAGGAACGTGCCGTCAACTGCCTCAGAGTCTGTTGTTGAGCCGTTGCCTACAAACGTTACG
>JAFSSM010000054.1 GCA_017451025.1 Synergistaceae bacterium | reverse complement strand
GCTCCGTAAATCTTCCGTTGTCTCCAACTTCCAATTCCGTCGCTCAACTTGCATGTGTTACGCACGCCGCCAGCGTTGATCCTGAGCCCGGATCAAACTCTCAGTTAAATTTGTGAGATTTCGATTCTTTGGCATTTAGTACTTCGCTCGAATGTTATACGCTGTATTCACTTGTCAATTAACCTTTTAACTCTGTCGCCGCTATCTCGCAACGACAAGGAGAAATTATACGCGCATTTTCCCAGAATGCAAGCACCAATTTTACCCCTGCAGAAGACTTAGCACAGAATTGGGCATCTGGTTAGCCTGCGCAAGCATTGACGTACCCGACTGGTTCAGGATTTGCAGGCGCACGAAGTCCATCATGGTTGAGGCCATATCGAGGTCGCGTATTCTGGAGTCTGCGTCGGTCAGGTTGGTGCTGGTAATCGTCAGGTTCTCCATTGTGCGGTCGAGTGCATTTTCGTATGAGCCTATCTTCGCTCGCTGTGAGGCTATGGCGTGAATCGCACGGTCAAGTATGCCGATTGAGCGGGAGGCTGTCTCGCGGGTAACGACATTCACGCGGGAGAGGTTGAGTGCGTCGCAGGAAGAGTCGCCGAGATCAATCATGAAGTCCTCGCCCATGTTTCCGCCGGTCTGGAAGATTGTGCCGTTGTTCTTGAGGTGGAGCATTGCGGTGTAGACGTTTTTGGTGGCCATCATGAATTGCCTGGTGTTCTCGTCCCAATTTGCGGCGAGTCCGGCCATTGCGTCAACCTCGATGTCGATTTCGGGAGGAATGAGGCTCACAAATTCTTGGCCGGTAGCTTTTGCGTTTGAGGTTACGATTTTTCCGGAGTGAGCGTTGTAGACAGAGGCGGTGAATGTGGATTCGGTGGACTCTTGAATTGTGTTGAGGCCGAGTGCACGGAGGAGGTCGTCATCGCCGGAGAAGTGTAGAGTTCGCCGTCTTTGCCGGGTATTGCGGAACGTACGAGCATGGTTGCGTAGACATCGTAGCCTATGATGTTGCCGTAGGAGTCGTATATGGGCTGACGGTCGTAGACGGATTCAGAAGTACCTTCTGTGCCGTCGGATATTGTGCAGAATTTTTCGCGGTTGTTGGTGTACTTGGCCTGACCGAGTCCGTCGGCAATTGCTGAGTTAATTTTGTCGGCTACGTCTTGGAGAGTATCGGTCTCGTAGAGAGTGACGGAAGTAGAGTTGCCGTTTCCCTGAGTGATGGTGAGGGTTTGAGGCTTAGAGACTAAAGATACACCGTTCACATTATAGAAAGCAGACATACTGCCAATAGTGGAGAATGACGATTCCGCGACATTATCTATGATTTTATCGGTTTCTGTGGTCTCTGCTATATCATCAGCCAGAACATTAAGGTCATCGCTCCAGTCAGTCCCTGCCATAAGCATACTGCCTCCAGAATCACTAACTAAGTTATAGAATTCCGAAGTTCTATCAGGATTAGGGGAGATTACAGAAAGTTTTATATTATCTTTATCTGTTGTGGGATCGCTTTCAAGTGCTGACCTAAGAGTAGCTTCCGTATATATTTCCTTAGAACCGATTGGAGCAGTCCAACCTTCACCATATGTGTGATCTACATCTGTTACAAGAATCATATAACGGTTAGTGCCGTAGGAATCATTGTATGTTTCTGCGGCTTTCTGGACAGCATAATAATTATACGTATCCCAACCATAGGGAGCAGTTACCGGTTCTAGTAGAGTTGTAATTGCACTAGTATCGGACGACCATAAAGAACCATCTGGGTATGTGTATGCTACAAAATTTGGATCATACGCATCATTAGTGCCATATGTACATATTCCGATTTCGACACTATCTACTCCGCCAGCTTCAATTTTGCTCTTGAAGGAGGCAATATTATCCTTGACCTTCTGGAGTTCGCCGCCCATAGACCCAGATACATCAATCACAAATACGACACGAGCGGTTGATGTAGGCGGATCCACTTCAGTAATAATGTTCTCAACAGAAGTTATTGTTTCGGTAAAGTGCATGATATTGCTCTTCTGCACCTGCGGCAATCCAGGCTCAGCACTAACCTCGATCCGGAAATTCCCCTCGTGGTTCACCTTCTGTCCGAACTCATCAACAGTTACCAGCCCTCCGTGAATCTTCGCCTTAACGTTCAGGTCATCGCTCGACCACAACGCCCCACTACTCCCGTCCAAAATACGCTTCTTGTTGAACTGCGTCGTTCCCGCAATCCTGTCAATCTGGTCCTTCAGTTCGTCAATCTCCAGCTGAAGATAACTCCTGTCCTGGCTCGTCAGCGAATCACTGCTCGCCTGAATCGCTAGCTCCATCATTCGCTGTAGCATACTGTTCGTCTGGCCAAGTGCCCCTTCGGCTGTCTGAAGCAGGCTTATTCCGTCCTGAGTGTTCCTGACCGCAACATCAAGCCCCGAAATCTGCGAACGCATCCTCTCGCTTATCGCAAATCCCGCAGCGTCATCGGCGGAAGAATTTATGCGCAACCCAGTTGATAGAGCATTGATGGTCTTCTGAAGTGCTTTGTTGGTTTTATTCAGTGATGTGAATGCATGAAGTGCAGGAAGATTATTGAGAATCCTCATAATAACCCTCCTTCTAGGAGAGCAGAGCTACTTGTGTAGCCCCCCCCCCCTTTACGCAAATTACGTACTACGTCCATGAAAGAAAGCCTCCTGAAATTTTGGGTTATTTAATTATCGGAGGCAGTCTATATCCACTTTATGCAAACCTCTTCTTCCTGATTATGTAGTACGCAAGAAGAGTCCCTATGCTCGTTATCAGCCAAGACAGAGGGTAAACATTCATCAGCGTAGTGAAGTCGTGGTGTGCCGCAAAAACCGTGTACACCCACACTATCCTCAACGCACAGCACCCTAGCAGCACCATCACAGACGGAAGCGTTGAGTGTCCCATTCCGCGCAGGCATCCCCCGCTAATCTCGTAGATGTTCGTCATCCACAGGAACGCCACAACGTGAATCATTCGGATCTCTCCGTAGCTCAGGACTTCAGGGCTGACCGTGTAGAAGCTCAGTAGCGGAGTGCACCACACGTAGCACACAAGGCACGCAAGCCCCGTAAAACCCACGCCCGCGCACATACTCACAGCAAATACCCTGTCGCAACGCTTGTAGTTCCCCGCGCCGAAATTCTGGGACGTGAAAGTTACCGCCGCCTGAGTGAACGCCGCAACTATGTAGTACACGATGAAGTCATAGTTCAGCGCAGCAGCACTTCCCGCCGAAGCATAAGAGCCGATCCGGTTGATGGCTGTCTGAATGCAAACGTTCGAGATTGAGAACAGGGAGCCTTGTATTCCGGCAGGGAGTCCGACCTTCAGAATTTCGATTACGTAGCTTTTTCCGAGCATAAGTTCACTTGGCCGGAAGGTGAAGGGTGCTTCCTCGCTCATCAGCCAGCGCATAATCATCAAGGAGCTGATCACGTTGGAGATTACCGTAGCAAGCGCAACTCCCACGACGCTTAACCTGAAGCCCACGACGAATATCAGGTTGAGGATTACGTTGATGATGCCGCCCGCCGCAAGAGAGATTAACGGCCTTCTGCTGTCGCCCTTGCTCCTGAGAATCGCCGCACCGAAATTGTAGAGCATGATGAACGGTGCTCCCAAGAAATATATTCTGAAGTACACAACCGCAAGCTCGATTATGTCGTCGGGTGTGTCCATCATGGTCAAGATTGTGCGCGCCATAGCCAGGCCCCACGCAACGAGAATCACTCCGCCGATAAGTGCCAGTGCTATAGCTGTATGAACTGCGTCGTGAATCCCGGCCTTTTCGTTTCTGCCGATACAGCGGGCAACAATGACGTTTGCGCCGATCGAGAGTCCCACGAATAGGTTAATCATGAGGTTGATTGCGGCTCCGTTGCTGCCGACTGCGGCCATTGCCTGGGGAGAGTCGAAGCGTCCGACTACGGCAACGTCTGCGGAGTTGAAGAGCTGCTGAAGCATCATGCTGGCGGCTAAGGGCAGGGCAAAGATTAGTATCTTGTCGAGAAGGGAACCGTGAAGCATGTCAATGTTATGTGAGCGGTGAATCATTGCTTGTCCCTCACGTATAAGTCCGTCAATGGTTCTCCCATCTCGTGCATCTCGAAACGATCGCCGAATTTCATCATAAGCTGTTTGAGCTTGCTGCAGCCGTAAGACTTGACGCTGAAGCCTGGAATATATTTCGGGAGAGCGTTCCCAAGGTCTGCAAGTCTTACCCATTCACTGCCCTGAAAAACTGTGCTGAGTATCATTGCGATTCTGGCCTTGAGTTCATCGTCTGCTTCATCTTTGACTGAAACGTCCTCATCTTGCACATCTTCCTTACTGAGCACATCAAGGTACTTGAACTCCTCGCATGCACGCACAAGTGGCTCCGGCGTTTTCTGTTCTCCCATGCCCATAACAAACTTTCCGGCCTCGCGCAGACGTATAGCCAGCTTCGTGAAATCACTATCGGACGTTACAAGGCAGAAGCCGTCAACATTGCCCGTGTATAGAATATCCATTGCGTCGATGATGAGGGCGGAGTCCGAAGCATTCTTGCCGCTGGTGTAGTTGAACTGCAGGACTGGGGTCATTGCGTACTTGAAGATTTCGTCCTTCCGTCCGGAAAGTGCGTTGTTGTTGCCGTAAACTCTTTTGTAGGTTGCAAAGCCGTACGCACCAAGCTCGTCAAAAATTAACTCTATGTATTTGTGCGAGGTGTTCTCTGCGTCAATCAGCAGGGCTATTTTTTTGTGGTCAGTTATTGGCACAATTTGAGCCTCCATGTGTAAAATTTTTCACAGTGTAGCTTTGGCAGATTGAAATTGCAAACGATTCTTGACAGGCTAATTAAGTCTCTATATATTGTGTAAGGTATTCCTCAAATAACAGCAATAAGGGCCATTTTTACAACTACTTTTACAACTACAAAAATCCCTCATAAGTTTTGATGCAGACTGTTTTTACAGAGATGATCCCAAAATTAGAATCACGCACAAAAAATTGCGATGACCTGGCCGCAAAAAATCAGCCTCCTCACAAAAAAATAACTCCCGCCTTTTATTTATTGCCTCATAAAAAGTTTGCAGATATAATTTTTCCATTCACCAACACTAAACCATTTTTTCAGCTCAGACCCTAAAAACTGCAAGGAGGATTATTATCTTGAAGCTGATATTTCTGGATATTGACGGCACTCTGACCGCACCAGGCGAAAATACCCCGCCCCAGAGCGCAGTTGATGCTATCGTCAAAGCCCGCGCTAAGGGCAACAAAGTTTTCCTGTGCACCGGCAGAAACCCGGACATGCTCAGGCCGCTTCTCCGCTTCCAGTTCGACGGGTTCATCTCCTGTGCAGGCGGGTACGTAGCGGTCGGCGAAAAATACGACGACGTGATTTATGATCACCCGATGACGAACGAACAGAGGGATATTGCCCTGAAGACTCTTCACGACAGCGGAGTCTTCTGCACCATCGAAGCCTACGGCGGCTCTTGGGGCGACGAGAATCTCGGCGATTTCCTCAAAGGTCAGGGCGAGGGCAACAGTGAGCTTGAACGCTGGAGAAAAGCTCTGTCCGAGAATCTGGGCATTAAGCCTATGAGTGCATATGACGGTTCACCTATCTACAAGGTAGTCATCATGTGCAACAAAATGGAACAGCTCGATGCTTGCCGTGAAGCTCTCGGAAACGACTTCAACATAGTTGTGCAGGAAGTGAAGGTCGGCGGTTCTGACTCACACTGCATTAACGGCGAAATCATCAACAAAGCCTTCAACAAGGGGCTTGGAGTGAGGCTTATTGCGGAAAAATTTGGTGTCCCTATTTCTGACACAGTAGGCTTCGGGGACAGCATGAATGACTTGGAGATGATACAGACGGTAGGTTACAGCGTCTGTATGGCGAACGGTTCGGAAAAGCTGAAGGAACTCTCTGACAAAGTATGCCCGTCAGTGAGTGAGGACGGTCTTGCGAAGGCGTTTGCGGAACTAAATCTAATCTAAATTTCAGGGGGTCATATTATGGCACTGGATTACAGGAAGTGTGCGGAAGAAATAGTATCGCACATAGGCGGACGTGAAAATATCGTCCAGGCGGCCCATTGCGCCACGAGGTTAAGGCTTGTCATCAAGGACAACGGCAAGGTCGACAAGAAGGCACTCGAGAACACCGACGGCGTAAAGGGAATGTTCGAGAACAACGGACAGCTCCAGCTCATCATCGGAACCGGAACGGTCAACAAGGTCTACGCTGAGTTCCTGAGCGTTACGGGAATGACAGAGGCCACGAAGGACGACGTTAAAGCCGCCGCCGCCGCAGGCCAGCCGATCTGGAAGAGAATGCTCAAGGCAATTGGCGACGTGTTCGTACCGATTCTGCCGGCAATTGTTGCGTCGGGCCTTATGATGGGCTTCGTCGAGGCAATGGGTAAAGTTTATCCCGAGTTCGCTAGCACTTCATGGTACGACTTCCTCGATATGGTCGCCAACACTGCGTTTGCGTACCTGCCTGTCATCGTAGCAATTTCGGCATCAAGAGTTTTCGGCGGAAACACCTTCTTGGGAGCAGTTATCGGTCTGGCCATGATTCACTCAAACCTCGTGAACGCGTGGGTGGTCGGCGGACTTGCAGAGGTCCCGTCGTGGAACTTCAACATCTTCAACTTCATCGTTACAGTCCAGAAAGTCGGCTATCAGGGACACGTTATCCCGGTAATTATTGCTGTGTGGCTGATGTGCACAATCGAAAAATGGCTGCACAAGCACACGCCGGAAATGATCGACCTCTTTGTTGTGCCTTTCACGACAGTCCTGCTCACTACGTTCATCACGTTCACGGTCATCGGCCCGATATTCTCACAGCTTGAGACGTGGGTACTTGCCGGAGCGCAGATACTCGTGAAGAACCCGCTCGGCTCGGCAATAATGGGAGCAATCTATCCTTGGACGGTTGTTATGGGACTTCACCACATGTACAACGTCATCGAGGCCGGAATGCTCTCCGTTGAGGGCGGCCTTAATACTTGGATGCCCATAGCTTCAGCCGCTAACTTCGCACAGTTCGGTGCGTGCTTGGCCATCGGTTTCAAGGCCCGCAATGCCCGCACAAAGGTTGTAGCAGTTCCTTCGTCAATCTCTGCGGCACTCGGAATAACTGAGCCTGCAATTTTCGGTATCAACCTTCGTTTCTTCAAGCCCATCATCGCCGGAATGATCGGCGGAACCGTCGGAGCATTCTACGGAGCGTTCACCGGAATCGGTGCAAAGGCATACGGCGTTACTGGTATTCCTGGCTACCTGACGATTGCACAGCCTGTACAGTACTCGATACTGCTTGCGATTTCCGGCGGTATAGCGTTTGTGCTTGCGTGGATTCTCTGGAAGGAAGACGAGCCTGAAGCAGAAGCAGCACCCGCACCCGCAGCAGCAGAGCCGGAGGGTGTACATGAGTTCGGTACGGTAATCACATCGTCAGCCGGAGAAATTGCACAGTGCACGGCCGGAAAAGTAATCCCCTACACGGAGATTCCTGACCCGACGTTTGCGGCAGGAACACTTGGCCAGGGCGTAGGTATCGTGCCTGAAGACGAGTACGTGTATGCTCCGATCGACGGCGAGATTTCCTCAGTGGCGGAGAGCAAGCACGCAATCGGGATCAGCGGCGAGAACGATATGGAAGTCCTGATTCACGTCGGGGTCGACACTGTCGAGATGAAGGGCGACGGTTTCGAGGACTATGTGAAGGAAGGCGACAAGGTCAAGAAGGGCCAGAAGCTGATGAAGTTCAACCGCGCGAAGATTAAGGCGGCGGGACATCCTGATACGGTAGTACTTCTTCTGACGAACAGCGACGATTACGAGGGCGTGAAGTTCGGAGAGAACGTATAATTTTCGAGCTAACACGAAGAAATTTTCATTCCCCGCGGTTTTCGGACTGCGGGGATATTTTAAGAGGAGGTATTCATGAGCATGATTCGCGGTTATGTTGCCGGATTGAAAAGAAGGGTGCACCGGCACTTATTGAGTAATGCTGAGGAAAAATTCTACAAAATGGACGCACTGGACAGCTTTAATGTTGAGAAAATCATCAATGCGGAGCTGTGTATCTTAACTGTAGCGTTCAACAATTCAGAGGTAATATCCCAGCAAATGAGCAGGCTTCAGAAATATTTTCAGCGTCCGTATGTTTATCTTGTCGCCGATAATTCCAGCAATCCGGAAGAATCTGCGTCAATACGTAAAATTATCGGGGGGGGGGTATTTATTTAAGACTGCCTCATAACCCCTTCAAGTCGTCGCAATCACACGCCGCCGCGCTGAATTGGACTTGCCGGAATGTATTAGCCAATAATAATGTAACTTCCACACTTATCTTGGACCAGGATGTAATGCCATTCAAACCATGTGATATTGTCCAACAAGCTCACGGACAGTTCTTTTACGGCGTAATTCAGGATAGATTCGGCGGCAAATGGTATGTGTGGCCAGGTTTCTTTTACATTAGGGGAGCAGATTTCCGCAATCTCGATTTCTTCACTACGGAATGGGGAGATACCGGAGCTCGAATGTACGAAATATTGTTCCGCGCAATCGAAAAGCATAAACATTCATTTGCGCAAGAAAAGTACGTGAACATTTTCCATGACGGCATTGCCAGAAACATGCAGGAGGGCCTGGTCTCCGTATTAGACTCATGCTGGATACACTTCATCAACAGCTCTAACTGGGCTAACGTCGATATGACAGCCAAGTTTGAACGTATATCGGACTACTTGAAGGAAATTGAAGGGATATAACTCTCTTGACACACCTGCCATAATGGAATCATTACACCAAAAGGAGAGTTATTCATAATGCTTAAAGATTTAGGCTCAGTGCCTGCAGTGTTCCCGATGCCCGTACTCATGGTCGCAACTTACGGCGAAGACGGCAAAGTCGACGTAATGAATGTAGCTTGGGGCGGAATTTGCGGAATGGACAAAATCGCCCTCAACCTCGCTCCCGACCGCAAGACCCTCAAGAACATTCAGGCCAAGAAAGCCTTCACCGTCGCTCTGGCCGACGAAGCGCACATCAAGGAAGCAGATTTTCTCGGCACAGCCAGCGGAAATGTCATGTCCGACAAGTTCGAGCGCACAGGACTCACCGCAGTGAAAAGTTCGCGTGTCGATGCTCCGGTCATTCAGGAGTTCAAGGTTACTATGGAGTGCAAACTCGAGGAAGTCAGGGAGTGCTTCGGCGAAATGAGAGTCGTAGGGACTATCGTTAATGTCCTAGCAGATGAGAAAGTCCTTGACGAGAAGGGCAAGGTTGACGCAGGAAAGTTGAACGCTGTGATGTTCGACCAGTTCAGGAACACCTACTACACCGTCGGCAAAGAATTTGCACAGGCCTGGCGCGTCGGTGCCCCCCTCATGAAGAAGTAGCAGTCAATTTTGCGGCTGACAGAGATCTTTTTTCCCCCGCCAGCCGCTTTTTCATTATTCTGTGCTCTCAGTTCCGTGCCACATGTTCGAGAATCTCTTGCGCTCTTTGTTTTCCGTCAAGACACGGTCAGCCTCCTCGATAAGCCCCGAAATGCTCTCCGTCCGGCTGAACTGCTCGTACTTCGACCACCCTACGCTAACACGCAGGTGATACGGAAGGCGGCTCACGGTCGCGGCGTTATTCACGTAGTTGCGTATGTGTTCCATGAACAGATCTCGTTCCTCTTCGTCCTGAATATCTGATGTAAGAATAAACTCATCTCCATAGTAGCGCGATATATAGCACTCGTGTTCTTCCTTCTGAAATTTCCTCAGTGCTCCAGCCACAATAATTAATGCCCTGTCTCCTTCAATTCGTCCCAGCGAAGAATTTATCACGCTCATATCATCAATATCTACGGCGAATACGTGAAGAGTCTGTGCCTCTCCTTTGCCCAAACGCTCGGACAGCGAACGCATAAGACCGTTCCTGTTGGGAATTTTGGTGAGCGGGTCAACAAGTACCAGGCTGTCAGCGTGAGAGACATATACCAGCAGATCCGAGATAACTATTACGTAGCACAGCAGGGGCATTCTCCAGTTCAAAGCCTGAATCGGCGTAAAAAGTGTGAATAATACCGGATAAAGGGCGGTAGCCGGAACAGCCTCGCGCTCGTACCTGCTCATCCTGTTTCTGCGGATAAGAGTTACTGCCGCCGAAGTGAACGGGTACACAAGATTCACGACAATCATTAGCGGGAAAAATGCACCCGGCTTCATTCTGGGGCCTGACAGGTCGATAAAGCACGACGAGAACGACGAGACCAGAAGCATCACTATATGTATCGCAAAAGGCAGGGCGGCAAATACCCTGTGCATCGGTGAATCCAGAAAGCCGGTCTTCTGCAGACGTTCCATGTACAGAAACACCAGCCAGCACATCGCACCGAACAATGCCAGATTCAGCACAGTTATTATGTACTGCGAAACGTTGGACTGCGGAATTATCCCGACATCCGCCAGATCCCGCAGTATTCCGGTGAAACAGTAGAGTATCTGCACAAAAAGCAGACGCGCCAAAATTATGCCGGATTCTGTCTGGTCAGAAGAATTTTGCTGACGGTTAAACAGTATCGCCAGAATTATTATGCACACAATGTTTGCCTCAATCGTGAACAGCGAATAACCGGAGCCTGCGAATGCCGCAGAAGTTTCACGCCATACACGGGAAAAAGCATATGCCAGAGACATACTGATTATTCATACCTTTCTTATCTTGTGGGATAGTGCAATATTATATTTCACATTCCCAGCTTTTCGCGAAGTGCCTTCAGCTTTTCCAGCACCCTCAACGAAAATTCTCCGGCCCTGTCCGCCGCTTCACCCGAACTCTTCGAGAGATATTCCGCCTCTCTGCTGTCCGCATTCTCCATTGACCTTATGCGCAGATAGGACAGCTCCAGTTCTGCATCAGCACTCCGGGCCTCAGCGTAAAGTCCCGCAAGTTCCCGTTCTGCCTCCTGCAGTTCCGAGAGTTGGGCGTTCATCTCCGCAAGCTGAGTGTTCATCTTCACGAGCTTGCTGTGAATGTCCGCAGAAAGTGCCTCAAGTTCTCCGGAAGTTCCTCTAAGTTTTTCGCCGGTATTGTCCGCGTAAACCGTTGCGTCTTCAACGAAACGCTTGATGTTGTGCTCGTAGTTCAGCCCGGAAGTTACGTACACCACAACGGCAATTACGGCCATGTACACAGCCGCAAACCTTAAGTGCCGCTTAATTCCCGAAGGTCTGATGTAATTCAGCTCCGGTGCAGAGCCTTTAACGCTCCTAAGCACATAATTCTTTGAGGGCATTTCGGCATTTATCGGGTAATCCTTCAGGAATGACTGGAATTTTTCTTGTGCGAATTTCTCATCAAGGCATTTGCGCATAAACGCCTCGCATTCCCCCCATCGTTCGGCCAAGTGCGAGAAGATTCTTCGGGCTGAATCGCCGTCCCTCTCGTCGAGCACAACGCAGAACGTGAACAGAATGCTCCGGGTGTTTTTGTCCTTGCGGCCCGTGTCCATCGAGCGGGCAATCACATAAACTTTGCCCTTACGCTTGAACATAACAGCACATGCCTGCGAAACGTCCTTAACACCAGAATACGCCATAGCCTCGTCGAAATCTTTTGCGGATGCCTCGTCGGCTTTTGCCCCTGAACCGGTGAAGACCTTGAAGCCCTCATCGTAGGAGCGGGTCAGGAACATGAACATTACACGTCCTCCTCCAGTCCCAGAAGCTCAGGGCAGAATATCTCGCTGCCTGGAATGTCCGTCCGCAGTTCCGACCAGACAGAGTCGATTACGTCCTCGAGTTCTCTGCTCATCGTAAGCCGTCCAAGAAGTGAAGCGGACTTTTTCCGCCTGTAGCCCTCAAGCAAAAAGCTCAACGCATACCTTAGCGGCTGGTCCGTATACTCCGGGTGAAATTTCCGGCCGATTATTTTTCGGTAGACCTGAAGAATCCTTCCGTCCTTCTTCTCGAAACGTCCGAACACCACATTTCCCATCGTCTTAACCGGAAGAATTGCAGCAGCAAGTTTCCCGCAATACGGCGATGCTTCACACGTAAGGCTTATCGTGTGCGCAAAATGCTTCTTCACCGTTGAGAGGAGAAGTTCCGTATCCTCCTCACTCTCGAGGTAGCGTTCGCACTTCACCGGCACAATCAGTATCAGCTTCTCTTCGTCCGTGAGGCTGTTCTCGATTACGTGCTCAATCTCCGCAATTCTGGCCTCGTCGCTGTACATTCCGCCGTGATGCATCAGGTACGGCGAATCTATCACCGCAATTATCACTGAAGATTCCCTCGCAATCCTCTCAACTTCAGAGTATTTCGCCCCGTTCTCCGGATCGTGAGGGTCAAGCCATTCACCGGGAAAATCCGTGAACTTCAGGGGAATACGGCTTCTTCCGGCCTTAACGTTGAACCTGTAGTGATGGTCGGTGTCAGTTCCGGTTACTCCTCCGCTGAAGAACAGGGAGTCGCCGTCGTCTTGAGCGTCGCGTTCGAGCTGCCTGTACGCTTCAGTGAGAAGCCTGAAGGTTTCGGGGTCTCCTGCCTCGAAGTTGCCGGGCATCAACGCACCGAAACATTCATTCATGCACGCAAGAAGCGTAGTCTTTCCGCAGGCATAAGGTCCCAGAACCGTAAACGATAACTCATTCATGCTTTCTGCCTCCTACAAGCCAATCTTCTTGAGGACTCCGGAGAGTGCTCCGTCCTTCTTGGGCATGTTATCACGCATCCTCTGAAGCTCCGCCCGTAACTGGTCGTTTTCCTTCTGGAGACGGTCCGCTATTTTCCGGGCGGTCTCAAGCTCACGGAGTGCAGCATCTCGTTCACTGATTGCTGTGTTGCGCTCGTTGACGGCGGCGTTGCGTTCACGGACTGCCCTGCTCTGTGCTGACTTGGCCGCAGAAATTTCCTCGTCGGCCTTCGTCTGGGACTCTATGGCTGTCTGTTCGTAAATCACTACTGTCTGGTGCGCACGCCTGTACACCCATAAACTCCCTGCACCTGCAATCGCAAGTACAAGCACAAGAACCGCCGCAAACTTCCAGCTGAAACCGCCCTTTCGGGGAGGTTCCGTCCTCCTCACAGGTTCAAGCAGTTCATGTCCGCAGAGAATGTTGCAGCGTTCATCGTCGAGCAACGTACCTTCCGCGATTTTCCGGGCGGAGTCGGAATCCAGCACCCCCTGATTCAGCAGGAAGTTCACGATGAACCTGACGGGCTGGTCTGCGCATTCACCAGCAAAGGCAGCCACAGCGGAACGTCCTCTGTATTTTGTGCGTGATAGTTCCACCAATTCGCCAAACTTCGCCGCAGAACCGGAGGCTATCAGGAAAAGCATGTTGCTCTTCGAGTTCTCGAGGGCATCAGCCAAAACTTCCTGTTCACCGTCAGCTACGATGAATATTTTTGTGTTCTTGTCGGCACTGCCTGCAAATCTGAAGAGTGCTTCGTCCTTCAGCTTGAACGTGCAGGAATTGTTCGCGTCGCTGAAATCTTCGTGTCCGCCTTTTGCTTTGCCCAGAGCGTCAAAGTCCTTCGCTTCCGGTAACGTAAAGTATCCCGGAAGAGTTTTTCTGAGAGCATCGAACATTCCCGCGAGAAGCGATAACCTGCCTGTTCCTTCAACGCAAATCTTAATCTCAGTCATCTCACAAAACACCTCACTCCGCAAACTTGACGTTCAGGCTTGAGCACATCGACAGCGCGGCGTTCAGCGGCTCGCGAATCCTGCTGTAAGCGTCGCGGCGTATCTGCGTACTGCCAATTTCCTCCGGCCACACGTCAGAACGTATATATCTGTACAATGCCCTCCACTGAGTTTCTATCTTAACCGGAGGATTTGCCGGGTTGGTCATGCTGTCAACAAAGTTCTGCGCAATCTCGAAGGCTATCTTGTTCGGCTCCGAATAAATATCCCCGCCAGCAAGCCGCCCTTCCAGTTCGTCGAGGCACTCCTTGTACATCTCGATTAGCGAGTCGAAAATTCCCTCCGCACTGTTAAGCCGGCCCTTCATGAGCTTGGACTCTTCCTTGTCTGGGTTGAGCAGATCAAGGGGTTTGGCGATAAGGGGCATTATCCGCGTCTCGCAGTTTATGTCGGCTCCCTTGAGTTTCACCAGACCGTCATACAATGAGGGCATTGCGTCCCTGTGCATACCCGTAAACTCTATCAGCTCATCGAGAATGCCCGTACCCTGCGCGTGAAAATGTGTATTCAGCTTTCCGGCCGCCGAAAAGACTTCGCACAAATATTCCTGAAGCGGGATAAGCACCTCCCTGCGCACAACCTCGTCGATATTTTCCTGAACCCTGCGTGAGAGAGCGGAGCGTAAACGTGTCAGCAAATCAGAATGCGCCGCCTCATACCCGCTGGAGTTCAGCCATGTATCCTCGACTACTTCACGCGTAATTCCGTTAATCTCCTCTCCCTTAACGGCTGTCTCCTTCTCCGCGTCGATTGTCCGGCCAAGTTCCTCCTTCAGTGCCTCGCAGGGCTTCTCCCTGTTCTCAACGAGTTTTGAGCTGCTTATCCTGACACAGCGGCCAAGTCCCGCGTTGAGCCTGAACCACAACTCATCGAAGAGCCTGTCGAAAATTTCGCTGTCCTTCTCGAAGTTGTTATCTCCCGCGAAAATCTGCCCTGCCTTCGTCAGAACTTCCCGGAAATTCTTCACCGTGTCGTTCATCATTGACTGCAGGCTGTGGGCGTATTCTCTGTCGTTGCGCTCAATGTTTGCCTCCAGAAAATCCAGCGCAGGATTGATGAGCAGTTCCGCAACTTCAGAATCGCTCGTGCAGTTGGCGGTGATTATGTTTGCGACGTGTACGTTCTTTGTGCGCAGTGCCTCAGAGAATATTCCGCACTGCTTGATGTTGTCCTCGTTGAGCTTGTGGTTCAGCACCCAGAACGACCACCGTTCAATCGGGAGCTTTCTTCCGAGCGCACGCCTGGCCTGGCTGTATAAGTTGATGTCCTCCTCGAAAACGTCAGTCCCCTTGTCGCTCGGCATGGTTACGAAGAATACGAGGTCTACCTGATCGCTCAGTGCCTCGATCATTCGTTCGGTGTCGCCCATTCTGGTATCACCGAGTCCCGGAAGGTCAATCAGTCTTAGTGATGCCGCGCCGGTCTTCGGGAACTCGCAGTGTATCTCCACCTTATCGACCGCGATGTGCCGGAACAATTCGCCGCCGGTGTCGATGTCCTTCTGGATGACGTAACTGCGTATCTGCTCTCTGGGGATTCGGGATGACCTGCCTCTGCCGAGATATTCCCTGTAGTCGTCGAGGTGCGCCCTGAGTTTTTCGAGTTCACCGATGTAGTTTCGGACTCTGGTCTCGTCGCGGATGTCCTCCGTCGTAAAAGTGTCCTTGTCGGGCAGCCTGCAATACCTGAAATCGTCTATTGTGTCGGGAATAATTATGTTGGGTATGTGTTTCTGAAGTTCACGGAAATATCTTCCAGCAACATCGTGCACAAAATCGTGTTCGCTGAGGAAATCGACATACGCCCACGCTTCGGGAGCGTCAGGGTCATTAACGATGTCGCTGCGGACTCCGGTGCAGACCGGTCCGTCGTTGTCGGGTATTTCGTACTGGCTGAGGCCTGTTATTGTGCGGAGGAGCCTGCTTTTGCCCTGCCTGGCCTTGCCGATAACTGCAATGTTCAGTGTGTCGCGCGAGAGTCTGCGCTGGATATTCTCGAGGTCATGTGCCAGTTCTTCAGCACGTTCGAGCGAAAATGTATTCAGGATTGCGTCGGCGGCCCTGCTCTCTTCTGCGAGGGCTTCGTCGGCCAGAACGTTCCGGCATAGTCCGCGCAGGTCCTTGTACTGGCGGATAATTCTTGCGAGGCTGGTTTGTGCTTCGGTGATGCTCCGTGCAAATGGCTTGCGTTTATCTATAATGCGCTGAATTTTCTCGCGGTTCAAATCTCTTGTCCTCCTGTTTGTCTTAATGGGATAACCAGAATTATATAACGTACCCCTTGTAGAAAATGTGTAAAGACAAAACAGGAAGCTATATCCTG
This sequence comes from Synergistaceae bacterium, assembly GCA_017451025.1. GTDB lineage: Bacteria > Synergistota > Synergistia > Synergistales > Aminobacteriaceae > JAFUXM01. Next base: position 30,042 of record JAFSSM010000054.1, on the reverse strand, counting down.
CCCCGCAGTTTTTCGGCGTACTCCTTCCATTCGTCCAGACCGTAACGCTCTGCCCAATTCTTCAGCACATCAATCTTGCTCAAAGCATTTTGCACTGAAGGATGCTTCTTTCCTGCACCTTTGGGAATCAGTTTCAGACTCTCTCCTGCCATGTCCGCAATCAATGCTCCAAGTTCTTCTGCCACATCTTCACCGCTGTCCATCCCTACACCCAAAATCTGCGGCACAAATCCCAGCGTCGAAGCGGTGTACCAGTTCCCCGCAAATGTCTTCTTCCGGCTCAAAGGCATTAACGCCGGAATATTCAGCTTGTTCGTGAAATATGCCAGAACAAGATTGCGTGAAGGGTCAGCCATCACGAAAGTACCGGTAAATCCCTGATGACCAAACGCACCAGAATCTGCCTGCGTCCCGAAATACCATACCCTTCCGTAATCGCCCTCCCGCCACCAGCCTATACCCCACTGGCCCGAAGTTTTGTCCTGCGGTGCCGTGAACATGTCGATAACGTTCTGCGAGAAGAATTTATGCCCGCCGTAACCGCCGCTAAGCATTGCCGACAAAAGAACAGCGGCATCTTCTGCACTGGAGAACAGCCCAGCATGACCTGACACACCCGCCATCGAGTGATAAGCCTTTTCGTCGTGAACCTCGCCCCTCAAAACATAATCACGAAGCCCCGCATACTTCACCATAATTCCCCGCGTCGTAGTATTGCCGTCAATTTCTGTAGCCGCACAGTCTCCAGACGTAAAGCCATTCTTCAGCGGATTGAAGGTTATGTGTGTTAAGCCCATAGGCCGCCAGAAATTTTTGGACAGATATTCGTCAAGAGGCTGACCCGAGATTTTCTCAGCGATAAAGCACAACAGCATGTAGTCTATATCGGAGTAGAGTATTTTCGTGCGCGGACGGTACATTAACGGTGTTCTGAGAAGTGCACGGAATGTCTTGGCCCTGGTCTCATTGCTGCCGTCAAGGCCGGTGTAAAACTGGTTCACAGCTTTCTTGCTGTGGCGGAAAGATGACAGGTCGTAATTTTTGTCGTGATAATGAATTTCAGGAGGATAACCTGCACGGTGGCACATCAAATCCCGAATTGTTACTGACGACTTCCATTCGCGCATAGTCTTTGTGTCAACCGAACAGTAAGGAGCTTTTTCCGTAAGTGCTGTGTAATCGCCGCCGAGTATGTCCGATATTTTTGCGTCAACGTCAATAAGTCCGTCGCTGGCCATTTTCTGGATTGCGTAGTTCACCGTCAGAACCTTGCTCACCGAAGCCAAGTCGTAGAGTGTCTCGCGTGATACTTTGGGGCTGTTTGGGTTTGTGGTGTCAGTTTTTCCCCACGCTCCGGAGAATATTAGCCTTCCGTTGCGGATTACCGCGAGCTGTGCACCAGGAAAACCGTGCGCTATGTCCGACGAGATTATCTCCGCGATTAATGCCAATGCTTCAGGACGTATACCCTCTTCTTCCGGACTTCCATCAATGATTACAGGATAGGGGATGAACACTTCAACGGCATTCTTCAGTCCGTAAGGCTCAATGTTCGAGACCTGCAGGGTGTTTATGCCGGCGACAGCACAGCCCGAAATATCCGCTTCGTATGTTCCTCCGGCCTGCATTGAGGATGTGTCGAGCCTTCTGCCGTTCAAGAATATCCTGAAACTCTTTATGCGCGGCGAAACCTTGACGCGTATTTTCCCCTGACCGTGCCAGAACTTGAAGCTGATCATGCTGTTCAATGCCAATGTATCGTCAACATAGCCCCGCCAGTCCGGAAATGATACATGCCTCTGCAATTCACCAGATGTTGCGCTGGCTTGGTCTGAAGCCGCAACACACAGCATCATCACCATCGCAAAGAATATCCTGCGCACTAATTCCCTCTCCTTATCCCAGCAGTATGCGCGCGTGTTCCTGAGCTTCCGCCATATCCGGAGACCCCGACAACATCCGCGCAATCTCCTTCACCCTGTCCGTGCCCGAAATGCTCCGCGTAAAAGTCTCTCCGTCCTCGCGCTGAATTAATATGTGCGAATTTCCCAGTGCCGCAATGCTCGCCTCATGTGTAACCAGAATCACCTGGCACTTCCGCGATAATTCCTTCAGCTGTAATCCTGACAGCACCGCCGCTTTTCCGCCAAGTCCTGCTTCAACTTCGTCAAACACTATTGTCGGCGGGAGCCACTCGTCCGGAAGCGATAGCTGAAGCGCAAGCAATAGCCTGCTCAACTCTCCTCCTGAAGCTATCTTCTCCACTCGTCCCGACCTGCTCCCATCACTTAGCGTGAACTCCACCGAGTCCGCGCCTGTCCTGCTCAATTTCTGCAGGCCCTCAAAATTTATCCCGAAGGTTATTCCGCCCATCGCAAGCTCACTCAAAACTGCGTTCACTCTTTGTGCAAGCGTAACTCCTGACTCCTGGCGGGCGTGGCGTATCTCCATCGCAAGAGCATTTGCTTTTCGGCGTTCATCAAGGGACTTGGCCGTAAGCTCCTCAAGCTCCGTGTAACTCTTCTCCAGCCACTCGAGATTGGTGTAAATTTCGTCGCAGTACGTCAATAGCTCGTTCTCGTCGGGAATGTTGCACAGCCGCTTCAATCTGCGGAGCGCACCTAGTCTCTCTTCAGTAGCTTCCAGTTTGGGAGAATCTCCTTCACTGTCGCGCAGGTCAGCCGCCAAATTCCTCACTGACTCCCTCAGAATCTCAAGTGATGTCCTCACATTTTCGGAAGTCTCTTCGTCCATGAAGTCATAGAGATTCTCACAGCAGGACTCCACATTCCCGATAAGCCCCTTCTCCGACAATCCGCCGGTCAACGCATCAAAACTATTCTTCGCGCGTTCTCTTGCCGCTATTCTGTGCGTCAAATCTGCTAACTGATTCTCAAGCCTGAGCTCAAGCCCGGATTCCAGCTGTGCTGTCTTCACCAGCGAGAATATCTCTTTTGCGTCGGAGTACTTGCGCTCAATTTCTGCCCGACGCTTCTTCATAGCCCGAAGTTCTCCTGAGCTTTTCCTGGCCAAGTCAAATATTCTGTGGAACTCCGCAAATTTTTCTGTCCTGATTTTTTCAGGAAGACATGAATCCAGCATCGCGAGCTGTCGATCAGGTTCAAGAAGCTCCATCTGCGCAAACTGGCTCTGTATTCTGACCAGCTCATTCACGATCTGTGCACACTCACTCAACCCAATTCCTGCACCGTCAATCTTTGCCCGTGAACGTCCAGTGCTCAGAATCTCGCGCGCTATAGTTTTTCCGGTGAACTTAGCCTCAACGCTTCCCGACTTCTCGCCTGCACGGATGAACTTCACTCCGCCTCTTCCTCCGGTCAGAAGCTCAAGCGAACGCACAACGCTGCTCTTTCCCGCGCCGCTCTCTCCCGTAATGACGTTAAGCCCTTCGGTAAATTCCAGCCCGGCAGAGCGAATGCCCCCAATATTCTTGATGTGAAGTGTCTGAATCACTCTTGCACACCCTTTGACGTTCCCCAGCCCAATTTTTCGCGCACTATGTCCAGAAAATTCCGGCCTGGCAAATTCACTGTGCGAATCTTTCTGCCGTCAGCAAGGTCAATATCTATTTTGTCGTTCGGGAAAACTTCGTAGGCTAATTGTCCGTCCTGAGTCAGCATCAAGTCCCGCGAAACTCCGCGCGGAATTAGCGTTATGCAGTCATTTTCGCTGGCCATCAGGGGACGCGAGTAGAGAGTGTGAGCGCACAGAGGAGCGAGGAGCATTGCGTCCATGTGCGGAGGAATTATCGGGCCTCCGGCGGAAAGTGCATATGCTGTTGAGCCGGTAGGGGTTGAGACGATTGCGCCGTCTGCCGGCAGAACGCAGAAGAACTCGTCGTTGAAGCGTATCTCTATCTGGAGGAGGCGGGCTATTGCGTTTGTAGTAAGGACTATATCGTTCAGGGCATATATTCTGTGAAGCGGAGCGTCATCATGATAGATTACGCACTGGAGCACCCGGCGTTCCTGCACAGTGAAATTGTCGTGCAGAATATTCGTCAGGTCATGCTCTGCTTCGTCGGGCCGGCTGGAGGCCAGAAATCCCAAGTGTCCGAGATTAATTCCGTGAAGGATTATATCCGTGCCCATAATGTAGCGGGCCGCACGCAGAAACGTACCGTCCCCGCCAATCACCAGTGCAAGTTTCACGGTCCTGAGCCACTGTTCGTCGTCGAGGCCGGTTGTTGTCAGAGCACTTGCCTCCTGATGCGGCAGAAGGAACGTGCAGTTATTAGCCGCTCCCCAGTCCAAAAGCCTGCGGGCCATATTTACGGCTTCGGGCTTGCGGAGATTCACTATCATTCCGAGTTCATTCATGGTTAAGTTTTTTCCCTGCCTTGTGAGTGAAACGCTATTATATCAGGAACTCTTCGTATAACTTGCTCGCCTGAATGCCCTCGTTATTCTGGTACTTGCCCTTCTCGTAGCGTTCGTAAGGCTCACTTATTGTGTGGTAATAGATCTGCGCTATCTGGACTCCGGCGTAAATTCTCACGGGCTGAACGCAGAACAGCTCAAGCGTCCAGTATCCCGCAAAGCCCACATCACCAAAACCTGCTGTTACGTGAATGCAGATCCCCAGCCTGCCGATTGACGAGCGGCCCTCCAGCATAGGGATATAGCCTTCTGTTCGTGTGTACTCCTCAGTACGGCCAAGATACAGCCTTCCGGGTTCGAGCACAAAGCCTTCCGGAGGAATGAGCAGTTTTTGCGTGGGGTTGTCGTGCTTCATGTCCAGAGTGTTATGCGTGTAGACCAGCAGCTCACGGTGCAAAGACAGGTTATAGCTGTTGGGGTTGAGTCTGGACTGGTCAAAAGGGTCTATTATGATTTCGTGTCCTATGTGTTCCAGAATAGACAGTCCTGAAAGTATCATGTTCGGTGTCCTCTCCTTAAAGGGGGTAATTCTTACGCTGATATAATATACAAAATTTTCAACCAGGAAAGGCAAAAAATTTCTCCCAATCATGAAAAGTATTCTCAGCATTAAGGAAGTAAAACAGCTTTCCAAGAACTCAGACTTTATTGTGCGCGGAATAGTCTCAAAGCTGACCAGGCGCAAAGACCGCAACGATAATCCATTCTGGGAAATGACGATAAGCGATTCTTCAGGAGACCTCGACGGAAAAGTCTGGACCGCATCAATCTGGTGGAACACTCAGGGAGGCGAAAAGTTCCCGATTGACCCGGATAACTGCGGCCTGCGCTTCGAAGGTTCATCCGTCGAAATTGACGGCAAGATCGCCGAGTTCAGAGAGCAGATACAGTACAACTTCAACGCAGTGTTCTATCTGGATCAGAGCGACTATCCGCCGCATATGTTCAGCCGACATTCTCCGGTAAAGCCCGAATTTCTCGAGGAAACCTTCAAGAATCTCATTGCCGAAGTCAAACGCGAAGACCTGCGCAGTTTTCTCGAGGCGGTGTTCTTCACACATAACCTGTGGGAAAAATTCAGGGTATGGCCCGCCGCAATTTCTCTTCACCACGCTTACACCGGCGGCCTGCTCGAACATTCAGTGTCCGTTGCTCTGGGTGCAAAAGGAATCGCTAATCACTATTCCGACTTCGCAATCCCCGTCGATATGGACTTGGTGATAGCGGGAGCACTTCTTCATGACATCGGCAAGCTCGAAGCATACGCAAATGCTCCAGTTCCCTCAATGACAATAAGGGGCAACGTGATTGAGCACATCACTCTTGGTGTCAGCATGTTCATGAAGTTTGCGGAATTGGAGAAGCTCAACGAAAACCTGACGCTTGCACTTGGCCACATAATCGCCAGCCACCACGGACGGCGCGAGTTTGGATCGCCAGTACTGCCCGAAGCTCCCGAAGCAATGATCGTGAGCACAGCAGATGACCTCGATTTCAGGTTAGCCTACTGGAAATTGCAGATTGACGCGCTGAATCCTCAGAGCGACGTTACGGATTACCTGGCACTGATTGACCGCAGACTCTGGAGGGGGATTCCCCAAGCATGAGCTACACGCTGAAACTCTCGCAGGATCATGATGACCGCCGTCTTGACCGCACGATTCGCTCTTTGTGGAAATGGGTAACTCTCGGCGAAATCATGAAGGCAATCCGCAAGGGCGAAGTCCGAATTAATGGAACGAGAGTCCGAGAGTGCGGAGCACACGTACACGCTGGCGATGAGCTGTGCGTGCCCTGGCCGCTGAAAGATGACGGTAGAGTTACACCTCATTCCTCGTGGGGAAAAATCAAGGTCATTCATCAGGGCAAAAACGTTCTGATTCTCAACAAGCCTTCGGGGATTCTCGTTCAGCCCGACGAGGCAGGAGGAGACAGCATAATTTCGCGAGTGTGGGGAGTGCTCGGCACAAAGACACCCGCCGCAGTTCACAGGCTCGACAGAAACACTACAGGAGTGCTCGCTGTTGCGCTTCACGGCGATGCTCTGCGTGCACTGGAGGCTCTCTTCAAGGCCAGGACTGTGCGCAAATTCTACATGGCTGTCGTTGTTGGGACAGTTCCGCCGGAAATAACGATTGACGCTCCGCTCCTCAAGGACTCTGAGAACAACAAGGTTACTGTGTCGGAAGCAGGACAGCCCGCAAAAACTCTGTGCACCAGGCTCTCGTCTGACGGCAAATTCTCGCTGGTGAGACTGGAACTCCTCACAGGCAGGACACATCAGGCCCGCGTACACATGGCTCACATAAAACACCCGATACTTGGCGACAGAAAATACGGCGACTTCAGGGTGAACAGGGCAATGAAGGAAATTAACCGTCCTCTTCTTCACGCGTACGAGCTGGAATTTCCGGATGACTTGCACAGTTCACTCACCGAAATTGCCGGAAAGACATTCAGGGCAGAACTTCCGGACGACATGAAGGAATTTATCGGGGCAAGGAGGCTTCATTATGAGGGTTAAGGGTTTTCTGGCAAGACTGGTTATTGCCGCAATAATTTCGTGGGTGTTCTACGGAGCGGTTGACTATTTCGCCGTGCACAACTGGGAGAACAGCGATTCACTTATCGTGAGGGTGATTGAGGCAGGTCCGGAGAGCATAATTCCTCCGGAGGACGAAGAAGAGGAAACTTATGAGATGCTGGAGCGCAACACCGTACTGCAGGTTCTCTCCGGGACGAGAGCAGACGAGGTTATGTCCGTGAAGACGGTCCGGCTTTCGGGAAGCGGCCTTGAGGTGAAGCCAGGCAGAAGGTATTTGCTGGTGTGGGACATGTTCAGCGACGGCCGAGTCCAGTACTCAATCGCGGATGCCTATCGTGTGTCGAGCGTTGCCGGAATAATTATGCTGGTCTGCACAGTCCTGATTTCCCTGACAGGTGTTCGCGGGCTTCTTGCGCTTCTCGGCCTGGCCGCCTCAATCGGAGTTCTGGTCTTCACGATGATCCCCCTCACCGTTCGCGGATGGGACTGCGTGTGGCTCGCAATCGCTTCGGTGTTCATCATTTCGACGGTAACAGTTCTGTGCGTTGTGCGTCATGCACGCTACAGGCTCGTTGCGCTGATGGGAAGTCTTGGCGGAGTTTTGTGCGGATTCCTGTGCGGTGCGGCGATGGTTTATCTCTGGGGGCTTAACGGCCTTGCAGGTGAAGGAGCTGCTCTTCTTGCGTCAACACTGCCCGGCCTCAACATGAGGGGCCTGCTCCTCGCGTCGGTGCTTATCGGCTCAATCGGTGCGGTCCTCGACGTGGCAATCTCCATCACTGCGTCAATGTCCGAGTTCGTGGATTACGACAGCGATATTCCGCTGGACAGGCTGTTGCTTGCTGGCCTGAACGTAGGCAGTGAAGTTCTCGGGAGCATGATTAACACGCTTATCCTTGCGTACATGGGCAGTGCCCTTCCTATGGCGGTTCTGGTGTGCAGTGCAGGCGTTGAGCTGACCGGCATACTGAATGACCCGTATATCGCTCAGGAAATCGTCCAGAGCCTGGCAGGAACACTTGGCCTTCTGTTCACGATACCTGCTACTGCGTTTAGCTTTGTGCTGGAAGAATCGGTGAGGAGGCGCAATGATTAAGGCAGTAATAGACATCGGCAGCAACTCTATAAAGATGCGGATTGCTGATGTCATGGGAAAACATGTCCGTGTTATCCGCGACGAAACAGAGGTAGTGAGGCTTGGACGCGGAATGTCGGAGACCGGACGGCTTGCCGCAGAAAACATGAAGGTATCCTGCGCTACGGTGAGCAGAATGGTTCGCAGGGCAAAGGCCGCCGGAGCGAGTATTTATGTTGTCGGGACTATGGCACTAAGGACTGCCGAAAATGCCTCAGAGTTCGTGAAAATGGTGAAGGATGCCTGCGGACTCGATGTGCAGATATTTTCCGGCGAGGATGAAGCAAAATATTCATGGCTGGGTGCCGCAGACGGTTTTGACCTTGAGGGCGATGCTGTGATGTTTGATTCCGGCGGAGGAAGCACCGAGTTTGTGCTGGGGTGCGGCCAGGAAATCAAGAAGATAGTTAGTGTGCCGATTGGTGCGGTGAATCTGTCGGAAAAGTTTTTCCTGCCGCAGACTTCAACGGTCAGCAAGTCAGCCTGCGATTCAGCTGTCGCTCACGTAACGGAAATGTTCAGACAGAATCACATAGAGGAGTTCGCGGCATCTTCGGTTATTGGCGTTGGCGGAGGAGCTGTAGCTATGGCGAGCGTCAAGAATGCCTGCGAAAATTTCACCCCCCCGCTTCTGCACGGAAGCATCCTGACCAGAAAGGACGTAACCAGGCAGATCCGGCTTTATGCTTCGCTCACGCTGAAGGAGCGCGAAAACATAATAGGCCTTCCGCCGTCAAGGGCAGATGTTGTTCTTGGAAGTGCCTGCATAATTTTCGCGGCACTAGGAATCCTGAATGCTCCTTCATGCATAATCAGCATAAACGGTTTACGGCATGGCCTGCTGATTCATGATAGTATAATGTAAACTCATAATCCCATGAAAATATAAAGAGGTGAGAGAAAAATTGCTGCTCGAGTTAATGTCTAATGGCACACTGGCTGAACTTCCTCCAGAAAATATTTCACTTAATCCTGACAATTTCAGCCGGCATGATAACATCGTACCCCTCCCTGACGATGACTCTGTGATGCTCCTGCTCCCTCACAACAAATACCTGCTCGGGACATCCAGCGATAAATGGCTGTACGGCAAACTCGGCCTCGAAAGTGCTTCTCCGCAGAACGTATATCTCTACAGCAACGAGAGCCTGTCCCTCTTCAATGAAGGAGACCGTCCGACAATCCTGCCGCCTGGTACGGTGAATGCCCTTCTGCGCAAACTCACAATGCAGGTTCCTCCTCCCGGCCGGCACTCTGCGGCTATACTCATGCTCCGCACGATGATGCGCGAACATGCCGTATTCTGTTCTGAGGACTCATGTTTCCTCGACGAGAAGGTCTTTGCGCAGTTCATGGAGCACGACGAAATTCTCCGCAGGGCTTACTGGACAACTAGATTTGCTCTTGCGCGGGGGGAAATGGAGACGGTGAGACGGCTGAAGTCATGGCTCAAAACCGGACCGCTGGACAGAAATGCGGTAAGGCTTTGGTTCTCGATACAGGACCTTCCGGAACAGGAGGCAATTGACGAACTGAGGGAATTATCATTCGCAGACCAGGAATTGCGCAGAATGTCCGAACAGAAAATTTCGCCGCTGGTGCTCTATAATCCGCTTTCCGGCTGGCTGATTCTCGGAAGGTTCGGACGCGGAAACAGCAGGGACATAATGTTTTCCGTGTGGGTATACGTGAACCATGAACTATGGCAGGACTTGAGGGAACGCCGCAAACTGGCCATACAGGACATCATCAATGCCGTATGGGGCGAGTACGATACAGCACAGGCACTTGACGAGAGGGCAAAGTACAAATGAACATAAACTTTTCAGGAGTAAGCAAGATATTTGACCCCGACATAGCCGCATTAGTTGATATTAACCTTAATATTGAGCAGGGGGAATTTGTCTACGTAATTGGTCAGACCGGCTCGGGAAAATCCACGTTGCTGCGTCTGATTACGCGTGAGATTCTGCCGTCAAAAGGCAGCGTCGTTGTAGGAGACGCAGACCTCCGGAGAATGCGCAATGCTGATGTGCCGTATTACCGGCGTGATGTCGGGCTTGTGGCTCAGGATTTCCGGCTGATACCTACGCTGACCGTCTACGAGAACATTGCGTTCGTAATGGAAGCTATGTCGGTTCCAAAGAGAATAGTTGCAGAACGCACAAAGGACGTGATTAACCAGGTGGGGCTTTGGCGGCGGAGAGGAATGCGTCCCGCACAATTATCCGGCGGAGAACAGCAGAGAGTCGCAATTGCCCGCGCACTGGCAAATTCCCCGTCGTTATTCATTGCGGACGAACCTACGGGCAATCTCGATTTCCACACAGCCAGCGAAGTGATGAAGATACTCTTTGCGATAAACGCTGCCGGAGTAACTGTCGTGATGTCGACTCACAATCAGGCAATCGTCAATTCTTCGCGGCAAAGGGTAATCGAGCTTGAGGACGGCCGTTTGGTCCGCGACGAGAAAGGAGGGACATACACAGCCCAATGACAACGCTGAAATACATAATCCGTGATACATGGAGGCTGATCGTTCATCACTGGGTGCTGGGCATTCTCACGCTGATTACTGCGGGCGTAATGCTCTGGATACTCGGAGTAACTACGCTGTTCTCGCTGAACCTGGAGAACCTTCTCTCGCACCTTGAGAGTGAGCTTGTTGTTCAGGCATATCTGGTGAAGGATAACACCCTTGATGTTGAAGCAGTTGCAGGGAAGATTCAGGCACTCGAATACGTCTACTCTCTGAAAGCCTATTCTCCTTCTGATTCACTGGCCAAGCTGCAGGAGAAGATGGGCAGTCAGTCCCGCGCTCTGGATATGCTCGGCGACAACCCAATACCCTGGAACTTCGAGATACACGTACACAGTGCCGCCGACGTTGAGCCTCTGGTCAGCGCGCTAAAGGAAATGCCGGAAGTTGATGATGTGGTCTACGCGGGTCTGGTGGTGCGGAGAATATCTGCCCTGTCCAGAATTTCGTCGCAGGTAGCGTTGATCATGTTCGTGCTCGCCGTGATAATCACTGCCCTTGTCGTCTACAACACAATACACATTTCGCTGTACTCGAGGCGCGAGGAAATCGGCATAATGTACCTGGTCGGAGCTACACGTTCGTACATTGCTACACCGTTTGTGCTCGAGGGGACGCTTCTTGCGTTTATCGGTGCGGTAATAGCTGCGGCGGGGATAATCGGTGCATACCTGCCTGGCATTGAGCTTATCCGCGAGAACCTTCCGCTCCTGACGAACATACTGCTGACCGACAAGGCCATAATCTGGAGATTCTGCGCACTGCTCACCGGATTCGGAGCGACGCTCGGCTGGGTGTGCAGTTATCTTGTTGTGGCGCGATTCATCAACGCAATCACGAGGCCGGAATGAGAAGATTTGCTGCAGTGATTGTTGTGGTGCTGCTGCTTTTGCCGGGACTGGTGAACGCCGCCGCGAAAAAGGCCGCGAAGCCCAGCATTGACGCACAGATAGCCGCAGAGGAAAAGAAGCGCGCGGACCTGGCCAAGCAGGTGCAGAATTACCGCAAGCAGATTAAGGAGATGGGGGCACGCGTCGAGGGACTGCTCACTAAGGTAAATACGCTTCAGCAGGACGAGAGCGTTGCACGTCAGGAATTGACGGTGCTGGAACTTCAGAATCAGAAGATACAGGAAAACATCAACGTGCTTGATGCGAGCATGAAGGACGAACAGGTCAAAATTGACGAGCTGTCCCGTCAAATGGAGGAGCGGCTGCTTGACATCTACAAGTACGGGCAGTCCGGAACGATGAGGACTCTGTTTGCGTCGCGCAGTGTATTCGAGGCAGTGGAGACAGCGTATCTGCTGAAGATAGTGAACCAGAGGGACGAGGCGATACTCTCACAGCTTCAGACCAGAGTGCAGAATTTGGACATGTCCCGCCGCACAATGGATGACCAGCAGAATCGTCTTAGGGAGAAGACTCTTGCAGTCCAGACCCAGCGCGACAAGTACAACAAGAACATCAAGGAGACCAACTCGTTCATCAAGTCGATTCAGCGCAAGAGGGACTTGGCGGAGAAGGCAGTACTTGAGGCTGAACAGGCACAGAAGGCCGCCGGAGCGATGATAGCGGCGTTGCAGAAAAAGAAGGCATCGCAGGCAAAGAAAGCCTATGTCTCCGGAAAAGGGTCAATGTTCGACTGGCCGTTGCGCGGACCGCTGGCGAGTCCCTTCGGTGAAAGGGTGCACCCGATTTTGAAGCGCAAGATACTTCATGCAGGAATAGATATTGCCGCGTCGAACGGAACCCCTGTTAAGGCTCCAGCTGGCGGTGAAGTAATTTATGACGGATGGCTTAGAGGCTACGGAAGGGTTGTTGTTCTGGATCACGGTCGCGGATTCTCGACGCTGTATGCACATCTCTCGGCAAGCCTCGTTAAGGAAGGCCAGGAGGTCAAAGCCGGAGCGGTAATCGCGAGGGTAGGCAAGACAGGGAATGTTACGGGCTATCACCTTCACTTTGAGGTGAGGCATTACGGAACACCTGTGAACCCGATCAAGTACTTGAAGAAATGACAGGAGGCAGTGAATTTTGAGTTTGAGGAAGGTAATTGCGTTATTGATGGTGTTAGCGGTAAACACTGCGGCGATGGGTGCGAACATAGACAAACAGATCAAGACCCAGCAGAAGAGCCAGGCTAACATGAAGAAACAGATACAGCAGTACAACGAAATAGCCCGCCAAAAATCCAAGCAGTCAAAGACTCTTTTGAGCCAGTTATCCAGGCTGAAGCAGGACGCTAATTCGTCGCAGGCACAGATCACGAATCTGGAGAAGGAGAATAACCGTCTTGCTGATTCAGTCGGGGAACTCAGCACCAGAATTGACAGGGTGAGTGCTTCGATGTCAATAATTCTCTCGACGCTGAAGGGCAGGCTTCTCGACATCTACAAGTTCACGCCCGACGAAAGCAGCATAAGCATAATCCTGAACGCACAAGGCCCTCACGACGCGGTGAACACAGCGTATATGCTGAGGCGTTTTGTGCACCAGGATTTGGGAATGTTCGCGGAGCTTGACCGCAAGGAACATGAACTTGTTGAAGCCCGCACGAAACTGGAACAGGATAAATCGCAGATAGCACTTCAGACCAGCGAACTCAAGAAGAAGCGTGCAGAGTTTGATACAGCTGTGAAGAAGACGGATACCCTCTTAAAAAATGTCCAGAGCGAACAGAAGAAGGCAGAAGCCGCCGCAAAAGAGCTACAGAGTGCACAGCGGGCAGTAGGCAACAAGATTAACAGCCTGATGAAGCAGAAGGAGAAGAAGACCGTTACGCGCACAACTACAGCGAAAGTTACAACGGTGCAGGGCTCCAAAGCAGCTGTTCCGGTGAAGACCACAGCGGTAGTTCCTGCCAAAAGCGTAACTTCACTTTCTTGGCCGGTCAGCGGTCAGGTGGTCATGCAGTACGGCTCACGAGTGCACCCGACGTTCAAGACCAAAATCTTCAACTCCGGAATAGACATCAAGGCCGCATCCGGTACTGCAGTGAAAGCGGCAGGGCCTGGCGATGTGCTCTATCAGGGATGGCTTCGCGGCTTCGGCCAAGTTGTAATCATAGATCACGGCGGGAATTTGTCTACGGTCTACGCACACCTCAGCGGTGCATCAGTCCGTGAGGGAGCGAGCGTCAAAACAGGAACAGTAATCGGTCGAGTGGGCAACACCGGGACGGATTCGGAGTACGGGCTTCATTTCGAGGTCAGGAAAAACGGAAGCGCGGTCAACCCCATGAACTATTTGCGATGATAAAGCTGTATAATTTTTGCTATTCTCACAAGGCAGGTGCATAAATCATTGAATGATTCCAAGAACAGGCTTTATGTTCTGGCGATTATAATTCTGGCCGCGCTGGGATTCGTCTACGGATTTGGAGGCGTAAGTGCTCCGGCGGCGGAATTTTCCGAATCGGACTTCAACAGAATATCCCCCTTCAACGTGCGCTCATTGTGGCTTCTGCGCCAAGTTAGGCTTCTGATTGAGAGCTACCAGGTTGATGCAGAGGAGAAGCCGGTAGAAGAGGATGATCTTCTTCACGGTGCGGCTAAAGGAATGGTCGAGGCGTGGAAGGATCCGTACACGCGTTTCGTGTCGCCCCGCCAGCTCAAGGACGAGGAGATTGAGCTTGAGGGCAAGTACGGCGGACTGGGAATGTACGTAGGAGACAGGGACGGAGCAATTCTCGTGATAAGCCCTATGGAAGATTCGCCGGCGGAACGCGCAGGACTGAAGCCCAAAGACCAGATCGTGAAGGTCGATAACGAAGTGGTAGTAGGCTGGACTTCGGACAGAGTAGTGCAGAAACTCAGAGGGGACCCCGATACGAAAGTTACGGTGTGGGTGCGCCGCGAAGGCGAGGATGAACTCCTCAGCTTTGAGATCACACGCGAGATAATCAAGCTCAAGAGTGTGCGCTACGAGATGCTATCGGACGACATAGGCTATCTCAAGCTGACTCAGTTCAAGCACAGCACCAGCGAGGAAGCCAGGAGCGGACTCCGCGACCTCATCAAGCAGGGAATGAGGGCACTGATTCTCGACCTGCGCAACAACGGCGGCGGCTTGCTTGATGCCAGCGTAAAGATCGTGAGCATGTTTGTGCGCAACGGCCTAGTGGTTGAGACTAAGGGACGTTCCGAGCGCGCAAACGAGAAGTACAACGTCGACAAGTCCCAATACTTGACGAACGTACCGATGGTTGTGCTGATTAACGGCGGGAGTGCCAGCGCGAGCGAGATAGTAGCCGGAGCACTCAATGACAGAGGCCGGGCCAAGTTAATCGGTGAAAAGAGTTTCGGCAAGGGAAGCGTTCAGACATTATTCCCGTTGACCGACGGAAGCGGAGTGTACGTTACGATAGCGAGGTACTACACGCCGTCCGGAAAAGTGATTGACCACGTAGGACTTTCGCCGGATATTGAGGTAAAGGGCGAACCCGACAGAGACATAACGAAAGATGAGCAGCTGCAGCGAGCAATCACAGAGGTGAAGAAATCACTTCGGGCTGTAGCAGGCAGGAGATAAGGAGATGCAGAGATTGAAGAATGTAGACTTGCTTGTAGGAGCACAGTGGGGCGACGAAGGCAAAGGCAAAGTAGTTGACATGCTTGGCAGTGATGTTGATGTGTTCGTGCGCTTTCAGGGCGGAGCGAACGCCGGCCACACGGTTATAACCGACGGCCAGAAGACGGTGTTTCACCTTCTGCCTTCGGGAATGCTCTATCCCGGAAAACTATGCGTTCTCGGGAACGGCTTAGTGCTTGACCCTGAACAGTTCCTCGCGGAGACCGGAGAGCTTTTCGCACGCGGACAGGACAGAGCGAGATTAGCGGTCAGTCCTCACGCACACGTAGTAATGCCCTATCACAGGATGCTCGACAAGCTGCAGGAAGAAGCGCGCGGAAAGGGACGCAAGATCGGCACGACAGGACGCGGGATCGGCCCGTGCTACGTGGACAAATATTCGCGTTCCGGCCTTAGGGTTGAGGACCTGATTAACCCTGAAGTTCTGAGGGAGAGGCTGACGTACATTCTGGAGGAGAAGAACCAGATTTTCACCAGGCTCTACAACCAGAAGCCGCTTCCGTTCGACGAAGTCTACGAGCCTGCGAGGAAATGGGGCGAGGCAATTGCGCCATACGTTGACGACACGCGGGCACTGTTGCGCAAAGCAGCGGACGATGGCAAGCACATTTTGCTTGAGGGTGCGCAGGCGGCACTGCTCGACATAGATCACGGCACATATCCCTACGTAACGAGTTCTTCAACTTCTGCGGCGGGTGCGTTCACCGGAACAGGATTAGCCCCCAACGATTTGACAAGGGTTATTGCTGTTGTGAAGGCATACACGACGAGAGTCGGCGAGGGTCCATTCCCGACGGAGGACTTTACTGAGATGGGCGAAAAGCTCCGTGCAAACGGCGGAGAGTTCGGTGCAACGACAGGCCGTCCGAGACGCTGCGGATGGCTGGACATTCCGGGCCTCAAGTACTCGATGGAGCTTAACGGCGCAAATGTTATTGCCCTAACAAAACTGGACGTGCTTACGAGCATGGGCGGAATTAAGGTCTGCACGGCCTACGAGCTTAACGGCCAGAGAATCACGACTTGGCCGAACGACACGCGGACTCTCGCGGAGCTTCAGCCCGTGTACGAGACACTGCCGGGCTGGGACTACGACATCACTAACTGCAAGACGTTCGAGGAGCTTCCGGCGAATGCACAGTCCTACGTGAAGTACATCGAGGACAAACTCGGAGTGCCAGTAGGATTAATCGGTGTGGGAGCGGACAGGAACCAGACCATCAACAGAGGAATGTAGCAGCTTGTACCTGCCGGAGATAGATTTTCTGAACTATAACGACCTGCCCGGAATCCTGCGGCTCAACGCCGGAGCTTCTTATGCATGGCCTGAGGAAGTGATACGTCAGGATTTGGGGCAGGACTCCAATAACGAGACGACGTATATCGGGGCTTTCGCTACGACGGCGGAGGCTCCGCTTCTGGGCTATGCAGTACTTGGCCGGGAAAAACGGGCGGGTATATTGATGTGGCTTTTGGTCGACAGCAGGCACCAGAGGCAGGGCATCGGTACGCAGTTATTGCTTGCTGTGAGCGACTGTGCACTGTACCTGAACATGAGGATATTGCGTCTGCGGGTCAGGAAGTCTAACAAGGGAGCAATTGCGCTGTATTCTGGGCTGTCGTTTCGTCGTGAGAGAGTCCGGCAGGGGTATTACTCGAACGGCGACGACGCAATAGTGATGAGTGCGAATCTGCCTCTGAGGCCGGGACAATGAGGGTGTACATTCCGTTTCCAGATGGTTCGAGCATATCGTTTGACGGAGAGTCTTTTACAGTGCACAAGAAGCCTAAGGACATTGGTGCTGTGGACAGGCCGGATTATTCTGCGCCGTGCAAGGCCGAAACTGCGTGGAATATGCGCTGGAAGGATGTGGTGAGTGCACTGGAGAACGCATACAGGCGCGAGGCGGAACGGAAGAGGGCTGACCGCTCGAAGCAGATATACCGGCCGTAATTGATTGTGGTATAATTCACAGCATTCATTTTACGAAAAGAGTTGACATAAAAATTATGGCTGTGTATACCATCTCACCTCACCTCACCTCACGCTAATTTTTTCTCTGTAGAAGACAACTTTTTCATAATTGATTCCCAGAGTCTGGACAACGTATTAACAAAGCTCTATGGTTTTTCCGTTCAGGATAATGGGATTTATGATGAGTCCAACAGGCCGGAAGACTTGAAGAATAGGCTTGTTGGCAATGGAGCTTATGTATATGTCGAGAGGGCAGGAAATAGAATAACTGTTATGCAGGATTTCGTAGGGTGCTACGGGCTTTATCTGTATCATCAGGGCGGAAGGTTTGTACTGAGCAATTCGTTCCTGAGGCTGAGCGAGTATCTGCGCACGAGAGTCAGGCTGAGCTTGAACAGGGATTACGCGAATCATTTTTTGGCTGCGGGCATGACTTCCTTGTCTTATTCCCAGACTATGCTGAATGAAATCGAGATACTTCCAAGAAATGCAATCGTCCATATTGACATTTCTGCTGGAAAGTATGAACTCGAATATATTGACTACCATGAAAATACTGTGTGGCTTAGTTCACCTGAGGGCATGAAGATTCTCGACAGGTGGTTTGCCAGATGGAAGAGCTTCTTCTGCGGTCTTAGTAGTGTTACGTCCAATATTGAGGCTGATTTATCCGGCGGGCTGGACAGCAGAATGGTATTTGTTACACTGCTGAAGTCTGGGATTGACCTGAACAAAATATGCGTCCGCTGTTATCAGGGCAAAAGCTATACATTTGAGCAGGACTACAGGAATGCTTCGGTGATTGCTTCAGCTCTGGGCTTTACACTCAACAATGATGAAAATTTCACTGGCGGCATTCTGAATTTCAGTTTTGAAGACAGCGTAAAAATTCCGTTTTATGCAAAAATGTCAACCCATAACCAGATGCAGCACAAATACAGCAAGTACGAGGATAAACGCTACAAGATTACCGGCGGCGGCGGTGAAACGCTCAGGGAATACTGGCATTCAATGGTCGGAACGGAACGTTTTTTTGTCTCTATGGCATCTCAGGCTTGGGCATTTTCCGGCTCGCTCCGTGCAGAATTTCGCTATTCAACAAAACGTATACTGCAGGATCATATAGACAAAATCAGCCAGAAAACTGGATTGTCTGCAGGTTTGTGGCCCTCATCGCTGATTTACCGTGAGACATGGCAGAGATATCATCATGGACAGGAAGCAGTGGAGTCACTTGTAGCTAATGAGTACAAAATTTCGCCGCTGATGGACTGGGAACTGCAGCAACTCAAGCTTAATGATCCTGACTGCGGAGACAATAATTTACTCATGGCAGTTATTTATGAACGTTATGCTCCTGAACTCCTGAACTTCAAATTCACTAATAACGAAAGCATTGATGAGAAGACCCGAGATTTTGCCCGCAGGCTCAGCGCAAAATTTCCATTCAGCACAACAAAAGAAGTGCAAGCTACAGACTTTTTTGCTCCGGTAAGAGACCATGAAGTTTCTCGTCTGCTTGAACACAACAACCATCCGCTCGAAAAAGGAACTCCTCAGAAATTAGTCAAGCAGGCATTTGAAAGCCTTCCTCTCAGAAAGTTATTCGCTACATATTTTGACGAGGAAATATGCCTCTACGCTGAGGAATACTTCAGGCGCACAACACACTACCCGATCTCCATGTGCCATTCTGTGGTCGCTGTGGCCAAGACCCTCAAGGATATTCTTATCAGCGAAGGCACGGCATCAGGTCTTTTTGACGATCTCTGCTCATTCACAGAACCGGCATACTCTTCAGCAAGCGGCCACCTTATGACCTCAGCCCTAAAAGCTAAGCGTTTCCTGCGAAAGAAAGTACTTACATTCCCCAGAAGAGTCGCAGGAAAAATTCTCCGTTTTCTCAAGCTGAAGCACTAATCATAAAAACACCACCCTCTGGTATGGGAAGAGTATTCATGAAAAATAAGCTGTTACTCATACTGGGGGTAATGATAATCTTGCAGAGTAAATATGCTTACTGCAGAAATATCTTTGTACCTGGTTATGAAATCCTGAATTTCTCTGCCGGACATAGAACCCAAAAAGTAAACTTCCGGAACCCTGACGAAAATTCTTGCAGCTTCAAGATAACTTTATTCCTAGAGAACGGCCAAGCAATATGGAGTTCCGACGTAATCCCTCCAGGCAAAACTTTGACCACAATTGAACTTAACCGTGAACTTGAACGCGGAAGGTATCACAAAGCCATAATGAAATACGAATGTTTTACGCTCGATGATAGGGTAAAATTAAACAATGTTGAAATCATTCTTAACATAAACGTAAACTAACTGGGGGTAATGTTCTTTATGCGTATAAGGAATAAGCTGCTTGCGCTTCTTTTTTTCATAGTGATGATATTTCAGACAGCTTATGCATCAGACTCGGATTCCAGCACCATGAAAATAACCCTAACAATCCCCAATTTTAAGCCTGAACTCGGAGCCGAAAACGCAGAACAAACTCTCAAAAAATATGCCCCCGTAAATACAATCAAGATAACTACGATAAAAGGAGACTGGATAACTTGGGCTGACAACCTGCCTGACGGTCTTACCGGAACTGCAGACAGCACCACAAAAATTTACACGATAAACGGTACTCCTTCCGGATTAAGTTCCGGGACTCACATCTACAGAGTTACAGCTTCAAATAATGAGGGAAATACAGAGCAGGAAATTAAATTAACAGTAACAGGCAGCAATGTAGATACATCACTCCTGAATAAGGACGGGGAATTTATCGGAATACCTTCAGCCCCTTCAACAGAGACAGACCAAACAACCGGAACAAGCATAACTTCCGCCACAACAACCTTCACCGACAATTACAACAGAACAATCCTGACTGCAGATGTCGCTATTACGGCAGATTCCATTGACTTGGCCGGAATTGCAGGCATTGAATTTACACACACATTCAGCGTTGACGTTGAACTGGACCTCACGGATAACGATTACACAGAGTACACATATTCGCTCAATGCAGAGGGACTTCCTGACTGGCTGGAGATTGACGGGGAAGTATCCAGCAATGACGACAAAGCGGCTGGTACATATCATCATGAGTTCACACTCAAGGGGACTCCTGCGGAAGAGTCTGAGGCTGTCAGCGTAATGCTTACTGCTGATGTCAGGCTAGCGGGTGATAATCCTGTGCTGGCTGCTAGTTGCAGCAAAGAAGTGAAAATCTCTGTGTTAGAGGCATCGCTGGTCTCGATAGATGCAAAAATTTTGAGCAAAGCTGTTACCGTTGAAGCAGGCAGTATTGCGGAAGTTAAGGCCGAGCTGGAAGTTAAGGGTAAATTCACCGACGGAAGTATTAGCGGCCTGAATGCGGAAAGCTGTTTTGTTGAGTGGAGCACGGCGAGCACAGATGTTACAGGGATAAGTTTTTCCAGAGAGGACGGCAAGCTGAAAGTGTCTGCTGAAGCTAAGCCAGGTATGTATAAATTTCCGTTAAAGGCAACGGTAAGCAGCAGAGATTGTGAGACTTCAGCAGATGGAATTATCGAGGTGAATGTGAAGGATGTTGCTCCTGCGGGAATTTCTGCCGAAAGCATTGATGTCAAAGCAGTATCCGGAGATGCTGTGAATTTGAATGTAATGCTTGAAGCCGGGACAAATATAGTCTGGAAAATTGCGGGCAAGCTGCCGACCGGATTTAGTGTATCCTCAACGGATAAGGCGGTCGTCATAAGCGGAACTGCTAGAGAAGGCGACGCGGGCAAGACTTTTACTGCTACACTGACTGCCTCGAACAGTGCAGGGAGTGCCAGCCTGACAGTGAAGATTAATGTTCTGGATACCGTTCCTGTCCTGCCCTCTGCAACCATGAGCTGGAATGTTCATGAAGGGGCGGCTTTTTCCCAGACAATCAGAGCCTCAGCCGGGACAAATATAGTCTGGAAAATTGCGGGTAAGCTGCCTACCGGGTTTAGTGTATCCTCAGCGGATAAGGCGGTAGTCATAAGCGGAACTGCTAGAGAAGGCGACGCGGGCAAGACTTTTACCGCTACACTGACCGCCTTAAATTCTGCAGGGAGTGTCAGCCTTACAGTAAAGATTAGTGTTCTGGACACTGTTCCTGCCCTGCCGTCTGCAACCATAAACTGGAACACAAAGGAAGGGTCCGCATTTTCCCAGACAATCAAGGCCACAGCGGGAACAAATATAGCCTGGAAAATTGCGGGTAAGTTACCTTCGGGATTTAGTGTATCCTCATCGGATAGGGCGGTCGTCATAAGCGGAACTGCCAGAGAAGGCGACGCGGGCAAGACTTTTACCGCTACACTGACCGCCTTAAATTCTGCAGGGAGTGTCAGCCTTACAGTGAAGATTAGTGTTCTGGACACTGTTCCTGCCCTGCCGTCTGCAACCATAAACTGGAACACAAAGGAAGGGTCCGCATTTTCCCAGACAATCAAGGCCACAGCAGGGACAAATATAGCCTGGAAAGTTGCGGGCAAGTTACCTTCGGGATTTAGTGTGTCCTCAGCGGATAAGGCGGTCGTCATTAGCGGAACTGCTAGAGAAGGCGACGCAGGCAAGACATTTACCGCTACACTGACTGCCTCGAACAGTGCAGGGAGTGCCAGCCTGACAGTAAAGATTAGTGTGCTGGATACTGTTCCTGTCCTGCCCTCTGCAAATGTGAGCTGGAACACAAATGAAGGGGCGGCATTTTCCCAGACAATCAGAGCTACAGCAGGGACAAATATAGCCTGGAAAGTTGCGGGCAAGTTGCCTTCGGGATTTAGTGTGTCCTCAGCGGATAAGGCGGTCGTCATTAGCGGAACTGCCAGAGAAAACGACGCGGGCAAGACTTTTACCGCTACGCTGACTGCCTCAAACAGTGCAGGGAGTGCCAGCCTTACAGTGAAGATTAATGTTCTGGACACTGTTCCTGTCCTGCCGTCTGCAAATGTGAGCTGGAATGTTCATGAAGGGGTAGCTTTTTCCGAGACAATCAGAGCCTCAGCAGGCACAAATATAGCCTGGAAATATTCAGGTACCGTTCCTGACGGCCTGAGCGCATATTCTGATGATAAGACATTCACGATTTCGGGAACTCCCACAGCTGGAACTGCTGGAATTTACACCCTGAAAATTACAGCAGCTAATAACATCGGCTATGATGAAGCTGACGTAACTATCAATGTTTCAGAAGCAAACTTAATGATCGAGCAAAAACAGGAAGCTCCTAGTACTACGACAGGCATCAATGGAGAAAGCATTACCTCGACATTAACAACTTTTACGGATAATACTGGCGCAGTTGCTGCATCTGTTGACGTGGCGATAACTTCAGCATCAAACGATTTCAGAGCAACAGCATGTCTTCAGTTCATTCAGACATTTTGTGTCGATACGGCCATTTCTTTATTGACTGATGGCTTCACAAACTACACTTACTCTCTGGACATTAAAGAACTTCCTGAATGGCTGGAAACTTCCGGAGCAACATTTCACAGCGATAATGACGTGGTTTCGGCGTATCATCATGAATTTACGCTGACAGGTACACCACGCAAAGAAACAGCTGCTAAAAAATTATGGTTCATCGCAGCAGTAAAAGTATCTGGCGATAATACACTTCTTGAAGCATTTTGCAGCAAGGACGTGAACATATCTGTTAGCCAGGCATCTATTGTTTCGCTTGATGCAGAAATTTACTGCGAAAATCTCTCGGTGAACGAAGGCAGTTCAGGGAAAATTGCGGCAGGCCTGACGGTCAGAGCAAACCTCTCTGACGGAAGTTACACCTATCTGACATCACAGGATTACGCAGTTTCTTGGAGCACAGCCAGCACAGATATTCAGGGCATAACATTTTCTGACGGAGTACTCAGCGTGGAAACAGGAGCTAAGGCCGGAACTTACAGCCTCCCTATTTCTGCGGCGGTGAAGTTCGGAAATTTCGAGGTCTTAACGAGCAAGAATATAACTGTAAATGTGAATGCTCTTCCTGCCCAGTCAGTCCCAGACAACAGCACCGCAGTAAATATTCCTGCTGCCGACACAGCACCTCATGCTGAAAGCGAAGCCCCTACGTCAAGACCGGCCCCTGATGTCTACACAAATTCCCCTGACACAGCACCGAATCCTCAGCCTGTTTTCCGCGAAATAGAGACGCAACAGGAACCAGAACTCCAGACAGAACCAGAACTTCAGACAGAGACGCAACCCTTCCAGGCAGAACCGCAAACTCCTTATGCTGAGATTGTGCCAGATGCTCCAAGCTCCTACCTGGACACCGGCGAAGCTGACTCCTCTCCGGGAAAAATCAGCCTCTCGGATATAGCACAAACCATGACTACACAGGAAATAGAAGCCGTTACGACACTCAAAGTTGCAGACAACATCGACAACTTCTCTGGAGTTGAACGCTTCACTAACCTCAAGCATATTGACCTTACGAGCGCAAGGTCTGTCAAAACAGTAGACCTAAGCGGCAATAATTCAGTAAGCAGAGTTGATATTGCGGACAATCCTTCAGTCAACACAATTAACTTGGCCGGAAGCAAGACAGAATACGTTGACGCTTCCAGATGCGGCAGTCTTGAGGAGATTGACGTTTCAGGGTGTGAAAGTCTTCGTACTCTTGAATGCCCTTCCTGCAAAATCACCTCACTTAAACTTTCGGGGTGCAGCTCTCTCGTCAGAATAAACGTCGCAAACAACAGCATAACTAGATTTAACGCCTCAATTTTCCCACAACTTGCGGAGCTTGAATGCGGAAACCAGAGCAGAACTTTCGCCTATCCGCTGTCCAGCGAGTTCAACCTTGAGGAACTGGCTAATGCCTCTGCCGTCCAGGATGAGCACATCATCAACCTTAAGGCTTGGGATTTCGGCGGTGTGGAAATTACGGCGGACTATGATCTGGCATCAGGCACAGCATACTTCGGGAAATCTCCGGCGAAGATTGCTTATGATTACGTTACCGGCTTCAAAGACGTGAACATGGACGTTACGCTCTTGGGAGCCAAAGCCGGCGAAGACTTGCCGGAGAGTGAACCGGAAAGTTCCGGCGGATGCGGTGGTATTGTGCTCAGGATTAATGCTGTTACACTCGCACTTGGACTGTTAATATTGCAAGGAAAAATGTCCTCTAAAAGCTAAGCCTCATCTGATACCACACTGCACCGCCGTGAACTGACTCACTGACTCCTTCATTCACGAACCCGAATTTTGCGTACCAGTTCACCAATTCAGCCTTGCACGTCAGGACGACTCCCTTCCTGCCCTGATTGCGCGAATCCTCTATTGCCCGCATAATTAGCTGTCCCGCATAACCCTTCCTCCTGTATTCCGGAATAGTGTTTACCCCGAAAATCATCTGCCATTTTCCGGACTCGTTGTGCATTTCAGGGTGCGCGTACATCTCATCACTCAGGTCCGGCTCATCACTAACCATTCCGTCAACAAACGCGATCAGCTTTCCGCCGTCGAACATCAGCCAAAAATGAGAAGCATAGTGCTCAAGTCTGGACGCGAACTGTTCACGGGTTGCCGCCTCCGCTTCAGGGAAACATTCAGCTTCAACAGCTGCGATTGCATCAAGGTCATCGGGTGTAGCGGGCCTGATGCTGAACCTTCGGGGCATAAATCCGCGAAATACCCTTCCTTCACGCCGTGGTGCTGCCTCCGGAATTTCGCAATCAATGAAGCCTGTTGCGCAGTGCCCTATTCCCTCATAATTGCCCTTAACACCCCAAGATTCCAGCATCTTTTTGTATTCGTCCGTCTCGAACTCCTGCTTTGCCCTGTGAATCCATATGCTGCCAAGTCCCAATGAATGAGCTGCAAGCATCATGTTTCCGATTACCAGCGAGCCGTCATAAATGTATGTCGGGCATTCCTTATCGGCAAGCACAGCCAGAACAACAGGAGCACCGTAAAACGGGTCAAAGCCTTCCTGCCAGCCGCCTATTCTGCAGTTGTCGCGTGAAATCTTTGCGCGCAATGCCGGGTCTGAAACGTCAATTATTATCGGGGACTGTCTGCCCTTACCGCTCGCCGCATACAACCCTGCCTCGATTATTGCGTCAATGTCCTCACGCTTTGGCATGTCAGGCTTGAACCTGCGAATACTTCTGCGTTCCTTTATGGCCCTGATGACTTCGTTCATGTTCCTGCCTCCTGAAAAATTGTGATTTGAGTATTATAATGCCCGCCATGAAGATAAAAAGCGAACGTTTATTGCTTTATCCGGCCAGCGATTGCGAAATGAAGCAGCTTGTTGATGATGAGCAGGATTCGGAGTTAAAGCAGGCTTATTCGGAGATGCTGGAGGGATGCATAACAAATCCTGAAAGCAGAATATGGTTTGCGCTGTGGTTTATTGAACTGAAGAGTCAGCCCGGCGAAATTGTCGGCGAGTTTTCCTTCAAGGGCCTTAACGCTGACGGCATGGTCGAAATCGGGTACGGGCTCAAGGATGGTTATTGCGGACACGGCTACATGACGGAAGCGGTTAGTCGTATAGCCAGGTGGGCTTTGACCCAGACAGGAGTTACCAGATTAGAAGCAGAGGCTGACCCGGACAACAAGCCTTCGCGGAATGTGCTCCTCAATGCCGGATTCACCATGACGGGCGAAACTGGCACTGAAGGTATGCGGTTTGTATACAGGTGAATTAGTGTAGAATAGTTTCATTCCAAAATTACAGGAGGTATTGCGCAATGAAGTTCAAGATGATTCACGAAAACTACAACGTCCAAGACATTGACCGCTCTCTGGCATTCTACAACAAGGCACTCGGCCTCACCGAAAATAGGCGCAAAACTGCTCCCGACGGCTCATACATCATTGTGTACGCCGGCAATGACACTACACCTTTCGAGCTGGAGCTCACCTGGCTTAAGGATCACCCCCAGAAGTACGACATCGGCGAGGAAGAATTTCACCTTGCGTTTGAGGCTGAGGACTTCGATGCGGCACATGCCCTTCACTCCGAAATGGGCTGTATATGCTTCGAGAATCCTGCAATGGGAATTTACTTCATACAGGACCCGGACGGTTACTGGCTGGAGATTCTCCCGGTAAGGAGCTAATCATGACAGGCTTCGAATACTGCTTCATGGATCCTGAAGTTGTAGCGCGGAAGATTAATGCTATTCAGGGCTGCCGTAAACTTAACGCAACAAGCCCGCTTGATTATGAGGCAATGAAGGAAGCAATACGCGAGCTGTTCGGCTCAGTCGGGGAAAACCCCGCAGTTCACGCCGTCTTCAACTGCGACAACGGCAAGAATATTCATGTCGGCGATAACTTCCTCGTGAACCACAACGTTACGATTCTGGACATTGCTCCATTCACAGCAGGTGATAACGTCATGATCGGCCCGAACACCGTCATCACTACGGTAAATCATCCGCTCTCTCCGGCCAAGCGCAGACTCTGTATAGCTCAGGCCAAGCCCGTAACTATCGGTTCTGATGTGTGGATAGGCGGGAACGTTACGATTCTGCCGGGCGTAACAATCGGGAACAACGTAGTGATTGCCGCCGGTGCTGTCGTAACTAAGGATGTCCCGAGCAACGTACTCGTCGGCGGTGTGCCCGCAAAGGTTATACGCGAAATAGAGGACGATACTGAGAAGTAATTATCTGCAGCAACGAATAACGAAATCCCTCCGGCTTTCACCGAAGGGACTAATTGTTATCTGAATGGTGCGGAGGGGGAGAATCGAACTCCCACAGCACTTAATTGGCCACAAGATCCTTAGTCTTGCGCGTCTACCAATTCCGCCACCCCCGCGCTAAACACTTGAGCTTGACAGAGAGATATTATACCCGCAAAAATTTCTGCGTCAAGTTAATTTGCCCGCAGAAATTCCAGCACCTTCTGCCTGAACACACGGTAATACGGTTTCTCCATCATCATAGCGTGTGCGGCTCCCTCGATAATCTCCAGCCTTGAAGCCTTGTTCGTCAGAGTCCCGAACGCCTCGCGGCACAATTCGGGCGACACATAATCGTCCTTCGACCCCGCGATCAGCAGAACAGGCACCTCAATATCCCCTGTAGGTATCAGCCTCTCAGCAGGAGCTACGAGCAAATCCCTGCGCCCTCCGTTGGGACTTGAGTCCTTGTCGTAACGCCAGCAGTTGGACTGAAACGCATTGACCACATCAGGCTCGGTTATTGCGTAGTTGATGCTCCCGTCAGGATTGGTCTGGAAATCTCCGGCGGCATGTACCCAAGTATTATGGTTGAAGGGATTCTCGACAGCAATATCACCAAGTCCCGCAACTATCGGTGCGTAGAGCACTACCTTGCGCACAAGTTCGGGGTTGTTCGCCGCAAAGCGTCCTGCAGTTACTGTTCCCCAGCTCCAGCCCAGAACGTCGAGGCTCTTGCGTCCTTCACGTTCAAGAATAACTTTTGCCGCCGCCTCTATGTCGTCTGCCGCATAGTCCGAGTCAGGAAGGAATCCGTCCTGCACTTCCTGAGACTGCCCGTATCCCGCAATGTCCAGAAGCCACACGTTGAAGCCCCTGCGCGCAAAGAACCTCGCAAGGCTGTAATCCTTAACATCAACGTCAAACTCGTGCGACGAATACGTCAGGCCGTGAACCAGCAATAACGGGTCTCCGTCCTTCTCTGACCTGAAGCACTCGAGGTGAAGTTTTATGCCGTCGTACTCAAGCGGTACTACTTCGCGTGTCAGCTCTGCGCACGACACTGAAGCCGCCAGAACTACGAGGAGCACAGACAGGATTAATGACTTTTTCACAATAAAAACCTCCTGAAATTTTTTTTTGCGCTATTATACGTCATATTCCCAAAACAGAAGGAGATATTGATATGTTCAAGATATTAACGATTACGCTTATGTGTCTTCTCACGGTCTCCGGAGCTTATGCCTCAGGGCTTCAGGCTGTTACGCTGGTTGATGTTCAAGGTCAGAGCGATACAGGACTTCTTGTCGGAGCAAGTGATGAACAGGCGGCCAAGTATTACCCCGACGGAAAAATGCCCAGCCAGATTTTGGCATTCTGGGTGAACGGAGTGCTCTATGATGCAGGATTAAGAGACGGCCATATCGTTAGTGAATTAGCCGAAAACGGGATAGCTGCATCCGAAGTGAGCACTATTCTCATCACTCATCTTCACCCGGACCACTTCGGAGGACTTCTCGATTCCGAAGGCAGGGCCAGTTTCCCGAAAGCCGATGTGTTTGTGTCGAAGCCGGAATATGATTACTGGGTCAACGAGCTGAAGAATGAGAACGTGATTACCGCACTTGCTCAATATCGCGTCAGCACGTTCATGTTCGGCGACGAGGTTATCCCCGGAGTCAGGGCAATGGACACATCAGGCCATACTCCCGGACACGTGAGCTACCTGGTTGAAGCGGACGGCGAAAAGCTGATTGTTGCCGGAGACATTATGCATTTCCCGGAGATACAGCTTCCGGTTCCAGACGTTGCAGTTCGGTATGACGTTGACCCTGTGAAGGCCGTGCAGTCCCGCAAATTCATTCTGGATTATGCGGCGTGGAAGAATATTCCAATTGCCGGAATGCACATCACTCCTCCCGGAATAATCAGCGTGAAGAAATCAGGAACGGGCTACGAGAAATTCTAGGCCATGAACATAGTTATCATACTGGCTCTGTGTGCAGTTCTAGGTTTCGCCGGAGTGTCTGCGTATTTCGTTGCGCGGAAGATACTCGGAGTTGCGGGCGTAACTGTGATGATGGTGCTGGTGTTCGGCATTGTCGGAGTGTGTGTTCGTGCAAAATCGTGGATAGTTCTGGCCGGGCTGAATATGCTGTTGTGCATTATTGTGGGGCTGTGCCTTATTCTGGAACTATCAATGCCAAGCAATAAGCCTTCACGCAAACGCAAGAAGAGGAAGAACGACGAAGAAGACGACGGCGACGAATATATTTCGACGGCCCAGACTATGACGGTCAGGGAGATCGTGAACGAGTACACGAAGAATCCTGCTGAGGCAGAACGCGTTTACACGAACACTCCGCTTAACGTGATAGGACGTGTAACGAAGATCACCAACGGCGAGAAGCATTCTCATGTAGAGCTTGAAGGAGTATTTATGTGCGTGTGTCCGCAGGGTTCGGTAAGGTCATTGAGTACTGGCGTGAGGGTGAGCATCACAGGTACGCTTCGGGGAAAATATCTGCTGGATGACTGCCTGATGGTGAAGTATCCTGTGTAAGAATCGATGAGGCCCCGCCGCTAATGACGGGTTTTGTTTTTGTGCTATAATCGCCTCAAATTGGAACAGTAGTATAAATCAGGTCAATATCCTTCATAAATCAGGAGGATAGGGGGATTTGCTGTGCGTGCTGTATTCCAAAATTTTGCTCAAATGGAGGTACATAATGGGGTTATTTGATTGGATTCTTGGCGGTGCTGATGCCTATAGCAAATATCAGAGCGGTGATATTGTAGGTCTCTTGTCAGCGGTTAAGGGCATGTGGAATGACTATCAGCATGGCTAGTTGACTGCAAGGCAGGAGCAGCAGCTTCGGCAGATGCAGCAGCAATTGATTCAGATGCAGGCACAAATTGAGGCGGAACGTTCGGAAAGAGAGTTTTACCAGGCTATGCATGAACTGGACGAAATGCTCCGTGAACTTGAAGATTAACGCATAGACTTGACTTTACGTGCTAATGCTGTAAAATCTTTCCGTTAATCGGGCAATTGGCACAGGGGTTAGCGCGCTTCCTTCACACGGAAGAGGTCACTGGTTCAAATCCAGTATTGCCCACCAGACGATAACACGGCATAAACCGTTTCACGATAAAAACCCGCTAACAATGCGGGTTTTCTGCTATC
>JAFSSM010000053.1 GCA_017451025.1 Synergistaceae bacterium | reverse complement strand
GTGGCATGGAAGAGGCCGGGCGGTACCGACTGCGTAACGGTCTTCCAGACGAAACTCAACGCCAGCAAACAGTTTGACGGTTTCGATGACGGGAAACTCGTAGTTGCTGAGCCGAAGACTGGGGGAACGTGGCGCGGACTTATTGCGGCTGACATCGCCGGCGAGGGCGTTGAACTCGACAAACCTACACACCTGAAGAAGAAGTCGAACAGAAGCTACATCGCGGCTCTAAGCGCGGTTCCCTATCACGTCGACAATGTGAGTTCGGACGGTTCAGCCCTCACAGAACAGCCCACAAACTTCACGTACAGCGACGCTATGAACGGCGGCAATATGACCGTCTCATACGGAAAGTCAACCACAGACTCCACGACCAACACCGTGAAGCAGGACTTGAGCCAGTCGATCGAGACAGTGTTTGCGGCTGACCCTACCGGGACTGACCAGAGCGTACAGGGAACACTCGGGGCTGTAAAGGGTCTGACAGCGTTTGCGTCTGCAATCGGAGATATTGCGCACGGCATAAAAGTGGACAACATGAGCCCGGAAGAAAGGCAAAACGCAGTCTGGAAGCCCTCCAGCCCGACAGAAGGACTTACTGACATGATAGAGTTCTTCACTGACAAGGTCGAGTCGATTGACCAGCGCAGCAACACTGAGTCCTCAACGACGGTGATTGACAAGAACATTACGGCGACGACCCACGATGCAATTCTGTACACCGATACGGCACGGCATATCTGGCGTTATCCCGTTATGACGAGGCCGCTTCCGATGTGGCTGGCTTGGGGGCCGAGAGTTGACTCGACACCTATCGACAATCCCAGCAGTGTGCAGGGCGATAAAGAACTTTTCCTGACGTTCACGATGAGTGAGAACGCGCCGCTTCATACGTCAAGCTCGATCACTGATTCAATGTACCAGCCGCTTCATGAGGAGGGCAACTTCTTCTCGTACCCGTCCCAGATTGCGGATGTCGAGGGCTACAACGAGTCAGGACTTCTTGCGGACGAGGACACGTGGGAGTTCAGCAGTGTGGCAGATACTACGGGAATAACCTTCACGAAGGCGACCTCGAACATGCAGCACACCGAAAAGACCGTTACCCCGAGCACGTTCACTACGATTACAAATGTCGTCGACAGGCTGGTTAATGGTAAGAATGCTGGAGGTGTGAATGTACCTGACAGTGAAAACCCCAAGACGTTCTCGAAGGAGTACAGCAAGACCGAGCGCATCAGCTACAGTCTGCAGGGCAGCTCAACGCTCACGGCTATGCAGGCGGCGGATCACACGGTGAAGATGCAGCCCTTCGTCGCGAAAGAAGGAGCAATGACTCTTGCGGCGGCAGTAGAACTTTCGAGCACCAACCACGCCCGGCTGTGGGAACCCGGAAGCATCTACCAGCAGAAGCCCGACCCTGCACTGCTTCTTCCGCAGAAGTTCGTGAAGGATGGCGCAGCTTTCAGGGCCAACACCTACGACAAGTCAGCAATGAAGATCAGGGGAATCAGGTTCTACGTTCCCGACTTTGCGTTCTACTCGGATAACAGGCTCTTGAACGGGCTGAAGTATGAGATCCGCGTTCCTATGTACAACGCCAGCTTCAAGGACACCGGAAGCTTCAACGTCCGGCTTTCGTGGGCAAATGACAATTCCCCGACAGCGCAGAAGACTCCGATAGGCACAGTCTCAATGACGCTCGGCGGCTGGAAGAACGAGGGCAACAACAACAAGGGTACGGCTGTATTCGAGTGGACACCGAACCTCACGCCCGGCAGGCAGTACTACTTCTACGTGGAGATTGACCCGGACAACGCACTTGATGAGGTTCACGAGGCACGCTATGAGGCGGACAACACGACGATCCGCGACTGGGGCGGGAACAACACGGGTTTCTATCCGTTCTACGCCTTCGATAAGGACGACCTCAACGTGTCGAGCAGCGGATTTGTCAGCGTGAGCAATGCCTGGAATTTCTATGCTGCTGAGGACGACGAAATCCAGCTTACTACGTTATCCTTCACGGACGAAGACGGCAAGGCGATAACCGACATGGCGGCGTTCATTGACGCGTGCAGTGATGACTCGTTCGTACCGATAACGGCGAACTTCACCAATACCGGCCCGGAAGTCCCGTATGCGTTCTTCGTGGGGTATGTATTAACGCCTTCAGGGAAGGCGAAGCTCCCGAACGCAAGCATCAACACGATAGTTGACTTGAGCGAGCTTGAGTCCAGCGATATTGAGGACGTGTTCATGATAAACGATTTTGCGCTGCTCAGCGGGCAGAATCAGGTTACGTTCGCGGTATCGCCGGCGGATATTCTGGCTTCGGCGGATGAGGTTGCTGCGGCGGCGGATTACATGACGTTCGGAGTAATAGCCATCACCGAAGAGGACCTTGAAGAGTTGGCGGAGGAATTTTACGCGGGCGAAGATCCCTTCTTTGAGCTTGAGGAGCTTGCAAGTTATCTCGTTTCGAACGACACAACCGGAACTTATGTTCTCAGCACGGACGAGCCCGTTTTCTGGAACATTTCGGGAGTGAAGCTGAACGAAACAGTTTCGGCCTCAGACGAAGACGACGACGCAGAAAGCGATGACAGGTATTTCCTTGACATCGGCCTTGAGACCATCGTCAGCCTTGAGGACCCCAGCGAGGACGAAGAAGCTCCGAGCAATTACGGCCGAATTGCAATAGTAACGGTCAGCTCGATAGCAGGTTACACGCCGAAGGGAGTCTATGAGATAACCGTTCAGAAACTCGCATATGACGATGACGACGATGTGTGGACGAACGCGGGAGTTCTGACGTTCAACACAGAGCTTAGCGGAGACCAGAGCAGCAATACTGCCATTCCTGACAACGGCAACAATGGCAATCAGGGCGGTAACAACGGCACACCTAGCAACGGCAACGGCGGAAGCAACGGCAACTCTGGCGGAAATAACGGCAACAATGGCAATCAGGGCGGTAACAACGAGTCGCCAGCTAATGGCGGCAACGACACCCCGACCACGCCGGACACCCCCGCACCTGTACCCGGCGGAGCAGAGGTTCCCTCGACTGCCATCACTGAAGCACCGGAAGTAGCGGATGTCTTCACCAGCAATCCCGCAGTGTTCGGCCTTGTGCTTCAGGCTCTGAACCTCTCGGCAGGTACTGTTCTGCTGGATAACAATGCAATCACATCCGGGCAGACTGCTTCAACGGAAGCAGTACAGGCAGCTTTGAGTTCACTCACAAACCAGTTCAGCAA
This sequence comes from Synergistaceae bacterium, assembly GCA_017451025.1. Taxonomy (GTDB): domain Bacteria; phylum Synergistota; class Synergistia; order Synergistales; family Aminobacteriaceae; genus JAFUXM01. The sequence goes on along the minus strand of JAFSSM010000053.1, from coordinate 51,354 downwards.
CGTTGCTTCGCTCGTAATCGCGCTGAGGTTCCCGTCAATGACTTCACTGACTCCCGGTGTTGCAGTGTTCGGGATCACCGAGCAGGTCGCGGCATACAGAGGCCGCAAGATGAGCTTCCTGATGATACCGAAGGGCAGAGCAGGAGGAACGGGATTCTCGGCGGCGGCTGAGGCTGAGGTTCAGGTCGGAAAGTTCGTCAACGCTCAGGGTGAAGTGGTTGACACAATCCCTGCAGAAGGCGATGTTTCCGTGTCTGCATTCATGGAAGGCGGAGTCGAGTATGATCCTGTAGCTGTTGAGGGTGAGCTTGTGCCTGCTGCTCCCAGCAATGGCGATAACAACGAGACCCCTACCAACGGCAACAACAATACTCCTGCCGATAACAACGGCGGCAACAGCGAGACTCCGGCCAACGGCAACAATGAGACTCCTACCGACAGCAACGGCGGTAACAGCGAGACTCCTACCAATGGCAACGGTAACAACGAGACCCCGGCCAATGGCAACAACAACCAGACCCCGACCAACGACTACACTGACGACGACTTATCGTCTTCAGGAGGCGGCTGTAACTCAGGGTTCGGCTTTGGAACACTTGCATTCCTCGTTATGGCCTTAAGAAGGAAGAGCCGTTCCTAAAAGCGCGAAAGGAAGAAAAACCCTCGAACGCTAAAAACGCTCGGGGGTTTTCAATTATGAAAGGAGTTATTTATGGTCATGACACGGAGAAATGTTTTACTTGTGCTGTCAGTCCTGTTGATGGCATTTGCATTAGCAGGATGTGCTTTTGCGGCAGATATTGACTTGGGCTAGGGATACCATGTTCCTGCTGGCTTCAACAAGGTGTTAATCACCAACTCTGACGGGACAGCTATTCAGAACGCAGTAGATCACATTCAAAGCGGCGGCACTATTTCGTTGTCGGGCGACTTCAAGCTGATGAAAGACAGCATCAACATCAAGAAAAATCTCACGCTTAGAGGCATAGGGAACGCGGTTTTAGACCGAAGCGGCGCGACTAAAAAAGACCGCGTAATAAGGTGTCAGGGAAATATTACGCTTGAGAATCTTACACTCACCGGCGGCTATTCGACCAACGGCGGAGGAGTAAAACTTGACGGCGGTACGGTCAGGATAATCAGCTGCGACATTCACGGCAATACAGGCATTTTTGGCGGAGGCGGCATACATTCGCAGGCCGACACTCTTGAACTGGCAGGCTGTGATATTTCGGAGAATGTCTCAATGGTTGCAGGCGGAGGAATATCGGCTGTAGGCGGCACAATTACGATGTCCGGCTGTAATCTTACCGGCAATGAAGCACAAAACTCATACGGCGGAGCTGTTGGAGCATTAAGAAGCACTATCACAATGAACGACTGCAAAATTACGGCAAACAGTGCCCCCAAAGCTCAAGGCGGCGGAATAGCTCTCGTAAGTTCTGCGAGCGTAACTGCAACAAGCTGCGACATTTCGGGCAATATTGCTCCAGAAAGCCCTGACATCTACATTGATGGCAGCTCAAGCACAGACATACAGTAAAGGAGGCAGACGCAAATGGATAAAAAGTTTTTTGCCCTCGTCTTAATTTCCCTCGTGTTTCTTGCAGGGGGATGCGGCAGCGACAGCGACTCTCCAGTAACCAGCACAACGGACGTGAACTCGGCTATGACTGGCGCATGGACATCATCAAATAGCGGAACAGCCACAATAGAAGATACGGCTGAAAACGAGGACCTCGAAGTTTTGCTCGCGGAGCTGGGCGACGAAGTTCCGAGCGACGTACTGGAAGAATACCGCAACACCAAAAACGACAAGATTTCTGCGCCGGTAACAAGAGTAATGGCTGTCTTTGAGGACTGCAATGTTTCGTGGGACACCGGCACAGCAAAATTGACCGCGATCGTGATAATCAGCGGAGACTCTGCATTCATGCCGATAGCTTTTAACGGAGCTGCTCTCTCAACCCGGCGCAACAGCACCAACGAGTGGACTGCGACAATTCCAAATGCCGGAACTCTGACAATAAGCATGACTTCGGACGAAAAGATGACTCTTTCGGGAAGAGTTAAGTATCTCGGCTATGACTGCGAGTTCAGCACGGTGATGGACAAGAAGCCGGCTAATTCCCTCAATCCCGATACGGTCTTGGCCGGAACATGGAGCTTGGACGGAACACAGGGCGGAGGTTATTTTGCTGCTGACGGCCGGATTATTGCTGCGGCGGCTCCTGAGTCCGTGTCAATGTTCTTCAGCGGGACAGCGTCAGACCTGAGCACGGCTTCTTTCTGCTCTCTGCGCATGAGGACTGCGAGCACTGAGGAACACGCTGAAACCTCATTACTGCAGGATATTTCCGACGGCAGAGGAATATTGACGAACATATACGGCGATGTTTACAGGTTTATGGCAGAAGACGGCAGCGAGAGCATAATATTTGTCGAGAATGTCGACGAAATCTTCGTATTCATGCTTGAGAATGAAGATAGCAATGGGCAGGTCTGCATGTTCTTGCCGTTAAAGAAGGTGTCCGTTAATGTGGAAGAGGCCATGCGCAAAACTTGGACAGCGTCTAGTGGAATGGGCGGCGGTTATATGTCCGATTTTCGGGGCGACGGAGAAGAAGTAGAACTGCTCAATCTTCTTGGTGCTTTCTCGTTCTCGCTGAGGAATGCCGAGCTGAACTTCTCAGGCGTAAGGCTGAATGACGACGGCACAGTTACGGCAGCAATGGATATAAACTCCTCATTCTTATGCGCCAACAAGATACTTGCAAGTTTGCCCGGAATCTCTGAGGATGACATGGTAATTCCGATCTCGGAGAACAGCCGGCAGGTAACGATGACACGCTCGGGAAACTTCTTGCAGTTTTCTCATGACGGAGACACGTACAAGCTCTCGTTTATTTCTGATACGGAGGCTTTCCTCGCCGTAACGCCGGACCGTGCCCAGGTCGGAGAAGGGGAATTTGCGATAAGAATGCGTGCGTCCGAATAACAACGAAAGGAGAATGTAAGGAATGAACAAGGCAATTCGTATTAGTTTGCTGTTCATCGCAGTTATGAGCATTATCTTCGGAGCTGGTATGCCCTCACAAGCCGCGACCAGTGCCGACCTCGTGGTCTACGGAAAGATATTCACGTCTGAAGGCAGCCAGATTGTGGAGGCTTTCGCGGTGAAGGACGGAAAATATGTTTACGTCGGGGACAGAAAGGGTGCAGAAGCATTCATCGAGGCCGGCAAGACTGAAGTTATCGACTACACCGGCAAGGGACTCGTTATGCCATGATGCGGAAACGGCCACGCTCATTATTCGATGGGATATGCCATAGGGTCAGCCGGAACGCTGATCAGCAGGGAAGATGACGTGAACAAGTTTCTGACTGAGACCGTTCCTTCTGCCGTCAAGAAGGCAAGAGACACAGGAGCAAAGGCAATATTCGGTATGGGCTGGAACATACTGACTTTCTCTAAAAATATGCCCACCCGTCAGCAGTTAGACGCAATATGCAGTGATATTCCGATTTACTTTGCGGACGAGGAAGGACACAAGGGACTCGTGAATACTCTCGCTCAGGTCAACGCAGGGATAATGAAGGAAGACGGAACTGTGCTCAAGTCAGAGATTCGCGGCGGGGAGGTTGAGATAGGTGCTGACGGGACTCCTACAGGTTACCTGAAGGAGCAGGCAGGGACTTATGTGCGCTCATTCCTGGACAACGAAAATCTCTTCCCCGTCGAAATGGCACTGGCAAACATGGAGAAAATTCAGGAGCAGCTTTTGTCCGAAGGGTACACAATGTATCTCGACGGATACTCTACGTACTTCTTCAACGACAGTTTCTATAAGGCTGCCAGCCGGATGGACAAGGCCGGAGATATGCACTTTGTGCTGGGGACTGCGTACGAGCTGGACAGCTGGATGGACGTTGATGCAGCTATAGCCAAAGCCAGAGACGCAAAGCAATATGCTTCAACGCGCGTAAAACCGAACTGGATGAAACTTTTTATGGACGGTACGGTGGAGACCGGAACGGGATTCGTCGAGCCGCTCTATCCAGACGGTCATCAAGGAATCCCTAATTGGTCGGAAGAAGAACTGACAGACATAACCCGCAAGACCAATGAAAACGGAATCACAATGCATGTTCACGTTATGGGCAACAAAGGCGTAAATCGCATTGTCAACGCCTTAATCAGCGGAGGCAGGGACGAGATGCGCAATACTCTTGTACACGTGTACGGTGTCAATGAGCCGGATTACCAGCGCATGGCGGATCACAACATCTACGTAACTGAGGGTATGCTCTGGCATCATGCAGAAGATGAGCTGCAGGAGGTGCTGAGCGCGATACTTCCTGAAGGCATGAAGGACAAAGGTTATCCCATGAAGTCCTACTTTGATTACGGAATCAACGTGTCCTCGCACTCGGACTTCCCGGCATTGAGCGGTTCGCCTGATGATCCGTTCGGGATTATGGAGATTGCGGTTACGGGTGTATATCATCTCGAGAACGCGAAGGCATGGTGGCCTGAGGAACTCGTTACGCGAGAGCAGGCACTAACGGCTCTGACCATCAATGTCGCAAAACAGATGTTCATCGAGGACGAGCGCGGAAGCGTCAAAGAAGGAAAGTACGCTGACTTCCTGCTTGTCGATAAGGACGTGCTGACATGTCCTGTAACGGAGATTCACACGGCCAAGCCCGAAGCAACTTACTTCGAGGGAAAGAAAGTTTTCCCAGTCTGTTTGTCCTTACAGTAACTATAACTGGAGGTATCTATTATGATGCAACAGAAAACACAGAATCATTCCCGCATCTTTTCCATCACGGGAGTACTGCTTCTCGTCCTCATGCTTGCAGTTTCAGCGCAGGCATCCACCTTCACGGCTCCCCAAAAGCTGGCCGATTACCTGTACTACGTGGAGTACACCGACTACGTGCCTGACCTCACGACGGGCGAACAGGTCAAAACCGGCTTCGCGTGCTCCGCTGTCCGCAACGGTAACTTCTACGGCCGCAATCTGGATCTGGATTACGCTGATGTTCCGGAGTTCGTGATCAAGGTCGCCGCAAAAGAGGGACGTTACGCAAGTATAGGCATGTCCGCGATTCTCACGCTGAAATCAAGCGAGGTCGACAAGATTTCGGAAGCTCAGATGCTCGCAATGCCCAACCTGACCTTTGACGGCATCAACGAAAACGGCGTAGCCATGAACTGCAACGTTGCTCCTGCCCCTGATATGGACTTCGCTACTCTGCTCTCGACCAACTACGGCAACCCCCGCATTCATGCTGTTGCGGTAGTCCGCTACGTTCTCGATCACGCAAAATCCGCCGCTCATGGTGTAGAGCTGTTGAAGGACATGGACATTTACGGCGGTTATGGCACATGGGGGCTTCACTGGATGCTGTCTGACGAGAAGGAGACTTATATCATCGAGTGCATCGACGGCGAACTTGTCGCCAGGAACGACACGGACAACATCATGACGAACTTCTACGTCAACTACGCGCCTAACACTCCTTACGCAATGTATATCGCGCAGACAGGGCAAACAGTCGCAGGAAAAGTCTATGAAGGTTTCCCTATCCTTACGCCCAGTGCCTGCGGAGTTGAGCGTTACGCCATCCTGAAGGAACATTACGACGAGGGCGGAAAATCTGCTGAAGGAATGGCTCGCTTGATGGAGCGCGTGAAATATACCCAAGCGTATGAAGCTGGGACAGAGCCGTTCTGGTACACGGAGTTCACTGGAGGGAGTCTGACTATAGCGAGTGCTCCTATGGACTTCAAGGCTGTGATCCAGTACAGCATTGACACCTACAAGCTGCACGACAGGAACATTCAGCCTAATAACTTCTGGCAGACGTGGCACACAGCGGTTTACGACTTCGCGAACAGGACGCTCCGCCTGAACATTCAGAAGAACTATACGAAGCATTACGACTTCAAGCTGGACTAACCTTTCTCTAACATTTCAGGGCAAAAATTCATAGGAGAAGATAAGATGAGTATATCTAAAAAAGTGTTGAGCCTCTTATTAGCCGTGCTTGCGGCTTTCAGTTTCGCTACCTGCAGTTCTGCAGAAGAGGCTGATCTCGTGGTCTATGGCAAAATCTTCACGTCCGAAGGCAATAAGATTGTGGAAGCATTCGCCGTGAAAGACGGCAGGTACGTTTATGTTGGCGACAAGAAGGGTGCGGAAGCATTCGTTGATGAAGACAAGACCGAAGTTGTCGATTACACCGGGAAGGGACTCGTGATGCCAGGATGTGGCAACGGACACGCGCATTACATGCTGGGTTACGCCCTCAAAACGGTCGGCACGGTGATTGATTTGGAGGAGACCCCGGAGCACTTTCTGAAGGAGACAGTTCCTGCAGCAGTCAAAAAGGCAAGGAACACGGGGGCAACGGCTACCTTTGGTCAGGGTTGGAATCTCATGCGCTTTCAGAAGCATATACCGACCCGCCAGGAGCTGGATGCCATCTGCAGTGATATTCCGATGTATTTCTTGGACGATGAATGCCACAAGGCTTTGGCGAACACCATCCTGCTGGTCAAGGCAGGCATCATGAAGGAAGACGGCTCTGCGGGCAAGACAGAATTACGCGGCGGCGAAATCGGAGTAGACGACAACGGCATTCCTAACGGTTTTCTGTCGGAACAGGCGCAAACTTATGTGCGTTCCTTCCTTGACGATATCTATACGCTTGACATGGCCATATCGAACGTGGCGGAGATAGAGCATCACATGTTGTCAGAAGGTTACACTATGTACCACGAAGGCTGGGGAAACTATTTCGTCAACACAAACTACTATAAGGCCGTTCAGCAGCTGGATAAGGCCGGCAAGCTGCACTTCGTAGTGGGTCTGCCCTACGAGATTGAAAGCTGGATGGATATGGACGAGGCTCTGGCAAGGGCTGTTGACGCAAAGAAATTCGCCTCCAAACGCGTAATGCCGAGATGGATCAAGCTCCTCATGGACGGAACAGTGGAAACAGGTACAGGGTATGTTGAGCCTCTTTATCCTGATGGCCATCAGGGAATCCCCAACTGGAAAGAGGAAGAATTGACCGAACTTACGCGCAAAGCCAACGAAAAGGGACTGACTATACACATTCACGCGTTGGGCAACAAAGCCGTAAACTGTGCGGTCAACGCTTTCGTCAACGGCGGGAAGCCCGAAATGCGCAACACTCTGGTTCACGTGCGTAACGTCAACGACGCGGACTATCAGCGCATTGCAGACCACAACATCTATGTTACTTCGGGTGTAACTTGGCACCATATGCCGGCAGGAGCAGCTGAGTATATTCGTGAGCACGGAATGACTCCTGCAGGTCAGGAGGACAAGTCTTATCCCATGAAGTCATACTTTGACTACGGCACCCCCGCGTCAATGCACTCAGACTATCCTGCGCTCTCCGGTAGTCCTGATGATCCGTTCGGCATAATGGAGATCGCTGTTACTGGCGTGCTTCACTCCGAGAACGGGAGTCCGTGGTGGCCTGAAGAACTCATCACCCGCGAACAGGCACTCACAGCATTGACTATTAACTGTGCAAAGCAGATGTTCCTTGAGGATGAGCGCGGAAGTGTCAAGGAAGGCAAATACGCAGACTTCCTCCTCGTGAACAAGGATGTGCTGACGTGCCCGGCAACGGAGATTCACACTGCCAAGCCCTCAGCAACATACTTCGAGGGTAAAAAGGTTTTCTCTTCAGAAGAGCAGGGCGGGAATGATGCTCTGGCAAAAGCGAAAGCAGAATTGAGAGCGCAGTATGGAGAAAACAAGCCGATAATTGACGACAAGTATGACGAGTCGCTTGCGGCCAAATGCATCAATGGTACGTTCGTCGGGAGAAAGTCTGAGGGTGTCATTACCTTTAAGGGTATTCCGTTCGTAGGTAAACAGCCCGTAGGGAAATACCGCTGGAAGGCTCCTGTCGGCGTTGTCCCGGACGACGGAGTGTATGAAGCGTACTACTTCGGGAAAGCCTCCTGCCAGGATGAGGCACTCGGACTCCCTCAAGGTGAAGACTGCCTTTATCTCAACGTCTGGAAGGCCGACGAGAAGAACTCGGAGAAGAAGCCGGTCATTGTGTGGATACATGGCGGAGCTTTTGTGTCTGGCGGAACGGGCCTTGAGATATTTGACTGCACCAATTTCGTAAAAGAAAATCCTGATGTAATCGTCGTTTCCATTCAGTACCGGCTCGGAGCGTTAGGTTTCCTCCACCTGTCCCATTTGGAGGACGGCAAGGATTACCCTGACGCTCAGAATCTCGGCCTCCTGGATCAGAAGGCAGCGTTGAAGTGGCTTCATGAAAACATTGCGGGCTTCGGCGGAGACCCCGACAACATTACTATCTGGGGTGAATCTGCCGGTGCCGGGAGCGTAACCATGCTTCCCCTGATTAACGGCTCTCAGCAGTACTTCAAGCGGGTTATCGCACAAAGCGGTTCTCCCTCGCAGACTAACTCTCTGGAAGAATCCATTGTGTGCACGAATGACTTGATGGATGCTCTCGGCTGTAAAACCGTCGCTGACCTGCAGAATGTCGATGCCCGTAAGCTGGTGGACACAGCAGGAAAGGTCATCGCACTGCGCATTTTCCCCGTGAGAGACGGAATCCACCTGCCTTTTGATCCCTATTCGGCCTACGCAAACGGAGCGGCGAAGAATATAGCGTTTCTTCAGGGCTGCAACAAAGACGAGATGAATTGCTTTGTGTTCGACTGGGGAGTCGAAAACTTCAAAGCGTGGGCTGCTGACCGCACGACGAAGAAGTATGCCCATCTGCTGACGGATGACGAGAAAACGCGTATCGAGAGCTACTGCAATGAAGCGGGAGGAGAAGACTGGGAACCTGACAGCCGGCTTTTCGGTCATAGCTGGTTTATTGACGGCGCAATCAAAATGTCGGAGAGTCAGACACAGGGCGGAGGCAAATCCTACACCTATTACTACAGGGTGGAATCTTCACCGGAACTGAAAGCCGCACATTTTGAAGAGGTCCCGATTTTATTCTGCCATCCTGAATTTAGCGGAGGAAGACAAGATTATGACGAGACTTTCTCGAAGACCATGCGCAGAATGTGGGTGCAGTTTGCGAAGACTGCTGATCCTTCACTCAGCGCGGACATGTCCCCAGACGGCAAAGCAAAGTCGTGGCCTCTCTACGACCTGGAGAACAAGAACGTAATGGTCTTTGACGAGTTCGACATCCATCCGGCAACAGAATCAGAGCTTAAGATTGTGGATTGGGAAAGGACATATTTCCTGATCAAATACTACATGCTTTAAGCGTAAGCAAAGGCGGGAGCGGGGAAAGTCTGCAGAACGCAGGTTTTCTTCGCTTCCGCAATACATAAGGAGGTATTTTTATGCGCAAATTGTTGAGTGTTATGCTGCTGGCCGCCGTGATGAGCGGCTGTGCTTTCGGGGAAACTGTCCCTTCTGCTTCGTCAGCAATGAATGAGGCGAAAGAGAGAATGCTGGCACTGTACGGTGAGAACAAAAGGATCTCTGACGGCAATTATGATGAGTCCCTCGCAGTGAAGTGCATTAACGGCACGTTTGTCGGCAGAAAAACGGGAGATGTCATCGCCTACAAGGGTATTCCTTTTGTCGGGAAACAGCCTGTAGGTGAACTCCGCTGGAAAGCACCGGTTGATGTAGTTCCTGACGACGGCGTTTATGAGGCGTATTACAACGGAAAGAGTCCCTGCCAAGTAAATGACATCTGGCAAATTGCCTCACTTTACGTGCAGGGCGAAGACTGCCTGCATCTGAACGTATGGAAAGCTGACGACGGCGTGAAAAATAAGCCCGTTATAGTGTGGATTCACGGCGGTGCTTTTGAAGTTGGAGGAACGGTTGAACCACGTGAAGAAGGCAGTAATTTCGTCAAGGAAAATCCTGACGTAATCCTTGTTTCAATCGAGTACAGGCTCGGTGTTTTTGGTTTCCTTCACTTGTCCCATCTTCCGGATGGTAAGGATTACCCTGACGCTCAGAATCTTGGCCTTATGGATCAGATTATGGGGTTGAAGTGGGTACACGAGAACATTGCAGGCTTCGGCGGTGATCCCGACAACGTTACTATCATGGGTCAGTCCGCAGGCGGCGGAAGTGTATCCCTGCTTCCCCTAATCGAAGGCTCTCACAAATACTTCAGGCGCGTAATCGCACAAAGCGGCTCACCAGTCTTCACCCGCTCAACTGAACAAGCCATCGCCTGCACGAATGAGCTGATGGAAAAATTAGGGTGTAAAACAGTTGCCGACCTGCAGAAGCTGGATGTCAGGAAATTTGTTGACGAAGCAGATATTCTCACGCTCCGGGTTTGGGCGGAAAGGGACGGAAAATATCTGCCTCTTGACCCTTACGAGGCGTATGCAAATGGCGCGGCAAAGGATATAGATTTCCTGCAGGGCTGCACTAAGGACGAAATGGGCTACTTTGTTGTCGGCTTCGGGGACTTCTATGACGAATGGGCCGCTGACCTCAAGGCCAAGAAGCTGGCTCAGCTGACGGAAGAAGAGATGGCGTTAGTTGAGGGCTTCTGCAGGAACGTGAAAGACGTTAGTCCCGACTACACAAGCACAAGCCGCCTGTTTGATCAAATTGTGTTCATCGCGCCGCTGTTCAGGATGTCGGAGAACCAGGCGAAGGCCGGAGGAAAATCCTATACCTACTACTTCAGGGTTGAATCTTCTATTCCCAAAATGAAGAGCGGACATGCGGTAGAGCTGTCGACAGTCTTCAACCACGCGGAGGAGACTCTTGTTACGGGGAGAAGATTCGATGAGACGTTCTCGAAGACGATGCGCAAGATGTGGGTACAGTTCGCGAAAACGGGTAACCCGTCGCTCAGTGCAGAAGATTCGCCTGACGGAAAAGCTCATGAATGGCCGCTCTACGATCTGGAGAACAAGCCGTTGATGATACTCGACGAGTTCGATATTCACCCGGCAAAGGAGTCCGAGCTGAAAATTATTGACTGGGACAGGACATATTTCCTGAGTAAGTACTACTGCATTTGACCGAAAAGATGAACTTCATGAAGAAGAACGTTTTTGCGTTGGCAGTGTGCGGAGTTCTGGTCTTCGCTCTGGCGGTATGCGCCGGTGCATCGCCAGCTCCTGACTATTCCCAGCCGTCCAGCTGGTGCAGGTTCCCGGAGATCACAAAGGATGTCGACACATTCTACATCTGCGCGACTGAGTACATCATGGGGAGCTTCGAGGACGGTGCTCCTGACTACGCGACACTCGACAACGAGGAGATGCTGAAAGGGTTTGAGGTCGAATACATGACGCAGGCAAGCGTGTACGCAGATTCCACCAATGTATTCGTGCCGTATTACCGGCAGTCAGGCCTGCGGTATGCAGGAGAAGCCTGGAAGAAGACCGGGAGCCTTGATGCAGCACTTCTCGGAATGCCCTACGAGGACATAACCACAGCTCTCGACTACTACTTCGAACACTGCAACAATGGCCGTCCGTTCATTATCGCCGGACACAGTCAGGGTTCAGCTATTACTTTGCGCCTGCTGAAGAAGTACTTTAGAGAACATCCCGATTACTATGAACGAATGGTTGCGGCTTACGTCATCGGCTACTCCGTTACGAAAGATGACCTCGCGGCAAACCCTCACCTGAAGTTCGCATCCGGCGAGAGTGATACGGGCGTAATCGTCAGCTGGAACACTGAAGGCAAGCAGAATGTGGAGACTAACGCTGCCAACGTTGTTGTACTGCCTGGAACAATCAGCATCAATCCTCTGAACTGGAAGCTAGATGAGACCTACGCACCTGTGAGTGAGAACTTAGGCTCGCTGATAGAGGACAAGGAAACCGGCGAGCCATCAATCGGTGATGCTGGGGCAGATGCGCAGGTAAATCTTGCTCGCGGAGTGGTGGTAACGAACGCCAAAGCCGGACCGATACCCGATTTTGCCGCAAAGATAGTATATGACTTCTTCGGACCTGATGCCCGTCACGACAATGATTACACGTTCTACTACAACAACATCAAGGACAACGTAGCGAAGCGGATTGCAGCTTATAAGGCAGGAACCGTGAAAGCTCCCGACTATTCCAAGTTCGCAAGCTGGTACAAGATTCCGCCCATCACTAAGGATGTCGATACGTTCTTCGTCTACCCGACGGACTACATGGCCGCAAATGAAGGCGACCCGGATTACGCTCCGCTCGACAACCCCGAAATGTTAGAGGGCGTGAAGTTCGACCATATGATTATGGCGAGCGCGTACGAGGAATCCACTAACCTGTTCATACCGTATTACCGCCAGGCCGGAATGAGGTACGCGGGAGAAATCGGGAAGAAGAGCGGAGACCCGCGCAAAGCATTTTCCGCCACTCCCTACGAGGACATAACCGCCGCGCTCGACTATTACTTCGAGAACTACAACAACGGCCGTCCGTTCATCATTGCTGGGCACAGTCAAGGCTCAGGCATTATCACCCTCGTGCTGAAGGACTACTTCAAGGAGCACCCGGAGTACTACAAGCGCATGATAGCGGCCTACGTTATAGGCTTCTCCGTAACGAAGGACGACCTCGCCGCCAATCCTCACCTGAAGTTCGCTACGGGCGAAAGCGATACAGGAGTCATAGTTAGCTGGAACACCGAAGGCCTCAAGAACGTAGAATGGAACGTCTCAAACGTCGTTGTACTGCCCGGCGAAATCAGCATTAACCCTCTGAACTGGAAACTCGACGACACTTACGCACCGGCGAGCGAGAACAAAGGCTCTCTTGTCCTGAACGAAAATACCGGCACGTACGAAATCGGCGATATTGGAGCAGACGCTCAGGTTGTCCTCAATCGCGGAGTGATCCTGACGCACGCAGACTCCGAACCTGTTTGGGGAGCTGAGTTCTTCGGACCGCAGAGCTTCCACAACGGCGACTACACGTTCTATTACAACAACATCAAGGACAATGCGGCCAAGCGCATATCAGCATATAAGGCGAACGCGGGGAAAGCTCCCGACTACTCTCAGCCAGCAAGCTGGTACAAAATCCCGGAGATTACGAAGGACGTTGACACGTTCTACATCAACTCGACGGCGTATATCGTGAGCAGCTTCGAGGATGGCGCGCCCGATTACGCGGCTATCGACAACAAAGAAATGCTGGCTGGTTTTGAGGAAGAATACATGTCCCATGCTACCGTGTACGAAGACTCCACCAATGTGTTCATGCCGTACTACCGCCAATCCGGCCTGCGGTATGCAGGAGAAGTCCAAAAGAAGACCGGGAATATCGATGCTGCACTTTTGGGTGTGCCGTACGAGGATATAACCGCTGCTCTCGATTACTACTTCGAGAAGTATAACGGCGGCCGCCCCTTCATTCTTGCAGGACACAGTCAGGGTTCGGCAATAGCAAAGCTCGTTCTGGAAAAGTACTTCAAGGAACACCCCGACTACTACAAGCGCATGATAGCCGCTTACGTTATCGGCTTCTCAGTAACGAAGGACGACCTAGAAGCCTGCCCGCACTTGAAGTTCGCGAAGGGCGAGAATGACACGGGAGTCATCATCAGCTGGAACACTGAGGGCAGGAAGAACCTCGAGATGAACGCCACGAACTCTGTGGTACTCCCGAACGCTATCAGTATTAACCCGCTGAACTGGAAGCTCGATGAAACTTATGCTCCGGCAAGTGAGAATTTAGGCTCGCTCTTTGCGAATGAGGAAACCGGCGAACCCGAAATCGGCGATATTGGTGCGGACGCACAGATTAACCTTGCCCGCGGCGTGGTTATAACGAATGTCAAAGCCCGGCCGCTTCCTGAAGAGGTCGCCAATCTGTTTGCTGCTCTCTTTGGTCCGGACGGCAGACACGACAACGATTACACGTATTACTACAGCAACATCAAGGACAACGTCGCGAAACGAATCGCGGCATACATGACTGGCAGATAGCAGCAAAAGATAAACGGCGTAGAAGTTCTCAATGCGCAGGGCTTCTCCGCTTTCTCTGTAACGAAAGGAGAATGAATATTATCATGAGCGAATTTGAGAGGAAGCATCCCTATTTCTGGCTGGTCTTGGGGCTGGTGCTGACGACGTTTTCCTACGGCATCTTCAACACAGGCATATGCGCGTGGATTTTCGCCGTTCCGTTAATCCGGTTCATCAACAACCGCACAAAGTGGTCATCGATCATTCTTATGCTTGCGGGGATAATCATTGTCGCCAACATCACGTTCTTCAGGCTCGTTGAGGATGACCCCAACATCATGAATCAAGTTTTCTGCTCGTTCAAAGGAATAAGGATGTGGTTCCCGTTCCTCGTGTATTTCCTCTGCCGGAAGTTCGGGGCAAAACGCATCATCGCTTATTATGCGTTTCCGGCGGCAGTTGCTGTGTCCGAGTTCTTCATCGATAATCCGTTTATCTCGGTCATGACTTCGCTATCAGTGTCACAGTTCTGGAACTTGGGCCTCATGCAGCTTGCGAGCGTTACAGGCGTGGTAGGAGTGTCGTTTGTGGTTACGCTGTTCGCTTCTGTCGCAAATTACATCTGGGAGGAAGGCATACACAGGGATACAGTGATGAATGCTGTCGGCTATGGAATTTTTGTCGTCGTCGTAACAGGAATAGGTATGACGACTGTCGAGAAAATCACAACGAGCGACCAGACAGTGAAAGTCGCCGCGAGTGTGGAGAACTTTAACCTGCTGCTCGAAGACAAGTCAATTCTTGCACGTTATGACGGCTCGGATGAAGAGAAGGTGTTTCAGGCAAACGTCGATATCATCAAGCAGCGTGCTGAACAGGCAGCGCGGAATGAGGCGACACTGCTTGTTTTCCCGGAAGATGCTTTCGTCTGCCCTGAGCCTTCGAGTGCAAAGTTTCTTGACCAGGCAGAAGGTATCGCCAAAGACAACAGCATAAATATACTGCTTCCCCTCCTCAGGATGCCGGAACAAGGCAAGCACAAGAACACCCTGAATTTCATCAACAGCAAAGGTGAACTGCTGAACACTTACCTGAAGAATCATCTTGTCCCTGTTGTGGAAGAACCGGAGACAGAAAGAGGCGACGGCAGAACTCCGGTTGTTGAGGTTGACGGCGTGAAGTACACCTATCTGATTTGTGCGGATTACACTTCGAACAAGTACGCCTACAACGGCAGGGAAGCAGATATTTTCCTCAATCCGTCCTATGACTGGCAGGCGTTCCAGTACTTTACGTCCTACGGAATACAGGCCCGGGCTATCGAGTGCGGCTTCTCGGTCCTCAGGAATCCAGTGAATGGAAATATCATCCTTTACGATGTGTTCGGCAGGCCTCTTCACATGCAGAATGTTATGGGAGTACATACAGGCATGATTTACCTCGATATTCCCAAGCACGGCAGACAGACCATATACGGAATGACTGGTAACTGGTTCCCGTGGATATGCGCAATGTATTTGGCGGCCGCGATACTTAGCGGCTTTTTTATGAAGAGGAAGGTTTTGTTGTTACTTTGTGTGCTGTCTCTCTTGGCCGCACCTGCACACGCGGACTTTGCGGCACTTGAGCGCGGACTCACTGCCGGGAGAATCATTCACTCGGTCTCCAACAGCGCATATCTTGCGGGCGACGGCCAGGCAATAACTGAAGAGGCAATTGCGAATCTCTCAGCGTCGGATTACGGCAAGACAGGACTTGTCGCTGACGGGAACACTCACCTAATCCTGCGTTACCAGTCAGACAAAGCAGGAATAGTAGACTTCAACGTATCACCGTCCATTCCAGGCTTAAGGCTTGAGCGTCTCACAGACAGAAGCGAAATCACCTCACCCGTAGCCGCAGCATCCGCAGGAAGTGTGTATCAGGCCTCAGCGGTATTCATTGCCCCAGAAACTTGGCCGGACTCAATCACATATCCCAAAGGCCAGTTCACGGTTACGGCCACCTTCACACCATCAGAAGGCGGAACACCGACAACCGAGATACTCACACTCACATTACAGGCACCTCCTGTTGTTCTGATACACGGAGAATTCGGTACAAACGAGCGTGCGTTCGGCTACACTCAGGGAACGAAACGCGGAGTCTGGCAGAAGCTCGAGGACGCAGGACTTACCGTAGCCAGCTGGAATTATGCCAACGAGAAAAGCCCTAAGGAACTTATCGCCAACAACAACAACGGACTCGCGAAGGTTATTGCGGAAACTTTCGACAGCCTCAACGCGCAGGGGATCGTAGCTACACGCGCAGACCTCGTAACGCACAGCTCAGGAGGTCTCTTGGCCCGTCAGTATCTCCGCAGCGACATCGACACTGGCAACAAGACCGCAAACTCTTATGGTCTCGGGACAGTGAGGAGAGTCGTAACGATAGCTTCGCCGAATCTCGGAAGCAATGTATCGTCATTCTGTGCGGGGAAGTTCGAGACTCTGCTGTCATCGTGGCAGAACTGTCCGGCAAAAAACATTTGGGAAGGCAATATCCACTCAATCCTAAAGGGTCTTGTGTTCGACAAAAAGAATGCTAACGAAGTCATAGAGGATACCTCACTGAACAGCGCGTACATTGCGAACTTGTGGTACCCTTATGTCCCGTTCCATGCAATTTATGGCAAGGTAAGCGCGGATCAGGAAAAGTTCAACAAGCTGCTGGACGACGTGAAGAACAAGGACAAAACCAGTCTGGCAGCAACAACCTGGCTTCCTGAAAATACCGTCAATCTTCTTATTTCATCGAAACTTGACGTAATCTCAACAGTTCTTAACGGCATTGATACTGGGGCGAGGTTCCGCGAACTTCTCGGTGCACTGTTCGGGAATGATGACCATGATTTAGTCGTTAAGGTTAACCCTGTTTCTTCTGCGGCATGTGACCGTGCATTTGATGCCATGCTCTCGGACTACAGCCCTTCGAGAATCAGGGGAGCAGATACCCGGAACTGAGAACAGTACATCGACAGGTCGCTTGAATTTTACGTATGCTCTGATGTCAAAGATGTCTCCCGGAGAACTTACGGTTGTATTTCCTCCTCAGATTGACGGCGTAACAACGGGGCTAAGTGCTTCTGGAGGCGGAACTATATACTGCCACGTCGGCGACGAAACACCGATAGGGCTTGTTGCTCACACCGAAGACGGGAATTACGACATTTCCGCGCCTATTCTCGGCATCGTGAGTTACAGCATAGCGGACTAAAGTGTTACAGAAATCACGAACGAAGGATACGTGAAGGCTCTCAAGGAAGGTTCAACAGAAATCACCGCGACAGCTCAGGGACACACGGAGAAAATTAAGATTGTGGTGCTTTCGTCAAGCCCGGCTGTTGACGCAACAAAGGACATCGGCATTAATGGCGGCAATGGCGGAGGCAATTCATCATCCGGCGGGTGCAGTGGAGGTTTCGGTATAATTATGCTTATTTCGGTGCTTGCGCTGAAGGCAATTACTTTAAGGAGGTAATTTGTTCATGGGAAAACGTTTTATGCTTGCTCTGCTTGCTGTTGCTCTTGCTGCTTCAGTATGTCGGGCAAATACTCCAAAAAATGACATCGTAATTCTATTCACCAACGATGTGAACTGCGGAGTAGACGAAAATATCGGTTATGCTGGTGTCGAGTACTACAAGCGCGCGATGCATAAGCGCACTCCGTACGTTACGCTTGTTGACGCTGGAAACTGGGCGCAGGGCGGAGCAATCGGCGACATTTCGCAGGGACGCTATATCGTTGAGATCATGAACGCAATGAGCTACGAAATTGCAGTACCTGGCAATCATGAATTTGATTATGGCTGGGGACACTTTCAGAGCTTTGCACGCAACCTCAAATGCGGCTTCGTCTCCGCGAACTTTAGGGACCTGCGCACGGGTAAATTAGTCTTTGCCCCCTACAAGATGCGCAAATACGGAAATGTGAAGGTTGCGTTTGTCGGAGCCTGCACACCAGAGTCAATAGCTATATCAACCCCTTCAACGTTCATGGACGAGGATGGGAAATATATCTATGACTTTGACGGCGAAAGCACCGGCGAGAAATTGATAGCAGCGATTCAGAAGGCCGTAGACTCCGCAAAAAGTGAAGGAGCTGATTATGTCGTACTCGTTGGACATCTGGGCGAATATAAGGACGTTGTAAAAGAATGGAGTGCTCCGTTTATCGCAGAACGTACGCGGAACATTGATGTGTTTATCGACGGACATTCACATGAAGTTACGCCCGGCCTTCTCTGCAAGAATCTCGACGGCAAAGACGTAGTAATAACTCAAACAGGCTCAAAGCTGATGAATATCGGCCAAGTTACCATCACAAAAACCGGCGGCATCAAGACGGAATTAATCAGCAGAGTTGACGGCAAGACCCCGGAGATCGATGCTTTAGTCAACGAAATCAAGGCACGCTACGGTGATACGTTAAGCCAGAAATTAACCCATACAGATTTTATTCTGCGGGCTAAAGACGACAATAACGAATGGCTGATCAGGAATCAGGAGACGGGGCTAGCTGATTTAGTAGCAGATGCATTGCTTGCTTCAACGGCTGAGGCTAAAACTGGCAAGGCAGATGTAGCAATCATGAACGGCGGCAATATTCGTAATAATATCGATGTCGGAGATATAACGTTTGAAGATGCTCTGAACGTTCTGCCGTATAACACCAGTATAGCTATATGGGAAGTCTCAGGGCAGACGATACTTGATGAGCTTGAACACAGCGTAAGGTTATATCCGAACAGAACCGGCGGCTTCCTTCATGTTGCTGGCATGACATATACTCTTGACGCAAGAGTTCCGAGTCCAGTACAGACTGATGACAAGATATATTTGCTGAAAATTTCCGGAGAACGCCGTATCAAGGACGCTATGGTGAACGGTGAACCGCTCGACCCGAAGAAAATATATAAACTTGTCGGCTCGAATTATATTGTTCGCGAGGGCGGGGACGGGCACGTCTTCAAGGGGGCAAAGTTAGTTGAAGCCGATTACGGTGTAGAGCTGGATATGTTTGCAGACTATCTGAGGTCATTCCCTGAAATTCCGGAGAAATACAAAGACTCACAGCACCGCGTTACTTTTGTGAAGTAGACAGCCCAAAAGGCCCTGTAAGTTTCTACAGCTTATCGGGGCCTCAACACTTCAGTAAAACTCGATGAAGGGACAAAAGCTAACCAAGTCGCCGTAATCACTTTCAACCATGTTGACGGGCCCAAAAGCAGAGATGTATAACTAATAAGGAGTATTAAAATGATGAAAGTTAAAAATTTATCAAGAGCTTTATTTTCATTGCTGTGGCTATCATTAATTATTGGTAGTATCACCCCAGCAGCAGTTTCAATAACACAGCAGGTAAATGAAGCCACTGCAACCTTTGAACCTTTTATACGTATGGACAGAGATTCTATTGGAGCATGGAAAAGAGAACTGGACAATGTACGCTTTATTAAAAAAGGTCTCTATAAATTTAACAAGACCAATGCAAAATACGGGATCGATGACATTCTTCTGAGAGAAGACGGTTTAGAAAGTCTTTGTATATCAGGCAGTGCTCAATTCTCACTTCCGCAGTTTTGCAAACTCGCAGATGAACTTCGCAATATCGCTGATGGCAAGGAGATTTATATTATTGACTTGCGCAGGGAGAGTCACGTACTTTTGGGAGCAGTTCCTGCTTCATGGTATGAATCTCACAATTGGGGTAATTTAGAACTCTCTTTAGATGAAATTTACAACGATGAAATGAAGCGTTTTGTACCATTAATAGGTAAAACAGTTAAGTTATACGCACGGGAAAATGATAACAAAGTTGATGAGACTGATTTTTATGTAAGAGGATTTCTGACTGAAAAAGAATTGGTAGAAAGTTTCGGCCTACACTATTATAGAATCCCTATTCAAGATCATACATGGCCAACTCCGGAGCAAATTGATGAGTTCATTGGTTTTGTTAAGGGAATTGATATGAATAAGACATGGTTACATTTTCATTGTCAGGCTGGGAAGGGTCGTACAGGAATTTTTATGACACTCTATGATAAGATGAAAAATCCTAACGTTCCTGCTATTGATGTTATTGTACGACAAACTAAACTTGGCGGAAGTTATCCCCTTTACACCGAAAACTCTGATAATTATAAAGCACCTTATTATGAGGAGAAAGCAAGATTGGTGCTTTTGTTCTGTCAGTATGTTGAGGAAAATTATATGTCGAATTATGAAGTCTCTTGGAGTGAGTGGCTTGCGAATGCTGAAAATATTAAACAAAAATAATAAACAATAACGGATTCAGTTCGGGAAACAACGATATGGATATTTCGTTCTAATGGGATTATGAAATGGTTTGTGTAATCGGAAACCCGCACGCTTATTTTCTTTCAATAACTTCGTTCGCAAATTGTCCCCCTTATTCATAAACACGTCTAATCCATCACTTAAAAAGATTTGCTCTTGGACGAAGACCCCTGTGGAAACCCCAGACGTGATTAACTTACGCGGCCATGAAATATTAATTCCCTGCGATATATTAATTCGGCGGATATAAATTTGAAATTTTGATTTTCATGTTGATGTGCAATTCAGGAAAAGATGCGTTCGATAGGGCGTATAATAATTTAATGGATAAACACTAATCTATAAAGGAGGTAATAGCTTGTACTCGAATATTGCGATACTGCTGGACACATTAAGTGTAGGCGGAACGGAACGTGCTGTTGTGAATTTAGCGAACATATTTGCTGAGAGAAGCTTCAACGTGCACGTAATAGTTACAACTACTGTAGGGGGGGGGGGACAATAAATGTCCGTATCCTCTTCACAGCAGCGTAAAATTATTCCACGCGGGAAACACCAGCCGTGAGAAGAGAAGACTGGGCTGGCTGAAGTATATCCATAAGGTTCGGGCCTACCTTAGTGATAACAATATTGAGGTTGTTTTTGGGGCAGGCAGGCAAGTTTGCGTTATGATGTACTTTTTTGGCCGCAACTTCAAAAAAGTAGCATGCGAACATTTCAATTATCAGTCCCTCATGGATCACAGGCCCTTCGGCAGAGTGTTAAATGCTATCAGAAAATTCGTATATCACCGTTGCGATGCTCTGGTGTGCCTCACAAAAGGCGATTCTGAAAATTACTACGATGTTGTTGACAAAAACAGAATATTCGTCATTCCCAATTCGATATCTTTCACTAGGGACAAGACTTCACCGCTAAACACTAAAAGGATCATAGCTGTAGGCCGTATTATTGAGCAGAAGAATTTTCCTGCTCTGATAGAAGCTGCGGCAATCATGAAACCCGAAATCCCCGACTGGCACATAACTATATTCGGCAAGGGCGATGATGAACCATTTCTGCAACGCCTTATTGCCGAAAAATGCCTTGAGGACTTCGTGCACATTCACCCTCCTGTAAGCGACATCAAGAGTGAGTATCTAGCTTCGGACATTATGACGATGACCTCAATCTATGAGGGGCTTCCTATGGTACTTATCGAGGCAGAAACCTGCGGACTTCCTGTAGTCAGCTTCAACTGCAATTATGGCCCTTCTGACATGATCCATGATGGCGTTAACGGCTATATTGTTGACGTTGGAGATGTGCGGGGGCTGGCAGAGAAGATAATAGCTATTGCGAAAAATGACGAACTCCGCAGAAAAATGGGCAGAGCCTCCTTCGAGAACTCAGCACTTTATGAAACCGGCACAATAGCCTCAAAATGGCTTGATCTGCTGAATAAGATTTAGCAAGGCATCAGCTCCTCTCGAAAAATTCAGGGGAGCTTTTGTTTTTTTCATGATACAGGCTATAATCACTCTATCCACAAAACTTTTACAGGAGGATTATTCTTTATGCCAGACATTAAGGGACTAACTGACTCAGAAGTCCAGCAGAGCCGAGAACAATTCGGCTCAAACGCCCTAACCGAACTTCCGCGTGAACCTCTCCTCACCAAGTTCCTCGCATCTCTCT
Source organism: Synergistaceae bacterium (assembly GCA_017451025.1). Taxonomy (GTDB): domain Bacteria; phylum Synergistota; class Synergistia; order Synergistales; family Aminobacteriaceae; genus JAFUXM01. Next base: position 29,381 of record JAFSSM010000053.1, on the reverse strand, counting down.
CCGACCCCATGATCATCATTCTGTTATGCGCACTGGTTATACAACTGGTGCTGTTCTTCATGGGCAGAGCAGAATGGTTCGAACCCTTCGGGATTCTCGTCGCTGTCCTGATAGCTTCAGGAGTTTCCTCAATCACAGAGTTCAAGCAGGAACAAAAAGCCTCACTCCTCAAGTCTCAGCAGGAAGCCGGAGAAACAACAAAGGTCATCCGCAATTCCAGCATTCATGAAGTTCACGTCAGTGAAGTAGTCGCCGGAGACGTAGTGTTCCTTCAGGCAGGAGACAAGATACCCGCAGACGGGACGATAATTAGCGGAAGTATCAAGGTCGACCAGTCAGCACTCAACGGCGAGACTGAGGAAGCGGAGAAGATTGTTAATGAGGAAAACGTTTCGTTCAACACCCGCGACCTCCTCAACAAGTACTATGTGTATCGCGGGACTGTCGTCGTCTCCGGCGAATGCTACATGAAGGTTGACGTTGTCGGCGACAAGACTTTATTCGGAGAACTTGCCCTCGAAGTTCAGGAAGCTACACGCAAAACTCCCCTTCAGGTCAAACTCGGCAAGCTCGCACACCAAATTTCGGTCTTCGGCTACACCGGAGCAACAGCTATCTTCGTGGGAATTATCCTGCGTACGCTTATGGGCGGAAATCTCCCGGCTGACGGTTACGCTTGGGCGCGCTTAATCATCGACGCAATCACCGTAGCCGTAACTATCGTTGTGTGTGCTGTTCCTGAAGGACTGCCTATGCTCACTTCAATGCTGATGTCCTTCCAGTCAATGCAGATGGCGGGCGATAACGTGCTTGTGAGGAAACTCAACGGACTCGAGACCGCCGGAAGCCTGAATATTCTTTTCAGCGACAAGACCGGAACGATCACAGAGGGCAGACTCACCATCGCGGAGGTAGCAGGTCCGGATGCTAAAGCATATAAGTCGTTCGAGAAACTGCCCAAGGCTTTACTTGACGACCTCATATCTGGAGCTGGCGTGAACAACAGCGCAACCGTCGGAGACGGCCAAGTAATCGGCGGTAACAGTACAGACCGTGCATTGATGGGATTTTTCCTTGAGCACGCCGACGTTCTTAGTGAGATTGAGTCACGCAAGAAGGACGTGAAATCTTTCGAGGCGTTCAACTCCGACAAGAAGACCTCAACTGTGGAATTTGCGAACGGCACGAAGTACATCAAGGGAGCACCCGAAAAGATTATCGCTGAATGCACAAACATTCCTTCAGTGAAGAAATTGGACACGTACATCAACACTCAGGCCGGACGCGCAATGAGACTTCTTGCAATCGCCAAAGACTCAGGTATGGGCATGGAGTTAGTGTGCGTGCTGAGTATTCGCGACAACGTCAGGAAGGAAGCTGTAGATGCGATAAAGCAGGTGCGCAAGGCCGGCATTCAGGTAATCATGGTAACCGGCGACCGCAAGGAGACAGCAACAGCAATAGCGAAGGAAGCCGGATTAATCACCAGCCCAGAAGAAATTGCGATGACCTCTCAGGAAATGGCGGAGAAGACTGACGACGAACTGAAGGCAATTCTTCCGGACCTGCGCGTAATTTCGCGAGCACTGCCTTCCGACAAGAGCAGGCTCGTCAAAATTGCGCAGGAGCTTAACCTCGTTGTTGGTATGACAGGCGACGGAGTGAACGACTCCCCTGCGCTCAAGAAGGCAGACGTTGGTTTTGCGATGGGTTCAGGGACGGAAGTAGCGAAGGAAGCCGGAGATATTACGATTCTGGACGACAACTTCAAGTCCATTGCGAAGGCGATACTTTACGGACGCAGCATGTTCAAGAGCATCCGGAAGTTCCTCGTGTTCCAGCTGACGGTGAACGTTGCGGCGGTAGCTCTATGCTTCTTCGGGCCTATGTTCGGCGAAAATGTGATACTAACGGTAATTCAGCTGCTGCTCATCAATTTAGCGATGGATACCCTCGCGGCAATAGCTTTCGGGTCAGAACCGCCACGCGAGTCTTACATGAACGAGAAGCCAATTCCGCGCGATGAGAACATCATCACGAAGTCCATGTTAAGCGACATTTTGACGGGGGCAGCGTACATCACGGTGATATGCCTGGCTGTGCTGTTTGTGCCGAAAGTCAGAGGATTGTTCGGTAATGTTGACATCACTTACCTGAAGACGGCACTCTTCGCGGTGTTCATGATGTCCATCACGTTCAACGGTATGCGCATGGCTTCGTCGTTGAACTGCGTGTTGACGATGCTGTTCATCTTTGTACTGCAGTGGGTATTCATTGAGTTCGGCGGAGAAGTCCTGAGCGTAGAGGCGTTGAGCCTGGACTCGTGGCTGAACTGCTTTGTGCTTGCGGTTCTGGTTGTACCGTTTGTGCTGTTCATGAAGAACCTTGTGCTGAACGGCAAGCTGGTAGAACTCATCGAGAAGTGGCAGACTAAAACAGCGTAACGAGCAAACAAAAATCCCCTCTGTGGAATGCAGGGGGGATTGTTTTTAGGTAAAAGGCATGCCCCCAGCACGAGGGCCGGAGGCAGATACTTTTCCGCGACTTCCCCTGCCCCAGCTGCTACCACTATTCCAGCCACAATTTCATCCCCTAATACAGAAACTGTTTTAGCACAGTTATCTACGGTTTCCTTGTCAGTTGCAGCCCCTATTCCAGCTCCTACGACTGCTCCTCCGGCACCGCCATAAACAGCACCAGTTGCGGCAGCTCCTCCTATTGCAGTAGCGGCAGCAGGCAGAGCAGCGAGTCCGCCAGTCGCAACAACAGCAGCTCCTACGACTAATGCGCCGACAACTGCTCCAAAGCCACCGCCCATGAAACCACTGTACGCAGTATCCTCACCCCACCATGCAAATGCAGGCTCAACGACCGCAAACATCATGACGTACACCGACAACACCGCAATAACTCTCGACTTCTTCAACATGATTTTTCTCCTTTCATTAGTACACTATCGGCAAACACGAAACATTCTCACATGGATTCACGAAGAACATAAACATAGCTTCGATTATTGCCCCGAATCGCCAGCAGCACAACAGCTTTTTTCAGTCCGTTTCCTCCTCATTTTGTTTTGTTTGGGAATAGCGGAATAATACCAGTAATTTCTGGGGGGGGGGGGTACAGTAGAATTACTCATCGCTTTTGAGTGTCCTGTGTACGTCCGCTTTATGCCCGCAAAATTTGTGAGGGTGAGTATAATTAACGATAGATTATCCCTAATTCACGAAAGGAGACTTATTGCTTGCCAAAATACATTTGCATTCACGGACACTTCTACCAGCCGCCGCGCGAAAACCCCTGGCTCGAAGCCGTAGAGGTTCAGGAATCCGCCGCACCCTTCCACGACTGGAACGCCCGCATATCTTCCGAGTGTTACAGCCGCAACGCAGCTTCGCGCATTCTCGACGAAAAGGGAGACATACGCAAAATCTGCAACAATTACTCGCGCATGAGCTTCAACATAGGCCCGACACTTCTTGCATGGCTTGAGGAGAAAGACCCGCTCTGCTACGAGGCAATCCTCGAGGCAGACAAAATAGGCCGCAAAAGATTCTCGGGACACGGCCCGGCTATGGCTCAGGTCTACAACCATATCATCATGCCCCTCGCTAACCGCCGCGACAAGGAAACTCAAGTACGCTGGGGAATCGCGGACTTCAGGAGCAGGTTCGGACGTATGCCCGAAGGCATGTGGCTCGCCGAGTGCGCAGTCGACACCGAGACTCTGGAAGTCCTCGCCGAAAATGGAATAATCTTCACTGTGTTATCACCCTATCAGGCCAAAGCTGTGCGCATACTTGGCCGCAAGGAATGGGAAGATGTCAGCGGCGGAAAAGTAGACTCACGCTGCGCTTACCTGTGCAAATTGCCGTCAGGCCGGAGCATAAACTTGTTCTTCTATGACGGACCGCTCTCACAGAAAATAGCTTTTGCAGGTCTCCTCAATGACGGAGGGAATTTTGCACGCGAACTCATCAACGCTGCTCCCAAACCAGGCTTCCCTGTCCTGACTCACGTTGCCACCGACGGAGAATCATACGGACATCACCACAAGCACGGTGATATGGCTCTGGCTTACTGTCTCGAGACCATCGATACATCAGCCGAAGCCCAATTGACGGTCTACGGAGAATTTCTGTCGTTCTACCCTCCTGAAATGGAGGCACAGATAATCGAAAATTCTTCGTGGAGCTGCGCACACGGGGTTGAACGCTGGAGGAGCGACTGCTTCTGCGGGGACGGAACTCCAGGCTATCATCACAAATGGAGAAAGCCCCTTCGCGACGCATTGAACTTCCTGCGCGACAAGCTGGCCGATATTTACGAGCACAACAGCATGTTCAATGACTGCTGGGAGGCACGGGACAAGTATATCGACGTGATTCTGGACAGGTCGGACGACAGCGTGAATATCTTTCTGCGAAAGAACGTAGGCCGCGAACTTTCGCACGAAGAGCGCGTCAGGGCACTAATGCTCCTCGAGATACAGCGCAACTCTCTGTTAATGTTTACGTCGTGCGGATGGTTCTTCGACGAGATTTCCAGGATTGAGCCGGTGCAGATTATGCGCTATGCGGCACGCGCAATTCAGCTGGTAAAGATGCTGTTCGACGTTGACCTTGAGCCTGCGTTCCTGAAGATGCTTGCGGAAGCTCCCAGCAACGTCCCGGAATTGCAGGACGGCGCGAAAATCTACGAACTCCGCGCAAAGCAGGGCATAACCGACCGTATGCAGATGGCGGCGTATTACGGAATCACGACGCTGTTGCGGGACTTCAAGCCGGAATTTTCCGAAGGATGCTGGGACATGAAAGGAAGTGTTTTGCGCCTCGAGCTTGGCGACGGAAAATCTTTCTCCGCCGGAAAAGTTCACGTGCACTCAAACATCACGGACATTGAGGGGAATTATCTTTTCGCCGTCAAGCATAACGGAGGCACATCAATATCCTGCGGCATATCCGAAGCCGAAAACATGGACGCTCTATCAATTGACCAGGTCAAGGAACTTCAGGCCGTGTTCTACAATGAGGACAGCGTAAACTTAATGTTCAGCGAGTTCGGGTACAACCAGTTCACGCTGAATAACATTCCCTCAAATTCACGCTACAGGCTGATAAATGAGCTGCTTCACCAGGACGTGCAGAAGATGGAGGACAGAGTCAGGGACATCGTCAAGAATTATGACCAGCTCCTGGAATACCTTACGCTGTTAGGTTCCCGTCCGCCCGCAATAATCACAATGGCGGCGGAGTTTACCCTGACGAGCGACATTATCCAGAAATTGGAAAGCCCTGTGCCTGATGTGGGAAGCATAAGGCGTGATTTCGAGTTTGCGGTATTCTGGCAGGTAAGGCCCTACGAGGAACAGATACGCTATGCTTTTGCGGAGAGCATGAGCAGAATTATTGCGGGAATGTGCATGAGCGGGCTTGACGTTGAGATTCTGGAGAACTTGAACGGTCTGATAAAGTTATTCACCGAAAAATTCGAGTGGAAGCTGACGCTTGATGATGTGCAGAATTTGTACTATGAGCTGCTGAAGAAGTACGGTGCATTTGTCGGCGGCGAGGAGGACCGTGCAGGAAAAGGACTCTATGAGCTTGGCCGGGCATTGCGGTTCTCTAATGAGCTGCTGGACTCTATGTGCATGATATGAGAAGGCTGCTCCCTCTCCTGAAGATTAGGGGAGGGAGTTTTTGATGTATACCACCATCCAATAAAACTAGTTTGTGCTATTATCTTGACATCACCAAATTTTCACCGAGAGAAGGAATCTCATTCATGGCAGAGAAAAAAGGCAAGGCAGTATTAGCCTACAGCGGAGGGCTTGATACTTCCGTAGCTGTAATGTGGCTCACAGAACAAGGCTATGACGTAATCACGATGACTGCCGATGTAGGACAGAAGGACGTTGACCTTCAGGCCGCTAAAGCCAAAGCTCTTAACAGCGGAGCAGTCAAAGCATATATCTTCGACCTGAAGAAGACGTTTGTGGAAAATTATGTATATCCCTCGCTGAAGGCCAACGCAATGTATCAGGGAACATATCCTCTTGTGTCCGCATTGTCCCGTCCGCTCATCGCCAAGACGCTGGTAGACATTGCGAACAAGGAGGGAGCGGTAGCAGTAGCACACGGGTGCACCGGCAAGGGTCAGGATCAGGTGCGCATAGAGGTCTGCGCAACGGCACTTAACCCGAAAATCAAGGTGCTTGCTCCTGTCCGGGACTGGCACTTCACGCGCGAGGCAGAGATAGAGTACGCCGAAAAGCACGGAATCCCCGTGAAGGCTACGGCAGGTTCACCCTACAGCACGGACGATAATCTGTGGGGACGCTCGATTGAGTGCGGCCTGCTCGAAGATCCGTGGAACGAGCCGCCGGAAGATGCCTACGAGATGACGGCTAACCCGCTCGAAGGCCCTGATGCTCCCGAATACGTGGAGATTACGTTTGAGGGAGGAATACCTGCGGCACTGAACGGCGAGAGGATGCACGGAATTGAACTTATCCAGAAGCTCAACAAGATAGCAGGCCGGCACGGAATAGGCAGGGTTGACATGGTGGAGGACAGGCTTGTAGGGTTCAAGTCGCGGGAAGTTTACGAGTGCCCCGGCTCAACTACATTGCTGACTGCTCACCGCGCAATGGAGACGCTGACGCTGGATAAACAGGTGCTCAGGACGAAGAGGGAGCTTGAGACAAGATTCGCCGAGCTGACCTACGAGGGCTACTGGTTCTCGCCGCTGAGGGACGCGATCAACGCATTCATCAACGACACTCAGCGTTACGTGAACGGCACGGTGAAGATGAGGCTGTTCAAGGGCAGTGCAGTAGTGAGGGGCTTGAAGGCGGCCAAGAGCATTTACCGTCATGATCTGGCGACTTACTCTGAGGGAGATACGTTCGACCATTCTGCGGCGGTGGGGTTCATCAACATCTGGGGAATGCCAGTGAGGACGTGGACTTCGACTTGGCCGAGACAGGATGAGGCAGAAATTCCGATAGAGGCATAAGAAATTGCTGCGGCTCTGAGGGAATCAGGGCCGTAATTTTTGTGAATGTATTCATTTCTAGGAAGTTTTGCGTCGCTATGTTCTACGTAACCTCATGTGATGCCTATCACACCCCTTCATGATTGCTGTATATGCTTCGCCCCGGTTCCGCCCTCAACTACTCCTTCATGACGAACCGCATTAATTACCGTACGCCACACGCACATCACATCAAACGCAAAACTTTCACGCTGTACATATTCCCCGTCATACCTTGCCTTCTCCGAAATCTCCAGCTCATCGCGCCCATTTATCTGCGCCCATCCCGTCAGGCCAGGCTTAATGTCGTTCGCACCGTACCTGTCGCGTTCAGCCAGAAGGTCATACTGATTCCACAACGCAGGTCTTGGCCCGACTATCGACATATCCCCCTTCAGGATATTGATTATCTGCGGAAGCTCGTCAATGCTGTATTTCCGCATCCACTTTCCGCATCTAAGAAGGTATTGCTCCGGATTCTCCAGCATATGAGTCGGTACATCGTGCGGTGTGTCGTTTCGCATTGACCGGAACTTGTACATCATGAAGTGCCTCTTGTGAATCCCAACTCTCTTTTGCGCGAACAATGCACTTCCCCTATCCTCGAGCTTAATCATCATGGCAAACACACACATCGGAACTGCCAGCACAACAAGGGCCGCCAGACTCAGCGCAATATCCAGCAGTCTCTTTACGAACAGCCTATACATTCAGCACCTCACGGAAATAGTCTATCGTGTCCTTGAGGCCGTCCTCGAGGTTTATTGTCGGACTCCAGCCCAGTTCCTTTTGTGCAAGCTCAATAACCGGTTTTCTCTGCGTCGGGTCGTCAGCCGGAAGAGGCATGTGCACAATTTTTGAGCGTGAGCCTGTCAATTTCAGCACCAGTTCAGCCAGTTCCAGCATAGAGAACTCTCCGGGATTGCCGAGATTTACAGGCCCGGTGAAGCCGTCGCGGCTGTTCATCATGCGAATTATTCCGTCAACCATATCACTCACGAAACAGAAGCTCCTGGTCTGTGCTCCGTCGCCGTAAATCGTAATGTCCTCGCCTTTGAGTGCCTGCACGATGAAGTTGCTGACTACTCTTCCGTCATCGCTTCGCATTCTCGGGCCGTAGGTGTTGAAGATTCTCACGACCTTAATATCCACTCCGTGCTGCCTGTGGTAGTCAAAGAACAGGGTCTCGGCGATTCTCTTGCCCTCGTCGTAGCACGAACGTATTCCGATCGTGTTCACGCACCCTCTGTAGCTCTCAGGCTGCGGGTGAACTTCGGGGTCTCCGTAGATTTCGGAGGTTGAGGCCTGAAGGATTCTTGCGCGGCATCTTTTCGCGAGGCCCAGAGCGTTAAGTGAGCCGATAAAGCATGCCTTGCTGGTCTTGATGGGGTCATACTGATAGTGAATAGGCGAAGCGGGGCAGGCAAGGTTATATATCTGGTCGCACTCAACGTATAAATTCTCGATAATGTCGTGCCTGATGAACTCGAAGTAATCATTGCGCATAAGGTGGCGTATGTTCTGCTTCTGGCCGGTGAACAGATTATCGGCGCATATAACGTCGTTTCCTTGTTCAAGGAGTTTTTCACAGAGATGCGAGCCGATGAAGCCCGCTCCTCCTGTAACGAGTATTCTTTTTCCTGACATGGTTATATCCTTTCTGCAAGTTGTGCCTGAGATTATAACAGTCATTGACTTTTTCGGGGAAACTGCTAAAATTTCTCACTGTTCACGACGAACATCAATAACTAATAACGCTGGGAATTGGTGCAACGGCAGCACACCTGACTCTGGATCAGGCAATTGGGGTTCGAATCCCTGATTCCCAGCCAATTGATTCTAAGAAGACGGAAGAAATTACTCCCTGTTTAGAGCAAAATCTAAGCAGGGAGTTTTCGTGTATTCATGGGAGGGAAAAACACACTTCATGTTAGCGTTCATTGTCATTTATGCTGTGATTCTCGTTGTGCTCGGTGCGTTCATAGGACGCAAGGCAAAATCCGCTTCGGACTTTTTCGTTGCCGGACGAAATTTCGGGAGCGGACTTCTCTTCACGACGCTGATAGCCGCAAATCTCGGAGCAGGTTCTACAGTCGGGGTAACTGCCTTAGCGTACACTAACGGGCTCTCTGCGTGGTGGTGGATAGGCAGTGCAGGAATTGGCTCAATGATTCTGGCGTTCTGGGTCGGGCCAAGAATCTGGAGGCTCGCGCAAAAACACAACTTCTACACCCTCAGCGATTATCTCGATGCCAGATACAGCCGTGCATTTTCCGGGCTAATCTCCCTGATGATGGCGGCAGGTACTCTTGCGCTGTTCGCGGGGCAATTGCTGGGTATTGCGTGGATACTGGAAGTTGCGGCGGGCATTCCCAAAACTCAGGGAGTAATTGCCGGAGCTGTCGTAACTACGCTGTATTTTGCGGCGGGCGGCTTGCTGTCGAGTGCGGTCGTCAATATTGTCGAGGTTGCCGTAATTCTTGCGGGGTTCATTGCGGCAGTGCCTTATGTATTGAGTTTCACGGGAGGCATTGAGGGAATACGTGAGGCAGTGAAGAGCGAAACATACTTTGACGCGTTCGGAATGGGCAGCGGAGCAATCATCGGGTATTTGGTTATGCTGGTGCCGTCGTTCTTCATATCGCCCGGCTTAATCGGAAAAGTCTTTGCGGCAAAAGATGAACGCTCAATCCGAATCGGGACTGCCATGAACGGACTGGTTCAGCTCGTGTTTGCGGTTATCCCCGTGATTATAGGTATGGCATGTTTTGCGGCATTTCCGGGACTCTCCCGCGCGGACTTGGCCCTGCCGACAGCGATGAAGGAGATGATGCCGTTCTGGGCGGCCTGCCTTGCGCTCGCAGGAATTTTTGCGGCAGAAGTAAGCACTGCGGATACGGTGCTGTACATGCTGGCGGGGTCTCTGGTGAACGATCTGTACAGGCGGTTCATGAACCCGAAAATATCCGACAGAAAATTATTGCTGGCTTCACGTTCCGTGAGTCTTGTGTGCGGAGTGCTGGGAGTAATTCTCGCGCTGAGACTGGAGAGCATAATTTCAGCTTTGACGATATTCTACTCGCTGATGAGCGTATCGCTGAGTGCTCCGCTTGTGTTCGGGCTGTTCACTCGCAGAGCAGGCAATTTTGGAGCGATGGTGTCTGCGGTTCTGGGAGCGGCGTTGACGGTGTGGATGACATTCGCGGGAAAGACTTTCAGTGTAGGCGGAATTGTGCTGAATGCTTCTACTTGCGGAATAATATTGTCGTTCGTGGTGATGATGGCCTCATTATTAAAAAAGGCCCCTGCCCCGAAAGAATCAGGACAGGAGTTTTAGAGGTTACTGTGCTGCCTGAACGCAGGCTCTCACGATAATATCCGTAGCTTCGCCTTTGGTTACAGGCCGGCCATAATAATATTCTGCTTCACGTCCGTAGACATCCAGAATCCCCAATCGGCCAAGACGTTCAACATACTCCGAGTTCCTGTGCTTCCCTACGTTGAAGGGAATGCGCGAGTTCTTCGGAGTATTAATGTCCTTCAAGGCAGGGAAGGCATCGCACACAGCTTTAGCCAGGTCTCCGCGCGAAATAAAGTCGTGATTCTTCCCCGAAGTAACCTTGTTAGTGTCCTTAATCTTCATGGCCTTGCGCGCCCTCTGCAAAATAGCTTCAGCCTCGCCGCTCGTGATTATGTCATCAACTCCGAAAGTACCCTTATCCTGGCCGCGAATTATCGCCATTGCGAGCACAGGGTCCTCGTATTCCCTGATGTTGTACGACGGAGCATGAGGATACTCATTTGCTTCGACCAGACCGTACATGTTCGAGATTTGGATTGTGTGATTCAGGCCGTGTTCCGGCGGAACGTCAGAGTACTTGCACAGCGACAGAGACACTCCGGACTTCAGCAGTTCCCACTGTACGCGCATAGGGTGAACTTCACGCGGCTGTTTACCGTCCCGCGCACACACTGCGGCGAGTGCTCCGGCGGCCTGTCCCGTCATCATGGTTATTGGCTGAAGCCGCAAGGCCCCTGCGGCGAGGCGGGACATCGATAAATTCTTCTCGGCGGCGATAAGCCCGTCAGTGTCCGCAGGAATCAGAATATTCATCGGAACCTGAAAAGGCCCTCTCGGTCTGTTGATAATTGAGGACTGGGATCTTTCCTCAAGTTCCCACTCCATATCTGCGTCGGTGTTCGCTCCGTGAAGGTCGAGGATATATCCGCCGATTGCTATTGCGTCGCTGAACTCGTGGCTGGTCTGTCCGTCCCTGTAGCTCAGCGAATTACTCAGGAGTTCGTGTGAAGTGAGGGTATGCTTGCCGATTACGCGCCTGGACTCCCGGACGTAAGGGATAACGGGCATTCTGCGGACTATCTCCTGCCAGTCCTGCGGAAGACCTCTCGCGGCTTCAGGAAGTATTCTGTTCTTGTACTCGTCGTCGGCAACCGACCAGTCCTCACCCAATTCGTTTTGTACGTACCAGATAAAATGAAGTGTCTTGATGAGTGCCTCACGTTCAACTTGAAGGCGTAACTTCTTGTCCTCTAGGTAAGCGACAGGGAGTCCGCGCTTCCCGTTCGTCCAGCCATAAGTTCCTGGATAATCGTTGCCCCAGTTTACGCTGGTCTTGGTTATGAACGGTCGGTTGTCCTTGTCTGCATCGTAGCTGTATGGATTGGAGCTGTCAGGCAGTCCGCGATAGGCGTTGTGAGTCATGAAGTTCACGGGGGTTGCCACAGGGTAAGTGTTCCTGAAGTTGAAGCCGTCTGCGCTGACAAAACTCTCGTAGTTGCGCTTGGCCAGGTCATAGCCGGGAAGAGGATTAACAGGCTTTAGGTGCAAAGGGACTCCGCCGGTGTATTTATGCAGGACTGCTGTCCAGGTTATCTCCTGAATCATTGCGTCAGAGTTCATGAATTTGGAGACCGTGTTACCGATTCTGTACTGAGCTTTCGCGAGCGGGAGAATATCTCCGTATTCCGTTGCATCAATCAGAATCTTGCAGTCATAGACTCTCTGCGATTTGTCGTTCTGCAGGACAGTTACGCCGGTGATTTTGTTCTTTTCCATCTTGACGCTGATAATGTTCGAACTCATCAGGAACTCCAGAGTACCGCGCCGTCTTGCCTCGTTAATCATGGCAACAAACGCTTCCTGTCCGATATGGGGCTCGAAAGCGAGGCTTCGTGAGTCCCAATAGCAAGTGCCCATAGATTTACCGTGCATGTCGTAATAACTCTGTATCCTGTTGATGAACTCTAAGTATATGCCTGATTTCTGGCGGCTCATGTCGTCCATGTTTGAGACTCCTGCGGCTGTAGCCTGCCCTCCGATCCACGTGCTGGGTTCAACGACGAGGACGCTTGCTCCCATTCTTGCGGCCTGGATAGCTGCGGAAATTCCTCCTGTGCCTCCTCCGGCAACAATTATGTCGTAGGAATTTCTGGCTTTACGTGCTGCAGACATTGAGGGAGTTGCGGAGACTAACAGCATAACGGAGACAACGAATATTTTTAACGCATTCAAAGTATGAGATTTCCTCCTGAGTAAATAATTTGTATATAATACACTCAAAATTTTTCAGGAGGCACCCAAAATTTCACACGCAATATACATGAAGAGAGCATTGGAGCTAGCATCACGAGGTCTCAGGAGGACTTCGCCAAATCCTATGGTAGGGTGCGTAATCGTGAAGGACGGACGCATAATTGGCGAGGGCTGGCACCACGAATACGGGCATCCGCACGCAGAAATTGAGGCACTGAACGACGCACACGCACACGGTTTCGACGTTCGCGGGTCAACTGTGTACGTTACGCTTGAGCCATGCTCACACTACGGGAAGACCCCGCCTTGCGCAAACAGGTTAGCCGCTGAAGAGGTCAGCGAAGTCGTAATCGCGATGACTGACCCGAACCCGAAGGTCAACAGCAAGGGGATAGCACTTCTGCGCGGAGCCGGAATAACAGTTACAGAACTTCCAGAATTTGAGGCGGCGGCCAAGTGGCTGAACAGGGGATTTATTTTTGTGCACAAATATCACAGGCCGTTCGTTACGCTGAAAATGGCGATGAGCCTTGACGGCAAGATGTGCCTTGCGAACGGTGCGAGCAAGTGGATTACTGGTGAGGAGGCACGGACTGAGGCACACAGAATACGCGCGGAGAATGACGCTGTGCTTGTAGGAAGGGGTACGGTTCTTGCTGATGATCCGGAGCTGACGGTTCGGAATGTAGCGGGGATAAATCCTTTGAGGGTTGTGCTTGGAGAAATCCCTTCTTCCGCAAAAGTCTGGGGTTCCGACGGAAAATGTTTCGCCATTAAAGGATCCAACCTTCAGGAAATGTTGAAGGACTTGACCACACTCGGGGTAAACACTCTGATGGTTGAGGGCGGTCCTAAAGTGATAAGCTCATTCCTTCGCGAAGGATTGGCGGATTACGTGAAGGTGTTTGTTTCTCCGCGAATATTCGGCGAAGGTAAAGGCCTTGATGTTGGAGCAGGGTTTGCGTCGGTGCATGATGCTTTCAGGCTTGAAAACATGAAGAGCACAATTTTAGGAGAAGATATATTGCTGGAGGGAAGGCTGACATGTTCACCGGACTTATAGAGACAATCGGGACAGTGAGGAGTTTTCGGCAGACTGGAGCGTACTATACGCTGAGTATTGAGGCGGGAATTTCTGGAGAGTTATTGAGGGGGCAGTCGGTGAGCGTGAGCGGAGCGTGCCTGACCGTAACTCGGAATGACTCTAGGAGCTTTGAGGTAGAGATGATGCGCGAGACGTGGGTGCGGACGTGGTTCGGGAGGGGGCTTCGTGCTGGTACTAGGGTGAATCTTGAACGTGCAATGAGACTCACGGACAGGCTGGACGGTCATTTGGTGCTGGGACATGTTGACGGAGTTGCGACGTTGCGTGAAGTGAGGGGAACGGAGACTCGCGAGGCTGTGTTTGAGCCGGAGGATAGGGAGTTATTGCGGGGGATTGTGGAGAAGGGTAGTGTGGCGATTGACGGAGTTAGCCTGACGGTGATTGATGCGGGAGTTAATAGTTTTTCGGTGGGACTGATTCCTGCGACGCTGGAGGCTACGACTTTGGGAGGGCTGAGGGCCGGGAGCGTGATTAACCTTGAGACGGACATACTGGGGAAATATGTTGCGAGGCTGAACACATGGAAGAAGAATAGCGATGAATATTTAGCGTCGTTATTATCGTAATAAGTACCTATTGATTTATACCCCCCCCCCCCTGCGTATAATTAGCCTGTCATTTCACATAAGGAGTGATTTCCATGAATGAAACGATTAGCGTTGAATGTCCTAACTGTCATCGTGAACGCATAGGCAGTACGCTGAAAAATTCTGAGTTCAGGTGTCAGGGATGCGGTGCAACGTTGAGGGTGGACAGCAGCGGTAATGTTCACTTGGTGAGGCTCAAGAAGTGAGAAAAATTCCGGGAGTGATGGTGAAATTATGAGCGAGAGGACAACGGGAGATACTGCTGGCGGAGCGGCTACATGTGCAATTGTTGGAGCTTTTGTTGCCGGGCCTGTAGGAGCATTAGTAGGCGGAGCTATTGGCGGTTTGTTCGGATTCAAGAATGTTGCCGACATTACCGGAACAGTTGTGAGTTATGCGGCTGGCCAGGCGGAAAAGAAGTACCGCAATGCTTCGCATGATACTCGTTTTTCGAGGGAGCAGAGGCAGGAATTTTCTGCTAAGGCTGATGAAATGCATGAAGGGTTCGATCGCGTTAAGCAGGCAGCGAAGGAAACTTTCAGGAACTCATAACGGCAGAACTGCTTCCAATGCAGAAATTATCTTGAAGCACGTAAACTAGTCCGCAAAAATTCAGGGGGTTGGTCTTGACCGTCCCCCTTTCATTTATCCCAAGTGTGCCTCTTCCGTCTTTATCTCCCAGTGAATCAGGAACGTCAACGCCCCCCTCAACACGATTATTGCCCCCAAAATTGCAAGCTCGCTCCATTCTCGGACAATCACCGTCCTCAACACCTCACCGCCTAACTTGAACTCCAGCGCAAGCGCAATCCCCTGCGCAAGCGTCAGCCTCACGTGCGGGTCCCGCCTCAGGCATCCCCAGATACTTTTTACCGTCGTAACCAGCAGAATTGTTACTCCAACACACTCCATCAGGAGCACTCCGCACTGTACAACTATCTCGAAAATTTCCTCAATGTCCGCAATCATTCTTCTTCCTCCTTACAGCATCATGAATGCTATCACGAACAACAGCCCAATCGCAAAAGTCATCAGCCCGTACGCAAGACTCGACGGTAACAGCTTCCCGACTGTTTCGCCCTTCTGAGTCTCCTGGTAATACCCGAAGTCAGTATCTTCCGGCGGACGAATGAACTTTACGCGCGAAGCACTAGACAGCATCAACGCAACCGGCCCAGCAGTAACCAGGTCAACCACACGTGCGAAAAGTGCTCCCAAAAACGGAAGGATTGTCCCGATTAACGGCCTGAACAGGAAGTTTTCGATGTTCAGCTTCTCAGGCCACAGGTCAATGTACGTTATGTTATTTCCCTTGCGTTCGAGCAGGAAGTTCTGGATGAACAGGAAGTATACCGCTATTCCAATTCCGATTGAGATTATCGCACCCTCAAGGCATCCAGACGAAAAATAGTTCAGAATATGGTGATGCTCCGGTCCGTTCATGAACGGTGAACCCAGAATGCTTATTGCATCCCCCGCTTTGTAGGGCATCATTCCAATTATCTGGAGAAGGATTGCCGAAAATGTCAGGATTAGTGCGTTGCTCCACGAGATATATTTTTCCTTCTGGTGCATGTCCGGTGACGGAGAAGCCACAAACAGCGCAACGAACAGCTTAATCACATAAGCAGTAGTCAGTCCTCCAGAGATCAGGAACAGCCACTCGCACACGCTGAACAACCCCGCCTCAGTCCCTGCCGTCATAAACGCAAAACTCCCTGCTCCGCCGCGCACAACGCTTCCAAGTTCGTGAAGGTGCTCGACGATTGCGTCATGAATAAGCGTCTTCCCTAAATACCCGTTCCAGAACGGTGCACCCATCAGGCCAAGTCCGCCCATCAGGAACGCAAACATAAAGACCTTCTTTCCCTTCCCGAAGCCTTTAATATCGTTGAGGTTGAGCTTGTGGGTGTTCATGTGGACGACTCCGGCGCACAGGAACAGCACCAGT
Organism: Synergistaceae bacterium; assembly: GCA_017451025.1. Lineage (GTDB taxonomy): Bacteria > Synergistota > Synergistia > Synergistales > Aminobacteriaceae > JAFUXM01. The sequence continues at coordinate 13,146 of JAFSSM010000053.1, read as the reverse complement.
TTTACGAGGGAGTGCCCGACCATGTAGAGGATAGTTCCGCGAACAGCAAGGTCATTCTCTTTGCCCAAGAAACACTGCATTGCGACTCCGGTCAGGATAAATCCCAATTGGGACATCGACGAACACGCAAGAGTCCGCTTTATGTTCACCGAGAAGACCGCGAGAACTGCACCCAGCACCATAGTAATCACGGCAAGAACCAGGAGCATCAATCCCCACAGAGGATCGTGCAGGAAGGGCCCGGCACTCAGCACCAGAATCCCGAACAGCCCGGACTTCGTGAGCAGGCCGGAGAGCAGTGCGCTCGACGGTGCGGGAGCGGCGGTGTGTGCTGTCGGAAGCCAGATATGCGACGGGAAAATTGCCGCCTTTGCCGCGAAACCGATAAACACCAAAATCCCGGGAACGTACAGCCCGTTTTTGTCCTCCAGCTTCGACAATCCCGCAATATCCAGCGTACCGGCCTTCGCATACAGCATGATTAAGCCCGTGAGTGTCGCCAGACCTCCGATTATCGCGATGGCTAAATACGTTTCTGCGGCTCTCTGGGCTTCAGGTGTCTCGTCTTGAACTACCATTACGTACGAGAACAGCGACATCATCTCGAAGAATATGAACGTAGTGTACAGATCCCCCGACAAAAATACTCCCATTATGCTGCCAAGAGTGAGCAGGACGTAAAGGTAATAGCGGTTCCTGTTTCTGTGGCCTTTGAGGTATTCGCGGGAAAATATCGTAGTTGCCGCCCACATGAAGGCGATTATCACCGCATAAATGTACCTGAAACCGTCAAGTGAGAACTTCATTCCCAGACCGCAGGCACCGGGAATTATCAGCTCCGAGCCGATATGCTTATAGCACGTCAGAACAACAGCAAGCTCGATCAGGCACACAGCATCAGCGGCGTAATCCCTGACCTTCCGGCTGAATCTCCCGGCAACATATGACAACAGCCCTCCGAGCATAGGCCAGAGAACCAGGAACAGCAACGTATAATTCCCCTTCATGGCAGATAGTCTCCTTCGTGATAGTTTATGCGTGGAATAACATTATTATAACAGGCACAACTTGATACAGCCTGTTATTTCGTCAAGTCTGCACTATAATTACGGCATCCCAAATTTTCAGGAGGTATCTTCATGAAGAAGCGTTTACTACTCTCTATGCTGGCACTGTCTCTTTTAGCAGGAACATGTTTTGCGGAGGCAATCAAAGTTGCTATCGTCACGTCCCCTAACGACGTTCACGATGGAGGCTTCAACGAGGACAACTACAACGGCATTCTTGAGTTCAGCCAGACCAACCCCGACTCGTCCTACACGACAGTACAGGACAAAAGCGGAGACCCTGCCTCGTGCGTGAAGACCATCGAGGACATCGTTGCTGACTATGACGCAATCGTATGCGTGGGCTTCCAGTTCTCGGGTATAGTTGACCTTGCAGAGGATAACCCCGACGTAAAATTCCTGCTCGTCGATACCTGGCCTGCTAAGTCTGACGGTGAGGAGGTCGAAGTCGAAAACATTAACGCTATGAAGTTCAAGGAGCAGGAGGGCGGATTCTTGGCCGGAATAGCGGCGGCACTCTCCACAAAGACGAAGAAGGTTGCAGTTGTCAACGGAATAGCTTTCCCGACGAACGTAAACTATCAGTACGGGTTCATGAGCGGCGTGAACTATGCCAACAAACATTACGGCACTGGTGCGCAAATCGTAGAGCTTGCGTCTTACTCCGGAACTGACGTAACAGGAAAGCAGGTCGGCGGAAATTATGTCGGCTCATTCGTGGATCAGGCTAACGGCAAAATCGTAGGGCAGGCACTTATCCGTGAAGGCTGTGATGTAATTTTCGTTGCGGCGGGCGGCGCAGGAATGGGAGTGTTCACTGCGGCGAAAGAGGCCAGCGGTGTGTACATAATCGGGTGCGACGCTGACCAGTTCAACGACGGCAAGAACGGCGACGCAAACGTTATCCTTACCAGCTCGCTAAAAGTAATGGGCAAGAACGACGCAAGAGTCCTCCGCGACGCAGCTGCCGGAAACTTTAAGGGCGGAAATTTCCTGCTGGGTGCAGCAGAAGACTCGATCGGGTACGTGAAGACAGAAGGACATCATCAGCTCAGTGCTGACGCAATCACGAAACTTGATGCGGCACTTGCGCTCCTGAAGGCCGGAAAGATTGTACCTGCGTCCTTCTACTCCGGGACAATGCCCGACAATTTCGAGGGACTGGACGCGGAATAGATGGCAGAACCTATCGTAGAACTGCGGCATATCACGAAACGTTTTCCCGGAATCGTCGCAAACGATGATGTATCACTGAGTATCAACAAGGGTGAAATTTTTGCGGTGCTTGGTGAAAACGGAGCGGGAAAATCTACGCTGGTGAGTATGCTGTTCGGAATGTATGAGCCTGACGAAGGGGAGATATTCATTCGCGGCAAACGCGAGCGGATAGACTCCCCTCGTTACGCTACGCAGCTAAGTATCGGCATGGTTCATCAGGAGTTCCGGCTGGTCTCGAACTACACAGTAACTGAGAACATTATTCTTGGCCTTGAACCCAAACGTAAATTTCTGGGGCTGCTGCCTTACGTTGACATCAGGAAGGCTAATAATGACATCACGGAGCTTTCTGAACGTTACGGCCTCAAAATTAATCCCGAAGATGTCATCGAGAACCTGAACGTTGCCTCAATGCAGAAGGTAGAAATTCTGAAGATGCTCTACCGTGAGGCGGAAATACTGATATTCGATGAGCCTACTGCGGTCCTTACTCCTCAGGAGATAAAGGCTCTGTTATTGGTGCTCGACGGTCTCAGGGATTACGGCAAGACGATAATTCTCATCACCCACAAGCTGAACGAGATTAAGGCCATAGCGGATAGATGCGCGATCATGAACAGGGGAAAACTGGTATCAATCCTCGACGTGAAGACGACATCTACTGACGAAATGGCCAGGCAGATGGTCGGGCACGAAATCTCCTTCACGACCGAGAAAAAGCCCGCAAAATTCGGTGATGTTGTGCTGAAAGTAGCTGATATGAGCGTGAAGAGCATAACAGGTTATGAGGCAGTGAAGGGAGCCAGTTTCGAGATACACTCCGGAGAAGTTTTTGCGCTAGCCGGAGTCTCCGGGAACGGCCAGAACGAATTAGCCGACGCAATCGCTGGACTGATGCCTTGCTCTGGCGGAAGCGTAATCCTGAACGGGCAAGACATAACCCGCGCAAGCGTGAGGGAACACATCGAGGCAGGGATAGCGTACATTCCGGAGGACAGGCACAACGTCGGGTTAGTACTGGACTTCACCCTTCGTGATAACTTTCCGCTTCGTCAGTACTACAGCCCTGCATTCTCAAGCAAGGGAGTCATCAGCGAGTCGGCCTTCAACGAGCACGGCCAGAAACTGCTGGAACGTTACGACATCCGGAGCAGTCAGGGCGGAGCGACAATCACACGCTCAATGTCCGGCGGCAACCAGCAGAAGGCAATCATTGCGCGCGAGGTGGACATGCGGACACCGTTAATCATCTTCATGCAGCCGACACGCGGCCTCGATGCCGGAGCAGTGATGAACATTCACCGGCAGATAGTCGCCGAACGCGACAGAGGAGCGGCGGTGCTGTTAATCTCGCTTGACCTCGACGAGATTATGGACTGTGCGGACACGATCGGCGTAATCTACAACGGAAGCATCAACAAAATAGCTCCTGCCTCAGAACTTAGCGTAGATGATATAGGCCTGTACATGATGGGAGTGGGAAAAACAGCATGAAGGCACAAAAATTCACGTTATCCTGCCTCGCAATAATAATCAGCCTGTTGTTCGGGGCGTTAATTCTCTGGCTGATGGGCAAAGACCCGATAGCCGCCTACATGAATCTCCTGCAAGGGTCTGGCCTAATGGAGAAGGCAAAGTACGCGGGCCGTCAGAGCATGTTCACGGACTTCATGAGCTTTATCGACGCGATGACCCCGATGATTTTTGCGTCGCTGTCGGTTGCGCTGGCACTCAAGGGCGGGTTCTTCAATATAGGGGTAAGCGGGCAGATGATGGCGGCAGGAATCACAGCACACATTCTCGCAGGATTTATCCCTTCGCGGATTCTGGTGGTAATCGCTGGATTCTTGGCCGGAGCGTTAATCGGGGCGTTAATCGGCTGGCTGAAATACCGCTTCAACGTCAGCGAAGTAGTCAGCTCCATAATGCTCAACTCAATATTGATGTACCTGATAACGTTTTACATCAACACGTTCTACATCAACCCTGTATCGCGTCAGAGCAAATCCATCGTTGACGCTGCACGCCTGACAATTTCGGGCTTTCGCTGGGAGAAGCTGAAGGTAGATATTGCGCTGGCCTTTCCGCTGGCGATAATCACTGCGCTGATTCTTCAGTGGGTGCTGAACCGTACGACTTACGGCTACGAGGTTAAGGCCGTTGGACTTTCGCCGCGTGCCGCATATTACGCCGGGATGAACGTAAACAGGACATCACTGCTGACTATGACGTTTTCGGGGGCACTTGCCGGGCTTGCAGGTGTGTCGTATTTCTGCGGGTACCTGGCGGCGATTCAGCCCGGGACTACTCCGTCTATGGGGTTTGACGCAATCGCTGTGTCCCTTCTTGGCGGGAATAACCCGATCGGTTGTGTGCTTGCGTCGTTCCTGATAACGGTAATCTCGAAAGGAACGGTGTACATGAGTTCGCGCCAGCACATCGAGCCGGAGATTGCGAGCCTGATTACGGCGTTTATCCTGACGTTTGCGTCGTGCTCTGCGGTTCTGGACAGGAGGAAGAAGAAGTAACATGCTTGACATGATAATTATTGACGGCCTGAGTTTTGCGCTACCTCTGTTCATAATGGCGATAGGCGGAATTTACAGCGAGAAGAGCGGCATCACGAATCTTGCGCTCGAAGGATTTCAGGGGTTCGGTGCGTTCACGGGAGCTATAGCTGTTGTGTGGCTGTCCGGGATATTCGGGCCAAGTTCGCAGGTACCGTATTACGCGGGGTTTGTGTGTGCGGTGATTGGCGGCGGAATTTTTGCACTGCTTCACGCACTGCTGTGCATTCGCTTCAAGGCTGACCAGGTAATCAGCGGAGTAGTGATGAATATTTTGGCGATGGCCCTAACTAGCTTCCTGACGAAAAGCATAAATGCCTCACTGTTCGGAAACACTGCGAACAAGTTTATGCTTGGAGCGAGCACGCGCATAACAATTCCAGGATTGAGTGAGATTCCTGTAATCGGTGCAGTCTTCAGGGACATATACCCGTTCGAGATAATCATAGTGGTTGTAGCGTTAGTGATGTGGTACGTGCTGTACAGGACGGTTTACGGAATGCGCTTGCGTGCCTGCGGAGACAATCCGCACTCGGCTGATGCGGCGGGAATTAACGTGTACGCTGTGAGGACAGTTGCGGTATTCATATCGGGGTGTCTGTCGGGAATTGCGGGACTAGCGTTTGCGTATTCAGTGAGTGCGAACTTCTCGCCGGATATATATCTGGGTTATGGCTATCTGTCGATTGCAGCGTTAATCTTCGGGAACTGGTCGATACTGCCATCACTGGGAGCCTGCCTGATATTCGGGTTTGCACGGAGCGGAGGTGCGGCGATAATTAATCAGCTCGGCCTTCCTTCGGGGTATAACGACCTGGTGAGAATATTGCCGTATGTGTTGACGCTGTTATTGCTGGTGTTTTTCAGCAAGCACAATCATTCACCGAGAGCACTGGGACAGATTTACGACAAAGGCCAGAGATAGCATTAAGCCCCCCTAAAATACGAAGGGGGGTATAATTATGCGGTATCACAAATTTTTACAGAAAGGACAGATAGCATGAACTCATCATTGCTTGAAGAATTTTTCCGGACGCTTCCTAATCCTGAGTCTTTCGCCGGAAAGAATCTGTACGTCTGGGGCATAAGTAATTGGTCTAGATGCTATCAGGAAGGTCTTGCGCGCGAAAAGTCTCTGAATATTTGCGGCTACACGGTAAGTAAAAATTACTTGGGGGGGGGGGGATATTTCTGCGGAAAGAAGATATTTTCTCCGCAGGAAGTTGCTGCTGACAAAAACGCCTTCGTACTTATTTGCGCTCTAAATCCTGAAGCCCTCAAAAATATTCACGCCGAACTCCATTCCCTAAACGTCCAGTACTGCAACATAGATGCGGCAATCTTCAGCCTCCACAAAGGAGAATTGCGCCAGGTAATTAACTATCTTGACGACGAACGCTCTCGTGAAATCTATCTCTCCCTTCTCCAGCACAGGGCACGGGCAGAACTATTCGTAGACGATTGCGCCTCGTGGGACCATTCTTTCGTTAATCCTGCTTTTCAGCGCATAAATAGCAATGATATTTTCGTTGACTGCGGGGCATATGTAGGAGATACGCTCGAAAAATTCATATGGCAGCACGAAGGACAGCTGAGAAAGATAATTGCTTTTGAGCCAGATCCGAAAAACCGCCGTGCACTCGAAAAAAGGGTCATACGGCTTTGCGAAGAATGGAATTTCTCTCCCGAAACAATCACCGTATATCCGTATGGTGTGTCTAATGAGTCCTCAGTCTCGTACCTCAGCAGAAGCGGGAACAGCGGAGCGGCATCGTCAATAGCTTCTGTTCCTGGCAGTGAATCCGAAGAAATCAGGACGGTTGCTCTAGACGACTTTTTATCAGAAGGTTTCACATTCCTAAAAGCCGATATTGAGAGCTACGAGTACAAAATGCTTCTTGGTGCGGCCAAGACCATCAAGAAATTCAAGCCCAGACTCGCCATATGCATTTATCACAATGCTACGGACTTCTGGTCAATTCCTCTTATGGTGAAGGATATGTGTCCTGACTATAAGCTCATTATACGCCATCACTCAACAAAACTTGTCGATACGTTGCTTTACGCGTGGTAGGGCTGATTTTGTGCGTGATATAATGCCTTCATTCACATCATAATCACATCACGAGGGGGAAACACCACATGCCATTGCACATAGTTACTGAGGCCGAACGCTGCCTGAACTGCAAGAAGCCTCTCTGTCAGGAAGGATGTCCTGTACACACACCGATACCCGAAATCATCCAGCTCTTCAAGCAGCACAAGCTCATGGAGGCCGGAGAAAAACTTTTCGCCAACAACCCGTTATCCGCAGTGTGTGCCGAAGTCTGCAACCACGCAAAGCAATGCGCCGGCCACTGCATACGCGGACGCAAGGACAGCCCCGTACATTTCTCCAGCATCGAAAAGTATATATCCGAGATGTATCTTGACAGAATGTTCGTCTCTGTGCCGGTTCACCGCAAAAATAAGAAGGTAGCGGTTATCGGAGCAGGCCCGGCAGGAATCACCGTAGCAGTTCTTCTTGCGCGTGAGGGCTACCCTGTAACTGTCTTCGAGTGGAAGAGCAAAATCGGCGGCGTAATGCAGTACGGCATTCCGGAGTTCAGACTGCCGAAGAGTCTTCTCGACAGATATGATGCACGGCTAAACGAGATGGGAATACAGATTCGCCTCAACGCCACAATCGGAAGTATCCTCATGATTGACGACCTATTCAGGGACGGGTATGCATCAATTTTCGTGGGGACTGGTGCGGAACTTCCGCGAACGCTGGGCATAAAGGGCGAGAGTTTCGGGAACGTACACTACGCGATGAATTATCTGGCAAACCCGAAGGCGCATCACTTGGGGGAAAAGGTAGCGGTTATCGGCGTTGGCAATGCTGCGATGGACGTTGCACGCACGGCTCTGCGCAACGGAACGCGTTACGTAACTCTGTACGCGATGGGCAAGGAGATAGCGGCTAGTTCAAGCGAGGTAGCATATGCAGAGCTTGACGGAGCGGAGATAGTTACGGGAATGCAGGTTCAGGAGATTACGGAGAAGGGGCCTGTGTTCTGCAAGACAATTTACGGTGAGAACGACGAGATAGTCGGGCACGAGGACGAGCGCATACAGGTAGAGGCGGACTCGACGATAATTTCGATCAGCCAGGTACCGCGCGGAAAACTTGTTCGCACGACGAGCGGGCTTACTGCGGCGGAAAACGGCTTGCTTGTCGTTGACGATAACTACATGACCACGAGGGAAGGAGTATTTGCGGCGGGAGATGTAGTTACTGGGGCTAAAACTGTTGTACATGCGGTTGACGGGGCGAAGAAGGCTGCGGCGGCGATGATGGCTTTCATGGAGAAGGAGTAGTGCTATAATACCCGCATGAATTTCACAGTTGACAGGAGAATTTATCACGATATAATTCCTTGCTTGCTTGCTTGCTTGCTTGCGTCCTCTTGTCTTGTGTAACTTCCCGTAACTTTTTCAACTACATTTTCAGCTACGAAATTAACGGCTCGGTTGTGAGTACATCACAGCCGGGTCTTTTTTTGTTGGAGGTTGATGCGTAATGCTCGGAAGACTTTTGCGCCCTTTCATGGGAGTAAAACAGCTTTACCCTTTCTACTGGAAGCTCTATAAGCTCTCACTCGCTGGAATGAACATCGGACTCGGAGGCGGAGTAACCTCAAGCGGCGAGAGCAATGTACTGTCATACGTGAAGGCACACTCTGCCGGAAAGAAGCCCCTCGTAATCTTCGACGTTGGAGCGAACAAAGGCCAGTACACCAAAAACCTGCTGGCACACTTTCAGGACACGGAAGCCGAAATACACTGCTTTGAACCCGGACACGAGACCTTCAGGATTTTAGCCGGAGAACTGAACGGCAGAAAGAACATCACCCTGAACAACTTCGGCCTGAGCGACAAGAAGTCCGAAGGCGTACTCTACTACGACAAAGCAGGTTCGGGACTTGCCAGCCTCTACAAACGCCAGCTCGATTACTTCAACATTGACTTTGGGCAGAGCGAAGCTGTGATGCTCGACACGCTCGACAGCTACATCGATAGCAAGGGCATCACCTCAATCGACCTCCTGAAAATTGACGTTGAGGGCAACGAGCTTAATGTTCTCGCGGGTGCACACGAAGCCTTATCCGCCGGAATAATCCGTGCCATACAAATTGAGTTCGGGGGATGCAATATAGACTCGCGGACGTTCATCCGGGACTTCTGGAATCTCCTGCACAATGATTTCGTCATGTACAGAATCATGAAGAATGGCCTCATCGAGATACCCTGCTACGACGAGAGGCTCGAGAACTTCACCTGCACAAATTTCTTCTTCGCCAAACGGTAACGCAAAAAATATCCCCCCGATTCGCTCGAGGGGGATTTCGTTTCTTCAGCTTCAGCTTACTTTGCCGAAACTATTTCCTTAATCTTCATCAGCCTGCTTAACGTTGAGCGGTCCTGCTCGTCCAGTTTCATGCTGATGTAGCGTATCGTCTCCACAAGGTTCGGAATCATAACGTACTCCAGCGCGTTGACCCTTCTCCTCGTGCGCTCAATCTCTCCTGCCATCAGACGAATAGCCTTCTCCTCAGCGGCCAAGTGCAGAAGTCTTCCGATGAGGCTGCTGAACTGTTCCAGAGCCGCATCAAGCAGAAGAGGCACATTCACGAAGCCGTAATTCACGGGGCTGCCTTCCTGCTTAACGTCGTACTCAGGAACCATTACGCTCATGACGTTACGCCACTTAACGGACAGCGTGGACTTTGCGCCCGGAAAGATTAACGCCTGCTCCAGAATCTCGGGGGTAGTCTGCGCGCGCGAGAGCACAAATGTTCCGTAGCACTCCGCTAACTCCTTCTCGACTTCCTCGCGTAACTCCTTGCCGGCCTTTGCCTTCTCAAGGAACGCCTTGATTAACGCGTCCTGCTTGTCCTTCAGGAGCTTGTGCCCGCGTCTCGCAACCGCAAGCCTCTTCTTCAGGCGCGACAGCTCCATACGGTTGGGGTTGACGTTGATGCGTGCCATCGGTCAATCCCTCCCTTACGCTTCTGCCTTCTTGCCCTCAAGCAGCGGCTTTAAGTACTTCTCTATGTACGCGTCGCGGATACGCTTCAATTCCTTCACAGGAATCATCGTGAGCAAATCCCAGCCCAGCTGTAACGTCTCCTGAATCGTCCTGTTCTCGTACTCGCCCTGACGTACATATTTATCCTCGAAGACATCCGCGAACTTCGCAAACGCCTTGTCCTCGTCAGACAGAGCACCCTCACCGAGAATTACTGCAAGCTCCTTCGCTTCCTTGCCGCGTGCGTATGCCGCAAAAAGCTGGTTCATAAGGTCTGCGTGATCCTCGCGGGTCTTGCCCTTGCCGATACCCTTATCCTTCAGACGTGAAAGCGAAGGCATAACGTCGACAGGCGGATAGATTCCCTGACGGTGAAGGCTTCTGCTAAGGATTATCTGCCCCTCAGTGATGTAGCCCGTAAGGTCAGGAATGGGGTGCGTCTTGTCGTCTTCGGGCATCGTTAAAATCGGTATCTGCGTGATTGAACCCGATTTGCCCTTGAGCCTTCCTGCTCTCTCGTACATTGTCGCAAGGTCAGTGTAGAGATAGCCGGGATAGCCGCGACGGCCGGGAACTTCTTTGCGTGCCGCCGAAATTTCGCGCAGAGCCTCGCAGTAGTTCGTGAGGTCCGTCAAGATTACGACAACATGCATGTTGCATTCAAAGGCTAAGTACTCCGCCGCTGTAAGTGCGATACGAGGTGTAGATATACGCTCGATTGCGGGGTCATCGGCCAAGTTGATATACAGCACTGTACGCTGAAGGGCACCCGTTCTCCTGAAGTCCTCCATGAAGAACGACGCTTCCTCGAACGTTATACCCATTGCCGCGAACACAACCGCGAAAACTTCATGCCCGCTGATAACCGTTGCCTGACGTGCAATCTGTGCCGCCATCCTGTTATGCGGAAGTCCTGACGCTGAGAATATCGGGAGCTTCTGGCCTCTGACCATCGGGTTAAGGCCGTCAATCGTCGATATTCCCGTCTGTATGAACTCCGAAGGGAAGTCGCGCGAAAACGGGTTCATAGGCATACCGTTAATGTCTATGTTCTGCTCAGGAATAAGAGGAGCTCCGCCGTCGATGGGTTCGCCGCGTCCGTTGAAGACTCTTCCGAGCATGTCCCTTGACACAGGGAGCGTTAAGACCTTGCCGAGAAATCTTACTTTCGCGTCCTCGTTCTCTATGCCTGAAGTCCCCTCGAAGACCTGAACAAGTGCCCTGTCCTTCTCGATCTCTAAGACTTTGCCGCGCCTCTTGTCTCCGTTGGCGAGGGTGATTTCTACAAGCTCGTCGTAACGCACGTCCGTAGTCTTCTCGACCATCATCAGCGGGCCGGAAATGCTTGATATTGTCCTGTACTCTCTAGGCAGCATTGTTTTCACCTCCGACAGGTACTATTGCGTTGATCTGCTCCTTGATGGTGTCGTCGAGCTTGTCTATCTGCCCGATGTCCTTTTCCTCAAGGTAGCGCATTCTCGCAATCTGCTCACGTACAGGCAGGTTGAACAGCTTGTTCATCGGCGCGCCCTTCCTGAGTGCGTCAAGTCCGGCATGATGGAACGCTACGATAGTCTTCAGCATCTTGAACTGCTTATCCATTGATGCATACGTGTCAATCTCATGGAAAGCGTTCTGATGCAGGAAGTCTTCACGCAGAGACTTGGCCGTCTCCATTACCATGCGTTCATCACGTGAAAGGGCATCGATTCCGACGAGCCTCACTATTTCGTTGAGCTGTGATTCCTGCTCAAGAAGGCTCATTGCTTCGACGCGGAGTCCGCTCCACTGGTCGTCAAACTTCTCGTCCCAGTACGGGTCAAGCCTCTCCGTGTACAGTGAATAGCTGTTGAGCCAGTTGATTGCGGGGAAATGCCTCTGATACGCGAGGTTAGCATCAAGTCCCCAGAAGACTTTGGTAACGCGCAACGTGTTCTGCGTAACAGGCTCTGACAAGTCTCCGCCGGGAGGTGAGACTGCCCCGATAACGGTGATTGAGCCTTCGCGTCCGTCCTTGCCGTTGACGATGCAGCGTCCTGCTCTCTCGTAGAAGCTGGCAAGACGTGTACCCAGATATGCGGGGTAACCTTCTTCGCCGGGCATTTCCTCGAGACGGCCTGACATTTCGCGGAGAGCCTCAGCCCAGCGTGATGTACTGTCTGCCATCAGTGCCACTGAGTAGCCCATGTCGCGATAGTACTCGGCGAGCGTTATTGCCGTGTAGACGCTGGCTTCACGAGCGGCAACGGGCATATTTGACGTGTTAGCAATAAGGGTTGTGCGCTTCATAAGGGGCTGGCCGGTCTGCGGGTCATCGAGTTCGGGGAACTCAAGCAGAACGTCGGTCATCTCGTTTCCGCGCTCTCCGCATCCTACGTAAACCACTATCTGAGCCTGTGCCCACTTCGCAAACTGGTGCTGTATAACAGTCTTTCCTGAACCGAACGGGCCGGGCACGCACGCTGTTCCTCCGAGTGCTACGGGGAAGAACGCATCAACGACTCTCTGTCCCGTCGTCATGGGTACGTTCGGTGCAAGACGAGTTTTCACGGGACGCGGACGGCGAACCGGCCACTTCTGGAGCATCTTGACTTCATGCTTTGTGCCGTTGTCGTCGATTACTGCAATAACATCCTCTACGGTGTGCTCGCCCTTCTCAATCTTGGCCACTTTGCCCTTAATGCCATAAGGCACCATAATTCTATGCTCGACTACTACGGTCTCCTGAACTGTACCGAGAATGTCGCCAGCTATTACTTCCTCGCCTACTTTGACCTTCGGGGTAAAGTCCCATTTCTTTTTACGGTCAATCGCAGGGACGCTGATACCCCTCGAAATGTAGGGGCTTTTCGCGGCTACCTCGATAAGTTCCAGCGGCCTCTGTATTCCGTCGTAGAACTGCTCAATGATCCCCGGGCCAAGCTCAACGCTGAGGGGTTCTCCCATCGATACGACTGGTTCGCCGGGCATAAGGCCTGAAGTCTCTTCGTAGACCTGTATTGATGCCTTGTCGCCGTTTACCTCCAGTATTTCGCCGACGAGTCCGAGTTCGCCGATGTGAACAACGTCCTGCATCGATGCGCCCTCCATCCCGCCAGCTACGACAAGAGAGCCGGAGATCCTCTCTATTACTCCTTTAATTTCTTTCTTCTCAGGCATTTAATATCTCCCGCCTCCTAATTTACCGTTCCGCAAAAATATCCATACCTACGGCCTTTTC
>JAFSSM010000052.1 GCA_017451025.1 Synergistaceae bacterium | reverse complement strand
TCGCTATCAGTTTTTGTTTGAGGTCGTCATAAACATTAAATCCCTTGTCCTTGCCAGGCGTTGAGAAATCGCAAAATATTAACTGTGTCAGCATGTCCTGACGGGTATCCTGCCAGATTTGAAATACATTCCTTACGCACGTATTCACCTTAGTTCCCGGATCGTCTGGCAAAAGGGGATTTATTAACCGCTGGTCAATGCCAATTTTTCGGCCGTCTGAGGTGATTTTCAGCATGTTATCTTCAGTCGGTTCAACCTGACGATTATGTACCCGGCTCGCCAGTTCGGATAGCCCTGCTACAAGTTGCCTCTGCTCCTCTGTCGGCTTCACTGAGACTACGTGAAAATTCGCTTTCGGTTATGGCAAATTAAGCATGTCTGCTGTCTTGATGTCTGCAATGTCCTTAAACGTCTTCATCAGCTCTGGCAAATTGAAGAATTTGGAAAATCTCGTCTTCGCCCTAAATCCTGTCTCTTCGGGAGCTAATTCTAGTGCCGTCGTAGTCTCTCCGAACGTTGAAGCCCACGCGTCAAAATTTTGTAATCCCATTGACTGTAGCCTTCCGTATTAAAAATACCTCCGCATTGTGTACAGTTCCGTCATTGAATTGCTAACTGGCGTTCCCGTCGCAAAGATTATTCCTCTGCACCCGTCAGCTTGTCCATGTAACGGCACTTCATTAACATGCCTGACAATTTCTGTACTTCCGTCTGGAAAATTCCGGCTACGTTCTGCATTTTCGTGTACAAATAAAGATTTTTATAGTTGCGCGCTTCATCTACAAATAGACAGTCAACTACAAGCTCCTCAAACGTAATTACGTCATCTTTCTTGTGGGAAGCCTGTAACCTTTCGAGTTTTGCTTCAAGATTTTGTTTGCTGGCATCCATTTGCTTGACACTCCAACGTGAACCTTGAGATTCCCCCTCAGTTCTCGGATACCTACCCGCGCGGTTATAAAGATATTATCGTTCCTGTGATAACGGAATTTTCTAGAACCGGCTACGCCATACTATAAATAATCTTTATGTGCACAATGGACTTTGTGTTATGATTACATTAAGGTTATTTAAAATTAGGAAAAAATTCAAAATATGGACAAACAAATCATTCGATTAACGTGAGCAGAAATTACCAATCCCAGAAGACGATTTACTTAATGTTTGGGGTGTATGCTAAAGTATTTTATTGTGTTTACGGGAAAAATACGCAAAAATACAAAACATCAAATCAAAAATCAGTCATGTTTTATTCTAAATTCCTTCTCCGCTGATTACATACATTAAGCTGAATTGAAACGTTTAAGCCTATATAGAACAGAGTACCGCGATAAATACATTGTTTCTCTTGAAAAATAAGAAAAAACATTGGAAGAGAAACTCAAACAATATTTAGTTTCTCAAGAAGTAGTAAGGCTTACAAGTATTATCAGCGAATAATACCTAAATTATGGTATATTATGCACTTTCACAAAATATATAAAGTATGGTCGTGCGGATCCTTTAAAAGAAGCTATAAATCTTTATAAATGACAGCAAAATTTTATCTGCCGAGCATGAAAATACTGCTCCAGTGTCCCAACAAGAGAGCGTACAAAAAGAGAGTGTTCAATCGCAAAACAGCGCACATTTTGATTTGCCGCCTGACTCGGGGGATTTATAAAAATGGCTGACACAAATTCACGATTTTTATACTTCATTGACGGTAGTAAGGGCGGGGTCGGCAAAAGTATTTTAAGCATGATCCTTGCAGATTTTCTTACTCAATGCAGACCCAGAAAAATTATCCTCGTTGAAAGTGATACGAGTAACCCTGATGTCGGAAAAACTTTTACTCACAATGACGATGTTGAAGTTATTTCTTTGTCTCTTGATAACACTGACGGGTGGATTGAACTTGTCAATTATTCGGAGGCAAGCAACAAGGACATCGTTATAAATTCAGCCGCCCGGTCGGGTGAAGCTGTTGAAAAATTCGGCGGCACTCTTATCGGCAGTCTGGAGGAACTTCACAGGCAACTCGTCTCCTTCTGGGTCATTAACCGTCAGAGGGACAGTATCGAGCTTCTCAAAAAATATATGGACGTTGTTCCCGGTGAACTACACGTCGTCCGCAATACATTCTACGGTGAGCCTCAGAAATTCGAGCTGTTCAATAACTCAAAGACAAAAATTGAAGCCGAAAAACGTGGAGCTACTATTGACCTGCCTGACCTCGCGGATCGCGTTACCGATGATTTGTATTCTAAACGTCTTTCCGTTGCTAAGGCTATGGAAGATATGCAGCTGGGTAATCGGGATGAACTTAAACGCTGGCGCACTGTCGCTTGGAAAATGTTTGATGACATTGCCATTGGCCTGAACGAAGAAAAATCTGCTAAGAAAGATAAGAACGGACTGCCTTAATCATGGATACTATACAGGAAATTAACAAAATAGAACAGGCTGGTCAAGATTCATTCGAGGCTTCGGATTTACAAAAATCTGAAAACCTTTTGGGCTCATTCTTGGGCGACTGCAACGAGGAGGAAAGAAAAGTTATCGACGAATTTTCTCAAACTCTCGGCATCAGAACTAATGATGCTATCCGGGCTTTCGTTAAGCTTTTTTTCTCGTTCAACCGTGCAAATAATAATCTGCCTAAACTCATTAATGACGCTATTGGTTCTAAGAAGGACGAAATTATCGACTGCATAAAACAACTCGCCGCTTCTGCTGGCCTGTGCGTGTCTGGGAATTTTTCTCCTGTGTCTGATTTCTTTTATAGGTGGGACTGCTGTTGCTGGCAAGGCTTGGGGGCATTCTCAGCTTGAAGCTCTGCTTAATGCTCCGGCGGGCTGGATTATTCCCCTCGCTCTTATTCTTTAGGAAAAATCTTTCGCGTTCTGCCGCGTTTTCTAAGGAGTGTTTTCATGAAATCTAAACGCTTTCCCGGTAATGATAGTCTACTAATCCTGCGATGATGTTTTGCTATTCTTGGGTGGATATAGTTACGAGGTGTCTGCCGAGAGATTTGCGGTAGGGTTTTTCTTCATACCAAGTCATGGTGATGTTGAATTTGGGGTGTATAGTGTAATTGTAGTATTGTCAGAAATTGTTACTTCCATTATTCTGTCTGAACCAGCATAGCTGTGTAGTAGTTATTTTGACGTAAACGAGAAGAGATGCGAAACGTCCTACGCCATTTGTGCATATAGTCGTAATATTGACTCCATTACTGTCTGGGCCTTCAACATTTGAGATATTTAGAATTAGTTGTTGTCACAATTCAGATTCGTTAAAATTGCTCATATCTAGTGTTGTCAATTAATTGTCCACACATGGCCGCTTGTTTGCTACTTGCTCTAATTGGTCCTGGTAGACTTGGCCAATGTCGTCATAGGATTCACCCTTTAGACTGGATTACTGCAATACGTATTGCCGTCTAATCCTGTATGCTCTTCCACATGGGGAATTTTCACACTTGCTTCTAGCTCCTTGCGCCGCTGTCATACCGTCTTATGGTCAACTCCTAGTGTCTGGGCTATCTGTAGGTCGCTCTGCTCGGGCGTTTCTTTCAGTTGTTCACGAATTAACACACGATTATGCTCGCTGGTTAAGTGCCTGCGGGCCATGTTCAGCTTTCGCGCGTGGTTCAGCTTTTCGGCTTCATTCATTTCACTTCGGACTACCTTCGTATAATCATCGATGCCCAACTCTTCACATATCTTCTGTCGGCACGCAGCCGTCTAGGACATTTCCAGCATCGTCATACTCTATCGGCACCATCACTCCGCGCTGGGACTATATCCGTTTTCAGCTCCGTATACTCTTCCGCGCTTAGTTCAGGCATTACCTGGTAATTCATGTTCTGTATTTCCTTCCCTCTCCCTTCGTCAAACACAAGAAAAGCACGGGTGAAAGCAGTAATTCCCGTACTCTACACGCTTGCAATCGTGTCCTGTGCCCTTCACTTGGGCAGTGGAAGGACTCGAACCTTCACTAGGAGATGTGAGTTATGAATAAAATGCCAGCTAGTCATTATAGACATTCCTGAAATGCGGGCTTTCTGGGACACTCTTTGTTCTCGCGTTCATTCTGGAGAAGCAGGCAAAGACGAAGTTAAACTCTACAAAAAGATTTGAAACGCTTTAGCTCACCTCACCCCAAACCTTCGTTACCCTGCCCCTTGAAACTCATGAAATTCCGCCTCTGCCCAAACGATATGGAGTTAAATCATATTTTGAGAATAATACTCCATCAGCTGGCCGTATCTTCTTGGGTTATGACAAAATTACTCTGTCATCTACAAGTTAATTCCCTTCACGCTCTCAAACTTTGCCGTTCCATCCAAATCTTGATGAATTATCAATCACACTAACTGCTTGCCGACGTAAAACACTGGCATATAGTCCGCTCCTACTAGGTCGCCCATTACTGCTGTGAATGCGCTCTGCACTTTTTGCGGCAGATTTACTGATTTAATTTCATCTATTTCCCAACTTCCTAAATTTGCCATGTCTTAATCCTCCTAATTTCAATCGTGCCTTCTCATGCTGGCGGTGACTACGAATGATAGACCACCGCTACGTTATGCCCCAACCCATCAAAACGGCTATTGACATTCTCTTCAAATAAATCAATGCTTCTTCTGGCATCTCTGCTCTTTAAGTGTAATTCACCTCTGGTATTTCCGTTCATGCTTTTACTGTTTCCTTGTCCGCAAATCCAACAATAGCCGTCGCTGGCGATCGATATGTGCCTCGAGAAATGCCGATACTTCTGCATCTGCATAACTACCAGGCTGAAGGAGCTTGATGCGGCCTCTGTGCAACAATGAACTTAGCGCAGGGTTTGAACGAATTGCGTACATTGACGAAATTAACGCCGGGTAATTTCTACGCGGTAAGAGTGCGGTATAATTCATACCTGTCTGACTGTTAGGAAGTAACTCATGAAGTGCTGGTGAAGGCATTGCTCATGGAATTGGCACTGAAGCACGAGAAGGGTTCGGCAGGATTCACAGCATAAGGAGGATAATCATGACACAAACACTGACGTTTGAAGGCACAGAAATATCGTTTGAGGCATCGGAAGCCGACGCACCAAACATCAAGCGAATCATCACTGACCTTATCGAGAAGGAAGGCTTCGTGAATATTGATGTTGATGATGTGAAGTCCATCGTTGACGGTGAAGCTAATGTTGTTGCCGGCGAAGGGATAGGCACAGGTGATGAGAGGTGCTCGGACGCAGCACTCGAAGCTGTGAAGGTCATCAAGGGAGCGAAGAAGCTATTGCTTGCGATAACGACAGGGCCGGAAATTTCGCTGATGGAGATGACTGGTGCGGCTATGGCTGTAGAGGAGGCAGCGGATCCTGATGCTTCGGTAATTTGGGGACATGTCATCGACGAGGCTATGGGCGACAGCGTGAAGGTGAGTGTTGTAGCCGCTAAGTAGCACTCATTAAGAAGCAGGACAAGAACATTCAGAAGTCAGTGCTTATGTGGTTAAGGGCATCATCGACAGGCGGAAACTTCGGCAGGCAATGAGGAACGAAGATTTTCGAGAAGCCTGAATTGACACGGTGGACAGGCACGCCAAGAAGGTTAAGCTGAAAGATGTCAGAATTCGAGCAGGTCATACTTCCCGAAGACAGCCGCGCAATCATTCACTACGCGACATAAGCAATGATCCAGGGATTATTGCGGAAAAAGCTGGATGCACAGCAATCCTCATAGTTTGACAGAAAATTTTGACGGTGCTATATTCACGCCTAATTTTCACCATTGAAAGAAGGAATATTCACTCATGAACGGCTTAACCCTCGTCGGCATAGCTATTGTTGTGCTTGTGCTGGCGTATTTGCTTTATGGCCGCTGGCTCGTCAAAACTTGGGGCATCGACCCGAACGCTAAGACTCCCGCATACCGCTTCGAGGACGGACAGGATTACGTCCCCGCATCAAGATTTACGGTCTTCTCCCACCAGTTCAACAGTATCACCGGCGCAGGACCGGTTACCGGCCCGATTATCGCCGCAATGTTCGGATGGCTTCCTGCGTTTCTGTGGCTGCTCATCGGCGGTGTGTTCTTCGGTGCAGTCCAGGACTTCACAGCACTCTATGCTTCCGTCAAAAATGATGGCAAATCTATGGGCCTCATCATTGAGCGTTACATCGGCAAGACCGGCAGAAAATTATTCCTGATGTTCTGCTGGCTGTTCACGCTTCTGGTCATCGCGGCATTTGCTGACATCTTGGCCGGAACGTTCAACGGTTTTACTAAGGACGGCGGCCAGAACGTGCCAGGAGCGGCGGCTGCCTCAATCTCGATGATATACATTGTCGCGGCAATAGTGTTCGGCCTGTTCCTGAAGTTTTCGAAGAACAGCGAGCTTGCCAAGTTCATAATCGGAGTGATTCTCGTGATAGCTATGCTCGGTCTCGGGATCGCTTACCCTCTGTACTATGACGCACAGACTTGGAGATATGTGGTGTTCGCTTACTGCTTCATAGCTTCGGTTCTGCCGATGTGGCTCCTCAAGCACCCGAGAGACTACCTGAGTGTATTTCTGCTTCTGGGAATGATTTTCGGCGGAGCAATCGGAATCATAGTTGCTAACCCTGAAATCCAGATGCCTATGTTTGTTGGATGGACGGCCAAGAATCAACCGTTATTCCCGATACTCTTCATCACGATTGCGTGCGGTGCAGTTTCGGGCTTCCACAGCCTCGTATCGTCAGGTACTTCCTCAAAGTCCATTGCAAACGAGCGCGACATGCTCACCGTCGGTTATGGCGCAATGCTCGTTGAGACTCTGTTAGGTGTTGTGTCGCTGGTTATCGCGTGCTCTGCGGCGAGCGGGGGCGGACTTCCGACAGGTACTCCCTTCCAGATTTTCGGCAATGCTGTCGGAGGGTTCTTCACGATGTTCGGGCTTCCCGCACATATCTCTACGTGCGTGATGATGATGTGCGTCTCCGCTCTGGCGATGACCACGATTGACGCGGTTACCAGAATAAGCAGAATGTCCTGGCAGGAGTTCTTTGCTCCGGCAGAGGGTGAAGAGTCGGGCTTCCTTGTGAAGATCATCACCAATAATTATGTAGCTACGATAATTTCCCTTGCGCTGGCGTATGCACTGTGCCTTGCGGGTTATGCGAGTATCTGGCCGTTATTCGGTGCGGCGAATCAGCTGCTCTCTGCTCTGGTGCTTACGGCACTTGCTGTGTTCCTGAGAGTTACGGGCAGGAAGGGATGGATGCTCTACGTGCCGATGACGTTTATGTTCATAGTAACGATGAGTGCGTTAATCATCAGCGTCTACAACATAATCCTGAAACTGGGTGCCGGAAATTTTGTGTTCATGGTTGACGGCCTGCAGTTAATCATTGCTCTGGCGTTGATGACGCTTGCGGTTCTGGTAGTCTCGAACTGCTGGAAGGAATTATTTGCGGCGAAGTCCAATAAGAATGTAGTTACTGCTCACTAAGACATTAACACCCTCTCTGCAATCAGGGAGGGTTAATTTTATGCTATGACCAGAATATTAATCACAGGCACACACAGCTTCATCGGCTCAACATTCACACAGCATCTTTCCGCTTGGCCGGACAGGTATTCACTCTCTGCAATCAGCCTGCGCAATGACGCTTGGCAGTCCGAAGACTTTTCCAATTTCGACTCTGTTTTTCACGTCGCAGGTATTGCCCACGACTCCACAAAGCACAGCGACAAGGAAGCCTATTACCGCGTCAACACACAGCTGGCCTTCGACACAGCACGCAAAGCCAAGACCGACGGAGTAAGGCAGTTTATCTTCATGAGTTCGTCAATCGTCTACGGAAAGTCCGCACCCATAGGACAGACTAAGCTCATCACTCGAGATACTCCGGTAAATCCTGAAGGCTATTACGGCGACAGCAAGGTACAGGCCGAAAAATTGCTCGCTACTCTTGAAGATGATTCGTTCAGGGTGTGTATATTGAGGTGCCCGATGATTTTCGGGAGAGGGTGCAAGGGGAATTACCCTCTGCTCGCAAAACTGGCAAAGACTCTTCCGTTCTTCCCAAAGGTTAAGAATTGCAGGTCTATGCTTTACGCTGAGAACTTGGCCGAATTTGTGCGCTTAATGATTAAGAATAAGGAGCGTGGGATTTTCTGGCCGCAGAACGCCGAGTACTCCAACACGTCGGAACTGGTGAAAATGATTGCTGAGGTTCACGGCAGAAGGATAAAGCTAATTCCGCATTGTGAACTGCCATTGAGAGGGCTGGCTCACGTTACGGGACTGGTGAACAAGGCATTTGGGAGTCTGGCCTACGATATGAGGCTAAGTGAGTACACCGAAAAATACCGTCTCTATTCTCTCAGGGAGAGCATAGCCATAACTGAAGGATTTCGATGATGCATTTTGTGTTTCTGACGATTGAGGGAAGCGGGCCGTAATTTTTGTGATAGAATCATTCAAAAATTTAAGCATTAAGGAGGTTGACAACTGTGAAATTGCGTGAGTATAATATTCGCAGTTCGCAGTTCGCAGTTCGCAGTTCGCAGTAGCTTAGTCTGTCCATTCATCCTTATAATTCCCAATTCGTATAATAGTGTTTGCGCGGGGGTACTGTCATGATTCATGAGGTACTTTCAAGAGTCGAGCCTAATGTGGAAATTTTCCGTGATGTTTGCTACGAATGGGAACAGGAACTCGCAAAATATTTCAGCGTACCTATAAGACAGGTCTTCATAGTTCACAACCCTCTGCATGATTCTTTTGGGAGATTCCTCCCGGCCCGCGTTGTCCAGAAAACCAGACAGGTCATCAAGCGTCTGTACATAGAATCAGTACACGGAAGCCTGAATCAAGATATCAGCAAGCCCCTTTCTGTATATTTCTGTATGTTTGTTCCTGAAATAAATTTATGTGTCGGCGAAAACCCTCTGCCTATTTTTATCGATGTGTCTCCTGACAAAGAAATTGATTTGCTGATAAGTTCTACAAGAAACCTGCGCATATTTTACGTAACATCCAGATATATATTTGACATAATCAAAGAGAAATCACCTGCCAGCGGAGTACGATATATGCCTTTATCCGTAGCAGATACATATCATTCACAGAACTTTGCACAGTACAGACACAAGTCGCTGGACGTTATCCAGATGGGCAGAAAGAATCCCGTGCTTCATGAGTACATGCTGAGGTATACACAGGAACATAAAGACGCAGATTATGTGTATTCTGCTCAAGGTTCCATAAACGGGAATGTATACGTATCTACAAAGCGCGGAAAAATCGGAACAATTGTAGACCGCAAAAGTTTTATAGATTTTCTTGCGAGCGCAAAAGTTAGCCTCGTATCATCTCCGAATTATGACGTAAAAGGAATAAACGTACCACCTCTTTATTACCCTACACCGAGATTCTACGAGTCCGCAATACTAGGCTGTGCACTCATCGGCCGCTACCCCGACAACCAGGAGTTCACTGAGCTGAATATGCGCAAGTACTGCCCGAGTATCACCAGCTACGAACATTTCTGCAAAGCCTTAGAACATGCATTAGCACAAACTCCCGAAGAACTTTACGCCCAAAACCGCGACTTCATCATCAATTCCCTGACCAGCAAACGGGCTGAACAGATACAGCATGACCTTGAGGTACTGACATGCGGACAAAATTCCTGATACTAGGTGCTGGCCCGGCAGGACTCTCCTTCTCAAACAGACTCTTCCAGAACGGAGAACGCGATTTTATCGTGCTCGAAGCAGAAGCTCAGGCAGGAGGTCTCTGCAGGTCAGTTGACGTTGATGGTTATGCTCTGGACATCGGAGGCGGACACATTCTCGATGTTCGCAGAACGGAAGTCGTCAAATTCCTGTTCCAGTTCATGTCCCGCGACGAATGGAATTATTTTGTCCGCGACACCACAATTCACATTAACGGCAAGTATGTTTCACACCCGTTCGAGGCTAATATCTGGCAGTTCAACACTCAGGATCAGGCAGAATACCTCGCATCAATCGCAAGAGCAGGATGTGTTACCGGAAAGCCCAAGCCCGAAAAGTTCACGGAATGGATCACGTGGAAGCTCGGCGAAAGAATCGCGCAGGAATACATGCTCCCGTACAACAAAAAGATGTTCGGCTCAGAACTTGATAATCTCGGAACTTACTGGCTCGAAAAATTGCCGGACGTTAGCTTTGAGGACACATTGCGTTCATGCCTTGAGCACAGAGCCTACGCAAAACAGCCAGGACACTCGGAGTTCTATTACCCTGTTGAGCACGGCTATGGTGAATTGTGGCTCAGAATGGCAGGTGCTCTCGACGGAAGAATAGCTTACGGCCAAAAAGTGAACAGCATAGATTTTGACTCGCACATCGTCAGGACAGAAGAAGGCAGGGAGTTTTCAGGAGAAGTAATCATCAACACAATACCATACGCAGAATTTAGGGAACTTCAAGGAATGCCGGAGAGTCTCAGGCAAAAGACAAGAAGTCTTAAGCACACCTCTGTGCAGGTAAAATATTCTCCGCAGAAAATGGACACTTCTGCTCAATGGATATACTATCCAGATCCGGGCCTGAGCTATCACAGAATATTCGTGCGTCATAACGTCCTGCTCGGCAGCAAAGGTATCTGGTATGAGACTAATTCGGACAGGATAGGACCTCCCGACGGAAATTTTGCATACATCAACGAATATGCTTATCCCCTAAACACAATCGGTAAACCGGAAATTATGCGTTCACTTCTTGAATGGATGGCTGAACATAACGTTTTCGGACTTGGCCGCTGGGGAGAACACCAGCACTATAACTCGGATACGACGGTTGAACTTGCCCTGAAGTTAGCTGATAAATTACTATAACTGAGTATACACGCAACTCGCAGCACAACGATTTATTGAGCGGCTCTGAAAAATTCGGGGCTGCTCGAATTTTTACTGTTCGCTGGTCGCAGTAGCTTAGTCTGTACTCTTTTCCCGTATTTGCAGGGGGACATGAACAATGTTTAACCCTGTGAGATGGTTCTTCGAGGTCAACAAGAAATGTTTCCGCGCACTGTCAAAATTATTCCCAAACACTAAAACAGGTATCGACAAGTATTATTTCGATGCAGTCAGAGATAGCCTTTATGATGGCTGTACTGTTGTTGATGTCGGCGGCGGCAAAACATGGCATCTCGCTTCCGAACGCAGCAGGTTCCAAAATTTGAGGCTTGTTGTGATTGATCCCTCAGAGGAACAGCTCAGCTATAACCATGACGCTGACGAAAAAATTATCTTCGCTATGGGTACAGACGAACGCGTCCCGCTTGATGATAATTCTGCAGACATAGTTACTTCGCACATGGTCCTTGAGCACATAGCCAACAACGATTTCACTATGCGTGAAGTTCACAGGATACTTAAGCCTGGCGGAAAATTCATCAGTGCAATGCCGAATAAGTTTGCCGTCTTCGCAATCATTAACCAGATGATGCCTAACTGGCTTGCACGCAAAATCCTGTTTTTCTTCCTGCCTGAAACTAAGAACTCCTGCGGTTTCCGTGCCTACTACGACAGAACATATTACCCGGCAATGCAGAAGCTGTTAGCCAGATACGGCTTCAGTGATGCAAAATTCACGTTCACCTATCATCAGTCGTGGTACTTCGGGTTCTTCCTGCCGTTCGGAATAATTGCCCTGTTGTGGGATTTCCTGATGTATGCACTCAACTGCAAGCCCCTTTGTGCCTATTTCTGTTTCGTAACGCACAAAAAATCGTGATGGTAATATAGGGCATATATCCTACAGGAAGTGTGTATATGCTCAGTATTACGGAACTATCGGAAAATGTATGGTCAAGAGTCGCCGCCGGTGAAGTCGTCGAACGCCCGGCTTCCGCCGTCAAGGAACTGGTCGAAAATTCCATCGACGCACAGGCAAAACGTATTCGTGTCTCACTGAAGGACGGAGGCCGGCTCGGAATAATCGTTGAGGACGACGGGACAGGAATAGCTTTCGACGAACTGCCCCTCGCCCTCATGTATCACGCCACAAGCAAAATTTCCGCCGTTGAAGACCTCGAACACATAATGACGCTCGGCTATCGAGGAGAAGCTCTCGCGAGCCTGGTTGCCGTTGCCGACGTAGAACTCCGCAGCAGACAGCAGGGCGCAGACTCCGGAGGAATAATCCGCACACGCAACGGAAAGATCACCGAACACATCCCCGCAAATTGCCCGCAAGGTACGCTCGTCAAGGTCGAGAATCTTTTCTCGGGCCTTCCTGCTCGCCGTAAATTCCTCAAGAGTGCATCAGGAGAGTTAAGACGCTGTGCCTCGTTCATCCGTGAATACGCAGTGTGCAGCCCTAAAACTTCATTCACCCTTGAACACGACGGAAAGACCGTTTTCGCTACGGACGGTGCTGGCGACAAAAAGAGAATCCTCGCAAAAATCTGGGGAAATAGTCCGGAAATTCAGTCCGTCAACGTAAAAGCAGGCCACACAGAATTAGAGTGCTGGTTCCAGGCACGCGCAGGACTAACCGGTCGCGGCGACACTATGGCATTTGTGAACGGAAGAACGGTCAATGATCCTGTAGTTAAGAGCGCAATTTCTCAGGCTGCACGTGAACTCGCCGGTAACTGGGCGTTATTCTTCGGGCTTGACCCTTCGCTCGTCGATGTGAATATCCATCCGGCCAAGTCCGAAGTCAGGTTCAGGTACAACGACGAAATTTATGATGCAGTTCATGAATGCGTGAGACATTTAGGCCGTCCGATGACAATACCGGAGATACTTTCTGCACCTGCACCGATAATCACTCATTCCACGATCCCAAATTCACAGCCCTCAACGCGAACATCAAGCGGCTGGAAGTTCAGCGACACTCCTTCTGCGGTCAAAGACATACCTGCATTTCAGAACACGTTTACTTTGCCCGAACAAGAAGAAGCTCCGGAAATCCAGTATCTTGGCCAGAGTTCCGGAGGCTACCTAGTTTATGACAACGGTGAAGCAATAATTTTAGCTGACCCTCACGCCGCACATGAACGGGTGAACTACGAGCGCATAAAGTCCATCGCTGAATCTTCGCACAACGTCCAAAAATTGCTTGTGCCTGCTGTCTTGCACCCGACGCTTGCACTTGAAGTGCACGAGTATGAACGCGAGCTTAAGGCTTCGGGTTTCGGATTGGAGAATACTGCTCAGGGAGTGGAACTTCAGGCAGTTCCGGCAATAGGTAATGTTGAGTTTGAACCGGAAGTTTTGCTGCGGGCATCTCTTGCGGCACTGAAGAATAACCGCGACGGAGATACAAGGGCTGTGTTGTGGAGGACTTGGGCAACTATGGCGTGCAAGGCTTCCGTGAAATTAACAACTAAGCTGTCGCAGAATGAGGCTCTGGCTCTTTGGCGGGAGCTTCACGACTGCAAACAGCCTAATGTTTGTCCTCATGGACGGCCTACGATGATTGAGCTGAAGAACAGTGATTTGCTCAAACGTTTCGGGCGTGAATGATTACGGTCTGATATATCCCCAGCGTTTCTCGCGCTTCACTGCCGCTAACCCCTCGCTGAATGGGCGTGCATCGTCGAACTGCGAGGGGATTTCCCATTCCCCCCTGATGTTCACGTAGCCCCATCGTCTATCGCCAGCAACTGGTGCGAGGCCGTCCCCGAATTTTCCTGCGTCGTTGTAGCGGATCGGCAGCGTGAACCTGTTGCGCGGAGAAATATACCCCCATCCCCGATAGTTCTTGCGCGTCCTGACCGCCGCCAGGTCCTCCGAAAAATCCCCTGCCTCGTGGTAGCGCGGAGCTATCGCGAATTTACCTTCCTTGTTGATATATCCCCAGCGTCCATCCTTGTAGACCGCCGCAAGACCGCAGTGAAAATCCCGTGCCCTCGTGAATTTCGGCTCAATCACGAAAATTCCCCTTACGTTGATATATCCCCAAAGTCCATTTTTCATAGCAGGAGCAAGTCCGCCGACAAATGACCCTGCCCTCTGGAACGACGGAGCAATAACATAATTCCCCATCAGGTCGATAAATCCCCACTGTCCTCCTGTCTGTACAGCGGCGAGTCCCTCGCTGAACGGGAGGCCATTCGTGAAGAAGCGTTCGGTTACTTCGTCGGTGTCCTCGTCGATGGTAACAAATGCGGGGTTGCCGTAGGTGTCAATGTAGTGGTCGCCGACGAAAGCGAACCCGTCGGAAAAATCTCCTGCCTCCGGGACTCTGTGAACGAACGGTATAGCGATTCTGCCGAGATAGTCAATATATCCCCAGCGGTCGCGGGATTTTACGGCGGCTAATCCCTCGTGAAAATCGCGAGCGTCATCGTATGTGTAATCTATCACAATGAAGGGTGCTCTGGTGTTCGCGGCATAGGCACTCCCAAACAGGCCAAGCACCAGCGCAGCCGCAAGCAGTAATCTTTTCATCGCGGGCTATCCTTCCTGAGTTCCTGGAGCTGTACGTCTGGCTTTGCGTCTCTCCAGCTCGTCAAGGATTGCCTTCCGGAGCCGGACTGACTGCGGCGTAACTTCCACCAGTTCGTCAACCTCTATCCACTCCATCGCCTTCTCGAGGGACATCCTGCGCGGAACATCCAGCTTCGTCGTCAGTTCCTTAGTCGCTGAGCGGTGGTTAGTCTGCTGTTTCTTCTTGGTTGGGTTGCAGGGAATATCGCCAGGCCGGGAATTTTCACCGATAATCATTCCGTTGTAGACCTGCTCAAGCGGTGAGATGAAGAGCACTCCTCTGCTCTGCAGGTTCTCGAGCTGGTAGGCTGTAGCTTCTCCGGTGTCCATGCTGACAAGCGAGCCGCGATTACGGGTAATCAGGTCTCCTGCCCACTCCTTATAGCCGCTGAAACAGTTAGACATTATTCCGAGCCCGCGCGTGTCCGTCAGGAACTCCCCTCTGTAACCAATAAGTCCTCTGGTCGGAATCTCTATCTCTATTCTGAGAAGTCCTCTGTCCGGGTTATCGATGTTGAGGATTTTTCCCTTACGCCTCGTCATTTTCTCGAACACTATTCCCTGATACTCTTCAGGCACGTCAATAGTTACCAGCTCGTAAGGCTCACACTTCACGCCGTCCTTGTACTCGACGATGACTTCGGGCTTCGACACGCAGAACTCCATACCTTCGCGACGCATCTCCTCAATCAATATTCCGAGCTGTAATTCGCCGCGTCCTGAAACCTTCACGCCGTCGGGCCGTCCCAAGTCCTCCATGCGAAGCGACACATTCACGTGCATTTCGCGCTGTAACCTGGCCTTGAGCTGGCGGAGAGTTACAGCCTGACCTTCACGTCCGGCGAAAGGTCCGGAGTTCACGAGGAAGAACATTGACACGGTAGGCTCCTCAATGGATAAGGGCTTCAATGGTGAGTCGGAAATCTCCTCTGCGCAGAAAGTATCGCCTATGTCAATTTCGTTCGGCCCGGTCAGCCACACAATATCGCCTGCACTGACTTCATCGACTTCCGTGCGTTCGAGGCCGCGAGTTACCCACAGCTGAGCAACTTTAGCGTTCTCCTTGCCGGTAATCTGCCAATCACTGCCGGTGTGGTCGGTGCTGTTCCACTTGGTGGATACTCGGGTGAAGGCTTCGCCCTTGCGGATGTGTCCCTGAAGAATTTTCCCGCTTCCGATTCTGCCGACGTATTCGTTCCACGCAAGGGTGCTTACCTGCATCAAGAAGGGTTTATTTGGGTCAACGTCAGGTGCAGGAACGTGGTCGATGATTGCTTGGAACAAGTCGTCCATGCCTTCGTGGGGCTTGCTGAGGTCATTAACTGCCCAGCCGTTGAGTCCTGAACCATAGAGCACCGGGAAATCTGCCTGCTCATCGCTCGCTCCAAGCTCAAAGAACAGGTCGAACGTGAGGTTTAGGGCGCGGTTGGGGTCTGCTCCTTCGCGGTCTACTTTGTTGATGAAGACGAGGGGGCGCATTCCGATTGAGAGTGCGTGCTGGAGGACGTAGCGGGTCTGAGGCATCGGGCCTTCGTTTGCGTCGACGATGAGGATAACGGAGTCAACTGTGGAGAGTATGCGTTCAACTTCGCCGGAGAAGTCTGCGTGTCCAGGAGTGTCGATGATGTTTATCTGGTAGCCCTTCCACTCGACTGTGCAGGGCTTGGAGCGGATGGTGATTCCGCGTTCGCGCTCGAGGGGGTTGGAGTCCATGACGCGCTCGGCGACTTGGGTGTGAGCGGCGAAGGTCTGTGCGGCCCGGAAGATTGAGTCAATGAGTGTAGTTTTGCCGTGATCTATGTGTGCGACGATGGCAAGGTTTCGGATATGGTTAGCGTCCTGTGAGTTCATGAATAAATATCAGTCCTGTTGTTATAAATTTTTGCGGCAATTTTAGCACATGTTGTTTTCAGCCCTGCCCTTCAAGACCTCGAATGCCCGCTTAATTATCTGTGCCATAAGTTTGCGCCGCTGAAGCAGAAACTCGTCATAGCTCATATTCTGCCAGCCGTGAGGGAGTGCGTTTTCGTCCTCCATAATGGCAATTGCTTCATGGGTCATCCCCTCGCATACAGCAGGGTAATAGACAGCAGGAGCTTCGTCGAGAATCTTCACATTGTCATTCCAGTCGATATAGGCGTAATTCGCCATCTGGTTAATCTGAGTGTCGGAATACCCCTGTGCCTTCAGATATGCTTTCGGGAACAGGTGATGTTTCTCCAGAGCCTTATGCGTCCCGTCAGCACCCGGCATAAACAGCGCAGACACAGGAAGGCTGCTGTGCGAGAATAGCGTCTTCGTCCCAAGAATGTTCAATGATGCGACGTATGCATACCAAGCGTTATTGCCTGAGCCGGAAACTGCCAGCCCGTCAGCACCCGGAAGAGTTATGCTGAAGTAGTCATCTGTCAGTCTCTCACAGACCCGCGACAGAATGAACCGCCGGTACTCTTCCAGCGTTGAGCACTTCGCAATTGCGTTGAGGTGGCCTTCCGCTACTGTCTCGTAGGAGTTCGAGTACAGAGAGGTCAATGCGGCATGGAAGAACCACAGAGAAGCTAGAGCTTTATTGCCGCTGTTCGGAGCGTTGAACCTGTCTCTGGCGATTAAGTACATGGAGTATGTGTAGTATATTGCGTTCTTCGACAGAATCATGCTGTCGGTGAGGTATCCTGCCTCCATTATTGCCTTCAGGAACTCGTGCCAGTTGTTCACGCTCATAACGTCAGGAAGTTTTGCCTTCAGGATGTCAAAGTTCGCCTTCATTGTCTCTTCTTTAAGACCTCTGCTCTTGAGGTCATCCCCTTTAAGCATCTTCCTGCCGTATTCCAGAACAGCCCTGTTGAACGCATACGCAATCACTGTGCGCACAATATGTTTTGGCTGAATCTTGATGCCTATGCTGTTGTATGAAGTAACTTCGCTCCCGCCCGGCAGTATGGAATCCCTGCAGAAAGCATCCAGAATTTTCCGGCCTTCATCCCAGTGAACAGAAAGCAGCGTAAGAATAAAATCTACCTCGGTCAGGTTCATACCCTGAGAATTTATGCGCACAAACGTTTCTGATACATCTTCTTCACTGGCTGTCGACTTGAGCATGAACACAGGAAAATCATACTGTTTCAGGCCGAACAATGCTTCTACTCGTTTGGCTATATACGACTTTTCTTTGTCGGACAGGCTGCGCCCTGACAATCCGCCTATAAATTCATTCACGTATCCGTATGTAGTTTCGAGCCTGAACAGATCGCTTATGTTGTATATCCATTCGGGGCTGTTCTTTATTGCGGCATTCCCGACCCTGAACTCGTTATGAACAGGCGAATACGATATCACTATCATGCGCTCTTTGTAGTTCGCATCGATTACCGATTTTCCCTTCATGACTGCGTAAAGCGAAGTCAGCCTCTGCTGTCCGTCAATAATGACCTCATCGGGAGAATCATAAGTTTTTGCGTCAGTGCCTATTGGTTTCTTCTTGTCCGAATCAGCACACTTCCACAGCATCAAGTAGCCGACAGGATAACCCCTGAGCATCGAGTCGAACAGGTCCCGGACTTTCGTATCCTTCCAGACAAACGGCCTCTGAAGTTCCGGCAGGCCAAGCGCGCCTATGTCGATTCTTTCCACGAGGTGATTGACCTTGAGGCTTATCATGTCAAATATCTGGTCCATAAGTTTGCTCCTCACTGGTAAAATAAAACAAGGTATCAGCGGTAATCTTACCACCAATACCCTGCAGCAACCCGGAGTCTTACAGGTTCACGTTAGGAATCGTCTCAAAGCCTTTCGCTAAGTCCTCGTCCGTCGGAATATAGTCCGTCATCTCTCCATTGTTGTACTTCTCATACGCCACCATATCGAAATACCCCGTACCGGTAAGCCCGAAGACTATCGTCTTGTCTTCGCCGGTCTCCTTGCACTTCAGAGCCTCGTCAATCGCTACCCTGATTGCGTGTGAACTTTCCGGCGCAGGAAGTATACCCTCAACTCGCGCAAACATCTCCGCCGCCTCGAACACGCTGGTCTGTTCAACCGCACGTGCCTCCATCAGCCCGTCATGATATAGCTGTGAAAGAATGCTGCTCATTCCGTGATAGCGCAGTCCTCCCGCGTGGTTCGCACTCGGGATAAAGTCGTGTCCCAACGTGTACATCTTGGCCATCGGGCAGACCTTGCCGGTGTCGCAGAAGTCATACGCAAATTTTCCCCTAGTAAAACTCGGACAGCTCGCAGGTTCTACCGCTATGAACTGATAATCAGCTTCTCCCCTCAGCTTCTCACCCATAAACGGAGAGATTAACCCGCCTAGATTCGACCCTCCGCCAGCACACCCGATGATTACGTCGGGCTTGATGCCGTATTTCTCGCAGGCCGCCTTCGTCTCAAGACCTATCACTGACTGATGAAGCAATACCTGATTCAGAACACTTCCCAGCACATAACGGTATCCCTCTGTTGACGTAGCGACCTCCACTGCCTCAGAGATTGCGCACCCAAGAGAACCCGTAGTGTTGGGGTGCTCGGCGTTAATCTTGCGGCCTATCTGCGTATCCATTGACGGCGAAGGTGTTACGCTCGCTCCGTAGGTACGCATGACTTCGCGGCGGAAGGGCTTCTGCTCGTAGCTCACCTTCACCATGTAGACCTTGCACTCCAGCCCGAAGAACG
This sequence comes from Synergistaceae bacterium, assembly GCA_017451025.1. GTDB lineage: Bacteria > Synergistota > Synergistia > Synergistales > Aminobacteriaceae > JAFUXM01. The sequence continues at coordinate 7,339 of JAFSSM010000052.1, read as the reverse complement.
AACACGCCATCGCAAGAGCAGTTCCCCACTGGCCCGCACCAGTCTCTGTGGTAACGCCTTTAAGGCCCTGCATCTTCGCGTAATACGCCTGAGCCATTGCGGAGTTCAGCTTGTGTGAACCTGAAGTATTGTTGCCCTCGAACTTGTAGAAGATGTGCGCGGGAGTCCCTAACAGTTTTTCGAGCCACACTGCATGAACCAGCGGTGAAGGTCTGTACATCTTGTAGGCACTGAGTATCTCGTCGGGAATGGGAATGTACGCAGTTGTGTCGTCGAGTTCCTGGCGGATAAGTTCGTCGCAGAAGATCGGCCTCATCTCCTCGAACTTTAAGGGTTTCAGCGTTGCGGGGTGAATCAGCGGTGCGGGCTTGGCCTTCATGTCGGCGCGGACGTTGTACCAGGACGATGGTATCTCGCTTTCTTCAAGGTATATCTTGTACGGAACATCAAGTTTGCTCATCAATTATCTTCCTCCTAAATAAATTGCGGTTATTATAATTCGTCAAGAATTTTTCTGTGTAGCATATTTGAGAGAATTTGACGCTGAATATCCATCTATATCCTGATAACATTCACGGCAGGCAGTCCCTGAATCGCAGGAAAAATTCATCTCTTCAGCCGCTAACATGAACATCTTGAACGCCGTAATCATTAATTCGCAACTCCTCGAAATCTTAGTCAGTAAAAAATTGCCCGCATACAGGGTTCATAATCTCTTCTTCCCAAATGTAGCCATTGCTGAATCTTCCTGCACTTCTCTCATCAATTCCGGCTTCGACTCCTGTACCGTTCACCATGAATATAACTCCGTCCTTAGTTCCGGGCCTGAAATAGACCCCAGAAATTAATCCGTAAGCGTCTCCGCTGTGGCCAGTAAAATCAATGTCATACTTTTCGCATAACCTTGCTTTTCCTGAGCCTTCAATCTGATACAGTCCAAGCCCGTAAATGTACATGACATCATAAGTGTCTCCGTTTTTTACGTCAGGGTTATAAATCCATTGAGGACGGCACATTTCGTTAAATGAGGCTTCACTGATAATCCTTGTGCCTCTGAAATTGCCGCCGTTAATCATCATTTCGAGACAGTTTCCAAGTTCAGCAAATGATATTCTCAAGCCTCCCTGCGGAGAAAATGCAGTTGCGTTTGTGCCGATAACATAATCATTTAGATTCTCATTCCATGCCGTATTTTGCGGAGGCTGGGACTCGTAATCGTCAGCCTGTGCAGTCCATTTACCGTTCTGTTTTCTGTAGAGAGTCCCCAAATTGCTGAAGTCTTCTGATGACAAATTTCCGACGACGTAATCCGCATTAATTCCCATAGGCTTTAACACATGATTTTTCTGGTACAGATCAAAGCGTTCACCTGATACTTTCTCTATTATTGTGCCTAAGATGCCGTAATTCAGATTGCAATACGTGAAGAAGGTTTTATCTTGTTCAGCAAAATGAATCCCGTTGTTGTATTCTGAACCTTCCGGCCTGAAAAACTCCTGAATTGATTTAGACGGCGGAAGTGAATAATTGTCTCCGTCCCTTAATGTTGATGTGTGGCTTGCTAACATTCTGACAGTAATTTTTTCGTCTGGGAAATTCGTATTTCTCAGCGTAAAGCCCAAATAATTGCTTACGTCTTCATCGAGGTCAATTTTTCCGTCTTCAACGAGCTGCATAATGCCGAACATGGTGAACATTTTAGAGACTGATGCGGCCCGGAGTCTGGTATTTTTCTCCAGCGGAAGAGCTTTATCAATATTCCTCAGCCCGGAAAAGTATTCGTAAACTATTCCGCCATTCTTGAAGACAATAACGCCCAAGCCCGGAACTTGTAAATCTCCTTCACCGATCATGCTGTCAAATGAGTTGTCAAGAAATGTATTTGTTGAACTGGTTATGTTATTGCTGTCTGAGCCGCAGCCAGTGATGAAACATACGGCAAAAATCATCACTAATATTATTGCTGTAAGGGAGTTTCTTTGTTTCATTATAGTCAATGCGCCTTTCTTTGCTGTCTGGAAGTAGACGTTACTATATCACAAGTTTTTGACAGTCTCACGGCGTAACCCGACAATCCTCATGAAGCCTACTTTATCGTCCTCACGGCTTCGGAATGCATTACGTCCTCCCACGACAAAATAGTTTCCGGTATACTGATGGCGGCGGCACTCAACAAATCCAGCATCTTCATCACTCCAGACACAACTTATGCAGGAGACGTTTTCGAAGTATCAGGAGAACATCTGCAGCCAAGTACAGGCAGGCAAGAAATGTCTGCGAACGCATAGTTGAGCTGACAAGGCAGGGCGTGAAGTTATCAGACATCGTTACGCGCTACAGTCTCATTAACGGCTTGCGTTATGTTGCGGCAACAGGAGGTTCCAGCAACTCACTATGTTCCTACGCAATGGTTACTGACGGGAGATTCTCGTGAGCAACTCGCGGGACCTGCATCGGACACGTTGTGCCTGAGGCGTGGGACGGTGGACCTATCGCGGCGGTGAGGGACGGCGAAATCATCGAGATAGACATTGACGCACGGACAATTCATGCGGAAATCTATGATGAGAAAATCACGGAGAGAATGAAGACCGTCAAGCGTCCTGACCATCCTGCTAAAGGAATACTTGCTGCTTGCCACAAGATGCTCGAGAGCGCGGACAAGGTCTGTACGTGGATATTCAGAGATTAATTTTGTGAAGGATGATGAATTGTTATGACTAACCTTGTGATTTTCCTGCTCGGGCTGGCGTTTATGCTGGTGCTCATGATGAAGACAAAGTTCGGGCCGTTCGTGTGTATGCTGATTGCATCGCTGGTTATCGGGCTGTGCTGCGACTTGGGCACTATGAAAACTATCAACACCATCGTTAGCGGCTTTGCGGCGGCAATAGTTACGGTGTGCGTGTGGCTGTTCTGCGATTTGTACCTGGCCAAGAAACTCTACAGCTATTTTACGCGCTCCTTGATGCAGAGAAGGATATAGTTATGGTTGATGATTCAGCAATGCCGTAGTTCACACACTCGATGATACCGATACCGCTTCCCGTCGTGTTAATCATGATATTGTCGGTAAGTTCGCAGTGTCTCCTGATACCTTTGTGCCCGTGATATTAATACCGTTCCTGATTACGGGGTTCTCGAAGTTTGCGCAGGACAGTGCGTCGGTTGCTGTAATGCTGGCGGCGTGTTTAGTGCTTCCTCTGTGCAACGCAGAGCTTCTTACTCCTTATGCGGCTGGCAGGCCCGAAAAACCTGTCAGCTGTTTTTTTTGCCCGCATGCAGACGGGTGAACTCCGTGATTTTTTACACCCCCCCTTATTTGTGATAGAATTTCCCAATCTCACAACAACTTAATACTTACGCCCTGTAGACAATTCAGGGCAAATTTACAAAGGAGTCCTGAATTAAACATGAGATACGATCTGATTGGACAGGAAAAAAATATTGTCCGCATCAAAATCGAAATCGAAGCCAGCGAATTCACAAAAGCACTCAACAAAACCCTTTCAGAACTTTCACAGCAGGTAAACATCCCCGGTTTCCGCAAGGGCCATATTAAGCGCAGTGTGCTTGAGCTGAGGTTCGGGCGTGATGCTATCTATAATGAAGCACTCGACAAGATTCTTCCTGACCAGATCAAGAAAGCTGTTGAAGACTATGAGCTTGACCTCCTCGAACAGCCTGAACTCAAGCTCGATGCTCCAATCGAAGAAGGCAAGGACATAACCGGCGAATTGGTCTGCGAAGTCAGGCCGGAAGTTACTCTGCCGGAAATTGACGGCATGGAAATTGAGAAGCAGAGCACTGAGGTCAACGAGGAAGCTGTTGACCGCCTGGCCAAGAGAATCCAGATTCAGATGGCAGACATCAAGGAGACTGACCGCCCGATTCAGGACGAAGACCTCGTAGATATTGAGCTGACGATCAGGACGCTCAACGATGACGGCACAGAATCATCCGAACAGCCCAAGCCCGAAGCCACTCACGAGAAGATTAACTTGGCCGATACGACAATCCGCCAGCAGGTGCGCGAGGCATTGATCGGCAAGTCCAAAGGCGACGAAGCAACAGCAACGTTTGACGTAGAGGAGAATCACTCTGACAGGGCACTTGCTGGAAAACATGTAAGCTATAAGATGAAGGTTGAGACCGTCTCCGAATACATTCTGCCGGAAATCAACGAGGAGTTTTACAAGAACGTCTTCGGCGAAAACACCGACATCAAGGACAACGAAACGTTCAGGGCACGCCTAAGGAAGGACCTTGAGGCAGAAATAATCGAGACCAGCAAGAATGACCTTCAGACCCGCGCGGTAGATATGGTCGTAAATGCTTCTACCGTAGAAGTTCCCGACACACTCATTGAGCGTCAGAGTCACGCATTGCGCCACGATGACGAAGAGTGGGCAAAAGCCAACAACGTCAACCTCAACGAAGCCTACGGTCTCGACACAGAAGAGGGCAGGAAGGGCTACGAGAGGCTCCTTCGCGACAGAGCAGAAACCGCAGTGAAAAACGTCCTCGTGATGGATGCGGCGGCCAAGAAGTATGACGTTCACCTCGAGCAGGAAGATCTGGACGCAGAATTTGAGCGCAGGGCAAATCAGCTCAACGTCAGCAAGGGTTTCGTCGCAAAATATTTCTATGAGAACAGAAACCAGCTCGACCGACTCGTCGACGAACTGCGCTGGGAAAAGATAGCTGACGTGTTCATTTCGCACATGACTGTGAAAGAAGCTCAGCCTCAGGAGAACAACGCCTAATGCCGTATTACATTCCGTATGTTATCGAGCAGACAGGAAGGGGCGAACGCAGCTACGACATCTACAGCCGCCTTCTCAAGGACAGGATTATTTTTCTGGGCACAGAGATTGTCGACGACGTAGCTAACTCAATCGTTGCACAGCTGCTTTTCCTGGAGAGCGAGGACCCCGACAAAGATATTAACCTGTACATCAACAGTCCCGGAGGAAGCGTTACGGCAGGGCTTGCGATTTACGACACGATGCAGTACATAAAGCCGCAGGTCTCGACAATTTGCGTTGGCCTCGCCGCGAGCATGGCAGCAATTCTCCTCGCAGGAGGGGCAAAGGAAAAACGTTTAGCCCTTCCCAACGCCGAGATTATGATTCACCAGCCGCTTGGAGGGGCACGCGGTCAGGCAAGCGACATCGAGATTCAGGCCAAGAACATCATCAAGACTAAGGAGCGCATGAACAGAATCCTTGCGTCGCACACCGGGCAGGACTACGAGACGATTGCGCGGGACACCGACAGGGATAACTACATGACAGCTGACGAAGCCCTGAAGTACGGCCTTATCGACAAAATAATAGAGGCAAGGTAGCAGATGGCCGCTGACAAGAACAAGACTAAGCCGGAGGACGAAAAGTGCTCTTTCTGCGGAAAGCCTCGCTCGGCTGTCGATGACATGTTCGACGGTCCGGGCGGGAATGTGCGCATCTGCGACCAGTGCATAGCCCTGTGCAGTATCATGATGGCCGGGAAATCCCAGCCGGTTGTGCCAGTTCCAGGCAATTTTCAGCTTTTCGATATGACTGAAGAGGTGCCGAAACTCACCAAAAAGTCCGCGCATTCAGGCGGAAGCGTTGCGAGCATCAAGCCCCGTGAACTAAGCAGCTACCTTGACCAGTACGTGATAGGGCAGTCGCGGGCAAAGAAGGTAGTTTCTGTCGCCGTGTACAACCACTACCAGAGAATACTTAACAACCTTGAACAGAAGAGTGCAGACGTTGAGCTTCAGAAGAGCAACGTGCTGTTACTTGGCCCGACCGGTTCAGGGAAGACCCTTATTGCGCAGACGCTGGCCCGCAAACTTAACGTGCCGTTTGCAATTGCTGACGCTACGACTCTTACTGAGGCAGGGTATGTCGGCGAGGATGTGGAGAATATTCTTGTGAGGCTTCTGCAGGCGGCGGACTATGACCTGAAGGCGGCAGAACGCGGAATAATCTACCTTGACGAGATCGACAAGATTTCGCGCAAGTCAGAATCAACATCAATCACCCGTGATGTTAGCGGCGAGGGAGTCCAGCAGGCATTGCTGAAAATCCTTGAGGGCACAATCTCGAACATTCCCCCGAAGGGCGGACGCAAACACCCGCACCAGGATTTTATCCAGATAAACACCGAAAACATTCTGTTCATCTGCGGCGGAGCTTTCGACGGACTTGAACCGATAGTAGCGCGCCGCGAATTGCAGAAGTCGCTGGGATTTGGCGGGGAGCTTGCCAGAAAATCCGGGAGCTACGAGATTCTGCGCAAGGTACAGCCCGAAGACCTCGTAACCTACGGATTCATTCCGGAACTTGTCGGAAGAATCCCTGTGCTTGTTGCGCTTGAGGAACTGGACAAGGAAGCGTTCATCAGGATACTTCAGGAGCCGAAGAATGCCCTCGTGAAACAGTACAGCAAGATGCTGGAAATGGACGGAGTGAGCTTAGAGTTCACGCCCGAAGCTCTGGACAAGATTGCGGATTTGGCAGTTGCCCGCAAGACCGGAGCAAGAGGGTTGCGCTCAATCATGGAAAACCTTATGCTGGATATAGAGTATGAATTGCCGTCCCTGCCTGACGCTGAGAAGAAGGGCAGAAAGTTAGTGATTACCCCTGAAGCTGTTGAAGGCAGCATAACTTCGCTGGAAGAGATGCTGCATGAGTAATGTGCTGTTCACCAAAGCCAGGCTTGAGGCAACGTGCTTCAAGCCTGACCAGCTCATCGAAGAATCCCTCCCCGAAATTGCAATAGCCGGACGCTCGAACGTCGGTAAGTCCTCACTGATTAACGCACTTCTCAACGCAAAACTGGCCAAGACCGGAAAGACTCCCGGAAAGACCCGGAGCATAAACTTCTACACAGTGGATACGTCGGAAGGAATTAGCTTCCGGCTTGTGGATCTGCCTGGCTACGGTTACGCGCAGAGGAGCGCGGAGGAACGCAACGACTGGCAGAGGCTCATCACGTCGTACGTGCGGAACAGGGAGTCATTGAGGCTGGTGATGCACCTTGTGGATTTCCGGCACGGATTGATGAAGAATGACCGTGAGCTTCAGGAATGGGTGAGGAGTGCGGGGAAGAATATCTTTGTGGTGTTCACGAAGGCGGACAAGATTGCGCGGGGGAAGTGGAAGAGCACGAGGGAGGGGTATATTCGGGACTCGATGTACTCATATGATGTGCCGATAATTACTTCATCAGAGAAGCGTGAAGGAATTGAAGCATTGCGTGAATTTGCGGTAAATTTCCTGAAAAATGGGGGTATACAGTAATGATTATTGAGTGTATAATACGAGCCACGAGCCACGAGCCACGAGCC
>JAFSSM010000051.1 GCA_017451025.1 Synergistaceae bacterium | reverse complement strand
GGTTAGGGTTTAGGGTTTAGGGGTTAGGGATTTAAGAATAAGGAGGAAAACAATATGGCGGCAAGACATTACAGAGAACTCATTGTGTGGCAGAAATCTTGTCTTAGTGAGCAGGAAATCACGGAAGTCTGGGGACTTCTTCAGGAAGTTGGAAAAATGCTCCACGTTCTGATGAAATCCCTCAGACACCCCTAACTCCCTATACCCTAATCCCTACATCCCTATATCCCTAAACACCGCCTCGCCGTTCTTCACCGTCAGCACCGGGCGGTAAATGTACTTTCCCTGCCTGAGCTGTCCTGTGTTGTCTGCTCTGTCCCCAAACGTTACAGCTCTATCCTCCTTCCTGAACACCGCAATATCCGCCGCACTCCCGACACTTAGACTCCCCGCTTCTATCTTCATGTGCTTGGCCGGATTGATTGTGCACAGCCGGAAGAGTTCATCCTCAGAGATGCCGAGCATTGCGTACTTCGCGAGCTGGTTTGCCATGCTGAAAGCAGTAGGGCGCAGAAACACACTCAGCTTTGTTATGTCCGTCGCCAGAATGTCAGGCAGAAAGCCCTCACGTATCGCCGCCTCCGCTGTGCTGAACCCAAAATGCGCACGTGCGTCTGATGCCTCGAACACTACCCCGCGGTCCCGGGCCTTGAGCACTGCCGCCTTCACTCTACCTGAGTCATCAACAATCGTGCTCCCTTTGTTCATGTACATGTGGGTCATAACATCGCCGGGCCTCAGGCATTCCACAAGTTCAGACATTTCACCGGGAGGATTAGTGCAGTGCACCATCACAGACACTCCCAGCTTATCCGCTAGCCTCACTGTCTGTCTCAGAGGCTCATACCCCAGTGCTCCGACTATCTCCCTGCTCGTCCTCAGCTTCAGGCCAAGAAGATTAGCTCCTTCTTCCTCGAAAAGTTCGCGCAGTGCTCCCTCATCGAAATGTTCAGGCAAAACGTCCTCCATGTGTTCAGGGAGTGAGTCAAGTCCGGTCGAGCACACGTTGACGTAGGCTTTTACCGTGAGCTTGGCCGTATCGATGAAGGGTTTGTGCTGTCTGTAGGTCATTGCACCGGTGCTTCCTGCGTCGACAACAGTAGTTACTCCCGACGAGAAGCACACACTTTCTGCGGGGATTCCGATTTTCGCGAGGGGCCAGACGTGTGCGTGGTGGTCAATCAATCCTGGCACAACCAGACAGCCGGAAGCGTCAATCTCATTCACCGCCGGAGCGGCAATGTTTGAGGCAACAGCGGCAATCTTTCCCGCTTCGACGGCAACATCAAAATTCCCGCGAAGGTTGCTTGCGGGGTCAATCACTGTTCCATTCTTGATGAGTATCTGGTACATTCTCATTCCTCCTTTTCTGCAAAACATAACCCCGCGAATCTCTCCGCAGGGTCATTCTTTGCTTGCTCAAAATCCTACAGCTCGCCTTCTTCTGGCTCGTGGTATTCTTTGCCTTCTTCTTCTGCCTGCTTGCGGCCGCGAAGATTCGTTATGACCGTGTACGTGCAGAAAACTACTGCTATCACCAGGAAGCTCAACGAGATTGGACGCTCAACAAATATCATCCAGTTACCATGTGATGCCTGCAATGCCATCCTCAAATTCTCCTCGAACATTGAGCCGAGTATGAACCCGATGATTAGCGGAGTGCTAGGAATCCTGAAGCACTTGAACAACAGCCCTAACAGCGCGAAAAACAGCACGCACTGAACATCGAACACTCTGCTGTTGCTGGAGTAAGCTCCTACACAGCACATTATCATGATTATCGGAAGAAGTATGTGCTTGGGAATGTCGAGCAGCTTCGCGAAAATCCGCAGTCCCATGCGCTCAAAGATTAACATGAAGACGCTGGCAACGATTAACGCAAAGTAGATGCCATACACATAGACTCCGCTCTTGTCGAAAATCAACGGACCGGGGTTTATGCCGTGAACCAGAAGCCCGCCCAAGAACACCGCCGCTACCGTATTTCCTGGAATACCCATGCACAGCAGAGGTACAAGCGAGCCGCCGATAACTGCGTTGTTCGAGGTCTCGGAAGCTATTACGCCGTCAATTATTCCTGTGCCGAATTTTTCCGGGTGCTTCGAGCGCGACTTCTCCGCCGTGTACGCAAGCAATCCTGCTGTTGAACCGCCGATGCCTGGCAAAATCCCGATTATGATTCCGATTATCGACGAGATTATTGCGTTGGGTATCTGCTGGATGAACTCAAGCATACTTATTCCGTAACCCTTAAGCTGGTATTTCTTCTGCTCGAGCCTCTGCGATAACGTCCTACGTCCGAAGCCCGCAAGAATTATATCCGTAACCGCGAACACTCCGATTAACAGCACCGTAATATCAAAGCCGTTGAGGAGCTGGTAGTTCCCGAACGTGTAGCGTACCTTAGTGTCAATAGGAGCCATTCCGACCATCGAGAGGGCCAAGCCCGTGAGGCCGGCTATGAGTCCGTTGAGGAGGTCTTTTCCTGAGAGGGCAGCAATTATCGTGAGGGAGAACACAGCCACAGAGAAATATTCCGCTGGCCCAAAGAGAAGGCACACTTTCGCCAGCATCGGGCTGATGAACATTAACGCCAGTATTCCCATGATTGACCCGATAAATGAATACAGGATACCGACTCCTAATGCACGTCCTGCTTCGCCTTTCTCTGCCATAGGCCCGCCGTCAAACACAGTCGAAATTGACGAAGGAGTACCTGGAATCTTGAGGAGGATTGCCGAGATTAATCCGCCGGAAATTCCTCCCATGTACAGGCCGACGAGAAGCGCAATTCCCCGCGTAGCTTCCAGTGAAAATGTCATCGGCAGGAAAAGAACTACTGCCATTGTCGCAGAGAGTCCGGGAACTGACCCGAAGATTATGCCGATTACCGTACCTACCCAGATAAGGAACAGACACACAGGGTTGAACACATTAGCTAATGCCGCAGTAATCATGACTATTGCACCTCCCTAGAATCCGAACACGCCCACAGGAAGGGGCATCTTTATCACGAACACGAACAGTGCATCAACAGCTACAGGCAGAAGCACCGCAACAAGGGCAAACACTAGAATATGGCGGTTAGTGCTGTCGCTGAGGAGGAGCATCTGCAGGAAAAGATACACCGCGCTAGCCACAACGAACCCTACAGGCTCGAACGCCAGCATGTACAGCACCATCAACACAATAGTCCCTACACCGCCGAAGAAGTCCTGATTGAAGACTATCTTCTTGTTTTCGGACTTCAGGCCGGTAAATATCGAGAAAAGCAGCTTGGCCGCACCGGTCGCAATTATGCACCAGCCTATTAATGTCGGGACAAACGCAGAACCTACGTCAGAGCGAATGACTCTGCGCACGTCCTTGACGAAGTAGATCATCGCCGCACCGAACGCCAGAACGATGATTGAGCACAAAATATCGCGCGTCTTGTTGGTCATGAACTATTACCTCCCTTAATGAATATGAATAAATATCCGCCCGTACTCTCAGCAAGTGCAGGCGGATAAACCTTACCTTTTAGTCGTCAACTGCTAACCCTGCTTCGAGTTCCTTGACCTCTTCAGGGTCTTCACGGTTCATCTGCTCAGCATCACGGTAGAGCGGCTGTGCGTAATACACCTTCAGCACGTCGGCATAGCTCGCATCGTTGAGGACTATATCCTTGCAGATTCCGGCCAGCTTCTCAACTATTGCTTTGTCAGTGCCCTTCGGGAACTTGACCTCGTACTTCTTGGCCGTAACTACCTTATCGTAGCCCAGCTCCGCGAACGTAGGATAGTCGATGCCCGGAACTCTCTGCTTTGACATTACCGCGAGGCACACCAGATCTCCCTTCTCGATGTAGTCCTTGACCTGCATGTAGTTCGCCGCAAGAATGTCAACCTGTCCGCCCAGCATTGCCGCCATTCTCTCGCCGCCTGATGTCCCGACGTTTATGTTGTCGAACTCCACTCCGGCCTGACGCTCAAGCATTGTCCCGACATATTCTGTCGTTGAGCCGAAAACTGTTGAGTATCTCACTTTGCCGGGATTCTCCTTTGCGTACTTGAGCATGTCTTCGAGAGTCTTCCAGCCCTTGCTGTACTGCTTGTACTCGCCCTCAGGAGAAATCGCCACGAGCGAATATGTCTCATCGATTGCAACGGTGCAGCAGTTCTCGAAGTCCTTTGTGTACGAGAAATCTACCATTCCCGTAGCTTCCTGAACCAGTGCCGCGCCCGTATGGTTGAAGAGCAGGGTGTAGCCGTCTTTGGGCTTGTTCATAACGTCCATTGCCGCGACGATGCCGCTTCCGCCCTGAAGGTTAATCACTACGAACGTCTGCCCTGTGATTTTGCTGACCCTCTGGAACAGCTGGCGGCAGTATGTGTCCGTGTCTCCGCCCGCTCCGTAAGGCAGGACTACATTGACGGTTTTTGCCGGCCATTCTGCGGCGAGGCCAATTCCCGAAAACGCAACAATTACTGCTAGTGCTAACGCTAATACTTTCTTCATGATGCTTCCTCCTTAAATATTTAGCTGTACTGCTTTTCTTCCCAAAGGGAATATATCTTCGCAAATTCCTTCGGAACTATCCCGTGAAGCTCCTGATTGAGGCCGAGTGCCGCCGTGCGTGCTAAACGTTCCTTTGTGCCCATAGCCATCAACGGCTCAACGCCGACTTCCTTCATGAGCTCCATTGACTCGCCGACCTCGAAGCTCCTGCGTTCCGAGTGAATCAGGTCTGCTCCTGCCATCCTCAGCGCAATATCCTCGAACTTGTCGCGGTTCATGGAGTTGGAGATTGAGGAGAGTATGTAGTCCTCAACACCGCACTTGCGGGCGAATAACAGAGTCTCAACGATGAGTCCCTCGATGCCCTTCATGAACACACTGCGCACGAGCTTAATCTTTGAGGCTTCTCCTGCCTTTGTGTTGTCGGGGTCTTCGGGATTGACGAGGGTAATCTTCATGTTGAAGGGGGTCATAAGGTCGTGCCACTTCTTGCAGCCCTTGCCTGATGCGAGGATGGGTACTTTGTGCCCCAGAGCCATTAATGAGCCGAGCATTGCCGAGTCAATGTAGTCCGCTCCTTTTTCTGCGTAGGCTTTGGCCTGAGCTTCTTTGACGGGCGGGAGGGCAGTAGTTACGTCGGCGAAGAGCTGTCCTGCCTTTGCGTACTGTCTGAGTCCGTCCGCTGTTGAGGCTGTGAATCTTGCGGGTACTGCGATAACGACGATATCGCTGTTTTCGACGAGCTCCTTTGACGAGAACACAGCCTTAATGTCTGCGTCCTTGCAGCGGGTGAGGACGGTATCGCGCATCGGGCCTTCCTTGTCCATGACGACATCGTAGGCTTTGATGTCTGCGAGGCCTTCAGCGCGGAGGCCTTTGCCCATATTGTAGGCAGCTTCGCCGAATCCGATAAACCCTAACGAGAATGACATAGAGTAATCTCCTCTCCTGATTGTGAAATTTGTTGTGGGGTAATTGTGAACTGGTGAGGATTATATCATTCCGTGAATCACAATGTAAAAGCGTAAATGCTTGTCGTTTTCACAAGCTGGAGTTGTTATGTCCACAAGGATAATTTGCTGCGGGGACAAAAAAAGTCCTCCTGTGTTTCAGGAGGACTCCTCAAGGCAGAAGCTGTTACAGTCTCTCGAAGCTGTCCATTAATGCCGGGAGGCTGCCGGATACCTTCGTGATTGTGCCGTCAACTCGCGGATGAATTGTATTGCTCCCTGAAAGTATCGGGACTTCGAGCACGGACTTCACCGCTTTAGCTATACCTGCTGTTACTGCGCAGAGAGCAAGCTCGCTGCTGCTGAGTTCATACCCGCTAATCTTATTGTAGGGATTGTAGCCTGCCTTCCTGCATACCATATTTTCCAGTCTTCCCACGCAGGGAGCAAACATCACATCGAGCTTCTCAAGCAACCCCCTGAACATCTCCGCCCTTTCGCCGACTGCACGGCAGAAAGTCTCGTCCGTCTTCATCTTCTCGGCCTTCGATTCTGCTTCCGCAAGCATTGTCCGGGCCTTCTCCTTGTTCTCGTCAGCCTTCATGCTTGCAGACAGTGCCGAAAAGAACATCACAGGTGCTGCGATCACCGCAAGAGGTGTTGCCGACAATGCTCTGCCGATGCCGGTAAGTGCTCCGCCGATATTGTCGGCCATCAACGCACTTCCGACTGCATAGAACGAACCGTTCGCTGCGAGTGCCGCAAATCCCGCCGCAGCTCCTGCACCTGCTGCCAAAGCTGCGTCAAAGATGCTGCCCACCTCCCGAAGCTGTATCATGTCGGACGGCGTAATCTTGAAATTCCGCAGCTCGTCCATTCCGGGAAAATTCTTGTCGGGGATGTCCTGTATCCTCTCGTAGCTGTTCATGAATCTCTTCATTGACCTATCGTATACTTCCTTCTTCGAGCGTCCGAGACTCTCAAGCTGGCCTTCCGCTTTCTTGGCCGCAGACATAAGCGAACTCTTCGCGTCCTCGTAAGTCCTTTTCGCACGTCTGGCTATCCTTTCGGCCTCTTCCTGATCCTCTCTCGCGACCGCATGACCTACTGCACCCATTCCTCCGACTGCGGCGATTGCTGCCCACGCTAAAAACGGCAGCGGCATAATTATTCCTCCTTTTCACCATGAAAACGCGGCACCGCTGGCCAAAAGCTGCCTGTATTCCGCGACTGTCTCAAACTGAACATTTCCGCCAAGTTTCCGGGTGATGGCATTTGCTCCGCCGGCGATTACTCCGTCAGCATCACCCGACGCAAAAGCCTCCTGCATTCCCGACAACGCCGAAGTGAAGCATTCCCGGTAACCCCTGAACCACTCACGCAGATACTCCTCAAGCTCCGCCCTGAAGGTTCGTTCCTGACGCTTTGCCTCCTCGTACTCAGCCATAAGCCTCAATCTCTCCTGATGCTCAAGCTCACTTTTGTGCAGTGCCTCCGCGATGCTCGAGATGAGTCCGCTGGTCAGTGCGCTTCCCACGAGCGAGCCGATAATTCCGCCTATTACGGGAATGGGTATAAGTGTCTGCCCCACAGCGAAACTGTAGCTCATCACTCCGAAGTTCATTCCCTTTTCGCCGATCTCGTTCAGAAATTCGCCGACGTTGGTCTCTCCTGCGGCAAAACGTTTGAGCGCACCGCCGAAGGTCATGATGCCTGTGATGATTGATCCGGCCACGTTGGATTCTATGAACGCTTTAATGATTGTCGACTTCGAATGCGAGAAGGTTTCCGCAAGTGTTGTGAGTCCTCCTCCCATTACGTAGCTTGCTGCTACTCCCTTGCCGGTGTTTATGACCGTATCGGCTAATGCATCTCCTGCGGACTTCTCACCCTTGATGCCTGACGCTGTGAGCGAGGCGATTCCTTCGTATTGTGCTGCCTTAGTCCCTGCACTGTGGAAAGTGTGAGCAGCGTTGCGTACTTGCCTGCCCAGAACGCGGGAGTCTAATGCTGACTGTGAGGCTTCCTGCTGTCGTGTGAGGTTCTTTGCTCCTCTGCGTGTAATCGTTGGTTTCCTGTTGGGATTGTTTACGAAGTCTGTGTTGCTCTGGTCTCTTTTGGAGGCGTTGACTTGTTTTGAGAGCCCCTGAAAGTTTGACTAATCATTAGCGAGTTCCAGGCGGTCTTGGTCTGTAAGGAAAGGTCTGTCTTGGAGCTGTCTGTGTACTTCTTTTGCCGGGATAACATGGTCTGTTTCCATGCAGTGTTTTGCCAAGTCATCACCCCATCGTGCTTTTGCTTCGGCCTGTGTGGCGACAAGCTCGAGTCCTGTTGCTGGATCTATGACTCTTACGCCCTCGAATACACGTGCCTTGAAGGCTGACATTGCGGCTTTGTCCTCGTACATTGCCCGGCTGTATTCCGATGGAGGCGCGTAAGCCTTTGCGGCTATGTCTGCGGAAATTCCTGCTGACTGTGTCGCGGCGAGTTCTGCGGCGGTCAGCGGAGAAGACTCGTCATCATGCCCCCCCCTTTATCAGCATCAACGTATTCTGTCAAGCTCCTTCTTGCGGCTGACATGTTATCACCTCATCTAGTGTATTATTGGGATGCCGAGATTATATCATACACGGAGGGATTATCAGGGGATGTTCAAGTGCGACTGCTGCGGTATATGCTGCCGGCACATCAGGGGAATAACTATGCTCGAGGCGTTCGACGACGGAATGGGAGCCTGCATATACTTGACCGCGAAGAGAACCTGTGTACAATTTACGGCTCTAGGCCTGTGGTCTGCAATGTTAATGCGATGTACGAGGCATTCTTCCGGGACAAGATGACGCGCGAAGAGTTCTACGCCATGAATTACGAGGCCTGAGGGAAGCTGAAACAAGAGCGCAATTCTTGATATACTTTCAGGAAAAATTCACGGGAGGATATAGTGATGGACATAGAGAGCCTGTACTATTTTGCGGAGACGGCCAGAGACCTGCACATTACGCGGACGGCGCAGAGGCTTCACCTGAGCCAGCAGACTTTGAGCAACCACATAATGAGGCTTGAGGATTACTACGGAGCAAAATTATTCTACAGGTATCCCGCGCTCCAGCTGACCAGCGCAGGAAAGGAAGTCCTGAACTTTGCCCGCAAGGTCTATCAGGAAGAACGCAACCTCAAGGCAATACTGGTCGACACTCTCCAGAGCGACACAGGTGAAATAACGCTTAGTGCAAGTTCTCCGCGCTTCAACTATTACCTGCCGAATGTGCTGGAGAAATTTTCGGCCAAGTATCCGAACGTAACGATAGACTTAATCGACAGGACGAGCGACGACTCGGAAATGCTGGTGCAGAAGAATCAGGTGGATTTTGCGGTAACTGTTGACACGGAAGCCCAAAAACTCAGGGTGAACGTCAGGGCGGTGTACGATGATCCTGTGTATTTCTGTGTGTCGGATAAACTGCTGTACAGATATTACGGAGAAAGTACGGAGGCACTGAAGGAGAAGGCATTTAGTGATGGGGCAGACCTGAAGGATTTTTCGGAGCTGCCGTTCCTGATAGTTTCGCCGCTTGGCCGGATGGGAAGGAGGATTGCGCAGTGTTTTGCTTATGCCGGATATGAGCCTAAGACCTACCTGAAGGCCGGATATACGACGATAATGGCTCCGCTGTGTAACGGGGCTTTAGCGGGGTGTTTCACGTCGCACATGAATTTGGCGCGGTGGCACTACCAGATGAACGATGACGTAAACATTTTTCCTCTATGCTATAAGGGACAGCCGATTCTCCTGAAAATCTGCGTAATATTCAGCAAGCAGAGGTACCTGAACCATCATTGCAGGTATTTTATTGATTTGATGGAGGAGCAGTTTTCGGTGATAGGCGGGGAGAAGCTAGCGAGAATAAGCACAATAAAAACGGAAGGCCGGGCATGACAGCCTGAAACCTTCCGTGAAAATTATTGAGCTACCGCACAGTATTGGCGAGTTCCTCTACACGCTGGAGGGTTAGGCCGCATATAGACGCTACTTCATCAAGTGCTGCCTTCCCTGCCTTGATGAAGTTCAGTGCGATATTCTCGGCGGCTATGGCTTTGCCTCGTGCCTCACCTCGTGCTTCGCCTCGTGCCTCACCTCGTGCTTCGGCCTCGCTTTCCATCTCTTCCCAGACTCCCATAACAGTACCTCCTTTCGTCTCTTCTGCCTTCTCCGCAAAGACAGGATCCAACATTTCCTCAGGCTTGACACACTTCAAATCATGCACAAGCCTTCCCAATTCAGTCGACAAATCCTGATGCGATGTGTTCACGTATACTATGTGAGAGCCGTCGTTAAACTTCTTACCGGACTTCAGAATTACCCTGTCGATAAAATATATCGGCTCTCCCTCACCCAAAACATCCTTATCCGTGATGAAAATTACTACACTCTCACGCTTCTTCAGCACCGAATAATCTTCCTTCGGCTTCAGAATATTGGCATCAAGTATTGCGCTGTTGTACCTCGCACGCTGTGGACTCGCTCCTGATGATACGTTCTGAAATTCAGTGTCATACTGCGTCCCGTCGTAATCATCAGCCCACATATCCAGCCGGACATAATGCGAGTCGTCTCCTCCCTTCAGCACGTACTGAACCTTCACAGATCTCACAATCAGTTTGGGCTTGTTCAGAATAACTCGAAGCATAATCTGCGCACACGGAATATTGTCCTTGAAGAATATGCGCATGAACAGATCATCCATCAGTGTCAACGGCTGAAGTTCCGCAAGTATTTCCTCGTTAGTGATTACACTCATAGCGTCCTCTTTATCTAGGAGCAGGCACTACGAATCCTTCGGCCCCTCCAGCCAGAACTGGAAGGCTAATCATTATGTCCTTGCTGCATCCAGGACGAATTATCCTCGTAATGTGATTCACTACCTCGCCGTCAGCGTCAAACACCTCCGCCTGAAGCTCAAACGACGGCCCGACAACTTTTCGTACGTCGCGTTCTCGTGCCATCAGCTCCGCAGGTTCCCCGCCGTTTATCCTCACGTTCACCTGCTCAAGTGCCCTGAAATCGCCAAGCGTCTTGTTGTCCAGAAAGATCTGATGTTCACGGCCTATCCAGAACATCCACAGCCCCAAAGCGCACAGTGCCGCAATAACTATAAGCCGCTGATACCACCTGAAGAAGAACCTGAAGAAGCCTATTCCCCGCAAAAGGAAGAGCAGGACAAAGAGAATAACTGCTCCTCCGCCGATAAACACTTCCGGCATCTTCTGGAACTGGAGCATAAATTCATTCAGATATTCCTCGTACATAATTACTCGCCTCCCTTGTTCCCGCGAAGACTCCTTCTTGCGGCCTCGCGTTCCCTGTTGCGTTTCCACGCGTGAAGCACAAGCGCAATCGCTATTATCCCGTAGGACACGAACACGCGGAAATATTCTCCGATCTGCGCTTCACCCACGAGATTCTTTCCGGCCATCGGCGCAACTATGAACATCAGGTGAAACAGAATCACTCCCACAAATACATTCGCGATGCTCGCACGGGAGACGCTCGCCCCGCCGATAAGCAGTGCCGCTATCGAGAACATTCCGGCCTGATCGTGGCTGTTGTAGGTGTTCAGCGTGCCCATGTTCTGCAGGTAGATTATCTGCCCGTAGCACGCAAGCACCGTCGAAATTACGATAGCGATTATTCTCGTCCGGTTCACCGCTATTCCCGCGCTGTCAGCTACCGCCTGATTCTGACCGATTGCGCGCATATCCTGGCCGAGCTTTGTCTTCCTGAACCACACGATGAACAGGCAGAACAGACCAATCACGATTAGCGTACCGAGCGGGATTCTGATTGCACCATTCAGGTACGGGACATGCACCGCTATGAATGTGCCTGCACCGTTAATGTTGATGAACTGCTTTGCGCTGTCTGTGCCGGCAATAATCGTCGGTATCAGGTTGTCGAGCACTCCTCTTATTCCCACAAGGCTGACCGCATTACGCACACCGTAGCCTCTCGAGAGAAGCAGAGTAGGGTTAGTGATGGGGATTACCCAGCCCATTAGATAGAGCACAAACATCTGGTATACACCGTTGATGAAGAAGCCCAGAATGTAGCTCGTAACCATTTCGCGGCCCTTTGCGCGATTAAGCACGGCTCCGCAGAAAAATCCGAGCACTATTGCGATCGGAGTCCCTATCAGGCACGCAAGAATCATTCCCGGAAGCCCGACTACTCCCCAGTCATAGATGAACAGCAGACCAATCTGTCCGGCCATCGCTCCGAGAACCATTCCGAAGTTAAGGCCCATTCCTGCCATTATCGGGATAAGCAGCGAGAGTATCAGGAAGGAGTTGCGCCCGATCCTCGTCAATAATTCCTGAACAAGATACGTCGCAGAATACCCGCTCAACGGAATTGCGAAGGCGGATATGAGTATGAACACCGCAGGTACTGCATTTCCGGCGATTATGTCAAAAAGTTTGCGCATCATTTTAGCCACGCACCTTTCTCGTGAGAGCGTAGAGAATCATTCCGTTGCTCACTATTAACCTGATGACTTCGGACATGTCCGTCTGCAAATAACTGTTTATCACGCTCGGTGTCATGGTCAGAATGCCCTGAAACAGGAACGTACCGACAATTACATTGAGAATGCTTGCCTTGTTGACGCTCGCTCCTCCCAGCAGAATCGAAGCAACCGCAGGAAGTGCCATGTAGAACGGTCCCATATACAACTGAATGAACCCGAAGCTCTGCTCGTAGACGATAATTCCGACTGCTCCCAGAACTGTTGAGAGCACTACGCTTATCGTGCGCATCTTGTCGACATTCACGCCGCTTGCCCGCGCAAATTCAGGGTTGGAGCCTACAGCGGTCATAGCCGTACCTGTTTTTGTGCGCATGAATATCCACACGATGACTGCCATAACCGCAAAAAATATCAGCATTCCCGTCGGAATATACAGGTGATTAATCCACTCCGGCATTGACGAGTAATCACCGAGATTTACCGCCAGCGAGTCATTCAGTACGTGAAGCCAATAACCCTCGACGCTGATTGTTGTCCTGAGTCCTCTTCCGGCGTAACCCCATACCATCGTCGGGTGCTTGTAGGGCAACAACAGCCACGCAATGCACATGAACGACACCGACGAGAACCCAACATACGTAGCAATCATCATTTCGTCGCCCTTAACGCGATTCAGCAGCTTTCCGTAGAACCAGCCGAGTATCGCCGCAATCGGTACAGCGATAATTATTGCGCTGGCCAAACCTATCGGCTCGCGCCAAGTGTCCGCGAACTCCTGCGTCAGCCACGAAATATTGTACTTTCCGGCCATACCGACAAGCCAGCTCAAAATCTCTACGTTCCACTCAATCGAGAGTGTTGCTCCCAAAAGTCCGGCGATTATTCCCAGAGGAAGGCCGAAGTTCAAGCCGCAGCCCGCCTGCACCATCGGGATCATCGCCAAAACCATAACTCCGTTCATGCCGAAGCGCACAAGGGTATTTGACAGCGACGTATCAACCCTCACGCCAACAAACGGAGCAGCTATGAACAATGCCAGCAGGAACAGCGCAATAATTATTCTTGGCCACCCTGCATTTTGAATAAACCTCTTTATCATGCTTCAGCCTCCTTACTCTGTCGCGGCAAGAGCTACCCGCATTTTTTCGCCCATCATGAGCATTCCGAACTCCTCAGCAGGACTTGACGCGGGCAGTATTCCGGCAATTTCTCCCTTATCGACAATCGCCACGCGGTCGCACACAGAACGTAATTCTTCAAGCTCGGAACTGGTAATGATTATCGTTGTGCCGTGCTCCTTGTTGTACTCCCTGAGAGTGTCCAGAACTAGGGTCTTTGCGCCGATGTCGATTCCTCTTGTCGGCTCGCATATCAACAAAATATCGGGCCTGAGCACAAATGCCTTCGCTAAACATACTTTCTGCTGGTTACCTCCGGAAAGTTCTCCTGCTTTCTGCTTCGGGCCGGTGCACTTTATGCCAAGTGACTCGATGAACTTTTTGGTCTCCTTCGCCATCGCGTGCTCGTTCCTCATCTGGAAGATAAACGGAATACCCAGCAAAAACCTTCCCTGTGTCTGCATCGCCGTAAACGTAATGTTCCAGTCGAGCGGCTCATCGAGCAGAAGCCCGACTCCTCTTCTGTCCTCAGATACAAACGCCATTTTCCGGCCAAGTGCTGCTCTGGGCTTGTTGAGGGTGAGCCTGCGTCCGAACAGCCTGACTTTTCCGCCAGCAGGATACAGCCCCATAATTCCGTTGGGGATTCCGAGCTTGCCGTGCCCAGCAAGTCCGCCTATACCGAAAATTTCTCCCTTCTTCACCTCAAACGAAACATCACGCACCGTCTCGCCGGGCATGTCCACCCAAAGATGTTCGACCTTAAGCGCGGGCTTGGGCTTCTTCTTCTTTTTGGGGGCGGCGTTCAGGGTATCGTCAACGCTCCCAGTCTCAACCGGAGCATCAGAAATTTCCGGGACTTCCTCCTTGCGGGTGCTCTCGCGTCCAACCATCAGTGAGGCTATCTCGCGCGTCGTGAGCGTTTCGGCCGGAGAATCTGTTATGAGTCTTCCGTCCCTGAGCACGATAATTCTGCTGCATAGAGTTTTTACCTCGCTCAATCTGTGGGAGATAAACACAATTGCTATTCCCTGTCTGGCCAGTTTCTGGAGTGCAATCAGCAGAATTTCCGCCTCCTGTTCCGTGAGGACTGCTGTAGGTTCATCGAGGAAGAGAAGACGCGTGTTTTTCCTGTCGATTTCGCGGGCAATCTCGATGAACTGCTTGTAGCCTACCGGCATTTCGCTTACCACCATATCGGGGCTGATGTTCACACCCAGCGTGTGGATAGCGTCGCTTGCCCTCTGGCGCATCGCCTCGCGGTTCAGCGTCGACACCCTATCGCTGAAGACATAGCTCATCGATGAGCCGTTGAGGACTTCACGGTTAAGAAGTATGTTCTCCGTTGCTGTGAAGCCGGGTATCAGCGAAAATTCCTGATGCACCATACCGATACCCGCTTCGAGTGCCTGATTCGGCGAAGTGAAGTGCACACGATGGCCGTCAAGCTGAATTTCTCCCTCATAGCCTCCTGTTGACGAAATAACCGGCATTCCGAACAGAATATTAAGGAGCGTTGACTTGCCGGCACCGTTTTCACCGACAAGCCCTATAATTTCGCCCGGCTCTATCCCGAAGGATATATCCGCCAGGACTCGGTTGCCGTAAAACTCTTTGCCTATATGTTCGAGCTGTAACAACAAATGAATCACCTCTTGCTATAAAAAAAGGGAATGCGTCAGATTAAAGCTCTGCGCACTCCCTGACTTGCTGGTTTAGCTGGTTCTTACTGAGCGGCAGGTGTCATGCGGATCTGGAAGTACTTTTCGGGGATCTCGACATCAGCGAGTCCGAGATAGTCTCCGCCGAGAACATAAGTATCCTGCCTTAGCAGCACAAAGTGAGGGTTCTTCACGCCGCTGACCGCATCGATGAAGTAGCTTGCACCCCAATGCGCGCCGGGGCAGAACTGATCATAAGCCTCGCGCATTTCCCTGAGTGCCTGTGCGCTTCCAAGTTTGTTGGTGAATGTTCCTTCAACGTAACGCTTGCCGTACTCAACAAGAGCTGCTGTTGTGGTATAGCCCCAAGAATACGCCCAAGTGCCCATACGTCCGCCGCCTCCGGCCTTCACAACTGCGTCCTCAACCTTCTTGAGGATTGCGGGCCAGTCTCCCTGCTCTGCAGAGAGGTCAATTCCCAGTGCTCCGGGATAGCCCATCAGCGGCGAGGGAAGGTCTGCCTCGACGAAGAACCCGCCGAGTCTCGCAACCTGACGAAGCAGAGGCTCAGTGTGTCCGTCGTTGGTGCAGAAGAACGCTGCGTCCTTGCCGTACTTCTCGATCCACGCGGGCATGTTCTCGAGGATGTACTGCTGTGCTCCGGCCATGCCGACATCGCTTGTCGGGTCCGGGGCTGTCTCGAACACAAACTTGATGCCCAGATCCTTGCAGGCTTCCTCCATGATTGCACGTCTAAGGCCAAGTGTCTCGTAGCTCATGTGTCTCGGGAAGGAGATATGCACGAAAGTCTTTGCGCCCATTCTCTTAGCTCCCAGAGGAATAGTGTAGCCGCGTCCGATGTGGTCAGTGTGGGTAGCGATGTCCGCCGCCTCACTGATTACGCCGGGATCTTCGTGGGGTTCGCCGGCAAGAAGCAGAATATCATTCCTCTTCTCGCGGACTCGCCTGAAAGCCTCTGCTGTGCCGGGCACTGCCTGGTTCACGACGATAACCTTCATCAATGGATCGTCTGCAAGGCCGACTATCTGGCTGATCGTTGTCTCCTGTTCAGACGGGAAATTGTCGGGATAAGTTACGTGAGTGATCATTCCGCCGTCCTTAGTGTCGCCGTACATCTTGATCATGAGTTCTGCGCCTCTGAGGTCGTCTTCGCTCTGGGAGACCGTTCCGGTCATGACTCCGATGTGGAATTTCGCAGGCTCTGCTGCCCAGACCGCTCCGGCTGTCAGTGCGCACGCAAGCACTACTGCTAATACTGTCTTGATCTTCAAGGGATTAGTCCTCCTTCGATTTTTTGGGGATGTGAAATATTATAGCAGTTGTTGCAAACAAAAACAGGACAGAAGATTTTCACAGCTCCTTCCGTCCTGCAGTGTATCTATGCCAGCGTACTAGCAATATCTGCTTCGTCTTTGAGCGGGCTGACTTTCTCAACAACGCCCTTCCTCAATGTTACTATTGCGGGCATCTTCTCCAGAAGGCCGAGCTTCTCCGTCATTCTCGCATTCTTGTAGCCGTCAATAACAGGAATGTTCAGGCCGTGTGATTTCGTGAATTTCTCCACGCGGTCCGCCAGTCTCACCTGGACAGCATCAATGCTCGAATAGAACAACGCCGCCACAAAATCAGGCTCAAACAGTGTAGAGCGGAAATGCAGCTGTTCGTTGATGTATGAACTTGCCGCCATAGCCGCAACCGCTCCGTCAGATGCCGCAGTAATTACCTGACGCAGATACTTGCTCCGAACGTCCCCTGCCGCGAAAATTCCCTCGACCGAAGTTTCCATGCGGTCATTAGTGATTATCCAGCCGCCTTTTTCCGTCTCAACGAGTCCCTTCACGCAGTCATTATCCGGCTCCTGTCCCACGAACATAAACACTCCGGCAACAGGAAGGTTAGATGTTTCGCTGGTCTTAACGTTTTTGAGCACCAAGTTCTCGACCATGCCGTTACCCTCGATTTTCTCGACGACAGTGTTATAGACTGGCACAATTTTGGGGTTGGAGAGTGCCTGCTCAATTGCTGACCTGTCCGCGCGGAACTCATCACGGCGGTGAATGATGTACACCTTAGAGGCAAATTTGGTGAGGTAATTTCCCTCCTCAATTGCTGTGTTGCCGCCGCCCACTACTGCAACTTCAAGGTCCTCGTAGAACATTGCGTCGCAAGTTGCACAGAAACTCACTCCCTGCCCGATGTGTTCAGCTTCGCCATCACAGCCGAGCCTGCGGAAGTGCGCACCTGTCGCAACGATTACTGCTTCGGCCTCTATCTCGCTGGTTTCTTGGCCCTTCTTCGTGATAACTATCTTCTTGTCGCCGCGAAGTTCTACCTTGCTGTTGTCGATCATCCGGAACTCGGTGTTGAACTTCATAGCGTGATTCTTGAGCATGTCTCCGATTTCCGGGCCGGTAGCGTGCGCTATTCCCGGATAGTTCTCGATTTCGTCTGTGCTGTTAATCTGTCCGCCGGTTGCTCCGCGTTCAAGCACAAGCACATCAAGCCCTGCACGCCTGCCGTAAATTGCCGCGCTCATTCCTGCCGGGCCTGCTCCGATAATTACAAGTTCATGCTTCTCCATAATGATTTATGCCTCCGTTCTGTGTGTTTGGGAATTTTTGCGGTTATAATACCATGTTAGTTATACAGATTAACATGAAGGTGATTGATTTGCCGGTAATCGAGATAAGCAAGGATAATTTTGACGCAGAGATAATGAATAGCGAACTTCCTGTAGTTCTGGACTTCTGGGGGCCGAACTGCGGGCCGTGTCTTTCTCTTATGCCCAAGTACCATGAGCTTGCGGAGAACCCCAAGTACGCGGGAAAGGTAAAGTTCTGTTCGGTAGATACCTCGAAGAACAGAAGGATAGCCGTTAGTTTTAGGGTAATGTCTCTGCCTGTGTTCCTGTTCTGCAAGAATGGCAAGGAGGCAGCACGGCTCAGCGGAGGTGCTGTCAGTATTGAGGCAATTACTGCAAAAATTGAGGAGCTTACCGCATAAAAAAACATCCCCCGCTTTTCACAGCAGGGGATTTCTTTTGCGTATCTACATCTCTCCGCGTTCAATCGCTACTATTCCAGTCCTGGCCAAGTCCAGAATCCCAAACTCCTTGAGCAGTTCCTCGAAAGCCTGCGTCTTCTGGTCATCTCCCGTTACCGACAGCGTGATACTGTCCGGCGTAATATCAACCACTGAACCGCGAAAGATATTCCCTATCTGGATTATCTCGTTGCGTGCCGCCCTGTCCTCCGCCTTCACACGCACAAGCATCAATTCACGCCTAATGCTCTTCGACGGGTCAAGTATCTCCACGTAGTGAATCGGCACAAGTTTCCGGAGCTGACTGCACAGCAGTTTCACCCGTGCCTCGTCCGAATATATCTCGATGGTGAAGCGCGTAACGTTCTGGTCAACCGTCCATCCCGCCGCAATTGTCTCAATGTTATATCCCTTGCGCGAGAACAGGTGCGCCAACTGCGAGAGCACTCCGGCCTCGTTGTCCATCGCCGTAATTATCGTGTAACGCTTCAAGTTCTGGTTATCTTCTTTTGCCTGCATATCCTTCACCCCCTAGTACAGCATGAAGTTCGTGATAAAGCTGTTACCGCCGACCATCGGCCTCACCATTTCGTCAATGTCGATCCGGCAGTCGATGACCCAGCCCAATCCGTCAGAGCGCGAGTTCACAGCCTCAGTGAGTACGCTCCTCAGTGTGCCCTCGTCAGTAACCTTCCTGCCGTGAATGCCGTATGCCTCAGCAAGTTTCACGAAGTCCGGCCCGCGATCCAGCGTCGTCTGCGAATAATGCTCGTGGTAGATCAGGTGCTGCCACTGCCTCACCATTCCCAGCGTCGAGTTGTTGAACAGCAGGGTGATTATCGGGAGCTTGTAGTACTCTTCTGTGGCCAGCTCGTTGCAGTTCATGCGGAAACTTCCGTCGCCGGTAACGTGCAGGACTGTTTTTTCGGGGTTGCCGACCTGAACGCCGATTGCCGCCCCCAATCCGAAGCCCATTGTGCCAAATCCTCCGGAGGTCATCAGCTGGCCGGGATAGTCGAACTTGAAGTGCTGTATTGCCCACATCTGATGTTGTCCTACATCCGTAGTAACCATCGTATCCTGCGGGAGAATCTCCGCCGCCGCAGAAAGTATCTCCTTCGGGGTGAGCGTGCCGTCTTCCGGATCGTCGTACTCGGTCTCGCGCGGGAAAGAGAATACGTAATTTTTCCATTCAGTATGGTCAACGTGTCCTCTGAGTCTGTCGAGAAGAAGGGTAAGAATGCGTTTTGCGTCGCCGATGATGTGCAGGTCAGACTTAATGTTCTTGTCTATCTCCGACGGGTCAATGTCAATGTGAACTATCTTTGCATTTTTGGCGAAGCCCGCAGGATTCAGGGTAACTCTGTCCGAAAATCTGCACCCCACAGCCAGCAGCAGATCACAGGCATCACACGCCATGTTGCTTGCCTGCGAGCCGTGCATACCTATCATTCCAGTAGCGAGAGGGTGCCTGCCGTAAACTGCTCCGCCTCCCATTACGGTTATAGCTACGGGAGAATCGAGTCTCTCTGCAAGAGTCTGTAACTCCTTCGAGGCTCCGGCCCTGACTACTCCGCCGCCGCAAATCAGCAGTGGTTTTTCGGACTGGCCGAGCATTTCCGCGAGCTGGTCTATTGCCGAAATATTTATGTCTGGATAGCCCATGCTTGGATGACGCGTAGTCCTGAGCCTCTCTATCCTTGTGCCCTTGCTCTCGAAAAATTCTTCGGGAGTCATCGGCGAGTATATGCATTCGTCGGCTGTGGCGTTCTTCTGAATGTCAATCAGGACCGGACCGGGACGGCCAGACCTCGCAATCGTGAACGCCTCCCTAACTGTGTCCGCAAGGTTGTTGACGTTGCTTACGGTGTAGCTGCACTTAGTGATGGGCAGGGATACTCCGGTGATGTCCACTTCCTGGAATGAGTCGCGGCCGATTAAGTCGCTGTTCACGTTGCAGGTGATGAAGACGACGGGCGACGAGTCCATGTATGCAGTAGCGATTCCGGTTGTGAGGTTAGTGGAACCCGGTCCTGATGTCGCGAAACACACTCCGACTTTTCCGGTTGAACGCGCATAGCCGTCTGCGGCGTGGGACGCTCCCTGTTCGTGGGCTGTGAGTATGTGGCGGATTTCGGGATGGGCATAAAGCCTGTCGTAAACGTTGAGAATCGCTCCGCCAGGATAGCCGAATATAGTATCTACTCCTTGTTCAAGAAGACACTGAATGAGTATCTCTGAGCCGTTAAGTTTTCTGGTGGTGTTGTTCAAGAAAGGATTTCCCCCCGTGTGAAAAATTTTCGTAAGATTGTAGCACAGTCAATGTAGAATATCAGACATTAAGACGCAAAGGAGAATACTTTTATGAAGAAGAAATTAATGCTCTTGCTGGTGCTGTGTATGCTGGTTGTTCCAGAACAGGCACATTCTTTTCCGCCGGTGCTGATGTACCACGACATAAAGGCAGTCCCGGTGAACGGCTTAGACGTGAGCGTCAAGGAGTTCTGCGCACATCTCGACTGGCTCAAGTCCGAAGGCTACACTACCCTGAACCTCGAGGACCTGCTGAATTCCGCAGACCTTCCGGCCAAGTCAGTGGTGATTACGTTTGACGACGGCTACAGGGGAATTTACAGGTATGCATTTCCCGAACTCAAAAAGCGTGGAATGAAGGCTGTCTTTTTCGTTGTGGCAAATACGGTAGGAATTCTAGATTCATATTACCCTCACATCACAATGGAAGAGTTACGGGAAATTGCGAGCGATGATCTGTTCTCAATAGGCTCTCACACGATGAGCCACCCTAACCTCGAGGAACTTGGCCGAGAGCAAATTGCATCGGAACTTTCGGGATCGCGAAGGGTGCTCGCTGAAATGACGGGCAGGAGCGTTGACGTTCTGGCCTATCCTTACGGGAATTACAACGAGGAAATTGCGGTAGAGGCAGAAAAAGCAGGGTACAGGATTGCGTTTGCGGTGGACGACAGACACATTGCAGGAGTCCCTGAAAAGTTCAGGATACCGCGTGTGTACATGGGCGGAGGAGTGAACCTTAAGGAATTTGTGGAAGATATGCCTCCTTCTGCTTTCGGTGAACGCTACGTGCCTCTGAGCGTCTCGTACGATGTAGTGATTGCCGGCGGGGGAATGGGAGGAAGTGCGGCGGCGATTCAGGCATCCAGACTCGGTGCAAGAGTCCTTATTGTTGAACCCACAAATATGCTGGGCGGACAGTCTACAGCCGCAGGGGTTAGCACTATGGACGACATGAGCAGGCTTCGCGAGAGCGGAATATACCGTGAGTTCATGGACAAGGTGAGAGAACATTACGCCAAACTGCGAAAATCCATAGCTACGTCATACTGGAAGACTGACGGCAAAGCATTTGAACCGTCTGCAGGGCACAAAATCCTTCTGGATATGAGTGCGAGCGCGGATGTCCTCTTTCACGCACAGATAACAAGCGCTGTTTCAGCGGACGGGGGCAAACGCATAACCGTAACCTCACTCGAAGGCCCGAAGGATATTTACTGCCGTATGCTCATTGACGCGAGCGAATACGGAGATGTTATCCAGCTGGCTGGTCTGCGCTACAGGTCCGGAAATTCGCTGTACCCTGACATGAATCCCGACTCGATGATTCAGGACATAACCTGGACTGCCGTAATCAGGAAATACCCGAAGGGAATACCGGAACACTTGCGTCCAAAAACTCCTCTTCCCGGCTGGGAAAAAGCCCGCAAAAATTATCGCAGCTATGTCTCACGTAACGAGTTCGGCGCTGGGAAAAAATCTCCCTTCACTCTTCCTGCAGAGTTCTCCGCGCACAACGCATACAGGGCAATTCCGGACTCGTTCCTGCCCGGAAACTACACAGGAGCGCGCAAGGACTGGAAGCGCATAACCAAAACCGGCGTGAACTGGGGCAATGATTACCCGGGACAATACGGCTGGGACGAGAAATTCGGACTGCCTATCGCGTATCTGGAGAGTCCGGACTTCAGGGCGGACATCGACCGCAAAGCACTCATCAAGACCTTGCACTTCATCTACTACATGCAAAATGAGCTTGGCGAATCATGGAGCGTCGATGAGAACGAATACGGAGACCTTCCTAGTGCCGCAAAAGACCTCCCCGAAGAATGGCAGAACATCGCCCGACACATGCCGCCAATCCCTTACGTCAGAGAGTGCCGCAGAATTTTGGGGGAATATACCTACAATTCAGAGGCAATTCACAAAAATTCCGAGAGCTACAGGGACGGCAAAAAGAATCAGGAGCTTTACGACGCAATTGCTATCGGCGGCTACATTCTTGACCTTCACGCGGGGGACGATGACGACGATTTTGAACATGAACTCGGCGAAAATCAGGCCGCAATCAGAAAACATGAACCCGCCGGAGCGTTTCAGGTTCCCATGAAAATACTTATTCCGGCGAGCGATGACAGCTTTTTGGCGGCGGAAAAGAACCTGTCGATGTCGCGGCTGGCCTCCGGTGCTCTCAGGCTTCAGCCCGTGTGCATGATGACGGGCCAGGCTGTCGGTGCACTTGCGGCAATTGCTCTCCATGAGGGAGTAGCTCCGCGTGAAGTTCACCCTGTGCGCGTGCAGAAGGTGCTTGCGGATTCTGGGGTGATGCTCTCGCTGGCAGAATATGCGGACGTTCCGGAGAGGAGCGGGTATTATCCTGCTGTGCAGATCGCGACGCTCTACAAACTCGTTGAGCCGGAAAAGTATCCTGTATATCCTAAACAAAGAATAAGCACTCCCTCGAAGAACAAGAGAGTGCAGGGAAGATTCGGGGTAAACACGCGTGTAACCGTGAAAGAATTTGCGGAGATGTTATCGCGTGCGGAAGAGGCACTAGGCGGCAAAAAGTTAAGTGTGCCTGTTTTCCGCGAGGGCATGACGCGCGGCGAAGCTGTGAGCGTAATTGTTGACGCGATGGCATCACTTGCCGACGCAGAACCTGCTGAACATGGAGTCGAGCAGTTCGTCTCCGGCATCGACTCCCAAGACGCGCAATAGGCACATTCTCGCGCTTCCAAGCAGTCCCGCAGTGATGTCCTCACTCACACTCACGAGGGCATCACTCACTGCCTCACGTGCCGAATGAATCTCTTCGAGCTGACTCACCGACACATTCAGCCCCTCGCTCAGAGCAGAATCATCACAGCAAATTCCGTACAGCATATTCCTCAAGTCATCGAGACCTGTGTGATTTTTCGCAGACACATGAATTTTCGGGAAGGGTATATTGTTATTGTTGACCTTGCACGGCAAATCCGACTTGTTCAGCACGACGATAACTTTCTTTCCAGCCAGCCCTGCAAGATATTCTTCGTCCTCATCAGACAGCCCGCACGAAGCGTCTATCACGTAAAGGCACACATCCCCTTCACTCACTGCCTGGCGCGCAAGCCTGACCCCTTCGGCCTCGATAACATCATCAGCCTCACGAAGTCCTGCAGTATCCATCAATTTCACAGGTACTCCGCCGATAATGATTCCTTCCTCGATAATGTCTCGTGTCGTGCCCGGAATTTCCGTAACTATTGCCCTGTTTCTGCCGAGAAGCGCATTCATCAACGACGATTTCCCTGCGTTAGGACGGCCGGCAATCACCGCACGCACCCCTTCGTTCAGGAGCATTCCTGCCCTGCACCGGCTCTCCAGTTCCGTCAATTCATGCCTCACACTCTGAAGCTCTTCGGCCAAGTCCCCGACGAAAGCCTCTCCCTCCGGAAAATCTAGCTGTATCTCCAGATTCCCCTGAAGCCTGAGAATTTCGTCGTGAATTTTCTGCACTTTGCGCGACAATTCACCCGAAAGAGTCCTTGCGGCGGCGTGGAGTGCCTCGCTGCTCTTGGCCTGAATTACCCCTAAAACTCCCTCTGCCTGCGCCAAATCTATCCTGCCGTTCAGAAATGCCCTGAGCGTAAATTCACCAGGCTGTGCGAGTCTGGCTCCGTTCTTAACCGCAAGCTCAAGACATGTCCGCGCAATCAGGCTCCCCCCGTGCGTGTGAACTTCAACAACGTCTTCACCGGTGTAGCTTTTAGGGGCGGCAAACCTTACAGCGAGCACGCGGTCAATCATTTTGCCGTCAGCATCAAGAAGGCTCGTCAGGTACATTCTGCCAGCTTCAGGAAACTCCTTGCGAACCAGAAGCCTCTTCGCAACAAAAACGGCATCAGGGCCGGAAATTCTCACTACTGCGATTCCAGAATGCCCCAATGCCGTAGAAATTGCCGCTATAGTTCCGGAACTAGCCAACCTGTGCCCTTAACCAGTCTTCAGCCATTGCGCGGCTTGAGACTTTTCCTGTTCCGACCGCCATATCAAGCCCCTCGAGCAGCTCGCCGATTCTTCTGCCCGGCTTCATGTGCAGAAGGGTCATTACTTCGCGGCCTGTCATGTAGCGCGTAGCCCCTTCCGTCTGAAGCCTCACGTTCTCGAATCTACGCAGCACCTGATCAAGATTCCAGCGGTTATTTTCGAGAATTTCACGCACCTCTTCCATGAAACCCTCTGCTTTGGCAACGCACAACGCAAACTCAAGTGCTATTTCCACCGCATCAGCCGAATACTCAAGGACATCCTTGCAGAAATATTCCTCGTCAACGGGCTTGTAGAACTTCCTGTAGCCGTTGATTATCGCGATAACCTCATCAATAGTTTCTGACGGGACATTCCAGCGAGTCAGGTACTCGTTCACCAGATGGTCAGCAATTTTCGTCCTGTCCCTGCCGTCAAGCGTGCGAGTACCCAGCATGCAGAGCAGGCCGGCAAGAACGAAAGCATCACTATGCATAATCTTGCTGGTATCAAGCCTATGCTCGATTACCTCAAGTACTCCGAGTATGTGGTCGTAAAGATTTTTTGCCTTGTAGCTCTCATCGTAGACGGACTTAAGCTCGTTCAGCTCAGGCAGGAAATACGGGATTAAGTCATAGTCATCACACAGCTCAATGAACCTGAACGGACGGCGGTGAAGCCCCTTCAGAATTTCTCTTCCCCAGCGTTCAGCGGGAATATTATTCATTCTGTCGGCCTGAACCTCGAGGAATTTGCGCACGTCAGATTCACTCTTCCAGAATATATCCATCTCGAACTCCGCCGAAAATCTCAGCATACGCAAAATTCTCAGCGGGTCAGCGTCTATCAGGTCAACATTGTCGCCAGTCAGACGTATCACTCTGTTCCTGATGTCGAAACGCCCTCCGAACGGGTCAACTACTCCGCCGTCAGAACGTATCGCTATTGCCTCGATGCTAATATCCCTGCAGGCCAAGTCATCCTCTATCGTTTCGCCCCTCAGACCGAAAGCACGGAACTTTTCGCCGAGAATTTCGCCTCTAAGTGCCGGGTAAGGCCCTCTTGCGTCAACTGTACCTGTCCCAAGCGAGCGCG
Organism: Synergistaceae bacterium; assembly: GCA_017451025.1. Classification (GTDB taxonomy): domain Bacteria; phylum Synergistota; class Synergistia; order Synergistales; family Aminobacteriaceae; genus JAFUXM01. The sequence goes on along the minus strand of JAFSSM010000051.1, from coordinate 45,216 downwards.
CAACCTGGTACATGTCCTGAGAGTCTATAGCCAGCGTAATAACATCAGGCTGTATTCCCATCTCGATCATACGGGCTGTATCGCCTACTATCCATGCCCGCATCCCTGTGTTCTCTTCTATTTTCTGCAGAATATCCAGGTAATTGCTCATTGCATCATCTCCAAGTTAATGTGTCATCAATATTTCGGCGGCCTCTTTGAGCGTAGAATCCTCACCGACATTTCCCGGGAATATTACGTAAGGCGTTCCGGGGAATCTGCTCTCGCTGCCGGTCTGCCACACAGGAATACCGGGCCTTATCTGGCCAAGTACCAGTGCTCTCTTGACCGCAAGAGCTTTCGTCCCGACATCGCTTGACGTAATTCCGCCCTTAGCTATCACGAACGCAGGAGTAACCTTCAGTTTTCCCACAAGAGACTGCACAGCGTCGGATATTTTCACGGAGAGTCTAAGCTCGTCCTCCTTGTCGCCGGTATCTGCGGTGATTAACGCCCTCGTCGTGTAGCAGCATACGGTTTTTCCGGCAGAAATTGCCTTCTCCTCGAGGTCAAGGCATCTCTGCACTTCCTTAGCGAAAGCCGCATCATCCTTCACCAGCCTTGCGTCAAGCTCTATGAACTCAACTCCAGCAAGAGTCTTCAGTGCTTCAACCTGCCTTGTGGTCTTGTCCGTGTGCGAACCGACAACAATTACGCCGCCGTTGTTGCTCTTGAGCGTAACCATGTCCTTGCGCGTAAGAAGGGGAATATCCGTTACGCCGCCCATCACCTTAACGATTGAGGCCGCAGTCCTGAACATGAAGACTTTTCCTTTGCGCATTGCCCTGTAGAGAGCCACGCAGAACACCTTCACGTCAGCGTAGTCCACAGCGTTCACGATTATCTTGTTGAAGTTCTTGACGGCCAGCAATTTAGCCTCGATTGCGTCGAAATTCATTGCGTGAATGTCGGCGAGCGATATACACGTTACGCTGTCGGCCTTGAACTCTCCGCCGGTTTTCTCCTCAATGTACGCGGGCATATTCGGAGCGGAATAGCCGAAAGTCTTATCCTTCGCAAATTCCGTCTCATTAGCGGGGACTAATTCGTCGCCATACTTGACGTAATGCACATCATCAACCGTGAATCTTCCGCCTTCCTTGAAGAACGGGCAGAGTATCTCGCCGTCAATAATCTTGCCGGTGTATTTTTCGTAGTCCTCCTTGAGGATTCTGGTCTCGAGCGGATAATGCCCTCTGAGTGTTGAATCGCTCCTGCTTATGAAGATATATTCCCTGCCTGTCTCTTTCGCAACGTCATTCACTACGCTGGCTATCTCGTGATGAGCCTTGATTGTCTGCTCCTGAGTGAAGCCGCGCGAGTTAGTGAGGACGTAGAACAGGTTGTTCTTCTCCTGAAAGCCCGCAAGAATCTCGTCATGGCTCCAGCCCGTATAGACGTGAATATCGTGAACGGTCTGGACACCTGTCGGGTCATCGTCGAGCACGACGATTTTCGTGGTGTTTGCGGCGATTTCCTGATTGAGCAGCTCATTCACACGTACTTCGTCAATTTTGGGGAAAGAACCCAGAATTTCAGCCTTAAGCCTCATGCTTCTTCACCTCAACGTCCGCAAGTTTCTCGAAATACTGCACAATTCCGCCGTGATCGTCGTTCATGTGTCCGTGAATCTTGAGGGTCTGGAGAATCTCGTAGAGCTGGGCCGTGTAGGGGATCGGTACGTCGATTGCGTGTGCGCTCTCCACACAGTTCTTGATGTCCTTGTGGTTAATCCTGATGGGGCCGCCGGGCTTGAAGTTGCGCTCAACTATCATAGGTATCTTCGCGTCGAGCACTGCGCTTCCTGCGAGGCCGCCTCTGATTGCCTGATAGACTTTTGCGGGGTCTGCTCCTGCCTTCGCCGCGAACACAAATGCCTCACTAACTACGGCAATCGTGTTGTTGACGATCATCTGGTTGGCGAGCTTGGCCGTGCTTCCGCTCCCTGAAGGCCCAATCAATAACGCAGAACTCCCCAAAATGTCGAAGAAGGGTTTCATCCTGTCGAAGTCCGCCTTGTCGCCGCCGCACATAATAGCCAGTGTTGCGTTGATTGCTCCAGGTTCGCCGCCGCTCACCGGTGCATCGATGAAGCCTACTCCCTGAGCTTTGAGCTTGTCGTAGCAGAATTTCGACTCAACCGGTGTAACCGAGCTCATGTCGCACACGAGCGAGCCGGCCTTGATGGTTGAGGCTGCTCCGTCCTGACCGAACAGAATATCCTGCACAATTTTTCCGTTGGGGACCATAGTGATGATTATCTCGCATTCCCTGCCGATTTCCGCATACGATGCCTCACGTGCTCCGGCCTGAACAAGAGCATTAACGGCTTCCTTGTTGAGGTCAGCAACGAGAAGTTCAGAGCCTGGCTGATCCTTAGCCTTGAGCAGGTTAAGTGCCATAGGTTTGCCCATAATTCCCAGTCCGATAAATCCGAGCTTCATAAAACTCATCTCTCCTTAGGGTAATAGATTGTGTGTAATATTATGGAAATGTATTACCTACATTCTAACACGCACAACAGCTTTGCGGAAATGAATTAGTTTACGTGAATAATTGTGTGGGAGGATAAAGAAATAGGGTAAAAAAATGGAGGCGGCACCCAGACTCGAACTGGGGGTAAAGGATTTGCAGTCCTCTGCCTTACCACTTGGCTATACCGCCTTCGTTTGGAAACGGAGATATTTTAGTGAGTGATTAATGTTTCGTCAAGCCGGAATTATTTCGTCTTGCTCACCGCCTGCGAATGAACCTTCTTTGCTGTCTCGGAGAACTTTTGCTTTACTGTGGCTACCACTTCATCCATTGCAGGAGTCTTAACCGGAATTTTCCTGACCGATTCACCGCTCCCGATAAGTACAGCGATGGGGTGCATCACCGGAATATTTTCACAGACTATTTTTATGATGGATATTATCGGTGTTGAGAGCAGTGCTCCCGGTATTCCCCAGATCATGCCCCAGAGCAGAAGAGAGAGCAGAATCATCACCGGACTCACTCCTAATCTGTCCCCGACGACTTTCGGCGTAATGATATTGCCGATCGTTACCTGTATGCTCGTCAGCAGAACGAGAACCAGAAACGGCTTGAACAGTCCGGGCGAGAACTGGATTATTGCCATGACCACAGGCGGAATTGTAGCGATGATTGAGCCTACGGTCGGAATGAAGTTTAGCAGGAACGTAAGCACTCCCCATCCGGCGGCGAGCTTTACGTCCAAAATTGTGAGCACTATCCACGCACACACACCTGTAGCCAGGCTGATTAGCGCGAGTGTCCCTAAATACTGGCTGACCTGTTCGGAAATTGTCGAGAGAATTTTGCGCACACGCCCTGAATTTCTCCCAAAAGCCTTGTTGATCTTGTCGTCCATATACGGAGCTTCAACCAGCATGAACATCAAAAATACGAACGTCAGCACGAATTTGCTGGACAGCGCGATAATCAGCGAGGAGATGTTCTTTGCGTTGTCCTTGAGTATGCCGAGCCAGTCAATATTCTTCACGGCCTCAGGCGGAACTCCCAGCACTTCCATCACGTGCACTACCCATTCAGTGAGCTTGTCGGAATACAGACTGTAGACCTCGCCGAACTCCACGACCTGAACAGTGAGGAACCTGAACCCGGCAAGCCCCACAATCGTGAGAATCGCGAAGACCAGCGCAACGTTGAGCCATGCGTTGAGCTTCAGGACATTTCCGATTTTGAGGACCGGCCTCAAGACCTGAAGGATGAACCACGCAATCACTAGGGGAATAAATACACTGCTGGCTATGTGCAGAACAGAACAGAGGGCAATTGCGGACAGGAAGCCCAATAGGCCGAGAAGGGTTTTCATGATGACGTTATCAGCTCCTTAATTCTGGATAAAGTTATTATAGCGCACAAAAAAAGCCCCTGTCCTCGTGAATCAGGCAGGAGCTTGCGTTAGTCACTACTGTAAATTTTCGAGTGCCTTGCGTGCCGGGACATAATACGGATTAGCATTCAGAGCTTTCGTGAACCATTCCTTCGCGTCATCGTTTTTCTTGAGCTTCTTGGCAAATTCCCCTGCCTTGAATGCCGCCAGGTAGTCATCTGCATTTTCTTCGGAGAGCTTGACGTAGGCTTCGTATGCCTTCTTTGCATTTTTGAGCTTGGCCGCATTCAGGTGCTTAATCCTCAAGGTATTTGCCTCACCGGAAGACAGACCATAGGACTTGATGACTTTGGCAGGGTCAGTTGATTGATTCTCCAGTGCTGTTTTCGCGGTACTGCCTGACGCTGAAACTTCGGATGCACTTACTGATTCTGAGGGTTTTTCTTCCTGCTCTGTCTTCTTCTTCGAGCGTGATTTGGACTTCGTGGATTTTGCGGGAGTTTTATCGCTTGCTGACTTCTTCGCTTTCTTGGGCTGAGGGTTGAGAATCTCGCTCAGGGTATCTTTTCCGGTTAATGCTTCCTCAATTTTGGGTGATAGTTTCGACGCGGCCTGAGCAATGGCTACGTTCTCAATCCCTCCGAACTCCGAATCAGCAAAACTTATCCCGTAAAACGTAGTCAGGTTGTCGGACTTTGAGGCTTCACCTTCTGCGCTGTCCGCAAAAACAACCGTCCCTGTCTCAACGTCAATCACTCTTACATCGAGTTCGGCCTTTACCTTCTGCTTAGCGTTGCCTACACCTACCGGCAGACCGAATATCGGCACGGCCATTCCGGAAGCTCCGCGCGCAAGGTTAGTGATTGATCCCAGAAGGATATACTGGCATCCTGCGAGCCTGCCTACTTTTGCGGCGGTCTTGTCGTTGACGAGGCCGGACATTCCGAGATTCAGTTCTGCTCCTGCGTCTTCGAGGCGTTCGCGTTCAAGGAGCTGTATATTGTCGGACTTGAAGAGCATCCTGCCGAAAAAGTCGCCGATAACTGCGGCCATAGCGTCGGGTACGTCATAAGTCTTGCTCGTGAATCTCATAATTCCGAGCCGTACCGGTTCAGCCTCTTCCTCTTCGGCGAAAGCGAACCCGCAAGCGCAAAACACAACAAGCATTACACACAAAAACCTTTTCACCGTAACCTAATCCTCCTTCTACAAAAAAACTCCCGCCCCGTTTTCAGGGACAGGAGCAACATTTCATGATGACTACTTCAGCTCTGAGAAGTACTTAATGGTGCGTACCATCTGGCTGGTGTAGCTGTTCTCGTTGTCGTACCAGGATACAACCTGAACAAGTGTCATATCGTCGCCTACGGGCTTGCACTTTGTCTGAGTTGCGTCGAAGATTGAGCCTGCAGTGCTGTCGATGATGTCGCTGGAGACTATCTCATCGGTGTTGTACTCGAAGGACTCGGTCTCCTCAGCTTTCATCTGTGCGTTGACCTGCTCCTTAGTTACTGTGCCCTTAACGACAGCGTCAAGGATTGTGGTTGAGCCTGTCGGTGTCGGGACTCTCTGAGCTGCGCCGTCAAGTTTGCCTGCCAGTTCCGGAATTACGAGGCCGATTGCTTTTGCTGCGCCGGTCGAATTGGGAACGATGTTGCAAGCTGCTGCGCGTGCCCTTCTGAGGTCGCCCTTGCGGTGCGGGCCGTCAAGAATCATCTGGTCGCCGGTGTAAGCGTGTACTGTGGTCATGAAGCCTGACTGAATCGGCGCAAGGTCATTCAGTGCCTTAGCCATAGGAGCGAGGCAGTTAGTGGTGCAGCTTGCGGCGGAAATGATTGTGTCGGTGGGCTTCAGTGTCTTGTGGTTGACGTTGAAGACGACTGTGGGAAGGTCATTGCCTGCGGGTGCGGAGATGACTACTTTGCGTGCACCGGCCTTGATGTGGGCTTCGGCCTTTGCCTTTGACGCATAGAACCCTGAGCACTCAAGGACTACGTCTACTTTGAGTTCGCCCCAGGGAAGCTCTTCTGCTTTGGGCTTTGCGTAAATGGTGATGACTTTTCCGTCTACAGTAATTGTGCCTTTCTCGTCGTCAAAGTCTACTTTCTTGCCATAACGTCCGTGAGTAGTGTCGAACTTGAGCAGGTGAGCAAGCATCTTAGGGGCGACAAGGTCATTGATTGCGACGACTTCATAGCCGGGAGCATCGAACATCTGACGGAAAGCAAGCCTGCCGATACGTCCGAAGCCGTTGATAGCAACACGTACAGCCATGATAAATTCCTCCAGTTTGTGAATGATTTGAATGTGTGAGGCTATTATACAACACTTTATGCGCAACAAGAAAGACCCGGCGTTTTTCTGCACCGGGTCTTTGCGGGTTGGAGTTTATATGTGTGAAAACGTCTGATGCCTTTAGCCCTGAAGGAGGCTGAGTACTGACTGCGGGAGCTGGTTTGCCTGAGCGAGCATTGATGTACCGCTCTGGTTGAGGATCTGGAGCTTCACGAACTCCATCATCGTCGCCGCCATGTCTGCGTCCCTGATTCTGGACTCTGCCGCTGTCAGGTTGGTCATTGTCGTTGACAGGTTCTCGCTGGTGTACTCGATTGCGTTCTGGTACGCACCGATCTTCGCGCGCTGGGTTGATACCTTGTTGATGGCCGAGTCGATCTGTCCGATTGCCTTCGAGGCCATTTCGCGGGTTGATACGTTGATGTTCGTAACACCAAGTGCACCTGCCGACATGTTGCCGATGTCAATTGCGATGTCCTCGCCCTCATTTGCGCCGATCTGGAAGACCGTTGAGCTGTCCACAATGTGAACGATGGCTTCATATGCGCCCTCCTTAGGCTCAAGGATGAAGTTCTTCTCTTCCTCGCTCCATACTGCCTTGATGTCAGCGTTCGCGTCGAACTCGAGGTCTACGTTCGGATGAAGAATGCCGATAAGCCTGTTGTCTGCAACTTTGACGTTCGTAGCTACCGGTGTCTGCGAGTGTGCGTCATAGATTGACACCTGGAACGCCGCCGTAGAACTCTCCTGCACAACGTTCATAGCAAACGTGTTGATGAGGTCTTCGTCGCCTGTGAATGTCAGGTTGCCTCTTGTGCCAGGCAGGATTGACCTGAACAGGAACGTACCGCCGACAGTCTCGAGCCCCTGAGTATCTGTATCAGCAGGCTCAACGAACGTGCAGAACTTGCCCGCGCCTTCGCCGTCAACATACTGGCCCTGTCCGAGCTGAACGCCGATTGCCTCGTTGAACTTCGCGCGAAGCTCATTGATCGTGTCGGTTGCGTAGAGAGTTACGCTTGCCTGCTTGCCGTCGCCCTGAGTGATCGTGATGGTCTGGGGCTGTTCGAGCATAAACACACCCGAGCTGTTCCAGAATGTATTGAGGTCGCGGAGCTTGGTGTCGCCTGTCGCTGTCTTGCCGATATAGGCCGCCGTGAACTTGGTCAGAGTGTCGTCGGTGCTGATGTTGTCGGTCGAGAACTTGTCGTTCGTCGTAAGGATAACGTCGCCCTCGTAGACTGTGCCGTTCTCGCTGTTGATGAAGAAGTTGCGGAAATGCAGGTCCTTGTTCTGGCACGCATCAGCATTCAGGTTGTACGTAAGAGGCTGTGAGACAAGAGCCACAGGATCGTCTGCATCAGGATCATCAACTTCTCCTGTCCATGCATCCGGCCAGTTCTTGTCGACCTTGCCGGTTACGACTACGGCCATATCAGGCTCTATATCATCAGTATTTTCGTCGCCGTCGATATCTCCGCCTGCTCCCGTAACGTTCACTACGAACTTTGCACCTACTGAGAATGTCGCCTCATCTGGCGTTGCGTACTGCATAGTAAGGAAGTCTGTAGCCGCACCGTCTTCATCGGCTAAAGGCTGGCCGATAAGATCTGAAAGGTTGACTTCAGTTGCATCGTCGCCGCCGCTGAGAAGAATATTCTCCTTCACGAAGTTATCTACAGTGCCGTCAACTTTCAGTATGCTCGACTGTGCCTTCAGGGTTACGCTGGTAATCTTGCCGTCATCGTCCTTCGACAGGTTGGTTACTTCGAAGAGGATGCTGGCGTTGTTCATGGCCTCGCCCACCTGAACGTCGAAGATGCTTGCTACATCTTCCGAAAGCAGAGTATCAGTTTCTGCGTCTTCTGCCGTGTTCTTGAAGCCGTATGTGCCGACGATTGTCGCGCTTGCTCCGTCAGCATCTCCGGCCACAAGCTCGTAGTCTCCTGCAGGAACATTGTCCACTGCGGCCTTAGAGATGCCGTCGTCAGAATTGAGCGTAACGTCAGTGATTACGTTGGGGTGCTTGATGGTCATGATAGATGACTTCTGCACCTGGCCGGTACCTGTCTGGCTCGGGTCAACGTTCACCGTAATCTTGTAGTTGCCCTCGAAGGACTTCTTCTGTCCGAACTGGTCGATTGAACGCAGTGAACCCTTGACGTAAGCCTTGACGCTGAGGTTGCTTGATGTGGTGATGCCTGCGCTTGAACCGTCGAGAAGCCTCTTCTTGTTGAACTGGGTGGTGTTGGCGATACGGTCTATCTGGTCGGCGAGCTGGTCAATTTCGAGCTGGATGTAGCTTCTGTCCTGGCTGGTCAGTGTGTCATTGCTGGCCTGGACTGCAAGTTCGCGCATTCTCTGCAGCATTGAGTTGGTCTCACCGAGCGCGCCTTCTGCTGTCTGGAGCATTGACGTTGCATCCTGGGCGTTGCGGATTGCGACTTCAAGGCCGGAAATCTGCGAACGCATCTTCTCGGAAATTGCAAAGCCTGCCGCGTCATCTGCTGCGCTGTTGATGCGAAGACCGGTCGATAATTTCTGAATGGTCTTCTCCATAGCCTTATTCGTTGAGTTCAGCGAATTATAGGCTGTGAGTGCCGGTATGTTGTGATAAATCCTCATTGTGTATTTCAGCCTCCTGCAAACTGGATTGTGTTAATCAAAATCCTAGTCTCTCAAAAATTTGGGTGTTATGTGTAAATGTTTGTGCTGCAGTCCGTTGCAGATAAATGGCTTCCCTGCCCTCACAGGTTACTTATCGGTTACGCTTGGACAGACTTTAACGGGACTCACTCTAGATTGGAATTTGACAAAAGGGTAATTTTTGGTATCATGTTTCGCGTTTTGCTTTTGGGTGGTTAGTTCAGAGGTAGAACGCTTCCTTGACACGGAAGAGGTCAGAAGTTCGATTCTTCTATCACCCACCATTGATACCTACATATAAAAATTTGAAAGAATACTGAGAGTCCGCTAAATTGGCGGGCTCTTTGTTATTCAGCGCAGGGGCTTGTGATTAATTTCACTACCACTGCTTTTTTGCGGCACTAATAAGGTATAATACTCCAATCCAAGGGGTAAAAATCTACAAGCAAATAGAAACGAGGGAGTGATAAATTTTGAGTCGCCTCAGCATTATTAATGAGACTAAAGCTCAGGCAACCGTTGAATCGCTTCACAAGGATCTTGAACGCAGAGTTACGGGAGCACCCCCCGGCCTCTGTCCCCTAGACCTTGCGAGCAGTTACCTGAAAGTATGTTCAGCACAGACCTGCGGAAAATGCGTGCCCTGCCGCGTAGGCCTCCCGCAGCTCGAACGCTTAATCGATGACCTGATTGACGGCAAAGGCAGCATGAAGACCGTCGAGACCATCGAGAAAACAGCAGAGACCATCGCTGACTCCGCAGACTGCGCGATCGGTTACGAGGCCGCTAACATGGTCTTGAAGGGAGTTAAGGGATTCCGTGATGACTATGTGGCTCACGCATCAGAAGGCCACCACTGCACAGCAGACGGCTTCCACGCAGTTCCGTGTGTTAGTCTGTGCCCTGCACATGTCGACATTCCTGGCTACATCGCGCTCGTCAACGCAGGACGTTACGCCGACGCGGTAAGGCTTATCCGCAAAGATAACCCCTTCCCGAGCGTGTGCGCAATGGTCTGCGAGCACCCCTGCGAGAACAAGTGCCGCAGAAGAATGGTTGACGACGCAATCAACATCAGAGGACTCAAGCTCTACGCGATTGACCATTCAGGACACGTGCCGGTATATCGCGACGGCGAAAAGCCCGCACCAGCAACCGGCAAGAAGATAGCAGTAATCGGCGGAGGCCCGAGCGGAATTTCTGCGGCCTACTATCTCGGAATGATGGGCCACACCGTCGAAGTCTTCGAACAGCGCAAGCATCTCGGCGGAATGTTACGTTATGGAATCCCGTCATACCGTCTGCCGAGAGAGATTCTCCATGACGAAATCGAGACCCTCCTCACTGCCGGCGATATTAAGGTTCACAGAGAAGTATCCGTAGGCGGAAAGGACTTCCCCCTGTCAAAACTCCGTGAAGAGTTCGACGCAGTATATATCGCAATCGGAGCACACACCGATAAACGCCTCAAGATACCAGGAGAAGAAGCGGAGGGCGTAATGTCCGCAGTACAGTTATTGCGGAGAATCGGCGATGAGGATTTCCCGGACTTCAAGGGCAAAAAGGTTGTAGTGGTAGGCGGCGGAAACGTCGCTATGGACTGCGCACGTTCATCATTAAGGCTCAACGCAGACAAGGTTACGTTAGCCTACAGAAGGCGCAAGGACGACATGACTGCACTTGCTGAAGAAGTCGAGGCAACAGAGGTTGAGGGCTGCGAGATTCTGGAACTTGCCGCACCGTTAAAGGTTGAAGTCGGCGAGGACGGAAAAGCCAAAGCACTCTGGGTGAAGCAGCAGATGATCAGCAACATCAAGGGCGGCCGTCCCGCACCCAAAGACGCGAGCGCAGAACCTATCCGCATCGAGGCAGATATTATCGTCGTCGCAATCGGTCAGGGCATAGACAGCTACAACTTCGAGCAGTCAGGTATTGCCGTGAAGTGGGGATGCATTGAGGCCTTCGAGAGCGAGGCAGTCAAGGGCGAAAAGATGGACGGAGTATTTTCCGGCGGCGACTGCGTATCAGGCCCCGCAACAGTCATCCGTGCAATCGCGGCAGGGAAAGTCGCGGCGGCAAACATTGACGAGTATCTCGGCTTCCACCACCCGATTACGCTTCCCGTAGAAATTCCTGATCCTGTACCTCACAACAGGCCAGCCTGCGGACGCGTCAAGATGCGCGAACGTCCGATAGACCAGCGTATTCACGACTTCAAGCTCGTGGAACAGGGCATGAGCCAGGAAGAGATGGAGCAGGAGTCGAACAGGTGCTTGCGGTGCGACTATTACGGCTTCGGAAAATTCAGAGAGGGGCGTGAAGTTGAATGGTAAACGCGACGATTAACGGAAAAGCGATTCAGGTCCCGGAGAACACGACGATACTTGAAGCCGCGAAGCTCAACCACATAACAATACCTCACCTGTGCTACCTCAAGAAGATTAACGAGATAGGCGCGTGCCGTGTCTGCGTTGTCGAGATTGAGGGGCAGGACAGGCTTGTATCTTCCTGCAACACAATCGTGCAGGAGGGCATGAAGATTCTCACGAACAGCCCCAAAGCCCGCCAGGCCAGGCGCATTAACGTCGAGCTTATACTTTCACAGCACAACGCCCGCTGTGCAGAGTGCGTACGTTCCGGGAACTGCGAGCTTCAGACGACGGCCAATGACTTAGGGATTAACACATTCCCGTATCATGAGGACATTGCGGCGTTCGACTGGAACAATGATTTTCCGCTCATCAGGAACGCCAGCAAGTGCATCAAGTGTATGCGCTGCGTACAGATCTGCGACAAGGTACAGGCTATGCACGTCTGGGACATCGCGAAGACAGGCTCGCGCACGACAGTTGATGTTGCGGGCGGACAGGACATCACTAAGGCAGACTGCACGGTCTGCGGACAGTGCATAACACACTGCCCTGTTGGCGCACTCGTTGAACGCGACGACACGCAGAAGGTACGTGATGCCTTCGCGTCGAAGGACAAGATAATGATAGCCTCAGTCGCTCCGGCAGTGAGGACTTCATGGGGCGAGAAACTCGGACTTTCACACGAGGAAGCAACGCAGAACAAGCTAGCCAGTGCGTTACGTGCCGTAGGGTTCGATTACGTGTTTGATACGGACTTCTCCGCTGACCTTACGATAATGGAGGAAGCCAGCGAGTTCGTCGAGAAACTCAAGGCTTCTCTTGCAGGAAAGCCCGTGAAGTTCCCGATGTTCACGTCATGCTGTCCGGGCTGGGTAAGATTCATAAAGATGGAGTTCCCTGACCTTGTGCCCCAGCTTTCAAGCGCGAAATCACCTCAGCAGATGTTCGGAGCTATCATCAAATCGTGGTATGCCCAGATTCTGGGAGTTGAGCCGGACAAGATTTATCACGTGTCATTCATGCCCTGCACGGCTAAGAAGTACGAGTGCGATGTTGAGTGCATGAACAGCTCCGGCGCGCGTGATGTTGATGTTGTCCTGACGGTGAGGGAGTTAGACCGCCTCATCAAGTCAGAGGGAATTGACGTTAAGGCCCTCGAGGAGTCGGAGTTCGATGCGCCTCTTGGCACAGCGTCAGGAGCAGGACACATCTTCGGCACTACCGGCGGCGTTATGGAAGCAGCGTTGCGCACGGCGTACTACCTTGTTACGGGCAATAATCCTGACCCGAACGCGTTCCGTTATGTGCGCGACTATGACGGCTTCAAGGAAGCGACGTTCGAGATTGCCGGGACGAAGCTGAAGATAGCGGTAGTTCACGGTCTCGGAAACATCCGCAAACTCTGCGAGGACGTACAGAGCGGCAAAGCTCAGTATGACTTCATCGAGTGCATGGCTTGCCCGACGGGGTGTGCAGGCGGCGGCGGCCAGCCCATCGAGGAAGGCCAGGAGCTCGGCGAAGGCAGAGGAAGAATCCTCCTCGATATGGACCGCGCAATGAACCTGAGATTCTCCCACGAGAACCCATCGATAAAGCAGTGCTACGCTGAATATCTGGGTGCACCTCTCGGTGAGAAATCGCATCACCTCCTCCACACCGACCAGACCAAATGGGAACTGTGGAAGTAATTTTGTGAAGGCAATCATCCCTCGTCATTATGGCGGGGGAATTTTTTTTGTCATTATAGGGCTGCATTTTGGTGATAATATTCATGTAAGAGGTGATGTGTAATGTTATTCGGACTACCACAGCTCGGAAATTTCCGGGCATCACTCGATGAACGTTCACGGGACGGACTGGCTTCTGCCGTTCAGAGAATCATAGAAGTGAAGAAGCGCGGAGGCCGCGTAATGGTCGTAACTGGCTCAGGCCCCAACATTCACGAGGGAGTTACGACGCTGATTGCGGAGCTGATTCGCGCGGGGATAGTTGATGCAGTTTCCACAAGTTCGGCGGTAATTGCGCACGAGATGGCGGGATCTCTGGACAGGGTTTTTCGTGTTGATTCTGACGCTCTCGGAATGGACAAGGGAAAAATGCCGCGCGGGGATGTGTTCGAGTTCACGTGCCTTAGCGACGAGGAAATTACTGCTCTGAAACGCGAAATGCCCCTTGACGACGAACTGCTTGCTCGCGGAGAAGCTCTGCCCCACGTCAACGAGATCATCAAGGCCGCCGGAAACATGGCCTACCCTATGGGACTGAGGACAGAGAGGCTAGCTCACGAGGTGCTTGGCCTGGCGAGAATGTACGGCCTGCCGTTCGAGACGGTGGCGGGCTGGGGCTGCGATGAACACACAATGCTGGGTGCTGCTGCCCGCAAAAACATTCCTGTGCTCGTAACGATACCTCAGCTTGTAGGCGGCGGAGCAGTAGGAATGTCGATCGGCGACTCAATTCCTGTATCGCAACGCTCAATGAGAATTTCGAGGATGCTTGCCTCGTGCGATGTGATTATCGAGTCGGCGGTTGCACTCACTCAGGAAATCCACGACGGGCCGTTTGAATGCTACACGGGGCACGGTATCTGGGCTTGGTGGAGCGGTCAGAACACCTACAACCTCCGCGAGAAGAGCTTAATCCGGATTGACCTGGACGAGAATCTGCGGAAGGCCGTCGAGCTTAACCAGACTGTGCAGGAAGCAATCGATAAGGGACTTCCTAAGACGAAGGCCGCAAAGATTCCGTTCCGAATGGAGATGAGTGCATTTGCCCGCCATGAGGGGAGTATTCCGATTGTCGGGGACATCGGGAAGGTGTGGCCGGTGATTGCGCACGATGTGGCGGAAGGTTTGGGTATTGAGCTTGAGTTCTTGTCGGCATCGCAGGATACGCCGGAAGGTCAGGATATGCGTGAATGGATCGTGAAGAACGTGAAGGCTCTTGACCGCGAAAAAATGCTTGAACGCGCAAAAAACTTCGTGATATAATCTCCAGCATAAGCACCCTTTCTTGTGTGGAAGAGGGTGCTTTTTTCTTGACATGCCCCCCCCCCCCCTTACGCTAAAATAACGGAAATTTGTTTAAGGAGGCTGTTATTAGATGGATGCACAAGTCGGAAACGAAATCAAAAACATCATGAAACAGCTTGAGGATGATGCACCCGGTGTAACTGAAGGACTCGGCGCGTTAATCGGTTCGGGCATCGGCGGAGCAGGAGCACTTGCGGCATTGTCATCTTTGGGATATGCAGGACTGTCGGCGGCGGGCATAACTTCCGGGCTTGCCACAGCAGGAGCACTCGTCGGCGGAGGAATGGTTGCGGGAATAGGGGTACTTGCGGCTCCGATTGCGCTTCTTGGTATTGGCGGGTATGCACTCGCTAACAGACGCAAGAAGTCCCGTATGCTGGCGGCCCTGAACGTCGCGATCGAGAAGCTCTACACGATACAGAGACGCTTGCAGGAAAACGCTAACCATTACCGTGAAGAACTCGGAGCGTTGAACGCACTCGTTGATGCATTGCTGACGAAGAAACGCAAACTCTAGCGTCATGTTCGGGAAGCAGATTAAGGCCGTGAAATATATTCAGGACATGGCCGAAGAAACACAGAATGCACATGATGACATCGGGAGAGGCATTGATGAGCTGAAACGTAAATTGATGTCTCTCGGTGCCTTTGATGAAGGAGAATACCAGTCAGCCCTTGAGCATGAGAGAAGCGTTACTCCCGAAAGAGTGCCGCTTGAACGCAAGACATTCGAGGAAATTTCGCGCGAGGCAGAACAGAGCATAAAACGCACAGTAACTATCAACGACATTCTGACAGAAGATGACATCAAAGAAGTAGATTCTCGGGTTGCACAGCACATCGAGGAGTTCAACAGGGAATATTCGCTTGATGGTTGGGACTATGCGATTGCCGGAACTTGCGGCCTTGTTGCGGGAATGCTTGATTTCATGTGCGTGAAATCCCCTGTGAGGTCAACATCTGCGAAATTCGATACTCCTCTTGACGGCGTATTCAACCGTTCCGTGCAGAGTGCATTCAATAAGATATTGCCGCCGGATTTGAGCCATGAGCTTAGCGAAAGTTTCAAGATAGGTTCGGCAGATACAAGCATGAAGGGTAGATTGTTATCGTATTCGGGAAAATTAAGCCCCTACAATCACAGGCTGAAAGAGTTATCACATGATCCCGTACTCGGCTTCATATTCGGAGTGTATGACATGATGAATAATTCCTGCACAATTATAGAGAACGGAAAAATCACGTCGTATAACTCTGTTCATGCTAACGACTTCAACGAAAATGTATTTTATGCTCTGGGCAGAATGTGCGGTCATCTTGCGTCGGATGTTAATGCTCCTTCTGCGGCCGGCAACAGGGGAATGGGACTGCCTGCTCCGTTCATGGGACTGCTGACTATGCTTCGAGGCGTGAATATCAACGGTGAAAGCGTCGGCACAAATATTGAGTACATGTACCTCAACGGCTACGATATGCGGCAGTTCGTCGTCTCGTCAGTGCCTGTCGCAATAATGGAAGTTCTTTTGCGCGCCTGCTGGGTCATCAAAGGCGTGAACCTTGAGGGCAAAACGTTATGGACGGCATTATCACAGACAGCTCCGGGAAATATGCACAAAAAGTTTAGGATGATTACGGCAGCTTCTTACGGTGTTTTGTGCGCAATGAATGCAGGGAAAATCTGCGTAACTAATGACATCCTGAATCTGAATTATGCGGCGTGGATGGGTCTTATCTGGAATGGATTTCACGCACTGAAATGGGCATTGCTTGATAAACACTTTCTCTTATGGAAGACTTTTGAACGCAAGGAACTAACACGGCTCGAAAATACAATATCTGCACTTGATGAGCTTGAACATGACGTAGAATTACTGCCTGTGTGAAGAAAAAAATTTCCCCCTGACCGTAACAGCCGGGGGATTTATTGTGCACTAGCCCTTATACACCATCGGGATTAAGAAGCCTTCAGCTACCTCATCCGCCATAGCCTTACCTTCCAGAATCTCAAGCAGCTTCAGCGCGAAAAACGGCGTTATTGCTGGCCCTTTCCCCGTCGTGATGTTTCCGTCGGTCTCCACAATGTGAGTCCCTATCCGCGCTCCCTCAAGATGCTTCTCGAGCCCGGGGTAGCACACCGCAGTTTTCCCGGCCAGTACGCCGGCACGGCCAAGTGCCGCAGGTGCAGCGCATATCGCCGCAATCAGCTTACCTTCAACGTGGTACTTCTTGATGAGTTCCTGCAGACCGTCGTGATCCTTGATCGTCAGTGTCCCGCCAGGAAGTATTATCATGTCGAACTTCTCACCCTTCACCGCGTCGAACATTGCATCTGCCCTCACGGGAATCTTGTTCTTGCTGATAACTTCCTGCCCGGACATAAGCGATACCGTCGTAACCATCACTCCGCCGCGCCTCAGAATATCTACGGTCGTTAATGCCTCTGTCTCCTCGAAACCGTTAATCAAAAATACTGCCGCTGTCTTCATAAACAGTTCACCTCTATGATTAGGATGTTCCAATTGTAGCACACAAAAAAATACCCCCGCCGTAACAGCAGGGGTGTTATGTCTCAGTTATTCGGGCTGAACGTTTATCCCGCGTTCCTCGTCCGTGCCTGGCACCAGCGAGTCGCAAATTGCCGCGCAAAGTCCCGCAACTGCCATCGGTGTCTTCAGCACTGCCCAGACCATTCCGCCGAGCGTCTGCATCAGCTGTGAGCTCTCAGGGTTCATGAATATTGCCTGATTAGCCTCAACCCAGCCAGGAAGCCCGAGTGCCATCAGGAAAGCAAATCCTACTATAAGAATATTCCTCTGGCTCGACATGTCTGCTCTCATCAAAACCTGAATACCCATCGCTCCGATCGTTCCGAACAGCGCAATGTACGCTCCGCCGATTATCGGTGAGGGCATCGTCGCAATAAGTGCACTCAGCTTTCCGACAAAGCTCATGAGGATGAGAATTACTGCACCAGTCCTCACAACTACCCTAGATGCAACTCCGGTTAAACCGATTAGGCCTATGTTCTCGGTGTATGACGTAGTTCCGACTGAGCCGAACAGTCCCGAAAGCGCACAGCAAAGTCCTTCCGCACCGATACCTCTGCTGATGGTGGCTGTGTCCGGGTCAGCAACTCCGGAGGCGTAAGATACCGAGTGATAGTCGCCGATGCTCTCGATCATTGTCGCGAAGAAACCAGCAAGCAGTGCAGTGATTGCCATCATGCTGAACTTCGGTGCTCCCCACGGAATTATGAGGTTCTTCAAGTCCTCGAAACTGGAGAACCTGAGCCATGAAGCCTGGTTTACTGTGTCGAGGCTTACGTATGCAGGATGTCCTGGTGTAAACACGCCGTTCATTGATAGGGCAAGGCAGGCACAATAGACCAGAACTATCGAGAGAAGGATTGCGAAGATGTTTATGTACTTGTTCCTGATGATAAGGCTGAACATGAATATCAACAGCACAACTCCCAGCGATGCAGGCCAGTACTTCGCCGCGTTGCCGCTAATTGCTGTGTCGTACAGCGAGAAGCCTATTGCCATAATCACAGGCCCGATAACTACGGGAGTGATTACCTTGCGGATAACTCCGACGATTCTGCTGTAGCCTATCACTGAGAGAATAATTCCGCCGACGATTAAGCCTCCGGCCATGTACTGCATGATTGTCTCTGCTCCCTGCGCCTTGTAGAGAGCTACGACGGTCATAACTGAAGGGATAAAAGAAAAGCTCGATCCCTGAACGATTGGTAGTCCTGAACCGAGCTTTTTGCTTGTCTGAATTAATGTTGCTACTCCCATTCCGAAATATACGCAGGAGATTAATGAAGCTATTTGCAGCGGGGTCATCCCCATTGCCGGACCGAATATCAAAGGAACAAGAGTTGTCGCACCGAAAAGAGTTAATACATGCTGTGCTCCCGAGAGAAGCATTATCAGGAAGGGCGGCTTGTCGTTTATGCCATAAACCATTTGTCTGGCCATGTGTGAAAAAACCTCCATGAACTAGATTTTAATTCCAAGCGGGGGATTTTACGGTGTGATTGATTTTTTGTCAAGCATTGAGCGGGATATTTCTTAGGCGGCAAAGAGTTTTTTGCAGAAGTTAGAGCGGCCGCCCAACGCCCTTTGATTTGCGCAGATAGTTACGCCAAATCTGCCCTGTTCTCCCAAATTGATGCACCAGCCTGACACGCCGGGCAGAAACAATATTTTCCCGCCAGCCGCCTTAAACTCGTGTCCCTTCTTGGCCATTTCTGCGGCTGCATCAGCACCGAAAACCTGCTTGCCCATATCTGACTCGGCAAAGCCTATCGTCTCGTCAATGGTACTCACAGTTGCCTCGAGTGCCTTGACCAAAACGTCAGCACTGGCCTTGTCCTGAGCTTTCAGGTATGCTTCTGCCGCAGCTCTGAGTTCCGCATTGCACATAGGTGCAGCAATAAGTTCGTTGACTTTCGCGATAATTTCCTGCTTTGTTATATTTCACAAAACCTCCCGAAAAATTTCGTATTATTATGCCACAAAAATTACGTATTGCGTGATAAGTATGTATAGAAAATATTTCACGGGGAAGGATATTTTTCACAATGACAGCTAGAATCGGAGTTATAGGAGTAGGGCATTTAGGACAGCACCACGCAAGAATCTACACGGAACTTCTCGACGCGAATCTGGTCGGAGTTGCTGACAGCGATATTGACCGTGCGCGCTTTATCGGCGAACACTTAGGGGTGCCTGCCTATTCGTCGCTTGAGGAGCTTATCCGCAGGAAATCTCCCGATGCAATTTCGGTTGTAGTTCCGACGAGCCAGCATTACGCAATCGCCAAGACGGCACTTGAGGCAGGACTTCACGTTCTGGTCGAGAAGCCCGTAACGATTCGTCCGGAAGAGGCCGGCGAACTTTTGGACTTGGCCGCGAGGAAAAACCTTGTGCTTCAGGTCGGACACATTGAACGCTTCAACAGCGCAATACGCTATATTTCCGGGATAAAGTGCGAGCCGGTTTATCTGGACAGCCGCAGAACTTGTCCGTTCACCGGCAGAATTAATGATGTAGGTGTTGTGCTTGACCTGATGATTCACGACATAGATATTGTGATGTCCCTCGTAAACTCTCCGATAGCCCGAATTGCCGCAACCGGAGCATGTGTCTTCACGGACTATGAGGACATTGCGGATGCACAGATTACGTTCGAGAACGGAGTATTGGCGCATATTCTGGTGAGCAGGTGCGCGGAGAAGAAGTGCAGACAGCTCGAGATAGTTGAGCGCGAACGCCAGATCACCATCAACTACGAACAGCAGACGGTGCAGATTTCCCGTTGCGTGAATAATCCTGACGGGCAGGTTGAGATTCGGGAGACTCCGGTTTTCCCGAAGAGCGAGCCGCTTAAACTGGAGCTTGCGGATTTTGTGAGGTGTGTTCGTGAGCACGGAAGGCCAGTTGTAGGAGGGAATGAGGGCAAGAGGGCACTGGAAGTAGCTGTAGAAATTTTGAGGCAGATACACGAGGGAAACGCTAAAAGTGTAAGGCGAGCATGCTAGATAATAAAAGGCGCAGGGTTTGGAGTTTTTCTAGGGTCCTGCGCTTTTTTGTCGCCTAATATCCGTACAGAATTAACCGGGCCGGCATGTGGTAAGCATACCTCAACGACAATTTTATGTTCGGATTTAGCTCCTTAATTGTCTTGGGAATGTCTATAATGCCTCTTGCATTGAAGCCTACTGTTATTACCAGATTAGGGTGTTTTTGCTGAAGTGTTTTCTCCGCGCCTCTGAGTGTCTCTACTACACCAGCGAGGAGACTTATCTTGATGAGCGTTATTTCTTCGGCGGCGAACTGGTCATCAATGCGCTTTATTTCGATTGCATCACCTGAAGCACTGTCGCCAACGCTGAAACTTTCTTTAAAGAGTCCGGAAGCTAAGTGTGCAACTCCGTTTTTGTCGCCGCATCCGTTCCTGAATATCTCAATATTCGGGAGCTTGCTGTCCTCAACGTATTTTTTGAGAGCCTCGAAGTTACCTTTTGCAGGTTCTAATGCCAGAATCTTGCGGTACTTTCCGTTTGAAGCATTGAGAAATTCCCTGACCGTATCACCGTCATATGCTCCAACGTCTAAATATACTTCCTGGCCGCCTACAGTGAAGAAGGGATTAACGAAATACTTTCTCCCCCCCCCCCCCCTACAGTATTTACGTAATAGGGCAGAAGAAAAGTATAGTCGTCGTTGTTCCTGCAGTTGAGGTAAGCAGCGAAACATTTCCTCGAAAAATCGTCCTCAAGGAGATTGAAGGCTTCCTCGTATTCGCCGAAGTGCTCCTCTATAAAATCCGATGAGATACCTTCGAATTGTCCGTACACTACATTGCTGAAGCAGTATATCTTGTTGATCTTGGGGCGGCTTCTCTCTGCTTCGGCCACAATGTCATATCTGGAATGCCCGCATACTACGTTGAATTTGCCGAATGTATCTGCTGTCTGCTCATAGCTCCTGATGGGTATACCGTCCATATTGTCAGGGTGTTCGCCGTCAACCCATATGCCGTTTAACTTAACACCGGCATTCTCCAGAATGGCTTTGACGCTGTGCCCTACATTTCCGGCTCCCCACATGACAACTGGAAGGCCGTCCCGCTTCAGCTGCTCAGTAATCGGCAACCGCTGTTTGTCTCTGTCAAGCTGCAAAAGACTTCTCAAGCTCTGCATTATTATCCTGCCTTTCCATTATGAATTTTGCTCGTCAAGCACTGAACATTTTAACATAGGCAAAATCAGTAGTTCTTGGAAGTTTGCACTGCCCCCTATTCTGGCGAGAGGAGGATTAAGCGTTCATCTTTGCCCACATCAATATCCTCAATCGCCGTTGTTCAATCACTCTCCTTTGCAAATCATTCTGCCATGCTGTTATCATTACCTTGAAGGAGCGTGAAACACATGAAACTATCTCGTAACAACAACCGCGAAATTTTCGAGTCCTGGCCCATACCGAAAGCTCTCACAGAGTTAGCCCTGCCCATGATCTTCGGCCAGCTCATCATTCTCGTCTACAATCTCGCTGATACTTTTTTCATTGGCCGCACAAATAACCCCCTTATGGTCGCAGGAGTCTCGTTACTCCTCCCGGTCTTCAACATCTCTATCACTTTCGCCAACCTTTTCGGTATCGGCGGAGGTACTCTCATTTCCCGACTTATGGGTGCACGTCGTGAGAGCGAGGCCAAGACCGTATCTGCCTTCAGCTTCTACATGACTATCATTGCCGCAGGAATATTCTCCATCTCGATTTACCTGAATATGGGGCGCGTACTTCTGATGTTAGGCGCAAGCATCGAGACCATAATTTACGCTGAACAGTACACTTTTTGCGTTATAGTCTTCGGTGCCGTCCCCACAATACTATCAATGACATTGAGCAACTTTCTGCGCAGTACAGGCTACGCAAAGCAGGCTGGCTTCGGTATCTCAATGGGCGGAGTTATCAACATTGTGCTCGATCCTCTGTTCATGTTCGTGATAATGCCGGAAGGGCTTGAAGTTCTCGGTGCAGGACTCGCAACCATGATGTCAAACTTCATAAGCTGTGCGTATTTTTTGACAACTATATACCTGTTCAGGGATGAGAACCCTGCACTTTCCCTATCAATCAAAAATATTCTGCCATCGCTGGAAAATATCAAGTCTATTTTCGCCGTAGGAATACCTGCCGCAATTTCAGTAACCCTCTTCGACATCACATACATCGTCATCGACAAATTAGCCTCAAGTTACGGAGATATTCCCCTCGCCGCCGTCGGAATAGTCCTAAAGGCAGAAAGACTCCCCCTCAACGTCGGAATTGGACTGTGTCAGGGAATGATGCCTCTTGCTGCCTACAATTATTCTGCTGGAAATTTCAAGAGGATGCGTGAAGTTGTGAACTATTCGCGTCTTGTGGGGTTAGTGATTGGTTTTGCGGCTGTAGCTGTGTATGAGCTTTGTGCTCCCTACATCATGAGAATATTCATTGCTGATGCACGGACAGTAGAACTTGGGACTCATTTCTTGAGGGCGAGGTCTCTTGCGACTCCCTTTATGTTCATGTGCTTCCACCTCGTGAATTTCTTTCAGGCTGTGGGTTATGGCGGAAGGGCATTAGCACTGGGATCGGCACGCTGGGTTGTGTTCAACATTCCTCTGCTTTTCGTGATGAACTATATATTTGGGATGTACGGGATAGTTTGGACGCAGGTTGTAGCGGATATCATGATGACTGTGGTATCAATGCTCGTGTACTGGCATTTTGAGCGGAGCATTCACACAGAACTTGCCTGAACAGAAAAATTAAGCATAGGCCCGATGTGAAAGCGGGTCTCTTTTTTTCTGGTATCATACTTCAACGAAAGTGAGAGTGATTGTTTTTGATTATAGTCAACATTGTCGGAGGACTGGGAAACCAGATGTACGGCTACTCAATGTACAGGACCCTTCTGGAACGCGGGCGCAATGTCTGGATGAATTTATCGTTCTATGAGCATCAGAATCACCCGATTATCCCGGCCAGAATATACCAGCTTCACACTCTGTTCAACATCAGGGAACGCGTGCTCGGCAAAACCGGATGGTTCATCGCCAGAGCAATGCGAAAGCTCCGCCTTATGCCTAACTACGTTGAACGCGGCTTCTGTCCCGAAGTCCTGAACTTCAGGCACGCAATCCTCAATGGTTATTGGGGCAGCTTCAAGTACTTCACAGGCATGGAGGAAATTCTGCGCAAAGAGTTCACGTTCAAGCGTCCGCTTCCTCAAGAATGCAACGACCTTCTCGACGAAGCAAGAAGCTGCAACTCTGTGTGCCTTCATGTCAGACGCGGGGATTATGTGGGGTTGGGCTGGTATCTTCTGCCGGAGTCTTATTACCGCAGAGCAATGCGCTACATTCAGGAACGGGTCCCCGACGCAAAATTCTTCTGCGTGTCTGACGATATAGACTTCTGCAGAAATACCTTAGGGGGGGGGGGGACTAAGATTCATTGATTGTCCTGAAGGCGGCGACGCTTTCGATATGCAGTTCATGAGCTGCTGCAAGCATAACATCATGGCAAACAGTACCTTTTCAACTTGGGGAGCCTGGCTTAACCCCAACCCTTCCAAAATAGTAATCTATCCTCAAAAATGGCGGCCCGACCGCATAGCACAAAATAAATCCCGCAGTTTTCCCAAGAACTGGGTCATGTTGCGTTCGGATTGATTTTTTGTGTTGCAATTTGAGGGAAATGGTCTAGAATTTGCGCAATCCGAATTAAGCCGGTAAGACCAATAGGCAAATATTACATTCCTCCTGGAGGACACTGTCGGGAATAGTCGGAGGAGTAGTAATTTACATTATTATTCTGTTCATTGGAGGAATGTTATTTGTGCAAGCGTCCCAGTCTTTTGCTGTCGATTTCTGTGCTCCTTGTTAGCGCACTCATCGTTACGTTCGGTGTCGTCGATGTCGAATTGGAGTCAGGCTCTCATTTCGGGCTTGGACTTCCCGCTCAGGTTCCCCTTCTTTTCGCAACAATCTTTGCCGCAATCGTCGGTGCTCTTTACCTCAAACGTTCATGGTCTGACCTCGAAAAAGGCATGGCCGGAGCAATTCAGGTGTCCATTCAGGCAATAGTGATTCTCGTGCTGGTCGGATGCCTCGTAGGTTCGTGGATTCAGAGCGGAGTTGTCGCCACTATGATATATTACGGCCTCGAAGTCATGACACCGCGATATTTCTACTTGGCCGCACTTATCATCAGCGTGGTCGTCGCGATCGCTACGGGCTGCTGCTGGACGACAAGCTCAACCGTCGGCGTTGCATTAATCGGAATAAGCGCAGGACTCGGCCTTCCTCTGCCGATAACCGCAGGCTTCGTAATTTCCGGAGCATATTTCGGCGACAAGATTTCTCCCCTCTCAGACACGACTAACCTCGCTCCGGCAGTAGCAGGCTCAGAACTTTTCGACCATGTGCGCGCAATGATGTGGTCAACAATCCCGACACTCGTAATCACCGCGATAATTGCCTTCATGATGGGAGATTCCGCGCAGGGTTCGGACGGCGGAAGAATTGCGCTAATTCAGAGCATGATGCGCGCAGAGTTCAACATTTCAATGTGGGCGTTCATACCGCCGCTTACAATAATTGTGATGGCGTTCATGAAGATACCCGCAATTCCCGGAATAGTCGCAGGAATTTGCGCAAGCCTGGTACTCAGCCTCATAAGGGGTTCAGGTGCTCACGAGGCACTAGAGGTTCTTTTCTCGGGATATGTGCCTGAACATTTGGGTGTATTCGCAGAAGTTGCGGCTCCGGAGGCAATGACGGCGGTAACCGGAGCGTTCACGGAGGCATTCACAGCAGGAAGCCCCGCTCTGAGCGTTACGCCGGACATTTTCGGGAAAGTAGGAGGACTCTTAACTCAGCTGTTCACGCGCGGAGGAATGACATCAATGCTCGAGACGATCTGCCTTATCGTTGTTGCGCTGTCTCTTGGCGGAATAATGGAGGTCTGCGGATTCCTTGACGTGATTCTCGACGCGCTGATGAGGCACGTGAAATCCGTTACGGGACTTATCGGGTCAGTGCTTGCGTCGGCATTCATGGCAAACGTATTTCTGAGTGAGCAGTACCTCTCGATAATAGTTCCTGGCAGAATGTTCAAGAGGGCATTCGACGAGCGCACCTGGCCCAACGGGAAAAAGTTAGCTCCTGTAATGCTGTCGCGTTCGCTGGAAGATTCAGGGACAATGACCAGCGTATTAGTTCCGTGGAACACCTGCGGAGTGTACGTAAGCTCAGTTTTGGGAGTGGCGACTCTGGATTACCTGCCCTACTGCTTCATGAACTGGCTCAACCCGATTGTTGCGCTGGCTATGACAGCTTTCGGGCTGGGTATAGTCTGGAAGAATGAGGAAGCCGCGGCCGGACAGGTATTCATTCCAGATACTGCGGCAATCGCTGAATAAAGACAACAAACAACAGAAATCCCCCGCCGGAAAATGACGGGGGAATTTTTTTACGGGTTAGTCTCTAAGAAGACGGCTTCGTGCTTGATGTCTGTTTCGACTCCGTGCACGAAAAACTTTGCGAGAACACGCACAACAATGATTGCGGCTGATAATCAGGCTTAATGCTACAGTTAGGGGCAATAAGCCACAGCCGGAATCACAGCCTCCTCCAGAAGAACCAAGCTCATCATAAACAGCTTCATCATCGCTTTCCGGAATAAGGTCCGGCTCCGAAATGTCGTCCGACTCTGTTATGTCATCCGACTCTGTTAGGGTGATAGGGCTTGACGCTGAGAAGTTCACGGCCTCGTCGAGACTCACTACCTTAGAGTCTACGCTGACGACCTTAGACTCGACTTTGGGAAGATAGGTGAAGTTGAGGGTAGGGACGCTCATTTTGACGGACATTGTGCGTGGAACGTCGTCAGGACTCGCTTCTCCGGCGTAGCCTGTGCTGTAATCGTAGATAATGTAGTTGGGGAGCTGTGCGAAGAGTGCTTCGGTTTGCCCCTGAGAGAACAATACAGATATGGGCGCGTCCTTAGGGCCGAACGCTTTTACGGAGGTGATGTTGTCGAAGTGGTAGTCCGTGTATTCCCGGAGGTTAGTCTTGTACGGATAAGCAGGATTATCGTTTGATGTGATGTAGAGGGATTCGAGGCGGGAATTGCCGTAGCAGTTTACAGCCCTCAATGAAGTATTGGGTTCAAGTTCCAGAATAGTAATGTCCGTGCTTATGCAGTCGAGGGATATTAGCCTGAGGTTTTTAGTAACGTCAACTTTACGCAAGGTTGTACCGCTGCAGTAAAGGCTTCGGAGATAGTTGCTGCCTCTAACGTCAAGGTCCGCAAGGTAATTCGCTCCGCAGTCAAGTTCTTTAAGGTAAATGCACGTTGAAACGTCAAGTTCTCCAAGTACATTATTGGTACATGAAAGACGCTCAAGATTCACATTGTTCGTTAAGTCCAATGCCCGGAGCTGGTTATTATGGCAATACAGGTGATGCAGTCCGCGATTATGTGTTACGTCAAGTTCCTTCAGCTGGTTTCTGGCACATGACAGGGAGAACAGAGCGGTATTAGTGCTAACATCAAGTTCTTTCAGCCTGTTTCTGCCGCAGTTGAAGGTTTGCAGTGCTGTTAATCCGCTTACGTCAAGCTCCTCAATATCATTGCTGAAACAGTAAAATGTTTCCAAAAGGGTGCAGCTGCTTACATCGAGAAATGACAGCCTGTTTTGCTGGCAATTCAAATATACCAGTGCTGTATTCTTGCTGAGGTCGATTGATGTTATCAGATCATCGAAGAAGTTTAACGTAGTCAGCTTGACATTGTTGGTTACGTCCAGCTCCGTTAGAGGGTTTTTGCCGCAAAGCAGCCTTTGCAGAGCGGTATTCTTGCTCACATCAAGTTCTGTCAGGTTATTGGTTTGGCAGTAGAGTCTCTTCAACGGAGTGAAGTGTTCTATTCCGACAAGAGAAGAGATGTTCATATTCCTGACATCTATAACATCAAAGTCTATGATCTCCCTGTAAGACAAAGCACCGTCTCCATTTTTGTCCACATTGTCCATGATATATGAGCGGAAAATTTTATCGGGAAAATTAACCGCATCAATGCTGACGACTACCTCGTTCTCCAGAAGGTAGACGTTATCGTCGCAGTATAACCTTTCTAGTGATACGCATTCCCTTGTGTCGAGTTGAGTGATCTGATTCTTGGTGCAGTTCAGAGTCGCCAGAGCAGTAAGCCCGCTAACGTCGAGTTCTGTTATCTGGTTGTTGGTGCAGTTCAGATTCGCTAGAGCAGGACAGCCGCTAATATCGAGTTCTGTTATCTGATTGTTGGTGCAGCTCAGCATTTCCAGAGCAGAACAGCCGCTAACATCAAGTTTGGCTAGCTGGTTGTTATCACAGTTCAGAAGTGCCAGAGCAGAACAGCCGCTAACGTCAAGTTCTTCCAGCTGATTCTTGTAGCATCTCAGCGTGGCTAGAGCTTCACATCCTTTTACGTTAAGGAGAGTTAATTTATTGTTGTAGCAGTTCAACTCCCTTAATTCGTTGCAGGCACTGACATCAAGAGCAGTAAGCTCATTATCAAAACAGTCCAGTTTCCTCAAATCTGTGTTATGACTCACATCTAGGAATGCCAGCCCGGTGTTGGAGCAGTTCAGTTCTTGCAGTCCTGGATTATGACGCAAGTCGAGAGTGGTCAGCTGATTCTTTAAGCAAATCAGTTGCTTCAACTCTTTATTGCGGCTCAGGTCAAGTTCTGTGGCTTGTATTTCGGAGCAGGTCAGAAACTTCAGCGCAGTATTACGGCTCACGTCCAGCTTTACGAGCGGATTATAGGAACAATCTAACGTAGTTAATGCAGGACAGCCGCTAACATCAAGTTCTGTCAGCTTGCCGCCCGAGCATTTCAGAGAAACCATAGATGTACATCCGCTTACATCAAGCGATACCAAGTCCACAAATGAGCAAATCAGAGATGACAGGGAGGTACAGCCGCTAACATTAACTTCCGTTACAGGGCATTCACGTAAATACAGGTCCTTAATCGCTGTAAGGCTGCTGAAGTCCATAACGGTAATATCATTTCTCTCGCATGAAATGTCGTCGAGCGATGTACAGCCATGCACATTGAGTTCCGTAATATTGTTAGCGTAGCAGCTAAGGTATGTCAGAGATGTGCAGTTTGAGGCATTAAGGCTCGTAAATTTGTTGCGGCTTACATCTAAGTGCTGCAATGACGTGAAATTGCTGACATCAAGAGAACCTTCACACTGATTATTGAAGGCTTGGATGCGGACCAATTTTTTGCAGGTGCTGACATCAAGTGCGGTCAGCTGGTTAGAGTCGCAGCATAAAGAGATTAATTCAGCGCAATTCTTCAGGTTGATTTCAGCTAAATTATTCGCGTTGCAGAACAAGTACTGAAGATTTCTGCAATGCCCTACGTCAAGTTTCTCGATGTTATTGCTGTAACAGGATAAGTAGGTAAGATTGTTGCAGGTGCTGACGTTCAGAGCCTTGATGTTATTTCTGTCGCAATTCAGGTATTCCAGCTTCGTGTTGCTGCTCAAGTCCAGCTCATCGTTAAGCATGTTGTAAGCGCAATCCAGCCTACGCAGTTCCGTAAAATATTCAATTCCTTTCAGGGACTTGATCGTCTCTATCACGTAAGGCCTGCCTCTGACATCAAGGCTTATTACGCTGGCAATCTCTGCGTCGCTCAAGATTTTATTGCTGTCAACATCGACACTCTGCATATACTGCCTGAACGCATAATCTGGGAAATGCTCCGCGTCAACAGGCACATCACCGTACGCACACGAAATCATGCCAAGCACAATAATTACAGCCGCAAAATACTTCTTCATTAGTAGTACCTCCCTTACAGAATATCTTTGTCCGTCGAGTACACAGGTATCTTGAAGTGCTCCGTGAACCCAAAGCTGCGATAAAAACCTAATCCCATAGGCGTTGACTGCAGCACTATCCTCCTCTCTCCTGCAATACTGCATATCTTGTTCATCATCGCCGAAGCTACTCCCATCCTCCTGCATTCCGGCAATGTCCCAAAGTAATACACACCAATCATTTCCGCCTCCTCAGTCAGCGCAAAAGTCCCTGCTACTTTTTTGTCAACCATGATCCAGTGCAGAGAGATACCATCACCGCCGCGAGAAAGACTCTCCCCCTCACGTCTCAGTGCATCAACAAACCTGCAATACTCTTCCGGCACATCACCTTCACCGCCAAAAACACGCCAAGCAGTCTCTGCCCACTCCTTCGCATAAAAATCACACATTAAGTGCTCAATCCTGACACCTGCAAGATCAGGATTCACCCGCGAGAGCCGCGCATTTTTCGGGTCAAGGCTCATCGCCGTAATATCCCCGGCGTAAACCAGCCCCGCCTCCTCCAGAAATTCAGTTCCTCCGTCGTACACAGGCCACATAAACGTTTCTCCGCGCTCCTCAAAGAATTTCTTGGCCTTCACCACATAATCCAGAGAAGTTATACGTCCGGGAAAATATACCCAGTTTTCCGCGTAAGACCCCACCGACACGCAGAACCCATACCCAAGACTGAGCCCGGATTCCAGCAAGATGCTCCTGCTCACGCTCAATTCCGAGAGCCTCTCAACAAAAAAGCCCAAATCCCGCCATATCATATTTTTCACCTAAAACACCTCCTCAAGTCCGCAAGTCAGCATCAGTTCCTTCACCGCAGGGATAATTTCCCCCCTCAGCTTCTCCCTGAAAATCGCTTCATCTGCATCATTCACAGCCTGTGCCTGAACAGAAATTAACCCGTTCTTCAGTTCTTGTGCGCGGGCATTAAGTTTGTCGGAAGGTATGCTCAATTTTTCCGCACCAAGCTCCAGAAGCCGGGCCTTCGCGTTCTCGCGTTCGGTCGTAAGGTCAAAGTCAGTCTGATTCAGTTCACGGAGTTTTCCCTGCAGATCCCGCCGTTCCTCCGGAGTAAGCAGTGCCGCCGCATAATCATCCTCATTCCTGAAACCCAGTGCCAATAATTTCTTGCTGAAGGCTATTTCGTGCTTCTGCAGTTCCTCGCGCCCGGTCGCCATTTCTGTCTCGAGGGTGTGCACCGATGTCTGCACACGGTCCAGTTCCGCCGCCTTGTCGTTCCGGTTTTCGCGGCGTTCATTCAGCTGTGCACGGAGTGCCTCTACGTCCTTAGCCACTCTCGCCAATTCCGAATCAGGGTCCCGCGACTCAAACAGGATTATCCTCTGCTGTTTCACGCTGTCCCGCTCCGACTCCGTAGTCTTCGTCCGGCTCGCAAGCTCTTCACGCTTCTGGCGCATAAGCTCACGCTCCTTCTTCAAGGCTGTCATTCGGGTATGAGCTACTGAGAGTTCACGCTCCAGTTCATCGCATTTCCGCGAGCCTTCCTGCCAAGCCTCAAGCCTAGCCGCAAGAATTTTGACGACTTCACCGGGATTCTTGTCGGGAAGAGTCTTGTAGCCATAGGGCATAATCTGCGAAATTAATTCACGCTTCAGGCTGTTCACTATTTCTTCCTGAGTCTTGCCCTCACTGCTGAAACGTTCCTCCTCTGATTTTTCCGACTGCAGGGCAAAAAGTGCATCTTGATGGAACCGGCTGACCTCCGTCCTGGTCTCGCGAATCTTCTCCAGTTCATCGGCGGCGGCCTTCATGTCGCGTTCGGCGGCTTCGGCTGTGTCGGCGGCGTTGCGGGAAAGCTGCAACTGGTCTCTGGTCTTCTGGCGTGAACGGTCAAGCTCCTCGAACGGAGATATTCCCGCCCCCATCCTGATGCCAAGTGTCGACACACGAGACGAAATTTCTGCGTTGAGGGTGTTAATCTGTTCACGCAGTA
Organism: Synergistaceae bacterium; assembly: GCA_017451025.1. Lineage (GTDB taxonomy): Bacteria > Synergistota > Synergistia > Synergistales > Aminobacteriaceae > JAFUXM01. The sequence goes on along the minus strand of JAFSSM010000051.1, from coordinate 14,574 downwards.
CTGCCTCATTCAGTCCAATCGAGGCCGCTTCACTGTTGAGCTTGCCGGTTCTGGCCTGGCGTTCTGTCAATTCGTCGCGCAGTTCGTCGAGTCTCTTCTGGGCTTCCGCGAGCTGGGCGTGTATCTCCTCAGGGTCAGGCACAATCGCTCCGGAAGTGTACGGGTGAGTCATCGCTCCGCAAAGGGGGCAGGGCGTGTTATCCTGCAGAAGTTCGCGCACAGCATCCAAGTCTTCGATCCTGCGCAGCAACGCTACACGCTTCTCCAGTTTCGCAACATCCTCCTGCATCTCGAGAATCTTTCCGGACTGTTCAACGTCCCTGATGTTCAGACTGCGGGCCTCCTGCTGAATCCTCAGCTTGGCCTCCTGCAAATTTTTGAGCCTCCCCTCGAGACTGGCCAGCTCTTGGTATTTCTTGTACAGTTCATCAAGTTCCGCAAGACGCTTTATACTGCGATCACATATCTCGTGCCACTCGACTATGCTCTTGCCCTTAAGCGTGCTCTCGAAAAACGAACGCGCCCGCACATAATTCTTCTCCGCCGCAGAAAATCTCTGCATTACATCAGAAAGCATCGCCGCTCGGTCATTCAGAACGCTCTGTGCCTGCTGTTTTTTCTGGATGGACTTTCCCCAAGATTCTTTGAGGGCAACACGTTTTTCTTCGGCCTGGCTGTACATCGTAAAGCACTTCTGTATTCCGCTAAGACCTGAAGCTAATTTTTCGTCCGAAGCATGAAGCTGCAGAAATTTTCGCGCTTCTCGAAGTGCTACCTCGATTTTCTCCAGTGCCTTCTGTTCCGTCTCAACACGTGCACTGCATTCCTTGAGCTTTCGTTCCGCCTCGACAAACTCCGCATTAACCGCCGCCGCCGCTTCCTGTCTGTCCTCTGCCTGTGCGTCGAGTGCCTTCACCTTCTGCGCAAGCGTCTCCAGCTTTGCCTGTTCGGTGAGCTTCGTGCGGTATTCTGCCTCAATCAGAGTTAATGCTTCCTCCGCATTCTGTAGGTTAGTACGTGCCTCTGCCAGGTCATCACGCAAACTTCCCTGACGAATTCGCCATTTATCCCGCTGAATCCGCAAGTCCTTGATGGTCTCGTAAGCCTCTCCAAGTTCAAGTGCCCTGCCTCCGCGTTCAAGCCTCTGCTTCGACGGCACAAACAGCGCAGTCCGCCTTTCCCAGTCCGCCCGCTTTGCGTCAATATCCTTCAAAAGTTCCTGCAGGCGTAATTCTTCTGCCTTATGCTCAAGCACAACACGAAACTCCTCAATTTGTGCTGTCAATTCCTGTATGTCCATGAATCTCTATCCTGCCTTTCCTGCCTGTTACTGTTACACCTCCGCACCACTGGAACGTGAAGCCCTTTTCCCCTGACATCAAGCCTGCGAGTTCATCGCACCTTCTGCGCGAAAGTGTACGCAGTCCGAGCCGCCTTCCTGCCTCGCGAATCACTAAGGCCGTATCGTCGAGAGAGAGAGTGCGGAGTTTCCGCCAGTCCAGCACCGAATCGCTGACAATGCACGACGCGAAAAGTTCCCGGCTGTGTTCGTCCTCCAGTTCACGCACTGGCCTCATGTCCGAGCCGAATTGCGCTAAGTGCTCTACTGCTGAAGCGTTTATGCGTGAAGAAATTTCCGGAAAAAGGACACTTCTAATGTAGTTGCGGGTGTAGGAATTGTCGTTGTTCGAGCTGTCCTCGCGCCACGATATGCCCCTGACCCTCAAAATATCCCGCAAAAATTCCCGCCTCATTCCCAAAAGCGGACGGCAGAATCTTATTCCGCCATAGTCCGAACTTTCCGTGATGCCAACTGCCCCGCGAATACCAGTCCCGCGCAAAATGTTGAACAGTACGGTTTCGGCGAGGTCGTCCCTGTTGTGCGCAAGGAGGACTGTGTGAATGTTTAGCGAGGCGGCGGAATTTCGGAGAGCCTGTATTCGGAGTCTTCGGGCGGCGGTTTCGAGGGATTCTCCGGTGCGCTGTTCGTTCGGGACGCTGACCTTTACGCTCAGGAAATCAGCCCCGAGATTCTGCGATAGCTGGCGCGAAAAATCTTCGTCCTCGTCGGATTCTTGGCCGCGTATTCCGTGATTGACGTGGATAGCTGTAACTTTTCCGGAGAAGAATTTTGAGCACATCCACAACAGCGCAACCGAGTCTCCCCCGCCGGACAACGCGACTGCCGCGTGAGAATCGTCAAGCCAGCCCTGAGCTTCGCCTATCTCCCGGAATTTCCGGCCAAGTACGTAGTCGGACAGCTCGAAGGGAATGTTTGTGTGCCTACTTTCTGTCATTGTAGAGCCGCCGGTAAATCTCAAGATTTGCGCTTACCCTCTGGACGTAGCCGTTAGTCTCGGTGAATGACACGTTCTCGATCCAGCGCGCAAGGTCCATTCTGTCGCCGCCGTCCTTAAGCCATTTTCGGGCATTGCCGCTCCCTGCGTTGTAGGCCGCCATGACGTACTCGGGACGCGCGAATGATTTGCTCAACGTTGCAAGGTGTGATGCACCGAGCCTGATGCTGTCGCTGGGGTTGTAGAGGTCGTAATGCGCAAGGCCCGCACGTTTGGCTTCCTCTTTTGCTGTAGCAGGCATGAACTGCATCAATCCCGCCGCTCCGACGTAGCTCCGGGCATCCGGCTTAAACGCGCTCTCCTGACGCATGATTGCCCACACAAAATTATTTTCGGTCCCGTACTGTTTCGCCGCCGCGTCCACAATTGCCTTGTAGGGTCTCGGATAAAGTGCCTCGAGGTCCTGGCGGTACATTGTCGTGTTCGAGGTCATCATGTTTTCCATTCTTTTGGCGGCATCATAACTTTCGTCCAGTCCAAGCCACCGTGAAAGATGTATTGCCCTGTAAAGTTCTCTGGTGCTTGCCTTCGGGCGCGTGAGCTTGATGTAGGCATTGTTGATGAACCCGAACTCCTCAAGCTCCGTAGGTTTCAGCGTGAGATTCGGGTTAGTGCCGTCAATTATCTTGATGGGTGCTCCGGACAATATGCCGTAAATCGTGAGGGGGTATTTGCGTTTCAGGAGGGCAAGGGTAGCGTCGGCTTCGGCGGTCTGTCCTGCTCTTCTCTGTGCATATTCCAGCCAGTAGAGTATACGTCCGCGCTTGTACGCAGCGACTCCCGGAGCGTCGCACTGCCGGAACAGCCTCACAGCTTCAGCAAAATTCCCAGCGTCAATATTTCGCCAGGCACGCTCCCACAGAACTTTTTGCGCATAGTTCGTGTTCGGGAAGGAGCGTAGTATCTGCGCCTCGTAAGTGTCCCGGAGATTTGTGTTCGCCTTGCCGTAAAGACTGACCAGTGATTGCAGTGCACGGGCCTGAACATTTCCGCGTCTTTCCCTCGCGATTCGTTCTAAAACCTTCATGCTCTTGTCGCGCATACCTTTATCTTTCGCCAAATTCGCGATTCTGGTTACTGCACTCTGCGCGTAAGAGTTTCCGGAAATTGCGAGGCTTCCCCATAAATTCAGGGCCGCGTCGTTGTTCTTGAGCCGGGAGTTCGCCCACGCACGATAGTACTGCGCTTTGCGGCCCGTTGCACCGTTCAGCCATTCTAGGGCCGCCTGATTGTTGCCCGCAGAATGATGGTACACACCCATTGCTACACGTATGCTGCTGCTGGGCTTCTTGATGCCCGACAGAACTTGTGCGGCTTCCTTGCTGCCTGCCTGAAGCTCCAGCAATTGCAGGGCATGTTCCGAATTTCCGGTCAGCGGTACTAATTGCTTGAGGGTGTAGATTTTGCGCTCGTCAGTTCCGGCGTTCGCGAGCATTCGGGTTAAGGCGTTGATGCTTCCGCGCTGGTCATTGCGTGAGCTGCAAATTCTGTGCTGTGCAAGCGCGACGTAATATTTCAGGTCCGCCGGAGCAGTCTTGTAGAGATTTTCCGCGAGGGTCAATGCTTTCTGCGGCTGGCCCATCTTTTCGTAGCCAAGCACGCGCATCATTTCGGCGTAAGGTTTCACTGAGGCGGGAAAATTTTTCGACTGGCCCTCAATTATGCTGAGGGCTTCCGGCCATTTTTCCTGGAACCTGTAGGCATTAGCCATAAGTCCGTGATCTTTTGCCGTCCTGACCTTCTGGGATTTGTACTGCATTTCCATTTGCGTCCAGTTGCGCGCCCAAAATAAATCTTTGAGATTTTGAGCTGCGTGCGAAGCTGAAGGCATAAGCAGCGAAAATATCATTGTGCACAAAATAATTTTTCTCATTGTTGAATGTAGACTCCTTAATGTGAGAGATTTAACGGGTATTATATAATAACCGCAAATCACGGACATTTTTGCGGACAGCTAGGCAAATTTTTTGAGGAGGGTTAATCTGCTGCTGAGGTCTGGCTGTCATGAAAAAAAGGTGCGATTCTAATTTTTAGGACACCTCACATAAACATTGTCAGCATCGAAAACTACGAGCTGTTTTTGTAGTTGTAAATGTAGTTGAAAAATGCGGCTGGTTCTTCTGAAAAATTGGAGTGTGCACATATCTTATCACAACAATTTACCCGGCAGCGGAATACGGCATAACATGAATGCATTTGACGTTCTGAAGGAACGCGGATATTTTGAGTGGTGCACCAACGAAGAGAGACTCTCTCAGGTCATGAACGAAGAGATGGTTACCGCCTACGTAGGCTTTGACCCGACTGCGGACAGCCTTCACGTCGGACACTTGATCCCCCTTATGGCTCTGGGATGGCTCCAGAGGGCAGGGCACAGACCCATTGCTCTGGCAGGAGGAGGCACAGGATTAATTGGAGACCCAAGCGGAAAGAGCAAGGAACGCAACCTTATTACGCTTGAGGCGGTCATGCACAACATAGATGGCGTGAAAAAACAGCTCGCTAAATTCCTGAACTTCGACTGCGGTGAAAACTCTGCGCTTCTGCTCAACAATTACGACTGGCTCAGCAAGATTAGCTTCCTGGAAGTCCTGCACGATGTGGGCAAATATTTTTCCATCAACAACCTGATTGCACGCGAATATATCCGTTCCAGGCTCGAAGACCCCGAAAAGGGCATAAGCTACACCGAGTTTTCGTACGTCCTGCTTCAGGCTATGGACTTCAAATACCTCAACGAACACTACGGATGCCGTCTTCAGATGGGAGGCAACGATCAGCAGGGCAACCTGTTAGCCGGGAGCGACTACATACGCAGAACTTCCGGGAATGAAGTCTTCGGACTGACACAGCCCCTTCTGCTCACGTCAAGCGGCACGAAATTCGGAAAGACTGAGGCCGGAGCAGTCTGGCTTGATCCCGAAAAGACCAGCCCCTACAAGTTCTATCAGTTCTGGTTCAACACGGACGACAGGGACGTAGAAAAACTCCTCAAGCTCTACACGTTCATCCCTGTTGCGGAAATAACCTCCATAATGTCCGAACACAGCGAGCACCCCGAAAGACGCATTGCCCAGAAGAGATTAGCTTTCGAGGTTACATTGACAGTTCACGGTTCTGACACGGCCAAGAGCGTAGTAACTGCAAGCGAAATACTCTTCAACCCGTCGATAGATTTCGGGAATGTCAGCGAGGAAACCTGCGAGATGCTCAAGCAAGAAGTCCCCTACACAAAACTCGACGGAGTGAATTTCCCGGCAGGAGTAGTGAGCGTTCTTGCAGGGAGCGGAGCGTGTGAATCGAACGGTGAGGCAAAACGCGCGATACGTCAGGGCGGAGTGTCAATCAACGGCACAAAAATTTCCGACGAGAAGGCAGAACTTGGCCGTGAAGCTCTGGTGAACGGAAAGTATGCCTTCGTGAGAATCGGCCGCAAGAAGTTCCACATGGCAGAGTTTTAGCGAGAGTGAGATATGCATACTCTTAATTGGTATATTTCGGATTCTGTGAGTGATGTGCTTGCTCAGGTCATAAAGGATATGGCCAACGCATTGCGGAGTCATTCAAGGGATATAGACCTTCAGGTAATCAGCGCAAAGGATTTCCAGTACAAGGCAGGCTACGAAAGAATCCGCAACATTTTCGCGAAAAAAGAGATATGGCATTTGTTCGGACGCGCCCCTTTCTGGTGGAGGATAGTGCGTATTCATTCGCGGACTGTTCACTCACTGCTGGAGAAGAGCAATTTTGCGGGATGGCCGACCCGCTTCTTCACAGAGGGCGCGAAAACTGGCGAAAGCGTGATTTTCCCTGTGTTCGATCCGTTGAGCAGTGCAGGCGGAGAAGGGAAGAAGGCTGTGTTTGTCCGGGACGGGCGCAAAGTTCCTAAGGGAGATTATGACGTTCTGGACATAAGCGAGCAGGTTTTGAGGCCGGAAGCGTTGAGCGGGGTGTACATTGCTAACGACACAGGCCCTCGCGAAGCCATGAGGGCAGGTATCCTCACGATGAGGGGGCTTGCGATTGCGTCGGAGAAGTCCGGCTATCTGGACGAGATACTTGGCCCGGACGGATACTTTGTGATGCATGACGAAGCAGACCTCCCGAAAATTATTCGTCAGGGACTTGGCGACAGAGGAAAGCATGTAGCAATTTCTGCCAGACATTTCCTGAAGTCCAGACGCTCGCACGAACGCTGTACCGACTCGTTAATCACGTTATACCGGAAGGTTATTGCGCAATGAGCAAGGCGGCAGTCGGAGCGATACGTGCACTTCAGGCATTTGCGGATACTGGCCTGCGCGGAAAAATGACAGCAGGATTTTTGTCCGGCCTGCTGAAGCTGATTCACCCGCGCGCAAAAGTAATCGACGACAACCTGAAAATCGGTTACCCGGACAGTTCTGAAGAGTGGCGCAAGGATATTCGGAGAAGAGTCTACGAAAATATTGCGTGGACAGTTACGGAACTTTTAGCACTGCAGAGAAATCCTGAGCAGGTGTTCACTTGGGTGAAGAATGTGCACAATCTGGAGATAGCGGATAATCTGCGCAGGGAAGGCAGGGGAGCAATTTTTCTGTCTGGTCATTTCGGGAACTGGGAGCTGCTGGCGGGATGGTATGCGCAGTATTCGCTGAGGCGGGGTGAAAAGTTCTACATAGTTACGCAGGAACAGAGCGACAAGGACATTACGCGCTACATTGAGGAGATACGGCGGAATGTCGGGATTGAGCTTATTCCTAAGGAAGTATCCGTGATGAAGTACGCTCATATGCTCAAGGGCGGAGCGCATATCGCCCTGCTGAATGACATTGCAGGTGTCGGCGAAATTATGGTGCCGTTCATGGGACATAATGCCACAAACATGGCAGGCCCTGCGGTGATGTCGATGCTGTCAGGTGTGCCGATAGTGCCGGTTGCGATTTACAGGAATGCACCGTTTGAGCACGAGGTGGAGTTCTTCGAGCCGGTGAAAATGCCCGATGCATCGTTAAGCCACGAGGAACGCATGAAGGCAATTATTCTTGAGTGCAACGAGGCGATAGAGCGGTTTATCAGGAAAAGGCCGGAATTATGGTTCTGGCTTCATAAAAGATGGAGGCCATAGAGAAAAATGTTATTGAGCAAGGATTTTACGTTTGACGCGGCCCATAATCTGGTGCACTATCACGGCAAATGCGAGCGTCTTCACGGACACACCTACAGGCTGCAAGTTGTGCTTGAGGGATGGCCTGATTCTGAGGGTATGATTATGGACTTCATAGAGCTGAAGGAAATTGTGAAGGAGCATGTGCTCTCACGGCTGGATCACGCTTACCTCAACGACATAATCCCCCAGCCGAGCGCGGAGAATATTGCGCTGTGGGTCTGGAATGAACTTGCGGACAGAGTGAAGCGCGAGAATTGCAGCCTCTATGAAGTGAGAGTGTGGGAGACATCGACGAGCAGTGTAACACTGAGAAGGAGCGATATTGCTCAGAAATCATGAAGGACGTACAGAAAGAACGCGACTCCCGAAATATCCAGATTGACCGCGTAGGAGTTAAAGGCGTAAGTTATCCCATAATTGCCCTCGACCACGAAAACAGAACCCAAAGCACAATTGCCCAAGTCTCAATGAGCGTAATGCTTCCGCACGAATATCGCGGTACCCACATGAGCCGCTTCATCGAGACCCTCGAGGAATATCGCGGCAGAGTCTCCCCCCACAACCTCGAAGCCTTCACCCGCAGACTGTGTGAAAAGCTCAGCGCCCCCGAAGCCTCAGTGTCATTCGCATTCCCCTACTATTTCCGCAAGCAGGCTCCGGTCTCAAAAATCGAGAGCTTCTCCAAGTGCGATATTACCCTTCAGGCAAGTTACGGCCCCGATTTCGACATGGTAATTGGTCTTGGCCTGAACGTTCAGACCTTGTGCCCGTGCTCAAAGGAAATTTCGGACTTCGGAGCACATAATCAGCGTGCACTAGTTGAGCTGTCAGTGAGGAGCAGGGGGTTATTGTGGTTCGAGGAGATGATTGCGATGATTGAGGCTTCCGCTTCAGCACCGATATATACGCTCCTGAAGCGCGAGGACGAAAAATTCATCACTGAATTAGCCTACAGCAGACCGCGTTTCGTTGAGGACGTTCTGCGCGAACTTGCAGGGAAACTTGACGCAGAATCAAGAATCTTGTGGTACAGGGTGAACGTAACGAGCTACGAGAGCATTCACGGGCACGATGCCTTCGCGGAAATTGAGCGGGACAAACGATGAGGCGCAGACGCAGCAATATTTTCCAGAGGCTTCTGCTGTACTCGCTGGTAGTGATTATCTTCATGATAGGCTACCGTGTTTATCGTGGGTGGTACGAGACCTACAGGGTATCGCATCCCCAGATAATCGAGGCCATGACCACGAACTACAACGAGGAACAGCCCCTCGACGGTATTCTCTTGTGGGACGAACAGCTGATATACGCTCCGCAGGACGGCTTCCTGAGCTACCCTTCGCCCCGTCCCCACATGGTCGCTAAGGGTGAAGTACTCGCCGCACTCGACGGTTCTCCTGTGCGTGCACCGTACCCAGCATATTTTTATCCTGGCCTTGATGGCAACGAAGGCAGCTGGGTTTACCCAAAATTGTGGCCGGATTTTGCCCCGTTCCCGGAATTTGGAGATACCCCCCTCATCGAGAACGGTACCAAGCTAAAACGCGGGGACCCTATCGGAAAACTTGTCCCACAGCCTCAAGTTCTGCGGTGCATTGCCTATCTGGACAAAACACCTTCGCTTGAACGGGCACTCCGCAACAGGGAGAACGCAGTAATCAGGATTCGTACAGAGTTTGAGGGAAAAGAACGCAAGGCTGATGTTGTGGCGGTGAAGTCCAGCGGCCAAAAGCTGAAAGTTTATCTGCGTCTGCCGTTCTTCCCGCCGAGTGTCCTGAAGTCCAGAGGATTCACCGCAAGCGTAGTAACTGACATTCAGAAGGGAGTTATGGTGCCTGATACTGCGGTGATAACTCGCGGAGGGAAAAACATGGTGTTCGTTGTGCAGGGGAACAGCCCCGAATTACGCTCGGTTGAAGGCTTTCCAGCAGATGAGCGCAATTTCTTCATCGAGAAGGGTGTTGAGCCGGGCAGCAAGTTAATTCTGAACGCTGACAGCCTCAGCCAGAATTTAGGTAACGAGAATATCAGGATATGGTGATGACGAAATGAACGCAGACGAAATTTACGGCAGGATACAGAATGCGCTGGAACGTGCAGGGCGCAAGGATAAAACGGCATTTGTTGCTGTGAGCAAGACCCGTACCGTTGAGGAGATGCAGGAGGCCGAAAAGTTCTCGTGCATAGACTTTTTTGGCGAGAACAGAGTCCAGGAAGCAGAGGCCAAGAGAAAAATTTACGGAGCTTCGCGTCTTCGGTGGCGGCTTATCGGGCATCTTCAGGGCAACAAGGCGCGCAAAGCAGTTGAGCTTTTCGACAGCATAGACAGCATAGACAGCGTTGACCTGGCCGTTCGCGTGGACAGGATAGCCGGAGAACTGGGAAAGGTTATGCCGGTTTTGATTGAGGTGAACACTTCGGGTGAGGCCAGCAAATCAGGAATTGACAGGGAGGATTTTTCGGAGCTTGCGGACAAAATATTAACGCTGTCCAATCTCAGGCTTGAAGGCTTAATGACTGTCGGGCCGATAACTGACAGCGAACGCGAAATTGCGGCGGCGTTTGCGAGCCTGCGTGAACTTTCGGAGCAGGCCAGAGTTCAGACGGGACTCACTCTTCCTGTGCTCTCAATGGGAATGAGCGGCGATTTCGAGATAGCGATTCGCGAGGGCAGTACTATGGTGAGAATAGGGACTCTGCTTTTCGGGCAAAGAGATTACACCAAACACTAAACGCAGATTCATGATATATTTATCGTAACGCGCAAGAAGACTCCCATCTCTGCAGGTGGGAGAGGAATTGCGTTAATTTAATATAGTAGTGCTATAATTCTTACAATGTTCGTTGTAGACCAGATATACGGGGCGGCACGTACAGAAATATTTGGATAGGACAGAAACAAAGACAAGAGAGCAATACCCCAAATACCACTGAGTGAGCAAGGGAATTGACGCTTCTGGAGATGCCCGAACCCCGCAAGCCAGCCGCTAGGACAGCAGAACGCACCGTCGACGAAGGAAGAAAGCACTCAAAGACAAAATACCTGTGGAACGCAGGAAATTAACGCCTTTGGAGAGGACATAAGACAATATGATTCGCAAGATGAATATTGCAGCCTCGTAGAATTAGGAAGCTCCAGCCTCTATAGGCGGAGTAGTTCACTCCCATCCAGATAAACAAACATTTTCACGATGGAGGCGGTTATTCTTGAACATAATGAAGTTTTTCGGGTTCGAGAGTGATGATGACGATTACGACGACGACGATTACCAGGAAGAAAGGCGCACACCCAAAAGAGGAACCGGAAGGCGCGAAGGAACACCACGTTCATCTTCGCAGGGCAATTCCGGCGCGGCAGGAAGGCTGATACTCTACAAGGGAGTAGCTCCTGACAACGACAGGCGCAGACTCCGCGAAGCCTTCAACGAAGGAGCGTTTGTCCTGATAGACCTTAACAATCTCGATAATCGCGAATATGAGGAAAGCGGACGTGATTTTGTTACGTTCATGGGCGGCGTAGCGTTTGCAAGAGGCGGCGAAATAGTACAAATCAAACCGGCACAATTCCTGTTATCTCCGCGTGCTGATATGTTCGAGGCTTGGCCGGAGGAAAGTGATCAGGAATGAGCGAGTTACTCACAGCAAAAGATGTAGAGGTCAAGGAGTTCAAGAAGGCACGTTTCGGCGGCTATGCTATTCCCGAAGTTGAGGACTTTTTGAATCAGGTGGCCGATGATCTGGAGGCTTATGCGATCCAGATTGACGAGAAGGATGCACGTATTTCCGAACTGGAGTCCTACGTCAAGAAGCAGGATGACATGACCGACGCAATCAAGGACGCGCTGATTCAGGCACGGCAGGCCGCCAAAGAGATGGAGGACAAAGCCCAGTCCGAACGCGAGAGCATAATTTCAGCGGCACAGGCTGAAGCAGACCGCATACTCTCAGAAGCAAAAGCAGATGTTCAGGCCAGAGTCGACGATGCCGAGAGGAAAGCGTCAGAGATTCTCGCGCAGGCCAAAATATCAGCGTCAGAGGCAGTGCAGGTCTCGAAGGACAAGAGAGCGAAGGCGGAACAGACCCTCGCAGGAATTGAGCAGGAGATAGCCGAACGCAGGCAGAAGGCCGAAGAGGAAGCGCAGGATATTATTGCGCAGGCACGCGGTGAAGCCCGCAAGCTGACAGCAGATGCCCGCAGAGAGGCGGAAGACTACGACAAGGAGATTCAGTTCTTGAGCCTGAAGAAGCAGCAGTTCTTGAAGGACACTGTGGCGATGCTGATTGACTTCGGAAAAATAATCGAGGACGCACAGGAAGAAACAGACGAAGCCCTGAATAATGCAGTTCTTCCCGACGACGCGTTTGATATTCCCGAACCAGAACTCCCGCCCCGTTCCGTGAATGACCCAGACACGACGGAAAAAGGGGAATAACGTAACTCTGTCATCGCCCATATCGCTGATTGAGGGACTAGGGCCGAAAAGAGTTGAAGCATTCGCAAGGCTTGGGGTTTTTACGCTGGAAGATATGTTCTTCCTGATGCCCAGACGCTACGAGGACAGGCGCAATCCCAAGCCAATAGCTTCACTCATGCCTGGCACAACGGACTGCACGACAGGCACAGTGAGCGAAATAGCCACAAGTTACGGCAAAACTGAGGCAGAAATCACCGACAGCACAGGCAGCGCGGGCATCGTCTGGTTCACCGACAAGATAGGGCATTTCCTGCACGAAGGTATGCGCATTGCGGTTTACGGCCAGTTAAGCGACAGGTACATAGTCCCGAAATTTACGCACCCGGAGTTCGAAATACTGAAGCGCGGTGCAATTCCTGAACTTATCGGCAAAATCTTTCCCATCTATCCCGGCACAGCAGAACTTACCCAGAAAATCATCAAGAAGTTTGTTGCGCTTACACTGGACAAATATTCCGAGCAATGCCTGAAGGAATTTTTGCCCCAAAGGGTGCTTGAACGTTACGGCATGATGAGTTTTCGTGAGGCAATTACTCAGATTCACGGGCCAAGTGATGAGCTATCGTTCGTGAAGGCGCGGAATCGTCTTGCGTTCGATGAATTTTTCCTGCTTCAGGCCGGAGTGATTATGCGCAGAAACTCTCAGGACGGGCAGGAAAAAGCACAGATTCTTGTGCCCGGCGAGAAGTCCGGATTATTCATGCGGAGCCTTCCGTTCGGGCTGACCGGTGCACAGGAAAGAGCTTGCGGTGAGATTATTGCGGATATGCAGAAGCCAAAAGCGATGAACAGGCTGTTGCAGGGCGACGTAGGCTCAGGAAAAACGATTGTGGCAGTGATTGCGATGCTAGCAGCGTGCGATTCTAATGCACAGGCGGCGTTCATGGCACCTACAGAAATTCTCGCACAGCAGCACTACTTGAAGCTTGAGAAATTGCTTGCTCCTCTTGGTCTGAAAGTTGCGCTTCTGACAGGGAGCCTCAAAACTTCTGCGCGCAAGAGACTTCTCGACGAGATATATTGCGGAAATGTAAACATAGTTGTCGGGACGCACGCAATATTCTCTGAGGACGTGGACTTCCTGAATCTTGCGCTGGTTATTGTTGACGAACAGCACAGGTTCGGAGTTCTGCAGAGGGGTGCGTTAATCGCGAAGGGCAAGATGCCTCACGTTCTGACCATGACCGCAACGCCAATCCCGCGAACGCTGATTTTGTCGGTCTATGGAGATTTGGAGGTCTCAGTTCTGAATGAGCTTCCTCCGGGCCGCCAGAAGATACGCACAATTTCACTGAAACCTTCGGGATTCCGCAAAGTGCCAAAAATGATTCATGAGCACATTTCGCGCGGCGAACAAGTGTATTGGGTTTGCCCGATGATTGACGAAGGAGAGCGGGACTTGGCCAGCGTCAACGACACCTGCGAACGTCTGAGGGAGATTTTGCCTGAGGCGAGGATAGCGGTTCTGCACGGTCGTCTTCCTGTCGAGGAGAAGTCTGCGGTTATGCAGGAATTTGCGGCGGGAAATATCGATGTACTTGTTGCTACGGTGGTGATTGAGGTCGGAGTTGACGTTCCGAACGCGACGATGATAGTGATTGAGGACGCGGGGCAGTTCGGGCTTGCACAGCTTCACCAGCTGAGAGGAAGAGTCGGCAGAGGAAAAGCGGCGAGCGTGTGTGTTTTGCTGGAGAATCAGGACATAACACCTGAGGGACGCGAGAGGGTGAATGCGCTTGTGGAGAACAGCGACGGGTTCGAGTTAGCGGAGGAGGATTTGCGGCAGAGGGGAGCAGGGGAAATTTGCGGGACTCACCAGCACGGGGTTACGGATTTTCGTGTGGCAGACTTTTTGCGGGACGAGAAGATACTTGCGCTTGCGCGTGATGAGGCGAAGGAACTTTTGGAGAGAGACCCTGAATTGAGGAGTGAGCCAGCATTGAGGAGCGAGATAGTGAGACGGCTCGGGGGAGTCTTGGAATTGGCGGCGACATCATGAGTGAATTGCGGGAAAAGTTTATGAATGCGATGTTGAAGCGGCCAAGCACGAGGAAGCAGGCTCGTGAATTTTTGGTGAGGTCGCACGCAGGCGAAGAGGAGATAGCCTCATTGATGAGTGAGGCTGAGGAAATGGGATTAATCGATGATGAGGCATTTGCGAGGCTGTTTGTGGACGGTCATTTGCGGTGGGGGAACTTGAAGATAGCGTATGAACTTGGGATGAGGGGATTGTGTAGAGAGGACATCGAGGAAGCGTTGGACGAGGCGGAGGACGAGGTAGAGAGGGCTAGAGAGATTGCGGCGGGATGGAGGAAGTCGGGGATAGAGGAGAGGAAGATAGCGTCGAGGTTAGCGGGGCGTGGTTTTACGAGCAGGGCTGTACGTTCAGCGATGAGCGGGAATTGAGCCTAACTCTAGAATTATATTTACAGGGAGGTAATGTAGTTATGAAGAGATGTTTGGCGGTACTGTTCAGTATTATTGTGCTGGCGGTTATGTGTCCTGGTGCGTTGGCAGCAGATAGCTGGTGGTGGGAGGGGGGGGGGGGGGGCAGATCCTGGCTCATCATCCTTTACTATTTACGCGGCGAATT
>JAFSSM010000050.1 GCA_017451025.1 Synergistaceae bacterium | reverse complement strand
GTCTGGTCTGGTCTGGTCTGGTCAATTATGATGCTATTTTCCATTTTGTCAACCCCTCTTCTGCATAAATTTACCCCCGCAAAAATTTCACGGGGGCATTTTTTCCTCAACTCTATGCTCCTAGACGAGCAGCCATTATGAGATGTTCAGCAAGCACCGACGTAGTTACTGCTCCTACCCCTCCAGGTACAGGGCTTATCGCCTTGACGAAACCCGAAACTCTCTCGAAGTCCACATCTCCGCACAAATTCCCCTGTTCGTCCGTGTCAATACCTACGTCAACCACAATGCTCTTCTTCGTGAAATATTCCTGAGTAAGCATCTTCGGGTGTCCCGCCGCCGCAATAACTATATCTGCCTTCTTGCAGATCTCAGGAAGATTGTGCGTCTTCGTGTGGCACACCGTAACCGTAGCGTTTGCCCTGAGCATCAGCATAGCCAGAGGACGGCCCACTACCATGCTCCGCCCGACAATCACGACGTTCATTCCGGAAACATCATAGCCGTACTGCGCGAGCATAACCATCACAGCACTCGGAGTACACGGAGCGAATCCCTCACGTTCCCCCGCGAAAATCCTTGCGGCATTCACGGGACTCATACCGTCAATATCCTTGCGCGGGTTCATGTTCAGGCAGACGTACTCGTCGCTCAATCCCGCAGGCAGAGGCCGGAAAAGAAGCAGCCCGTGAACTTCCGGGTTGTCATTCAGCCTCATGAACTCGGCGTTGAAATCCTCCTGCGATATATCTTCCGGAAGTTCGTGGACATTCACCGTCAGGCCCAAAGGGTTAAACCTCTTCAGGATAGCCCGCTCATACACAAGATCATCTTCCCTGCGGCCGACACGTATTATCGCAAGCGCAGGGTTAATACCTTTAGCTTTAAGCTCGGAAGCCCTCGCAAACAGCATTTCCTTCATTCGCGAACTGACATCCGAACCCTTCATCAACACTGCCAATCTCTATTTTCCTCCCATCATTTCAGCGACACCGACACGAATCAAAGCCAGAAGCCTCTGCGATTCTGCGTCAATGTCATCTGCCCATGCCCGCATTCTGCTCACGTATTCGCCGTCACGAATTGCGGCCAAGTTCACGTTCACATTCTCGAGAGCAATGGTTATTCCTGCACGGGCCTCGATTGCCGCCGCAGAGAGGTCAATACATGCCGTAACGTTGGACTTTCCGAGCAGGCCTTCAGCGAGTTTCAGGACTTCAAGGCACTTTTCCGCAGTCTCAACCGGTGCGCCAGTAGCTCCCTTGTACGCCTCCTGAACTGCCCGCGAACGTTCGGCCCTTTCTTCGTCCGTAGACTTGGGCATTCTGAACGCGGCCATAACTCCGTCGAAAGCATTCATGTCCTTGCGCACACAGTCAGTAAGTTCCAGAACAAGAGCCTGTGATTTCTCCGCAGTTCTTGAGGCTAACTCCTGATAGTCTGCGTACTTTTCGCGTCCTATCGTGAGATTTGCGACCATAGACACAAGGGCCGCCGCCATTGCTCCGGAGAGCGCAGCCGAGCTTCCGCCGCCAGGTGCCGCTGAATTTGACCCCAGAGCCGCGAGGTAATCACCGATTGCTGCTCTGGAGATATGGCCGTCCATGCTAGAACAGCCCCGTAACTTTTCCGTCTGCGTCAACATCGATGTTAAGTGCCGCCGGTTTCTTTGGGAGTCCCGGCATCGTCATAATGCTTCCAGTTATTGCGACCATGAAGCCCGCTCCTGCTGAGAGCCTCACTTCGCGCACCGTAACTCTGAATCCCGAAGGTCTGCCTAACTTGGCCGGATCGTCGGATAGCGAGTATTGGGTCTTGGCCATGCACACCAGCAAATTATCCTTGCCTAGTGCGTGAATCCTCTCTAAGTCCTTTTCAGCCTGCGGGGTGAAGTCCACGCCGTCAGCTCCGTAAATCTCGCGTGCTATGGCGTTCATCTTCTCCTTAGGTGTCATGTTCTCATCGTACATAAACCTGAAGCTGGAGGGTTTCTCGCAAGCATCGACTACTTTCTGTGCAAGCTCAACTCCTCCGTTGCCGCCCTTCTCCCACACTTCGGACAGGGCGAAGCTCGCGCCTAACTCCTCGCATTTCTTCGCGACAAGCGCAAGTTCTGCGTTGGTGTCGGTCGGGAATTTGTTTATCGCCACAACGACAGGAAGGCCGTATTTCGTGATGTTCTCGATGTGCTTCATGAGGTTGGGTATTCCTGCTTCGAGAGCGTCGAGATTTTCGTTAGCCAGTTCGTTTTTCGCGAGGCCGCCGTGCATCTTGAGTGCCCTGACTGTCGCAACAACAACCACAGCATCAGGCTTCAGTCCTGCCATTCTGCACTTGATGTCTAAGAATTTCTCCGCGCCCAAATCCGCACCGAATCCTGCTTCAGTTACGAGGTAGTCAGCACACTTGAGTCCGAGACGTGTAGCCTGCACCGAGTTGCACCCGTGAGCGATATTCGCGAAAGGCCCGCCGTGAATGAACGCAGGATTTCCCTCTAGGGTCTGCGCAAGGTTAGGGTTGATTGCGTCCTTCAGTAGAACGGCCATTGACCCTTCTGCGTGAATGTCGCTGACGGTTACGGGCTTGTTGTCGTAAGTGTAGGCGAGGACCATTCGGCCAAGACGAACCTTGAGGTCCATCAAGTCAGAAGCGAGACAGAATATCGCCATAACTTCCGACGCAACGGTAATATCGAAGCCGGACTCGCGTGGTACTCCGTTGGCGGTTCCGCCGAGACCAATAATTATGTTGCGGAGTGCACGTTCGTTGAGGTCCATCACTCTCCGGAAGACTACTTTGCGCGGGTCAATTCCGAGCTCGTTTCCCTGCTGAATATGATTGTCGAGCATTGCGGCGCAGAGATTGTGTGCTGTGGTGATTGCGTGAAGGTCTCCGGTGAAGTGAAGGTTAATATCCTCCATCGGGATAACCTGAGCGTAACCGCCTCCTGCTGCTCCGCCTTTGAGGCCGAAGCTCGGGCCAAGTGAAGGCTCTCGTAGCGCAACGCATACCTTCCTGCCGATTTTGGCGAGGCCGTCAGTGAGACCGACGCTTGTGGTGGTCTTGCCTTCGCCGGCTGGGGTTGGTGTTATCGCTGTAACTAGTATCAATTTGCCGTCCGGTTTGTCCTTTAAGCTCTTGAGGACTCTGGGTGAAATTTTGGCTTTATACTTGCCGTAAAGTTCCAAATCATCCTCAGAGATTCCTAATTTGGCGGCTACCTTTGTGATTGGCAAGGGGTTAGCTGCCTGTGCGATTTCTATATCGCTTGGAAATGCCATAACAATATTTTCCTCCTTTGGGTTAATGAGCCAATATTGTAGCAGACATAAAAAAATAGGGAGGCTTTCTTTCTGCCATCCCTTAGATTCCCGCTAGTATGCTCCGTCTGCCTTAAACACCACTGGAAATGTTTTCAGTATCAGCTTGAAGTCCTCCCATAAGCTCATGTTCTCGATATAGTCTAAATCCATTTCTACCCATTGTTCCCACTTGATATTTGCCCGTCCGCTGACCTGCCAGTAACAGGTTAATCCCGGTCTGACGAGCCATCGCTGTTTGTCGTAGTCATCTATTGTGTCTGTGCCTACGGTCATAATTGCTCTGGGGCCCACAACCGACATATCTCCGACAAAAATATTCCAGAGCTGAGGCAGTTCGTCTATGCTGTATTTCCTGATGAAGTGCCCTACACGCGTAATTCTCGGGTCATTCTTAATCTTGAAGGCATGTCCGGTCATTTCGCTGTCTTTGAGGAGTTCGCCGATCATTGCTTCTGCGTTCACCCTCATTGAACGGAATTTGTGCATACGGAAATTCTGCATATCTTTTCCCCATCGGTCAGCGGAATAAATTACAGGGCCTCCGTCCTCGAGCTTTATTGCTATGGCAGTAATTATCAGCACAGGAGACAATATCAGAAGTGCGAAGCCTGATGACAGTATATCGAATATGCGCTTGACGAGCATGTAGACTCTGCTTTTCTTCTGCAACACAGCTTTCATGTTATAGCGGTAATCTTTCCGCAGTGAAGTATCTGGTTTTGTTGACGGGGAATCCAAATCTCTCAAATCCTTTCATTAATATGTTAGTGTTCATGAGATTATAGCATTAAAACTGTGTAATCTTGCGGATATACCGTGTAATCTTACGGATATTAAAGAAGCGGGAGATGATTTGACTCATTCCCCCGCCTAAACACTATGCCTTATGAATTACTTGCTCTGATGGTGTGCGAGCATGACTGCACCGGCGATTGAGAGGAGCTTTGCGCGAGGCGAGTCTGCACGGCTCGTGAGCACTACAGGTGCCGCCGCACCGATGATGAGTCCAGCGGTCTCGCTTCCCTTCGCGAAGAAGCTGATGGATTTCGCGAGTGCATTACCGACCTCGATCTGCGGGACAAACAGCACGTCAGCGTGTCCTGCTACGGGCGACTTGATGTGCTTAATCCTTGCGGCTTCCTCGTCAATTGCGTTGTCGAGAGCGAGCGGTCCGTCGACTACGCAGTTCTTGATCTGTCCGCGCGCATTCATCTGGACGAGTGCAGTTGCGTCGAGGGTGCAGGGCATATCCGGGTTGACCATTTCGACGGCGGCGAGGCAGGCAACTTTCGGGCACTCAACACCGAGCGAGCGTGCGAAGTTGACGGTGTTCTGGACGATGTCGGCCTTCATCTTGAGGTCAGGGTACATGTTGAATGCACCGTCAGCGATGAAGAGTACGCGGTCATAGCCCGGGACTGAGTGGAAGTAGCAGTGAGAGATTGCGCGTTTGCCGACGCGGAGGCCGACTTCCTTGTTGAGCATTCCGCGAAGGAAGTTGTCGGTGTGGAGCTGGCCCTTCATGTAGATATCTGCACGTTTGGACGAAACTTCGGTTACGGCGACGATACCGCAGGCGGCCTCGTTGGTCTCGGGGATAATGTGGTAGCTGGACTCGCTTGCTCCGGCTTCGGCGATGCAGGCCTTGACTTTGTCGGGGTTGCCGACGAGCGTAGCCTCGACGAGACCCATCTTGCGGGCTTCCTCGATTGCGGAGATGAGTCCCGCGTCCTCTGCCATTGCTACGGAAATGCGCTTGCGGCCCTTCTCAGCGCAGAGCTTGGTGGCTTCCTCGATTAACTGCGACAATGAACGAATCTGTTCCATGAAACAATTACCTCCTGTGAATATATTGCTGCTTCAAGGCTTTGCTGCCCTGAAGGTGTTACTCATTGCCAGGTACTAGGGATAAGCAACTGCTAGGGATATAAGCCTACCCCCTACCCCCTAATCCCTAATCCCTACCCCCTAATCCCTATCACTCCAACCATTTCTCCATATACTTGCTGTACAGCTCCGACAGCCTAAGCGTAACTTTGCCCGGCTTCCCGTCAGCAATCGTAATACCTCCGATTTTCACGGCAGGCACAATCAGCTTCATGCTCCCTGTGATGAATGCCTCTGACGCTCCGGTTAATTCCGACCACAGCGGACATCTCTCCTCTACGGTGTAGCCTTCCTGTTCCGCCAGCTCAATCACTGCTCCTCTTGTTGTGCCCTTCAGGACACGGCTTAACGGTGCAGTTATGATTTTGCCGCCGCAAACCAGGAAGAAATTGCTGTGCCCGCATTCAGTTATCTCGCCGTTTGGACAGTAAAGTATATCGTAAGCCTCGCGGGGCATCTTGTACGTTGCACGGTAATTCACGCTCTTCACTTCGGGATTGTCTCGCCCGAACGACACAGGCTCAAGGATAATTCCGCGCTTCTTCACTTCTTCCGGAAGCATTCCGGCATCGTCGAATATCACGAAGAATCTCGGCTCAGGGAAACAGCCTTTTTCCTGGTCGAAGTCATCTCCGCCAGTCAGGAATGTGCGAATCCTCACATCATGCCCGACTTTCGCAATACCCTCACGCACAACGTTCTTCATGAACTCTACATCAGGGATATTAGCAATGCCTGAGCTTTTCGCGCTGGCTATAAACCTGTTCATGTGCGGAGTGAGCATTAAGGACTTGCCGTTGAACGACGCAAACGCCTCGAACACTCCGACCCCGCGCTGTATAATCAAGTCTGAAATGGGCAGTACTGCTTCTTCAGGCTTCACGAATTTTCCGTCAACGTAGCATAAAAACATCATGTACTAAAACAACCTCGCTTCTTTCTTGTCTTTGGGAATATCTCTCGGTCTCACGAACGGATCTATGTCCTGTCTCTGGCCGAACGACGCGGGCCGGTCAGGAAATGCCTTAACTGCCAGCGACAAGCCTATATAGTCATCACTGCCGGAAGTCCTGTCGTCCTTGTAGTACAGATCCCATATCATGCAGTCCGTCTCCCATTGAAGACTGTATATTATCTCGTCAATCATGTCTTCATCCAAATCATAGCTTCCACGAAACGCCGTATATATTTCGCGGCCAAGAGGAAACCTGAGCTTCTGGTGAATACGTTCTCTCTTGCGGTACTGGTCCCAGTGCATAGGACTGCTTCCCCAAGTGTATTGACGTTCGTATCCTGTCCCTAATTGGAATGCTCCTATTTTATAACGCAATCCCGTAAAACTCCTCAGCATTTCGTGGTCAGAATCATCACGGTCATAGAACCACGCCGCCCCCTCTGAATCTATGAACAGTTCAGTCCTGCCCTTCTTGTCGAGCGGCTGTTCAAAATAATTCCTGAAACCAGCTCCGTAACGTGAAGTGTTTTCGCCCTCAGAGTTTCCGTGAAGGGTCTCCTTGAAGTTGCCGTAAGAAGCGTAGAACCTCATCCATGAATCACTAGTGCTCTTGAACCACGGGGCATAGACGATAAATTCGGGCTTTCTGTCGAGGCGGCCCTTAAACTCGTTCAACGAGTCCTTCTGATCGGAAATGT
Organism: Synergistaceae bacterium; assembly: GCA_017451025.1. Taxonomy (GTDB): domain Bacteria; phylum Synergistota; class Synergistia; order Synergistales; family Aminobacteriaceae; genus JAFUXM01. The sequence continues at coordinate 108,414 of JAFSSM010000050.1, read as the reverse complement.
ACTCATTGCGGCTCCAGTTTATGTGGGCATCCCAGCCGTTATGTGAGTAAATCAGTGAAGCGTAAGGTCTCCAGACCCGCTCGTCCCATTCATCATCGAACGAGTGCTCAACTCCAGCAAGAACAGAGAAGTCATTATTGAGCTCCTGTTCGACCTCTACCATAAACTCGAAGCCTGCTCTGTCTGCGTAGGACAGTCCGACTGACGCTGTACCCGTCTCCCAGCCTATCGTCCCTGTTATGCCTCCGCCTGTGCCCTTTGTGTCGCTGCGCTGAAGGTACGGCAAAACGGAATACTCTACGTTGCGGCGTTTGAGCTGTACCACATAATCCAGAGGCGAAGTGAACAGGTAAGTATCGCCGAGATAAATACGAGGCTTCCTCGCGGTAATGCTCCTGCCCGGCACAAAGGTTATAGTCTTGGACTCGAGCCTGTAGTGGGGGTGATCCAGTGCACAGGTAGTGAGCACGACGTTGCGCCACTGTAGCATATATTCTTCGGGCTGTCCCTTGACGAGGCCGCGTTCCTGCGCCAGCTCCCAGGGCATAACGTCAATTTCACTGCCGTAGACATAGAGAACGCCGCCGTCCTCACCGACCGGCAGGCGCGTAATCGCTCCGCTGAGTATTCCCTCGCGGCTGTTCAGGTCATATTCCAGCTGATCACCCCTGATGCTTCGCGTGCCGTTGGTCAGGATAATCTGCTTGCCCGGAAGGGGCATTGCCTGGACTTTCTGGGTGTCAGCGTCATACTCTATGCGTTCGGCCATTATCGTTGTGTCCTGATAAGTCAGAACTGCATTGCCTTGAGCGTAGGCGCGTCCGGTTTCGTCGTTGAAGGAAACTCTGTCGGCGTTGAGGGTAACTTGTTCGGGCTGTGCTGTGTCCTGAGCCGAAGGTGTTTCGTATTCGTCAGAGTAATAGTCCTCGAAATCGGCAGCGTAACTTTGAGCTGAGCACAATAAAATCAGAAAAACTACTATCAACGTTTGAGTGGTTTTACCCATTGAATTACGCCTCCTTGCTCTAATAATACCACGCCGCTCTTGTCTATGCTTGCGATTCTTGTTTGGAGCATGAACTCGTCATCGTAGATAGTCAGGCCTTCGGGAAAAAGCAGGTATGTCTTGTCGTCCTGCCAGTTCAGCCTGGAACTTTCGAGATTCCAAGTGCGATTGCCTGCATGCAGCGTACCAAGCAGGCCGGAAATGCTAGCGGCCTTGATGTCGTGCGAATAAACGCCCTCGCGCCCAAAAAAGTACCACTCGCCTTTGTCGCCCGAGATATGCCGCCTGATGTCCAGTGAGCGCAGGTGCATGGTGTTTCCCTCACGGTCAAGATAGGGGACTTTGACGCGCCACATGTCGCCGGAAATTTCACGGGCCATCTGGATATTTTCCATGATGAGGCCGGGCATGTTGAGGAGGCTGTCCCGCAGGAGGTCAACGTCGAGCTGCATATCGCGCATTGCGTAGCGGACGAGGACGACGAGTCCGAAGAAGAGGGCACACATTAAGATTTTCGGGCGTGATAGCTTCATAGTGTGTTACTTGCTGAGTTCCTCAAGGTGTTTGAGAGCGTCCGTGCCCTTGAGCGTTCTCCTTGCGTAATCTACCGCCATGAGGCCGTCTCTATTCTTCGCCTTGACGTAGGTTCCTGCGTCAATAAGAGCATTAACGGTTTCTGCATGTCTATTCTCTGCGGCATACATCAGCGCAGTCTTGTCATCTAAGCCAGCCTTAGCGTTAATATTAGCTCCTGCTTGCAACAGGGCATTAACGGTTTCGGTATGTCCGTTCCACGCAGCATACATTAGCGCATTCATGTTAATTTGAGCCACAACGTTAATATCAGCCCCAGCTTTCAGCAGAGCATTAACGATTTTGGTATGACCTTCACATGCTGCAAATATAAGAGCAGCAGCATCACTTTCGGCCTGTGCACTAATATCAGCCCCGGCATTCAGCATTGCGTTGACGGCTTCAGCATGTCCCTTCTTTGCGGCTGCCATGAGCACAGTCTCGCCATCGTCGTTTTTAGCGTTGACATCTGCCCCTAAGTTGATGGCGTTGATAACTTCCTGCTCAGTTCCGTTTTTGCACAAGTCCAAAAACTGCTGGTCATTCATTCTCCGGAATGTCGCCATATCGTACTTCCTCCTACCTCAAAGCCTTTAGAGCTTCATACAGTCTTACTTGCTGAGTGCCTCAAGACGCTGGAAAGTCGGCGTGCCAGCAATATTAGGATTCTTCCGTGCATAGTCCAGAGCTGTCCTGTTGTCAGCATCGGCCTGCTTAACGTAAGACCCTGCATCTATGAGAGCGTTGACCGTCGCAGAGTTAGCGGACTCCGCCGCGAGCATCAACGCTGTCCTGCCCTTAACATCCGACTTGTCATCTGCTCCTGCCTCAATCAGCGTGTCTACAATGTCAGTATGGCCATTCTTCGCCGCCAGCATAAGCGCAGTTCTTCCGCCAAAGTCTGCTTCACCGGAATTGTTGCGGGTGTTCTGGATATTGACATCCGGATTTCCCAGCAGAAGTGCCTCTATCGATTCAGAATGTCCGTTCTCTGCGGCATACATGAGCGCAGTCCAGCCATTTTGATTCTTGGCGTTGATATCCGCACCAGCTTTCAGCAGGCGGTCTACAGTTGATGCGTAGCCGTTCCTCGCGGCCATCATGAGCGCAGTATTTCCGGAATTGTTCTTGCTCTCAACGGAAGCTCCGGCTTTCAGCAAGACATTGACTGTTGCAGTATGGCCATGTGTTGCGGCATGAACTAGGGCAGCTCCGCCGTAATGTGTAATATCCGCACTGGCACTCAGAAGTATATCTACAACCTCTGTATGGCCTCCGGCGGCCGCATACATCAGTGCACTGCGGCCGTCTTTGTCCTTAGTGTTCGAGCTTATGCCTGCTCTTAATGCACGTCTGACTCCGTTGACATCACCATTCCGGCAAAGATCAAGAAACTGCTGGTCAGATATCGTCCTGTTCTTGAACGAAGCTCCCCAGGACGGAAGGGCGGATACCGATACGGCCAGCACCATCACTGCAACAACTAACATTAACTTTTTGCTGTTAAACATAAGAATTCCTCCCTAATCACCACACCACGCGCCAGGATGACCCTTCACGAGTTACTCCCAACGTCCTGGTTGTTACTGACTTGAACACCAGAGTCTTCCGGGTCGTAATCACTTTTGCACGTTCCTCGCCGACCCAGTCTATACGGTAATCCCCCTTCAAGCCTTCTCTCAGCGCAGAGTCCTTCCTAACTGCCTTCGCAAAGTTCTCGCGCGAGATATTCCGCTTTGACGCATCCGACAGCATCATGTACATATCATCCGGCCTGTTCTCCGCCCAAAGGCTCAGGAATTTCCGCAAAACACTCTCACGGCTCGCATAAGCACTATCAATGTTGCTCGGCCTCTCCTGAACCGGCGGTGCTGTCTCTGGTTTCTCGGCCAAGTTCTTGTTGTCGCGCTCGTGTATCGACTTCACGAACTCCGCAATATCCTTCGAGTCTTCCTGGAATATCTTGGGAATAGGCTTAGGCGGAATCATCGGCGGAGGCGGTGGCGTTATCTGCTTTTTGGGCTGAACAACAGGAGTCTTTTTGGGCTGTCTCTTCGGGAGATTCACCACAACTACATCGTCATTCTTCTTGGCCGGAGCTGGAGCCGGTGCGGGCACATTCTCAGGCGGGGCAAACGAAAATATCCGCTCTGTCCTGTCCATTCCACGAAGACCTATTGCGTAATCCTTGTCGCGCTGTTTCGGGAAAAACACAAGCCCCTGCACCACTCCTCCCGAAGGATTCTCGAGGCTTCCGTCGTAACGCAGCGGCTTGATGCGCTCTCCCGCTGCAGACAGAAGCGATACGTTCTCATTCACCGGCGACAGATTCACAGGACGCGCACCGAACGAGTACACACTCACAAGAAAAGTCTCCGATTTGTCCAGCTGAAGCTCTGACACAAAATTTCTCCTGAACCGCTCACGTTCCGCGTCATTCATTCCTGCTCTGACAGCTTCAGACTCAGCCCACACATCAGCAATTTCTTCCGGATAGTGCACTACCCACACGAAACAGTCCTGCCCCCAGTGAGAACTTGTCCAGCGCTCGAGCATACGTATTGTTTTGTCCGACGGCGACAGCTCCGCAGAATATGCAGGTAAAAAACTCAACAAAAAACCCGCCCCGATAATCAAGGCGAGCACTAAAATCCTCAGATTAATTGATGTTTTGTTCCGGAGGCAGCTCAAAATCTCCACCTGTATTTACCGTCCCTGAGTTCGTGGGCGTTCCGTAGGTGTTCCTGTTGAACACGTCGCCCTTGATGATCGTATCACGGTTAGGGTCGTAGCTGTAGCCCTCCTGATTGCCTGTTGACGATGTTGTTTCAGGTTCCGGAGCTGTAAGAGTTGGCGTATTTGTCTGCAGGCTTATGGGAATAGGATAACCTGACACTACGATATCCCCCGAAGTCTGCACGAAAGTTACTGCTCCTACAGGAATCTTCAACGAGTTTCCGCGAATGAACGCACCGCTTACCAGTCCGACCGGCCCGAGCAGAACTGCTCCTGCGAGACTCACCGCTCCTGCACCGACTATTGCTCCTTCGCCCCTGTCCCCTGCTTTGCGGGCATCCTTAATTGCTTTCTGCGCGGCATCTCCCACAACAACAGAAGGTCTCTGCGGACCAAGCGGCTTAAGCTCGTTGAACGACAGCCTCACTTCGCCAGGAATGCCGAACATTCTCGGACGCTTCACCTCGCGTACCTCGGTAACCAGAAGCGAACCGGCAGGAGCAATCAAGTTCTGATTCACGATTAAGTCGTTAGTCAGTTCAAGCCTCACGTAATCTCCAGCCTGTGATTTTGCCGGGCTGAGTTCGTCCATAAACCTGAACTTCATCGTCGTGTTTCCAGGAAGGACTACGGGCTGTGCGGTTACCGGGTCCATGATTAGCGTAGCAAGCAGACTCTCCACGCGCATAACGATCGGATTTCCTGCACGAGATGCTCCGGTTAAATTGGTCTCCAAGTCCTCGAGTCTCTTCACTGCAGGTTCGGAAGCACGTATCTTCTTGTCGACTACCCACTCCGCAACACCGAGCTTGAACATCATTGAAGGCTGTTCTTCCGTTCCGATGTCCAGGAAGTTCAATATTGCAGCATGGCGATCCGCAATCGTCCCTGGCAGGCTCCGCCCGAAAAGGTCTTCCTCAACTTTTGCGAGCCTGTCGATAAGCCCTCCCTGCGAGACGTAACCGTAAATTATCTGCTCAATCTGCCCCATCATCTGGCGCGAAGAACCTCCGCCCAAATCTGGATCACTTACCGCCTCTGATGCCATACAAGCAGACGATACAAGCATTAACACAACTGCAAGCACACAAATTTTCACAGCCTTCATGAATATTCTCAAGCCTCCTTTGCCTTTGCTCTCATGAAACGCACTGCCGCCTCGATAAAACCGTCAAACAGCGGGTGCGGTCTTGTCGGCCTCGATTTGTATTCACCGTGAAACTGTCCGCCTACGTACCAAATATGCCCGGGCAGTTCCACAATCTCAACCAAATTTCGCTCTGTGCACACTCCTGCAACCTTCAGACCAGACTTCTCCAGCCTCTCACGATACACGTTGTTGAACTCGTACCTGTGCCTGTGGCGTTCGGTGATGTGCATTGTTCCGTAAGCCTGCGCGCTCTTCGTGCCTTCGGCCAAGTCGCACGGATAAGCTCCAAGCCTCATTGTACCGCCCTTGTCGTGAATGCCCTCCTGCTCTTCCATCAAGTGAATCACAGGATTCATAGCGGCGGGGTTCATCTCCTTGCTGTGAGCGTCGGGAAGACTGCAGACGTTACGTGCAAACTCAACAACCATCATCTGCATTCCCAGACATATACCGAACAGCGGCACGTTATTTTCTCGCGCATACCTGGCCGCAAGAATCATTCCCTCGACTCCGCGCACGCCGAAACCTCCAGGAATAAGTATTCCGTCAGCGAACTTCAGAATCGCCGCAGGGTCTCCCTTTTCGAGGTCCTCTGCTTCTACGGATACTATGTTCACCCTCACGGAATGCGCAATGCCTGCGTGATACAGTGCCTCAACTACGCTCAGATATGCGTCCTTGTGCTGGACGTACTTTCCTACGAGCGCAATGTTCACCACTTCCGGCGAATTCATGAACCTGTCCACAACCTTTAGCCAGTCGCTCAAATCCGGCTCTGTGTCGTCGGGAAGGCCCAGATATTTCAGTATCAGGTCATCAAGCCCCTGTTTGTGCAAACTCATCGGGACATTGTAGATTGTAGGTTCGTCGCGCACCTCAATCACGGCTTCGGGCGGTACGTCGCAGAAAAGAGCAATCTTGTGCTTCATGCCCTCGTCCATCGGATGGCTGGTTCTGCATACAAGCATATTCGGGAGGATGCCTATGCGGCGCAGTTCCTGGACGCTGTGCTGGGTGGGCTTGGTCTTAAGCTCCTTTGCTGCCTCGAGATAGGGCATTAGCGTTACGTGGCAGTACACGACGTTTTCGCGGCCGACACGCACTGCCATCTGACGGATTGCCTCGAGGAACGGCTGGCCCTCAATGTCTCCGACGGTTCCGCCTATCTCCACAACAAGAACATCAAGACCTTCTGCGGCCTTGATGATTCGTTCCTGAATATCATTCGTGATGTGGGGGATTACCTGAACTGTCCCGCCCAGATAATCGCCCCTGCGTTCCTTCTTGATGACGCTCGAGTAAATCTTTCCGGTGGTGATTGAGTTTCTCTCGCTCAGGCTCTCGTCTATGAACCTCTCGTAATGTCCCAAGTCAAGGTCGGTCTCCGCTCCGTCGTCCGTAACGAACACCTCGCCGTGCTGAAAGGGATTCATTGTCCCAGCGTCGACGTTCAGGTACGGGTCTATCTTGAGGTTCGAGACCTTGAGGCCGCGCTTCTTCAACAGCGTACCTATTGAACCTGCTGTTATGCCCTTGCCTAATGACGAAACTACTCCTCCGGTTACGAATACATATTTTGACATGTTATCTGCTCAGGTACTTTATCGGGTTTACGGGGCTGTTACCGTTGCGGACCTCAAAATGAAGGTGCGGACCTGTCGAACGTCCTGTTGTACCGATTTTCGCCACTAGCTGACCTGATGACACGCTCGCTCCTTTTCCTGCCAGCAGCGTACTGCAATGGGCGTAAAGTGTTGACTGCCCGTTGGAATGCTCTATTACTAAAACTTTGCCGTATCCTCCCATCCAGCCGGAATATATTACTTTGCCGCTTCCTGCCGCTTTGATGGGATCGTTGCGTTCTGCCTTGATGTCTATTCCTGTGTGGAAATCCTTGCGCTTCGTGATCGGGTGCTGTCTCCAGCCGAACGGACTGTTGATTCTGCCCATAATCGGCCACCTGAATCCGCCTTTGGCCTTGCGCACAGCAACCTCACTGCCTGAAGGCTTATCTGCTTTCGTTGAGGATTTCGCGGCTGTCTTTGTTGTCTTGGACGATGTGGTCTTCTTTGTCTCCGCAACCTTGACGGGTTCATGCTTCTCGACTAAACCTTCAGGGCGTGCACCGGGCAGGAAGACTTCGTCGCCGCTCTTCAGCGAGGCAACGTTCAATTCAGCGTTGACCTGCCGGATTTTGCTCATGCTCACACCGTAGCGTCTGCTGACTGCCTCGATGCTTTCTCCCTTCTTCAGGACGTAGAATATACCTTCCTGATTAGGAATCCTGAGAATTGCGCCGGGCCTGAGACGGGCTGAAGTCTTGAACGTGTTGCTTCCGACGAGAGTATCAAGCTCAACGTTCTGGGAGTTGGCGATTGACCACAGGGAATCACCCTGCGCAACTACATAGGACTTCACCTTGATAGGCTCGAGCTTCTCGCGAGTGGCCGCTACCCTCATCTGGCGGGTGCGTACCTCGTCGTAAGTCTCGTCTACTGTGCTGGCATCGTTGGGAATAAGAAGTAACTGATTCTCTGAAAGTCTGTTTGCATCCTTGAGGCCGTTTGCCCGCAGAATATCTTGGGCTGTGATATTTCCGTGTGCAAGTGCTATATCTGAGAGAGTTTCGCCGTTCTTCACGACGTGTTCGCGCCACGATACGCCCTGCTCGGTCAGCTGTAACTCTTCGGGCTTGACGGAAGCTGTCTTGACCTCGATTATCTCTTCCTCTTCGTCGTCCTCATTCACAGGAATCGTAGTACCGTCCTCATGAACGCTAAGGGTTATGCTCTCGTAATCCGAAAGGTATTTAGGGAACGGCCCGAACTCCTCCATCATGTTGTTGCGCGCTTCTGCCATAAAAGCCTGCGGGTCTGGAAGGTCTCCGGCATTTTCCAGTTCGGTAACTTCTACGTGAACCAGGCTTCGCGTTGATGTGAAGTTTTCCTCGCCGTCACTGCCGCCCCAAGCAGGATTTGCTCCGTTGCCGGGAGAGATGTCGAAGTGTCCCGCCGAGAACATCAGGAATGATGCAAGCCCGAATGTCAGGCAGACCACAAGGCCGAAGCCCCAGCAGAATCCCAAAGATACACCTGTTTGCTTTTCCTTGCGGTTATTGCCCCTGTTATTTGGGTAAGAGGCCCGCAGTCTCTCACGATCTGATCTCAAACGATATTCCTCCCGAAAATTGCCGCGCAAATATACAGACATGCATAATCTACGACATGTTAAATTTTGTGATACCCCTGCAAAAAATTGTAATCAGTAATTGGACACTAAGCATTATAGCACATAGTTTAATCCATAAAAATACTTAATGCCCCTTGTTATTTTTAACTTGAGATTTGCGCGTAATTATAGCACAGGCAATTTTGCTTCTATCACCCATGAAGTCCACACTCTGCGCAGTTTATCGGATAGCCGCTTCGTGAGTCTTGCCGAAATTCCGGCAGTACATACCGAAACAGCAGCGTATTCGTGATTTATCAGCGAGGGGAAGAAAAAATCGCATTCCTCCTGAGAATCACAGACATTAACAGGAATCCCAAGCGACTTGGCCAGCGAATGAATGAGAGTGTTGGTGTTCCGGCTGTCAGTTGCGGCGATAACCAGAGCATAATCACTCGTTATGTCTTCGGGCATGAACGGACGGACGATTCTTTCGGCGGCCTGCGGGAAATCAGAGCGGAAAAACGGGCTGACCGCACGCACAACAGCTCCGCACCGAAGAAGCGTCTCTGTTCTTCTGGCAGCAACGTTTCCTCCTCCAACAACCAGCACAGTTTTTCCTAGCAGGTCAATCATCATAGGAAAGTATGGCGGGCGTGATATTATGTTATTCATACTAAACATTATCACAGGGAGTGCATGAATTTTGAGACGGTCATTCACAATTGCTGCTGTGCTTGTTGTTCTGCTGGTGCTTTCCGGAATATCTGAGGCATTAATCAGGGACGGAGGCATTCGCGGAAAATCCGGGCTGTCGTTCGGGAGCATAAGCTACAGCTTTGACAGCTTGAGCCTTACCATCAGGAACAGCAATTCTCATAACGTAAACTTTGGCGGAAGCATGTTATTCCTGGACAAGAATTACAGGGTAATAGCCCGCGCCGAACTGATGACTGAAAAGATAAAGAGGCGGTCATCAAGAAGGTATAAGGCGTTTTTCAGCGAGGGAAGCGGCAACGAGGCACAGGCCGCAAAATATCTTGAGTGGGAGTTCTAGGAGGGAGATTAGTTAATGAGAAGGTTATTGTGTACGATTCTGCTCATCCTGTGTATTGCGTGCGAAGCTCAGGCTGCTTCCAACAGCGCAGATGCCTTCATGTCCCTGACTTTCGGCCTGAAATATGCCAGAGTCCAGAAGCGCATGGAGAACAGCGGAGCAAACGTTATCACTCCGCGCAAGGACACCCTAACTATGGAAGGAATGTTCGAGGGGTATCCTGCAACGTTTGTGTTCGGTTTCTATAAGAAGAAAATTCTGAAGTCGAAGGCAGTTTACGTTATGAGCATGGGCAAAGCCGACGAGGACAGGAGATTCTATGAGGCAGTGCAGAAAGCCTACAATGCATATTACGGTTCAGGGAAGGAGAGTCCGATTGCTAGCACGCGCACCAGCGGAAAAATTATGCTCCGCAATATCTGGACACCGGACAGGTACACGACAATTACTCTGAGCTACGACCCGGAGATGTCGAAGCGTTTTGCTGGAAATTCGCTGAACAGCAGGTTCCTTCAGTTAATCTGCAAATATGACAAGTGGGACAATTAAGGCTTGCTAATGAAAATACCCCCCACAATTTTAGCGAGGGGTATTTTTTTACGCCTGCATTACGACTGTTCCCGACGGCGAGCAGTTCAGCACAAAGAAGTGTGAAGCAGCTCCTCCGTCAGTGAATATCCTGCACATAGCTTCGGAGAGTTTCCCAGCAGGGCCGTGAACAATCGCAATCATAGTCGGCCCGGAACCAGAAAGGGCATTAGCCACGCAGTCGGGGTGATTGGTTATCTCGCTGAAGAACTTTTCGCCGGTGCTGCCAGGAAAAAGTTTCGCACGGTGAGACTGGTGAAGCCTGTCCTCCATTCCTACACGCAGCAAATCCCAGCGTCCCATTGCCCACGCCGCGCAAAGTATGCTCGCGTGGCTGACGTTGAACACAGCATCACGGAACGGCACGCTCTCCGGAAGAATCCGTCTTGCGTCCTCAGTGTGAACCTCGAAGTCCGGAACTGCCGCAATAACGTTCAGGTCATCGGGCAGAGCAGGAAGCCTCACGTAGCGCAGAGACTCACCGTCCCAGCACGATACAGTCATTCCGCCGATACAGCAGGGCACAACGTTATCCGGATGCCCCTCAATTTTGGTCATTACCCGCAGAAGTTCGGCCTCTTCATGTTTACGCCCGCCCAAAAAGTCCGCAATCATTACACCGGCAACTACTGCGGTTGAGGAGCTTCCTAGTCCGCGATTAAGCGGTACGGCATTGCAGCACTCAAACGCGAAACCCTGAGGGTCAATCCCCCATTCATCGCAAGCCTTGAGGTAGCTCGTAACTATCATGTTTTTGCGGGCATCCTTAAGTTCGTCCACTCCCTCGCCGGAAATTTCACAGGTATAGTCTCCTGCAGGGAGAAGCTCCTTCACCGTGAATATGTTGTACAGGCTGAGTGCCATTCCGAGAGTGTCGAAACCCGAGCCGAGATTTGCGGTTGTAGCCGGAACTTTCAGTGTAATTAACGGCATGTTCACTCGCCAAGCACCCGCATCAAATCGTCGAGGGTGTCATTAATCTCTATGGGCTTGCCGACCTGGCTCATCGCAGTATCCGGGTCCTTGAGGCCGTTACCCGTGAGAATCATCGTTACGGTGATTCCTTCGGGGAGTCTGCCTTCAGTCTTCAGCTTCATCAACCCTGCCAGCGGTGCACATGAGGCAGGCTCAGCAAACACACCGCCTTCTGCAGCTAATACTCTCTGCGCCTCGAGAATCTGCGCGTCTGTTACGGCGTTGAACTCTCCGCCGGACTCACTGACTGCCGCGCGCGCAAGGTGTGCACTTACGGGGTTGCCGATTCGGATTGCGGTTGCTACGGTCTCGGGGTTGGGACATGGCTTGTTGTACACAAGAGGTGCCGCGCCGTCAGCCTGGAAGCCCATCATTCGCGGGAGCCTGTCTATCTTGCCGAGCTTCTTGTACTCGTTGTAGCCAGCCCAATACGCAGAGATGTTGCCTGCGTTGCCGACGGGTATTGCGTGCCAGTCGGGGGCTTTGCCCAGAACGTCGCAAATCTCCCACGCGCCGCTCCTCTGGCCGATGAGCCTGTAGGGGTTCACCGAGTTGACCATTGCACAGCCGGTCTTCTCCGCTCCCTCACGAGCAAGCTCGAGTGCACGGTCAAAGTTGCCTTTCACAGCGATAACCTTTGCACCGTACATGAGGGCCTGAGCTAATTTTCCGAGTGCTACTTTTCCGGCAGGAAGAAGCACGAAACACGGAATGCCCTGACTTGCGGCGTATGCGGCGGCACTTGCGGAGGTGTTGCCGGTTGACGCGCAGATTACAGCTCTTTTGCCGTCCTCGAGGGCTTTTGCGACGGCTAGAACCATTCCTCTATCCTTGAAGGAGCCGGAAGGGTTACAGCCCTCGAATTTTCCGTAAAGGTTAATTCCGAGACGTTTGCTTACGCGCGGAAGGGGGATTAATGGTGTCATTCCCTCTTCAAGGTTTACGTCTGGTGTCTTGTCTGTGATGGGGAGAAGCTCCCTGTAATGTCTAAGTACTCCCATTAAAAATTATGCCTCCTTTAGTATTGTCGTAACATTATAGCTGTTAGTCCGTGAACTCGTTGCGGAATGCCTGCAAATTCTTTTCGCCGCCAACTCTCTTGGCCGGAAAATCGCTGACGTATATCACAAAATCTATCAGGTCAAACTTCTCGCGGTATTCCTCGAGTGCCTCACGCCACGCCCGAGCGACAACTTCAGGAGGATTGTGGAATGCTCCGCACCCGAACGCTCCGGTTACGAGAATATCAGCTCCGTTATACGCCGCAACACGCAGGATATTTTTTGCGCGTTTGACGTGAATGCTGAACAGTTCTTCTTCGGAAGTTTTTATGTCCCTGAAAACGTGGGGGGGCAGAGCAAGTAATCACATCTACCTTCACGAAATCTTCAGGCCGTAATAGCGGGCACAGCAAATCAGAATCATCACGGCACACCACAACATCGGGCGAGTATATGCATGTATCACTGGCCTTCCAGCCGCAATTACCTTTATGGTACTTGTAGAAGCCTTCAAGTGCTGTCTCAGTCATGAGTGAAGGGTATAGCGTCGAGCACCTGCATATGCTTTCCTCCTGAGCGAATGCACCGCTCTTAGCCCCTCCGCCTGGAGTCCCGGAATTTGCGAAGTTCAGCACAGCTATCTTCTTGCCGGGGAACTCCTTGTGAAGTTCAATAGCCTTCTGCAAAGTCCTTCCTTCCTCAACACGAACACTGCCCTCTTTCCTTATGTTGAAAAATCGGCAGGGTAAACTTTTGTGCGTGCATTTGTGCTTGCAACTGCCTCACGCAAAACAGAGCTTTTCTCGCAGAAGACCATCGTGTCGTAAAACTCGTACACAAGTTCATCTTTCTCTACAAACGCCATGTGTAAATCACTCTCCAATTGATATAATTTCTGCATCCATATTCTATTACGAGGTGATATTCCTATGAAGAAGTTTATTCTCGCATTGCTTGTTGTTGCCCTGGGTGTGTCCTGTGCATTTGCGTGGGCACCCAAGAAGAACGTTACCGTTATCGTCGCCTACAAGGCAGGAAGCGGCACCGACAACACCGCCAGAGTCCTCTCCAAGTACGCAACCGCAACTGTCGGCAAGACCCTCGTCATCAACAACCTTGAAGGCGGTTCAGGCTCCATCGGCTGGACCTCGCTGGCGATGGCGCGTCCCGACGGACACACAATCGGTTTCGTCAATCTTCCGACCCTGTGCTCCAACATCGTCGAACAGCTGGGAGACTACAAGATTGATGATTTCGTGCCGATCTGCAACCACGTCAACGAAACTTCCCTCGTAATGGTCGGCAAAGACTCACCCTTCAACACATTGCAGGAACTCGTTGCGTTCGCGAAGGAGAATCCCGGCAAGCTGAAGGCATCCACAAACGGAATGAAGGCTAGTAACCACATCGGAGCGGAGCTTCTGGCCAAGTCCGCAGGCTTCCAGTACATGGCTATACCTTACGGCGGAACGGCAGACCAGCTTCTGGCATTGAGGCAGGGCGAAGTTGACTTCTCCGTTGCGAAGGAGGCAGACATTGCCGCAATGATGAGCGAGGTCAAAATTCTCGGAGTATTCTCCGAAACGAAGCTCGATACCCTTCCTGATGTTCCGACGCTCGGGTCAATGGGCTACTATGACAAATGGTATGGAAGTGCAAGGGCTATCGTTGCTCCGAAGGGCACAAAGCCAGAGGTTATTGCGTTCTACGAGGAAGCGTTCAAGAAGGCAATGGAAGACCCCGAATACATTGCGGCAGCAGAGAAGGCCGGAGTTACCACGCTGTTCATGAATGCTGAGGACACTGGCAAAATGATTCAGCAGCAGTACGAGTTCTGCACCGACGAGGTAGCGAAACTCTGGGAGTAATGTAAAAATTGCGCCCTGCTGTGAAATTTGCGGCGGGGCTTTAATTTTTGAAGTGGGAGAATGAAGGATGACGTGTATAATGCGTTTGTGCTTGTGCCTCTGTACATTGGAATGTTCTACAGGGAAGATGTACACATTCACGGATGTGTGTCGAAGAGGCTGTACAAGAATGTGATGAACTACATCCAGAGGATATTGTGTGATTTCAGCGATGACCTTTCGCGAGTTGATGTTCATGTTGACGGCTTCAAGGTTGCGGACGGGAAACCGGAGATTATTGGTGCTGGATTGTCCTGCGGAGTAGATTCGTTGTCGACACTTTACGACCGCTTTGTGAAGGAAGATGATCCGGATTACCGTGTGAACGGGTTATTCTTTTTCAACACCGGATGGCACGGCGACTATTATGATGAGCACACAATGAAGCTCTGTATGGAAATATATAACATCAATAAACCAGCTGCCGATGAACTGGGATTGCCTCTTTGTATGGTTGACTCAAACATTCACGCTTTTATATACAAAGTCTATCCGTTGGGTAAAGCTGTCAGGCATATGGGCTATCTTGTGAATTACTCGTGCGTTTTGGGACTCCAGAAGGGCGTTAAGAAGTACTATGTTGCAAGCGGCAGAAGTTATGAAGCAATAAAATTATACTCACAATCTGCACATGATCATGACCTTTCCGGTTTTACGGATTCCTACTTTGTACCTCTAGTTAGAACGGAAAAGATTGAACTCATCATTGACGGATGTCAGTATGAACGTACACAAAAAACCGAGCGTATTTCAGACTGGGATATTGCCCGCAAATATCTTAGTCCATGTGATGCTGTTTTGGGAAAACCTGAAGGCCTGCATAACTGCTCGAAGTGTTACAAATGTCTGCGTACCCTCATAGCCATTGAAGCACTTGGAAAACTTGAGGACTTTTTCAGCGTATTTGACCTTGACACGTATAGGAAGCAGTCTTTCATGAATAAGTGTGATGTTGTTCTCAAGAGAAATAGTGAGGCTCATCAGCACGATGATTATAATTTCTGCATCAAACACGGCCTCAAACTTCCCTCACCTTTCCAGGCTAGCATGTACTTCCTCTCCCGCTGGCTGTGGTATCGGGGACTGGCTCTCCCCAAAAAAATCCTCCGCAAAATTATCGGCGATAAGTTCTATGACGCAATCAAGCACACCCTTAAACGCTGAATATGGTATAGTGAGTCCAATCCACACACAAAACAGAAAGGAGACTCATTTTTTCATCATGAAGAAAACTGACATCGGGGTCTGTCTCGCCATGTACGGGGTTTGCGCGTTCTTCCTGCACATGACGCTTCAGCTCCCAAAAGCCGCACAGATTTACCCTTCGTGCGTAATTGCCCTCCTAGCCGGGCTGACTACCCTTCACGTCATCAACATGATTCGCGGCGCAATTCGTGAAGGTGTTACCAGCGGCTTCGAGGACTTCAAGGACTTTCTGCCCGGACAGTTCTTTACCATCCTCGCAATGATAATCATCTACCTTGTCGCGATGCCCTATCTAGGCTTCTACATTGCGAGCATACTGTTCATGACCGCAAGCCTTCTGTTCTTGCGGGTCAAGCTGTGGCAGATTGTCTTGGCCGAAATCGCTATTTTCGTGCTGGTCTACTGCGCATTCACTCTGTTCCTTGAGGTGCACCTGCCTGAAGGGACGCTTTGGGAGGTCTGGGAATGACTGAAACATTATCGTTAATGGCCGGAGGATTCGTCAGTGCACTGCACTACGTGAATATCCTCGCCATGATTGCCGGCGTAACAATCGGAATCGTTATCGGATGTCTGCCTGGACTTTCTGCGGCAATGGGTGTTGCGTTGCTGCTGCCTATGACTTTCTCGATGGATGCGTCTACGGGAATGATTATGCTCGGAGCGATTTACTGCGGAGCAATTTTCGGCGGGTCAATCTCTGCGATACTGATACACACGCCCGGAACTCCAGCCAGTGCCGCAACAGCAATCGAGGGCTACCAGATGACTCTGAAGGGTCAGGCAGGTAAAGCACTCGGAACTGCGTGCATAGCGTCGTTCTTCGGCGGACTGCTCTCCTGCATATCGCTGTACTTCTTTGCTCCGTTACTTGGCAGGCTCGCAATGATGTTCGGTTCTCCCGAATACTTCTGGCTGTCAATTTTCGGCCTGACTATTATTGCGGGAGTATCGTCGAAGTCTATGGTTAAGGGACTGATGAGCGGAGCACTTGGTCTTCTGCTCTCGACGATAGGAATGGACCCAATGCAGGGAGTTAAGCGGTTTATGTTCGGCCAAGCCTCTCTGTATGAGGGAATCAACGTAACCTGCGCACTGATCGGGTTATTCTCGATGAGCCAGGCACTGATTCTCGCAGAGGCAAAGATTCGCCAGAGGGCAAGAGCTACTGAGTTCAAGGACAGAATGATGCTATCAAAGGAAGAGCTGAAGGAGATAGCCCCCACAATCGGACGTTCGTGGATAATCGGGAATCTTGTAGGCATTCTTCCCGGAGCAGGAGCGTCAATAGCGTGCTTCATGGGCTATAACACAGCCCGGCAGTTCTCGAAGCACAAGGAGCTTTTCGGGCACGGAAGCTACGAGGGAGTTGCTGGCAGTGAGGCCGCGAACAACGCAGTAACCGGCGGCTCGTTGATCCCGATGCTGACTCTGGGCATTCCCGGTGAGAGCGTTACGGCTGTGTTGATGGGCGGCCTTATCATTCAGGGACTCACACCTGGACCGAATCTGTTCGTCGGTGAGACGGCCAAGATGACCTACACGTTCTTTGCGGGATTTGTGCTGATTCAGTTCTTCATGCTGGGAATTGGTTTGCTTGGGTGTCGCGGCTTTGCGCACATTGCCAGACTCTCCGACGCAATACTAATCCCGTCAGTAACGATACTGTGTGTTGTAGGTTCATTCGCGATTCACCAGAACTTTGTTGACGTAGTGATAATGCTGATATTCGGTGTGATAGGCTGGCTTGCCCGAAAATTCGGCCTGAACAACGCGGCAATAGTTCTCGCGCTGATACTTGGCCCGATCGGTGAAAAAGGACTGCGGCGGTCGTTGCTGCTTTCGGGAGGAGACCCAAGAATATTATTCTCGACTCCTGTATGCTGGGTGCTGATAGCCTTATGCATTCTCGGAATCTTGTCTCCAATCCTGATGGACAGAATGGCACCGAAGGAAGAGGAATAATTTGCGCGTTTGACCGATTGAGTTAAAGCACGGTTAATGAGTTAAATTCTGCTCATCCCATTTTAAGGAGGAGCAGATTTTTTATGCGCAAGTTATTCATAGCGTCATTACTGGTGCTCGCGTTCGCAGGAGCATCGTTTGCGGCTTCAACCGTCTACTTCACGAAGGACATTTCACCTGCCGGAATAATGGCCATCTACGAACATCTTGGCCGCCATGCAGAGGGCAAGGTTGCCGTAAAACTCAGCACAGGCGAGGCCGGAAACACTCACTACCTGTCTCCCGCGCTTATCGGCGAGCTGGTCAAGAAAGTTGACGGAACTATCGTTGAGTGCAACACAGCCTACGGAGGCTCAAGGTCATCTACAGCACTTCACCGTCAGGTAATCGAGGATCACGGCTTCAACGCAATTGCGAAGGTGGACATCATGGACGAGGAAGGCGAAGTGTCCCTGCCGGTAACAGGAAACGGCATCAAGCACCTCAAGGAGGATGTTGTAGGCTCACACTTCAAGAACTACGACTTCATGCTTGTGCTGACTCACTTCAAGGGCCACGCAATGGGAGGTTTCGGCGGAGCACTCAAGAATATTTCGATAGGGATAGCGTCATCACGCGGAAAGGTCATTATCCACACTGCAGGCACTAAGGATTCCGGGTCAATCTGGTATGACAAGCAGGACGATTTTCTGGAGTCGATGGCCGAAGCGGCAAAGGCGGTCAGCGATTCTCTGGGCAACGGCAGGCGCATAATGTACATCAGCGTCATGAATCACCTGTCTGTGGACTGCGATTGCGACGGGAATCCTTCAGCTCCGGACATGCACGACATAGGCATTCTCGGTTCGCTTGACCCTGTTGCTCTGGATCAGGCATGTGTTGATTTGGTGTACAAAGCTCCGGACGGCGGGTCGCTCATCAAGAGAATGGAGTCTCGGCATGGGATTCACACTGTGGAGCACGCGGCGGAAATTGGCTTAGGCAATCGCGACTACGACCTTGTGAGCATTGACTAGCATTCTTCGCAGAGAGGCAATCTATCTCTGGTACTACTTCACCCTTCAGCTTGAACAGATATATGCTTATTGGCTGTTGGGAATGGCGATCGGTTCGTTTGTGTCAGTCTTCGGCAAGGAGAAGATTCACGGACTGTTTGCCTCGATGAGCAGCAAGAGATGGAGTATTTTCGGGATAGTTCCTGCGTGCATTTTGGGGATAGCTTCGCCGCTGTGCATGTACGGGACTATTCCGATAGCCGCATCGTTCAGCGAAAAGGGAATGCGCGAGGACTGGTTAGCGTCGTTCATGATGGCTTCGGTCCTCCTCAATCCACAGCTTATAATCTACAGCACTGCGCTCGGGAAGACTGCATTGATTGTGAGGATAGCGTCGTGTTTCTTCTGCGGAATAGCCGCAGGTCTGGCAGTGAACATTTACGGCAAAATTGCACACAAATCCTTCTTCACGTTCGCAGGATTCTACGAGACACATAACCGCGACACAGACCCTAATATCATTATCCGCTACCTCAAGAATTTTGGTCGCAACGTCAAGGCGACGGGCGGGTATTTTCTGCTTGGAATAGTGCTTTCGGCGTTATTCATGAGGTACGTACCTGCGGAAGAATTTGCGCGTCTGTTCGGCCGAAGAAACGGTTTCGGGGTGCTTATGGCCGCGACAATCGGAGTGCCGCTGTATGCCTGCGGCGGAGGGACAATCCCGTTATTGATTCAGTGGCTTGCTGACGGTATGAGTATGGCGAGTGCATCGGCGTTCATGATCACCGGCCCGGCAACGAAGATTACGAACTTGGGCGCATTGAAGATAGTGCTTGCTGGCTGGAAGTTCTGGGGGTATTTGGTGTTTGTGATGGTGTATTCGCTGGTGAACGGTCTGATTGTTGAAGTGATAGTGCCGTGATATAATGCATAACATCAATAAAATTACGAGAAAGGAACGTTGACAGTGGCTACAGGATTTGCATATAATGGCTTGCGGCTTGCGGCTATAATTGTGCACTGACAACAGAAGAATATAACAGCTCTGTCCTTCATGATGAGGGACAGGGCTGTTTTTGTGCGGGGGCCTCAGCGTGAGGCAGATAGGCATTGATGAGCTGAGAAAGATACAGCTCGAGATTCTGGATGTGGTGATGAAGTTTTGCGAGGAGCATGATATTCTGTGCTTCCTCGACGGCGGGACATTGTTAGGAGCAGTTAGGCATAAGGGCTATATTCCCTGGGACGATGATATTGATGTGGGAATGCTCAGACCAGACTACAACAAATTCATGAAACTCTTCAACGAGAATAATACCCGCTACAAATTCTGGAGCCTTGAGAATGATCCGGAATGTATACAGCCATTCGGAAAAGTATTTGACACTTCTACGGAATACTACGAGCCTGACAGAAGGACGGGCAACAAGTCGGCAGTGAATATAGATATATGGCCGATGGATAATGCCCCTGATGATGATAGAGCACTCAAAAAAATGTTTTGCCGCCAATATATTCTGCGTAACCTTCACGCTGGAAGATTTCTTCCTATGTTTGCGCACCCTAATGGAAATATTTTCAGGAAGATAGTTGCTTATAGTGTTCGTATTCCGATGAATCTAATACCTGTCTCGGTAATACCCAAGAACTATTTTGCCAGAAAGATACTCAAGAATGCCATGATTTATTCCTCTGTTTCTACTAGGCGTGTGGGCAGCTTTATGGGGTTTCACGAGCTGGCAATGGACAGAGCAAAATTCGAGAAATTCACGTACGCAGAGTTTGAAGGCGGAAAGTATAAGATACCATCAGGCTATGATGAATGGCTCACTAAATTATATGGAGATTACATGAAACTGCCGCCGGAGAGCAAACGCAAAACACATCACCATTTCGAGGCATTTGTGAAAGAAGACGGAGATTAAGCGGCAGTAAATTAACTAGCGAAAACCAATCATTCAGGTTTAGGACTCGGAAACGAACAGGGTCAGGCAGGCGAGAGCTTGTCAGATGCTGAAGTTCTGAGTCCGTTTTCTTTGTCTGCGTGTGATACAATCAGCAGCATCAAATCAGAATAAGAGGAATGTACATGAGGCAAATTGATAATAACGAACTGAGGAAGATACAGCTCGAAATTCTTGATGTAGTCATGAAATTTTGCGATGAACACGATATTTTATGCTTTCTTGACGGCGGGACTCTGCTCGGTGCAATTCGGCACAAGGGTTATATTCCTTGGGACGATGACATTGATATTGGAATGCTTAGACCTGATTATGATAAATTCATGAAGCTCTTCAACGAAAACAACACCAGATACAAGTTTCATTGCCTGGAGAATGACTCGGAGTTCTTGCTCCCATTTGGGAAAGTCTTCGATACATTTACAGAATATTACGAGCCTGACAAGAAAACAGGGCACAAGTATTCCATAAACATAGATATATGGGTAATGGACAATGCGCCAGACGATAAGCAACAACTGAGAAAAATGTTTTTCTGGCAATATGTATACATAAGGTTACGTGCTGCTAGGCTCAGTCCAATGTTCGCACCGCATGACGGCAACATAATTCGGAAGGTTATTTCTTATTCACTGCGCATATTCATGAAGATGATACCGCTATCTATTTTGCCTGAGAACTATTTTGCGTGGAAAATGCTGAAAAATGCTAAGTCGTATTCTGCTGTTCAGACAAGATGTGTAGGTAGTTTTTTGGGGTTTCACGAGCTTGCGATGGACAGGGAAAAGTTCGAAAAGTTCACGTTTGCAGAGTTTGAAGGCAGGAAATGCAAGATACCTTCAGGTTATGACGAATGGCTGACTAAATTGTACGGAGACTACATGAAGCTGCCGCCGGAGAGCGAACGTAAAACTCTTCATCACTTTGAGGCATTTGTGAGAGAGTAGCAGAACTGCGCCAAGAAACTAATCAATTAGGCCCGATAAATTTTCCTGGCTATTCAGGAAAATTTGCGGGCTATGTTTTTGTGACATGATATAATTCTTCGCATTAAACCTGAATGAGAGGAATACATATGAGGCAGTTAGATTTGGCTGAGCTGAGGAAAATTCAGCTTGGTATTTTGGATGTTGTAGCAAAGTTTTGTGATGAATATGGTATAAGCTATTTTCTTAACGCTGGCACATTGCTTGGAGCAATAAGGCACAAAGGATATATACCTTGGGACGATGATATTGATTTAGGAATGCTTAGACCAGACTATGATAGATTCATGAAACTCTTCAATGGCTATAAACCACATTATATATTCGTTTGCGGCGAAAGCGATCCCAACTTTTTTATGCCATTCGGTCATGTAGAGGATACAAGGACTATTCAGTTTGGAGGAGTAATTCATGGTGTCAATGTTGATATTTTTTGTCTGGACAATGCACCCGATGATCCCAAAGAACTAACAAGAATGTTCAGACGATACTTTTTCTATAGGACTCTCCTTTCTGCTAAGGCACTTCCGGCTTTTCAACCAGTTTTAGGGAGCTTTTCAAGGAGATTACTAGGTCAAATTCTGCGCATACTAATACATCTTATACCTATTCCTAAAGAATACTTCATGAAAAAGGTTATCGAGAACTTCAGAATGTACCAGCATGAAGATACAAAACGTGTAGGAGATTTTCAAGGGTCGCATCTGGCAGTTATAGAAAGAGAGTTAGTTGCTAAAACTACGTATGCAGAGTTTGAAGGGAAAAAGTACAAAATCCCTGTTGGTTACGATGAATGGCTAACAACTCTTTATGGAGACTACATGAAATTGCCCCCTAAGTCCGCGCAAAAAACTCACCATTCATTTAAAGCATATATTAAGGAAGAAGAAGGGGAGTAATCAGCTCCCCCTCGCAATTTCTATGCCTTCCTGAAATAATCACAAGCTCCGGCAAAAAATCTCAGGTCGTATTTCCCCGACACATTCCCGTAAAGTCCATCTTCGACTCTCTCGGCGTGCCCCATCCTGCCCAATATTCTCCCGTCCGGCGAAGTCAGACACTCCACAGCATAACTTGACCCAGAAGGATTATCACAGGTCCTCATCGACGGATTACCCTCAACGTCAACATACTGACCCGCTATCTGTCCGTTCCTCATCAGTTCCACAAAAAGCTCCTCACTGCACACAAATCTTCCTTCTCCGTGCGAAATCGGCATTGAGTACACTTCTCCGACGCTGTACCGACTCAGCCACGCAGAACGATTCGTGATTACCCGCGAGCGTATTATTCTCGACTGATGACGGCCAATCGCGTTGAACGTCAGCGTCGAAGGCAGCTCCTCCGGTTCACAGATTCTCCCGAAAGGCAACAATCCAGTCTTCACCAGTGCCTGAAATCCGTTGCATATTCCGCACACAAGTCCTCCCCTGTCATTCAGCAATGCCTCCAGCGAAGCACGCACAACAGGACTCCGCAGAAATATCGCTATGAATTTCCCGCTACCGTCTGGCTCATCTCCGCTCGAGAACCCGCCGGGAAGCACTAGTGCCTGCGATTCTTCAAGTGCCTCCGCAAATTTCTCCGCAGACTCCCTCATCAGCTCTGGGGTAAGCGATTTCACCACAAAGATTTTCGCACGGCCTCCGCTGCGCTCAATCGCTCGTGCTGTCTCGTATTCGCAGTTCGTCCCCGTAAAAACTGGCACAAGGAATAAGGGGTAGGGTTTAGGGATTAGGGGGGAGGGGGCAGGAAGTGAAACAGGATTTACGTCAACAGCAGGAATGTCTGCGCTGACTTCCGCCTCAACAGGAAATATCCCAGCCAACGGAGCATCGTAGATCCTCTCACACTCTGACAGGCTGAAACTTTCGCCGCCTATCACTATTTCCGGAGTCTCAAGCACCCGGCCAAGTACAGGCAGACCCATAGCATCAGAGACCTCAACAAGGAAACGGCCTCTGCGTTCATCTTCCGGAACTTTTCCCGTGAACTCAAAGCCTAAGTTATTTCCCAAGCACATCTTGAAAATTTCTGCTCGGATTCCTCCAAACGTCGGAGTTGCACACGCCATAGCTTTACCCTCACGAATCAGTCCCTCAACAAGCCGCATATTCTTGAGCATAGATTCTTTTTCAGGCAGTCCGCGTTCGTCGTATTCAGGCTCAATCATCACTACATATGACCCTGCACGCTTGAACTCTGGCGATATTACGTTCTTCACGTCCGCAACGCTCACAGCAAACGCCGTCAAAGTTGGCGGCACGTCAAGATTTTTCCCCTCACTGGTCATGAACGATCCGCTCATCGAGTCCTTGCCGCCAATCGCCGCTACCTCAAAGTCCAGCTGTGCCTTCAACGCACCAAGCAATGCCCCGAACGGCAGACCCCATCTTTGCGGGTCATTCTCCGGTTTGCCAAAATACTCCTGCAGCGTCAGCCAGCAGTTCGCCAAATTACCGCCGCCAGCTACAATTTTGCACAGGGCCTCGAGAACTGCGAGATACCCTCCCTCAAAGCTCGAACGCTCCGAAATATTCGGGTCAAATCCCCACGACATCAGCGAGCATGTCTGAGTTTCGCGTCCCTGCACCGGAATCTTGGCCGCCATTACCTGCGCCGGAGTCTTCTGGTATTTTCCTCCGAAGGGCATTAACACGCTGTGCGCTCCAACTGTTGAGTCGAAACGTTCGGCCAAGCCTCTCTTTGAGCAGACGTTCAGCCAGGCGAGCAGGTCAGGGAATTTTGGAGAGGAAGTGTGTGATTTTGCGGGAGAGTTCACGGCTACTCTGGTGTGTCTGGGTGCTCCATTGCTGTCTATGAATTTCCGCGACAGATTCACAATCTCCTTGCCCCGCCACTTCATGCGCATTCTGCCTGAGTCATTCACGCGGGCTATCTCCGTAGCCTGTACATCTTCATTCAGCGCAAGTGCCTTCACCTGTTCAACGTCTCCTGCATCAACCACAACCGCCATTC
This sequence comes from Synergistaceae bacterium, assembly GCA_017451025.1. Classification (GTDB taxonomy): domain Bacteria; phylum Synergistota; class Synergistia; order Synergistales; family Aminobacteriaceae; genus JAFUXM01. Next base: position 84,155 of record JAFSSM010000050.1, on the reverse strand, counting down.
GTTCCTGAGACTCGCTCACCGCAATTTCCGTACCGTCAAGCCCCGCATACTTCAGCGGTACAGCGTCGAGGTCAATATCCAGTCCGTCGGCAAGTTCTCCTACCGCAACGCTGACCCCGCCAGCGCCGAAGTCGTTGCACTTCTTGATGAGCCGCGAAAATTCGGGATTGCGGAATAATCTCTGCAGTTTGCGTTCTTCCGGAGCGTTGCCCTTCTGAACTTCTGCTCCGCAGGTATCCAGTGATTGGGCTGTGTGCGAAATTGACGAACCTGTTGCTCCGCCGATACCGTCGCGCCCTGTCCGGCCGCCCAACAGCAGCACAGCGTCGCCTGCCTTCGGAGTCTCGCGCCTGACGTTCAATTCTGGTACAGCAGCGATTACTGCACCGATCTCCATTCTCTTGGCCGTGTAGCCAGGGTGATAAATTTCGTCAACAAGTCCTGTGGGGAGTCCTATCTGGTTTCCGTATGAACTGTAGCCCGCCGCCGCCTTAGTGATTATCGTGCGCTGAGGCAGTTTGCCGGGAATTGCTGGCTGTGACGGGTCAGAGGCTCCGGTGATTCTCATTGCCTGATACACATACGCACGCCCCGACAACGGATCCCGGATTGCCCCGCCGATACACGTTGCCGCACCGCCAAACGGCTCAATCTCCGTAGGGTGATTGTGGGTCTCGTTCTTGAAGAGCAATAACCACTTTTCGCCTTCAACGTCGATTTTCACGGTGCAGGCGTTGTTTTCCTCAGAGATTACCAGTGATTCGGGCTTCAGGTACTTTGCCCCGATTGTCGCAATGTCCATTAACGTTATTGGCTTGTTGTCAGGATAGCCGAGCCGTTTTCTTAATGACAGGTATGTTTCGTAGGCAGCTCTCACCCTCTCGTCGTGAATCTCTGCCCCGTCAATCTGAGTCTGGAACGTTGTGTGCCTGCAATGGTCTGACCAGTAAGTGTCCAGCACCTTAATTTCCGTCTGTGTGGGCAATCTTCCTTCTGAGGCAAAATATTTCTTGATGCACTCCAGATCTTCAGGACTCATTGCCAGGCCGTGAAGTGTGCCGTAATCGTCAACTGTCTTTACGTCATCAGGGCGGGAATAATCCAGTTCAAGCGATGAATATTCTTCGAGCTGGGCCTCCCGTGCTTCTACGGGATTGATGAAGAATTTTCGGAGTGCCTCTGTGTCGAGGTTATCGCCGTAGCACAAATACACTCTGGCTGTCCTGATGAGAGGCCGGAAGCCCAGAAGGAGCATTGCGCACTGTTCTGCGGCATCGGCCCGCTGGTCGTACTGTCCGGGCAGATACTCAACAGCAAGAATGTAGTCTGCTTTTTCGGGAAGTGAGTCAGTAAGTTCGTCGGTGAAGGGTTCTGCGAAAATTGAATACTTGCAGGAAGAGAGCTGTTCGTCCGTGAGGCCCTGAACGTCATACCTGCTGAATATACGAATATCCCTTAATCCTGATGCTTTGAGTTCCTGAAGAAGGGACAATGCTTCGGGATTACGGGTGTCTTTTCTGGTTGTGTAGAGTCTGTGTACCAAATTAATACCTCCGTGAATAATTTTTAACGGAGGCTATTATAGATTAATGCATGGCTTCTTTCATGGAACGCACATATTCTCCGACGTAACGCGGCGAGTCCTTGCCGTATTTCGCCAGCAGCTTGATGATTGCAGAGCCGACGATAACACCGTCAGCAATGTCTGCCATTTTCCTGGCCTGCTCCGGTGTGGAAATGCCGAAGCCTATTGCACACGGAACTTCAGAATTTTTCCGGACTGCTCCGACTATTGCGCTAAGGTCTGTCGTGATTTCCTTGCGGGTTCCCGTAACTCCCAGACTGGAGACCACATAGAGGAATCCTTCAGCCTCACGAGAGATCATCGCTATTCTGTCCTCAGATGTAGGAGCTACCATCGAGATTAAGGCCACGTTGTGAGAACGGCAGAGCGGAGCAAATTCTTCCTTCTCCTCAAACGGAACATCAGGCAGGATTAATCCGTCAACTCCGTTTTCTTCGCAGAGAGTCAGGAATTTTTCCATACCGTAGGAGAACACTACGTTTGCGTAAGTCATGAACACTAAGGGAATCTTGATGTTTTTACGCAGTGCCTTGACCATCGCAAAAACTTTGTCCGTAGTTATCCCTCCCTCAAGCGCACGAAGGTTAGCTCCCTGAATCACCGGGCCTTCTGCTGTAGGGTCAGAGAATGGTATTCCCAGTTCCACGAGGTCCGCTCCATTTTTCACGGCCTCATGCACAACCTCAAGCGTAGTGTTTATGTCCGGGTCTCCGCACGTTATGAACGGGATAAACGCCTTCCCGTGAGAAAATGCCTCCTGGATTCTATTCATTGATGTCTTCTCCTCTGTATCTGGCGATTGCCGCACAATCCTTGTCGCCCCTGCCCGAAATCGTGATGACTATAATGCTGTCCCGGCTCATCGTCGGTGCGAGCTTCATTGCGTGAGACACAGCATGAGCAGACTCGATTGCGGGAATTATCCCCTCAGTCTTCGAGAGGTACTCGAAAGCACACACTGCCTCTTCGTCAGTAACAGGCACATACTCAGCGCGTCCGGTATCGTGAAGGTGCGCGTGTTCGGGACCAATTCCAGGATAATCCAGCCCCGCAGAAATTGAGTACACCGGAGCAATCTGGCCGTATTCATCCTGACAGAAATAGCTCTTCATGCCGTGAAAGATTCCCAGCCTTCCGGTCGCAATTGTCGCGGCGGTCTCGAAAGTGTCTATTCCTCTTCCGGCGGCCTCACAACCGATTAACCGCACTGACTCGTCGCCGATAAAGTGCCAGAAGCTCCCGATTGCGTTTGAGCCTCCTCCTACACACGCTATAACTGCATCAGGAAGCCTGCCCTCGCGTTCAAGGAGTTGCGCCTTAATTTCTCGGGAGATTACGGCCTGAAAGTCCCGCACAATCGTCGGGAAAGGATGAGGCCCCATCACCGAGCCAAGACAGTAATGCGTGTCGTCGATTCTCGATGTCCACTCCCTGAACGCTTCGGACACTGCGTCCTTGAGAGTCCCTGTCCCTGTTTTGACCGGCACAACCTCAGCTCCGAGCAACCGCATTCTGTAGACGTTAAGGGCCTGGCGTTTTGTGTCCTCTATGCCCATGAACACGACACACGACATGCCCATTAACGCGGCGGCAGTTGCTGTTGCGACTCCGTGCTGTCCTGCTCCGGTCTCGGCGATTAACCGCGTCTTGCCCATCTTCTTGGCTAAAAGTGCCTGGCCAAGTACGTTGTTGATTTTGTGTGCACCTGTGTGGTTCAAGTCCTCACGCTTAAGGTATATCTTCGCACCGCCCAAATCCTCAGTCATTCTCCGCGCAAAATACAGCCTCGAAGGACGGCCCGCATACTCGTTGAAGAGTTCCGACAGTTCACGGGTAAATTCCTCGTCGTCCTTAAAGTGGTTATAGGCGCGTTCAAGTTCTATCACGGCGTTCATGAGAGTCTCGGGGATATATTGCCCTCCGTGAATCCCAAAACGCCCGGCTTTGTTCGTCATTCCTTGTCCTCCTCTCTGACTGCCTCAACAAATGCCCTAATCTTCTCTGCGTCCTTCACTCCGTCGGTCTCAATTCCGGAGCTGACATCTACCGCAAAAGGGTGTAGCGTCCGTATTGCGGTGCGCACATTCTCCGGAGTAAGTCCGCCCGCCAGAAAGTAGGGCCGCGTTGTACTTATTCCTGACCAGTCGAAAGTTTTTCCCGTGCCCATTCCTGAATCAATCATCACGTAATCTGCCGTTGTCTCCCTGACTTCTCCGAACCTGAAGGCCTTAATGATTGGCGCATGAATGAGCTTGCGGAGACAGGCTATGTATTCTTCACTCTCTTGGCCGTGAAGCTGTACTATGTCGATTACGCCGGAATTAGCCAGCGCAGAAATATTCTCCGGCTTCTCGTCAACAAATACTCCTACAGCCGAAATTCCTTCAGCTAGAATCTTCCGCAGTTTTTCCGCCCTTACCGGCTCAACATAACGCCTGCTCTTCTCCCAGAACACGAAGCCGACATAATCCGGCATAAGCTCATTCGCTGTCCTGATGTCCTCTTCACGCGAAAGTCCGCACAGCTTTATCCGCGTCATAGTTTGCTCCTGAGTTCGGCCAGTTTTGCGCGTTTGTCCGGTGCCCTCATCAACGCCTCACCCACAAGCACAGCATCAGCCCCGCTTTCACGAATTAGCCTCACGTCCTCAGCATCACGTACTCCGCTCTCGGACACGAACACCACATCACGCGGAATAAGCCTGCGGAGTCTTCTGCTGTTCTCGGTGTCCACGCTAAAATCCTTCAAGTTCCGGTTGTTGACCCCGATGATTCTTGATCCTGCTCTGAGTGCGCACATCACTTCGTTTTCATCGTGAGCTTCTACCAGTGCCGAAAGCCCAAGTGAATCGCACAGAGCTATGTATTCCGCAAGAGTTTTTGCGTCAAGCAACGAGCATATCAGCAGCACAGCAGAAGCTCCGAGAACTTTTGCCTCGTAGATCATGTATTCGTCAACGGTGAAGTCCTTGCGCAGACATGGAATGTTTACGCTGTGCGCAATTTCCCGCAAATACTCATTACTGCCGAGAAAATATTTCGGCTCTGTCAAAACTGAAACGGCATCTGACCCTGCTTCCTCATATTCCTTCGCAATCTGCAGGTAGGGGAAATTCTCGGCGATTAGTCCTTTCGACGGTGAAGCCTTCTTGCACTCGCAGATAAACGACAGCCCTTCACGACGCAAAGCCTCCTCGAAAGCAAAGCTCCCTTTTGGGAGAGACTCCGCCTGCTCACGAAGAACTGTCAAGGGCAAACTCTGCTCCGCGAGTCTCACGCGTTCAAGGGCATGTTCCGCAAGAGTCTCGAGTATGTTCATGCTTTGTTGCTGACCTCGATGAACGTTTCGAGAGTTGCGAGTGCCTTCCCGCTGTCAATGAGTTCACGTGCAAGAATTATTCCTGCCTTCATGCTCGAAGCCTTGCCGGCAATATAGAGTGCTGCTCCGGCGTTCATGAGCACTGCATCACGCTTAGGGCCTTTCTCTCCTTTGAGGATTGCCCGCACCGTTTCAGCGTTTTCCTGCGGAGTTCCGCCCTTAAGCTCCGATTTGTCGCAGGTCTTCAAGCCGAAATCTTCAGGCCGGATCGCGTAGGACTTGAACCAGCCGTCCCTAAGCTCGCATATCGTTGTGGGAGAGCTTACGGAAATTTCGTCCAGCTTGTCCTGGCCATAAACTACCATTCCGCGCTTTACGCCCAGACTCACCAGAACCTGCGCCAGCGGATTCACAAGGTACTCATCGTAGACTCCAAGCAGCTGCATTGTCGGAGAAGCGGGATTAGTCAGCGGCCCGAGAATGTTGAAGACCGTCCGGAATCCGAGTTCTTTCCTGATTGCCCCGACGTACTTCATTGATGTGTGGTATTTCTGCGCAAAGAAGAAGCATATTCCTGCGGTGTTAAGCAGCTCAACGCATTTTTCCGGAGACTGGTCTATGTTCACACCCAGTGCCTCGAGACAGTCCGCAGTCCCGCAAAGTGAACTTGCCGCCCTGTTGCCGTGCTTGGCCACCTTCACGCCGCCTGATGCCGCGACAATTGCTGAAGTGGTCGAAATGTTGAAGCTGTGTGCATTGTCCCCGCCAGTACCGACAATCTCCAGAACACCAAAGCCTGTCTCGACTCTCGTGGCATGTTCTCTCATTGCGGCGGCACATCCTGCTATCTCGTCAGTAGTCTCCGCGCGTGCGCTCTTGGTCGACAATGCCGACAGGAAGGCCGCGTTCTGTGTGGGTGAAGTCTCTCCGTTCATGATCTCATTCATCACGGAATATGCTTCGTCGTAAGTCAGATCCCCTTTATTGACCAGCTTGATTATTGCTTCCTTAATCATGAAAAATCCCCCTGTAAAAATCTTTGCCGCTGATAATACCAAGTATACAGCCAAGATTCAGGGGGATATATCAATCACATTTGAGCGGCTATCAGCACGCCCCGATGTCTGACCTGTAACGCATTCCCTCAAAATTTATGCACTTCACCGCGTCGTATGCTCTTTCACGGGCCTCTGCCGGATTATCGCCCACAGCAGTAACCGCCAACACTCTGCCTCCTGCCGTCAGCAACTTTCCGTTCTCCTTTTTCGTGCCAGCGTGGAAAATCTCAACGCCCGGAACTTCTCCGGATTCGCCTAAAGTAATTTCGTAGCCGGTGAGATATTTTCCGGGATAACCTCCCGACGCAATCACCACACAGCATGATGCTCCGTCGATGAACTTCACGGGAACTTCCGCTAATTTCTCGTCGCGGACAGCCTGCATTATGGTGAAGAGGTCTGTTGCGAGAAGGGGCAGTACTGCTTCGGCTTCCGGGTCTCCGAACCTGCAGTTGTACTCTATGACTTTCGGGCCGTCCTTCGTGAGCATAAGCCCAAAATATAGACAGCCCTTGAAGGTCCTTCCCTCTGACTTCATGGCCTCGATTGTGGGGACAAAGATTTTGTTCATGCATTCTTCCGCTATTTCAGGAGTGTAGTAGAAGTTCGGCGCAACTACTCCCATTCCGCCGGTGTTCGGGCCTTTGTTGCCGTCATATGCCCGCTTGTGATCCATCGATGACAGCATCGGGACTATCGTCTTGCCGTCGGTGAACGCCAGCACCGTAACCTCCGGGCCTCTGAGGCACTCCTCGATCAATATACGTTCGCCGCTTTTACCGAATGCCTTATCCTTCATGCAGGAGAGCACTGCTTCACGTGCCTGCTTGAAGTTCTCAGCAACAGTTACTCCTTTTCCTTTTGCGAGGCCGTCTGCCTTAACCACCAGCGGGTAATCATGCAGAGCACAGTAGGACAATGCTTCGTCAATCTCGGTGAAAATCTTGTAGTCGGCTGTTGGGATGCCGTACTTCTTCATCAGTTCTTTGGCGAAAATCTTGCTGCTCTCGATTATTGCGGCCTTCTGGTCCGGACCGAAACACTTTACGCCGATTGCCTCGAGCCTGTCCACACATCCCATCGCCAGAGGGTCATCTGGTGCAACGATCGCGAAATCGATTGCGTTGTTCTGCGCAAAGCTCACTATTCCGTCAATATCCTCTGCTGAAATGTTCACGCACTCCGCAACTTCCGAAATGCCGCCGTTGCCGGGAAGTGCGTATAGCTTCGTGATTTTTGGGCTGACAGCAATATAGCGGGCTATTGCGTGTTCGCGGCCGCCTCCTCCGATTATCATTACGTTCATTTAATTTATGCCTGCTTTCCGAATTTTTGTGTTACCAGTCTACTACTTTGGCAGGAACTCCGAAAACTTTCGTGCCAGCCTTCACATTTCTCACCACTACACTCCCGACACACACAAATGCATCATCGCCTATCTTCTTCTTGTTCATGATTACCGCATGACTTCCCACAAACACGCGCTTTCCGATTATCGCATTCGTTATGTTGGCTAATCCTGTCGTCGTACTGTAGTCTCCTATAACTGCATCCTGCCCGACCATTGTTCCGGCAACATTCACGAATTTTCCGATTTTTGTGCAGTCGCCTATGCAGTATGCGGTGATAATGCTGCCTTCTCCGATCTCTACTGTCTCAGGAATGTACAGTGAAGGTGAAACCAGGGAGACAAACCTTGCCCCTCTGCCCTTTAGTAATTCTGCGAGCTTCTCTTTCGATTTAGGTGTGGATATTCCAAGCGCATAAACCTCCGAACCTTCAGGCTGCCAGTTCTGAATATCACCGATAATCCGGCTGTCTATGTCTATGCCGTCCAGAGCATCAGGTACATCACTCAAAAATCCGAGTATGTTGTACGGTTCTTCTTCACCTTTTGCTTTTGCGTGCCTGTTGATTGCCCGTATAAGTGCGTGTACTTCCCTTCCGAAACCTCCAGCACACACTATTATTATGTCCTGCATAATTCCCTAATTCCTTTCCCAAAAGATAAGGACTTGGCGAACGCATACCAGAACTTTATCCGTCGGCCAAGTCCTAATGAGTCATTCCGTTAATGGCGGAAAAATCAGCGTTCCGTCATGACCATAGCAATACCGCTTTGCACTCCCGGTTACGTTCATGAAATACGCTGCTGTATCTCCGCGAATTTCTTGGCCGCTTCTTCCTGAGCGAATTTGAGCTGTCTGGCGGAAAGCCTCTCGGAAATTCTGAGTATATAGTCCTTGTGAATTGCCGTAACATTGAACCCGCACAGCCTCGCCACTTCAAACCAGTAATATGCTCTCAGCGGATTATCCTCAATCTTGTTGCAGATGACGGCCAGGTGATACTGAGCGTTGGTGTTGCCCCTGTCAGCCGCGAGCTTGTACCAGTAAGCCGCCCTGCTGTAATCTTTTGCGAATCCGTTTCCGGTCTCGTAGTACGTAGCCATGACGTTAAGGGCCTTAGCGTCTCCCTGCTTGGCCTTCTCGTAGTTCTTGAGCTGGGACTTGCTCAAACCCTCAACTTCTTTCTCTGTAAGGGGATAAGCCTTCGTGTCGGGGTCTTCAAGGCTGTATTCCGTCTCCGACTCCGAGTCGCCCTGAGCTATATACGAGAAATCAGCGTTGATTTTCCCGTCGGTTATGAGCTTGCGAAAATATGCATTGAACGCCTCAGCGATTACCTGCGCGGCATCAAGATCAAGCTCTGTGCATACGAGATCCAGTCTCTTCCTGAATACAGGGTCAGCCTCAAACGTTATAGTTTCTGCCATAAATTTACACCCTCCTTAATGGTGGAACAGCCTGTGCCCGGTCATGACCATAGCCATACCGTAATCATCGCAGGCCTTAATCACTAAATCATCACGAATAGATCCGCCTGGCTGTGCAATATATTTCACGCCGCTCTGCTCTGCCCTCTCGATGTTGTCAGGAAATGGGAAGAACGCATCGCTGCCTAATGACGCACCAGTTATCCCCGAAAGATATTCCCTGCGCTTTTCCGGAGACATTCCACGAACAAGCGAGTCTATTGCGTTGTCGCGTTCCGGACGGCCAAGCGAAGAATCGAACTCGTGCGCAATAATCTCAGGGTGTTCACGCAGAAGCCTCAAGTCCGCCTTGTCGCAAGCGAGCCTCACGCAATGCACTCGAGACTGCTGGCCTGCACCTACTCCCAAAGTCTGCCCGTCCTTAGTTACGCACACGGAGTTGGACTGCGTATATTTCAGGGTGATTAGCGCGAGCAATAAATCACGTCTTGCTGATTCCGGAATGTCCTTGTTCTGAGTGATGGGAGCGTTGAATTTTTCCGGCTCAATTACTGGTGCTGTGCTTCTGGTCTGCGAGAAAGTTATACCGAATACATCGCGTGTCTCCTCTGCTGGCGGCTCATAATCCGGGTCAATCTTCACGACAGCATATCCGCCCTTGCGCTTTGACTTCAGAATTTCGAGGGCCTCGTGTGTGTAGCTTGGGGCGATAATTCCGTCAGAGACCTCGTGCTGTATGTACTTGGCCGTAATTTCGTCGCATTCGTCGCTCAACGCTATCCAGTCCCCGAACGACGAGAGCCTGTCAGTTCCTCTTGCACGGATATACGCACAAGCAACCGCCGAATCGTTCACGGGCAGGGAGTCATCGACGAAAAATACCCTGCGCTCCTTATCGTTGAGCTTCAGGCCCAAAGCTGCACCTGCAGGACTGACATGCTTGAACGATGCCGCTCCTGGAAGACCTGTCGCTCTGCGAAGTTCACGCACCAGCTGCCACGAGTTAAGCGCGTCCAGAAAGTTAATGTAGCCAGGTCTCCCGTTGAGAATCTCAAGCGGCAGAGGCGAGTCATTCCTCATGTATATTCTTGCTGTCATCTGGTCGGGATTGCACCCATATTTCAGCTTACACTCCTGCATTCCTATTCCCCCTTGTTGAAGAGTTTATCCGTGTAAGTTTTTCCGTCGTAGAACCTCACGTACAGTGAGACCTTGTTATCCTCGTCAAGTTCCTCCCACAAAGAATCAGCAAAAGTCTCCATGTCTTCAGGTATGCTCACCTCGCGCGGCTCTCCCTCAAACGACGGCAAGACTGCATCCTTCATCACGTCGTGATCATAAGTGTGAATCAGGTGCCCTTTTCCCGGCGTGAAGTCATACTCAAAGAAGTAACGGCCTGCTCTCTTCAAGATGCTCTGCCTGTAGCCTTCAGGGGTGATTACCGCGCTGATTCTGGGCGTGTAGTGCGGAGCATCAGGTTCGTATTCACGCGTCCTCAATGCAGACTCGAACGTTCCGCCATCCTTCAGAGCATCATAAACTGTGTCCGTCTGGTCGCCGTTCGTAATTATCACGGTGTCTCCTAGCGTCCGGACCGGAGCATAAAGTATTAACGACGTGTCCGAAACTTTGCCGGTCATCCTGATAATCAGGTCATCGCCGGACTTCTCGAAGACTCTTGCCCTGCTTGACGAGCTTCTGCCCATGATGAAATACGCGAACATTGCTTTTCCCGAAGGCGTGCACCCTGTGATTATTCCCCTGCCCGGGTAACGCATAGGACGGGCAAAAACTTTTCCCGAAAGTTTTCGGCAGACTTCCTCGACAGCCCGGGGATATATTACCCATTCCGCTTGTTCCATCACCCTGCGCTGCAGCTTCTCCGGTGTATCGTCAGGCAGAATCTCCACCGCCTTCTGCGCGACTATTTCTCCGCCGTCAGTTACCTCGTTGACCATGTGAACGCTTGCTCCGGTAACTTTTACTCCGGCCTTAAGCACTGCCTCATGAACCCTTATCCCGAAATATCCTTTTCCGCTGAAAGCAGGAAGCAGAGACGGGTGAATGTTCATCGCTGGAAGTGCACATGCCTTAAGAAAAGCGGGACTCAGAATATGCATATATCCTGCCAGAACGACAAGCTCTGCCCCGCATTCCCTCAGTTCTTCCAGAATTTCGTCCTCTGTCTGGCAGGTAGAACAAGGTATTCCGGCTTTCTCTGCCCTGACCCTCGCATAAGCATCAACCTGCGAAGAAATTACACGCACAATAATTCCGGACTTCAGTATTCCGTTGGTCTGGGCGTTGATTAATGCCTGAAGGTTAGTTCCTCCTCCAGACACAAGCACAGCTATTCTTATCATAACAACACTCCTCCTTCTCCTTCGGCAACTTCACCGATAATATACGCACCGTTTACTGCTCTCACGATTTCGCCCGGCTCATCGGTAACTAACATCATTCCGACTCCCATGTTGAAGACGTGGAACATTTCATCAGGCTCAATATTTCCAGTCCTCATGATTACGTCAAAAATTGGTAGCTTGCGGATTTTTGCGGGATTAATTCTTGCACAAAATCCTTCTGGAAGACATCGCGGGATATTCTCGTAGAACCCTCCGCCGGTGATATGCGCAATTGATTTTACGCGTGAGAGCACTGGCAGGACATCTTTAACGTAAATTCGTGTAGGGGTCAGCAATTCTTCACCCAGACTCCGGCCAAGTTCAGGAATGTATTCGTGAAAATCCCTTCCTGCAAAAATCTTCCTGACCAGCGAAAAACCGTTAGAGTGAACTCCTGATGACGGAATGGCGACTAGTGCATCACCGGCCTTAACGTTTTTCGGGTCAAGTATCTTTTCGCGTTCGACGACTCCCACGCAGAAACCAGCAATGTCGTATTCATCTTCAGGGTAGAAGCCGGGCATCTCCGCAGTCTCGCCGCCGATAAGCGCACATTCTGCCTGAACACAGCCCTCCGCGACTCCGGAGACTATTTCGGCGACGCGTTCGGGATAATTTTTCCCGACAGCCACATAGTCCAGAAAGAACAACGGCCTGGCTCCGCAGCACAGCACATCGTTCACGCACATTGCCACACAGTCAATTCCTACTGTGTTATGCGTGTTCATGGTGAAGGCAATCTTGAGCTTCGTCCCCACGCCATCAGTTCCGGACACAAGCACCGGGTGAGACATTCCCGCTGGGAGCTCAAACATTCCGCCGAATCCTCCAAGTCCTCCCAGAACTCCGGGAATGAGTGTGCGTTCAACGTGCCTGCGCATGAGCTTAACAGCGTCATATCCCGCCTGAACGTCAACGCCAGACTCACGATAGCTATTGCTGGTTGTATTTTTCGGCGATGTCATGATTTTTGCGCTCTACACTTTCTGCCATTGATTGCGCCTCTGCTTCAAGCCTGCGGGCAAGTCCTTCGTCGTTCAGGGCAAAGATTCTCGCAGCTAACCACGCCGCATTTGCCCCGCCGTCAATTGCCACACACGCAACAGGCACTCCCGAAGGCATCTGCACCGTCGAGAGCAATGCATCCATTCCGCCCAAGTCCGGACTCTTAACCGGCACTCCGATAACAGGAAGCCTTGTGTGCGACGCTAACACTCCGGCCAAGTGAGCGGCCTTCCCCGCAATGGCGATTATTGCCCCGTAACCATTGGACGCGGCATTTTGCGCAAAAGCTCTAGCCTGTTCCGGAGTCCTGTGCGCTGAAATTACGTGAACCGTGAAATCAAGCCCCAGCTTCCTGAAAACTTCTACTGCCTTCTCCGCGACGGGCAGGTCTGAATCAGAACCGAGTATTACTGCTGTTTTTTGGGTCATTGCTTCTTCACCTTCACCGTCGGTATCTTGCTGAGCTTCGAGAATGTCGATAACGGAAGGCTGGGTGTTGAAGATTCTCGTGAGGCTTCTGCGGCAGTACGGTTCTCATGAACTATTACATCCCACAGTTCTTTGCGCCATATCTGCGTCGATTGCGGAGCTGTTATTCCCAGACGCACAATATCCCCCCGCACGTCTATCACCATTACCTCAATGTCAGTCCCTATCTGGATGCTCTCGTTGATGCGCCTGCTCAGAACTAACATTACCGGCTCCCTCCTTCTGACTTGGCCTTCATTTTTTCGCGGACATCGTCGGGAAATATCATGTGCTTAATCGGGTATTCCTCGTTGAGCGCGATTACCTGGACTGCCCTGTGTGTCCTGAGGTTGACCAGAATCGGAGCACGAAGGTTAGCGGTCATGTTCCAGGGTTCTCCGTCCGGAACAGACAGCACAATCAGGAAAGCCAGCTCGGAAAAATCCTTAGTGCCTAAGAGTTTCAGTTCATCGTCGGGAACTTTTGCGTTGTAGTCGGGGCGGACTGCGTCAGGAGAAGTTACCGGGAGAGCCAGGCTTCCGTCCTCGATATTCTGGAGCCAGCGTATAGCACTGTCATCACTGCCTGCGAGAATCCACTTGTGATGTTCCTCGAAGGCGGGTATTCCTCTCGGGAAGAACAGAAGTTCGTCGTCGCTGTAGGAGACCGTGCCGAAACGCAATGTATCAACTGTCATGTCAGACATTATGTTTATCACGTGCCTTATGGAATTTTTGCACATTATATCAGTAAGACAGGGATAACCTGCAACGTTGCTAACTTTGAGAATAATTGTTAAACTGACCCGTTAAATCTCACAAGGTGGACAAGGAAAGTTTATGCAGGATTTATTTGACTGGCTTAATTCGACGCATACTGATAAAGGCAATGGCGGGGGCTTATTGTTGGCTCCTGTAGTTAATGCCCAGCCGGATAAACCACAAGCTGCCGCTGAACGCGAGGAGCAGGCGAAAATTACTGCGCTCAATGATGCGTGGCAGGGTGTGCCTGAACTCGCGGAGAACGAAGAGCATGAAGAGGCAGAACCGCAAGCCTCAAATGATGTGCTGCAAGTGCCTGAACTTTCGGAGAATGAAGAGCTTGAAGAAGCAGAACCGCAAGCCTCACCGGAAATTCCGACACCAGATACACTTCAAGCCGCTGACACCGTCGACTCCCAATATACCGCCGATAATTGGCAGGGTTCGCCGGAATCTGAACACCACACATCAATTCTCAATGAGGCCTGGCACAACGCCGCAGGACTCACCATCAACCTCAACGAGCCTCCTCAAGAAATGTGGACTGACATAGATTCCGACGATGAACCCAAAGACTACGTAGAGACCTCAAGCCTTCAGGGTGATGCATATATACCAATCCCAAAACACGGCGCGAATTTCACGCAGAGGTTGCAGGCTACGCTCAGAGGCCGCAAGGAGAGAGCCGAACGAGCACGTGAACAAGAGGCAGAAAAAGCTCCAGCTCATCCATATTTCAAGAAAGCAGTGTTGTTATGCGCAAGCCTGGTTATCGCAATAGGAGTTGTTTGCTTTTGGCTGTGGTACTTGCGGCGAGGCACCCCCGAAAACTTGAACCTGAGGGCACAGAATCTCTACGAACAGGGAAAATTCGACGAGGCCGCAGAACTTTACCAGAGAGCACATGAACGCTATCCGCACATCCTGACGTTCTTGACGGGCTTGGCCAGAAGTTCGGAGAAGGCCGGGCACATTCAGACAGCTATAGCCGCGTGGAATGAATACACTGCTTCTCTTCCGAAAAATGACACTGAACACATAGACTCAGCCCGTGAAGAACTGGAGAGACTAATTCCGGGAGGTGATACACACAAGGAAACGGAGCCGGAACCTCCTGCGCAGACGCAGGAACCAGAACCGCCGCAACAAGAAGTGCCTGCTGAAAAACCTAAACTTCCTGAAGTCAGACCTATAACGTTTGACGAGGCACTGCAGGAAGCCAATCACGCATTCAACATAGGAATGTACAGCCGGGCAATCAGGAATTTCCACAAGGCTCACGCGATTCGCGAGAATGACATACGGCCATATGTCGGGCTTGCAGGAGCTTACAGGGCTAAGGGTATGTTCTTCGACGCGAAGAGGATTTTGGACGAAGCAAGACGTAAATTCGGGCGTAACCCTACGCTCGAAGTTGAGAGGCAATATCTGAAAGGGGAGTAATTTATTCATGGCAAACGAGAACGTAGTAAAGGCAAATGCAATCGTGGGCGCAACTGTAGTTAAGGCTCTGGAACGCAGGGGCTTCGAGGCAGAATATGTACCGACAGGGGCGGACGCACTGAAGCGCATTCTTGAGCTTGTGCCCGAAGGAGCGAGCGTAGGCATTCCCGGGACAGTAACAATCCGGTCAATCGGTGCACTCGATGCTCTGAAGGCAAGGGGCAACACGATTCATCAGCACTGGGGCAAAATGACTCCGGAGGAACGCAGAATTGCACGCGACCGCGAAAACAGCGCAGACGTTTTCCTGACCAGCGCAAACGCATTGACGCGCGACGGAAGGATCATCAACATTGACGGCACAGGAAACCGTGTCGCAGGTATGGCCTGGGGCGGAGAGAACAACGGATTTGTGCTGTTCGTTATCGGCATGAACAAGTTAGCGTTTGGTCTGGAGGACGGCATCGAACGCGCAAGAAGTGCAACAATTCCCAACGCTATACGCCAGAATGAACCGACCGCCTGCACAAAAGCAGGGCAGTGCGTGAAGTGCTCACAGTCTGGGAATGAGTACGGAATGTGCAGGGCAATTCTCATTCTTGAGCAGGCCGTCAAGGGCAGAAGGTATCACGTCATCTTAGTTGGCGAAAATCTAGGCTACTAACTAATATCCCCCGGCCAAGACTGGGGGCATTAATTTTTGTGCGAGGTGCATTGAGTTTATGGAGAACAGAGACAAGATAGTTGTGCTTCTGGCAGGCGGAAGAATCGTCCAGAGGCACGAATTGCACGATAACCCGGAACTTTCCGAAGAGGAGCTTTACGCGCTATTGCCCGATGACCTGAAGACTCACGTTGTGTTCCAGAAATGGAGCTTTCAGCCAGTCTCGAACTACACGCTCAGAATGTGTGCAGACATTATCGGAATGGCGAGCGGCTTTATTCACGACGAAGGAGCACGCGGAGTAGTAATTACCTGCGGTATTCAGGCACTTGCAGAGCTGGCGTATTTTGCCGATCTGGTGTGGGAACTCAACCCTCCCGTGATTTTCACCGGCTCAATCTTCAACGCAGGGACTCAGAACAGCGAGACAGCAGTACGGCTCACGCAGTCAATTCGTGCGGCACTTTCGGGGGCGTGCACGGGCAAGGGAGCGTTAATCTGCATTCAGGACGCAATATATGCTCCGGCTGATGTATTACGCATCTCCAACTTCAACAGGGCAGGACTTCTCGCGTTCCCTGAGTCGCCGCTCGGGGTGTTCTCCCAGCCGTCAGGGGACTACATTTCTCTGCGATTCCCCAGACACAGAAAAATCCAGAAGCTGGTTTCCCCGATTGCCCGCAATATCCCGGTGATAAGTGCTTCGCTCGGTGATGGAGATCTGATTTTGCGCGCACTGCTCGAAAAGCGCTTTGAGGAACTTGACGGACTCGTTGTGTCGGGGCTTGGCGACGGAGATGTTCCCACTTCATGGGTGCCTCATCTGCGAAAACTCGTGCGATCGGAAATTCCTGTAGTGCTTGCTTCGCGCTACCCTGACGGTATCGTTCAGGCAACGGAGAATTATGAGGGCAGTGCATCACAGCTTCTCGAGACCGGCTTAATCAGCGCAGGAATGCTCTCACCGTATCAGGCGCGTATACGTCTTGCTGTAGGCATGGCTTCCGGGCTGAAGGGGCAGGAACTCGCCGACTACATGGAGAACAAATAGAATGGCGGCAATTATCGCGATTATCGGCAGACCGAACGCAGGAAAGTCCTCACTGTTCAACAGACTTACGGGCCAGCGTGATGCAATTGTTGACGACATGCCGGGAGTTACGCGCGACAGGCTTTACGGAGAATTTGAGCACAGGGGCAGAAATTTTTACGTCGTCGATACCGGCGGAATATTCGGGCCAGATACAGAGTTCAGCTCCGGAATTAGGGCACATGTTGACGCGGCGGTGAGGGAATGCGACGCGGTGATATTCATGGTTGACGGGAAAGAGGGCGTTACCGGTTCTGACGAAGAGATAGCGGATTTCCTGAGAAGGGCAGGGAATAAGCCTGTAGTTGTCGCGGTGAACAAGCTCGATGATCCAAAACATGACGACATGGTGAATGACGCTTACGTTCTGGGCTTTGAGCATGTAATGGGAATAAGCGCGATGCACAAGCGGGGCATCGATGACCTGATGGACACGGTGAGCGAACTCTTGCCTGATGATGGCGAAGAAGACCTGCCGCCCTCTGATGACGAAATACGCCTCGTGATTGCGGGCAAGCCTAACGTCGGGAAGTCATCGCTGCTCAACAAAATTACCGGCTCTGAGCGTTCGCTGGTGAGTCCTGTTGCCGGAACGACGAGGGACCCTGTCGATATGCCGGTGAACATTGACGGGCAGGCTTTCAGATTAATCGACACTGCGGGACTGAGACGGCGGGCCAAGTTCGACGGAGATCTGGAGTATTACTCCTTCGTGAGGACTCTGGCGGCGGTGGACAGGTCTGACGTTGCATTATTGCTGATGGACGCAAGAGAACCGTGCACGGATCAGGACAAGCGCATAGCCTCGCACATAGTGCAGAAGGGCAAGGGCATAGTGATTGTGCTGAACAAGTGGGACTTGATGAGCGGGGACAAGGCGGCTGACGAGCTGAGGCAGAAGATTCGGGACGATATGCCCTTTTTGAGCTATGCACCGGTAGTTTTTGCGTCGGCATTGAGCGGGCGGGGAGTGCAGAAGATTCTCGAGGCAGTGAGGAGTGTGTACGCGAACAGGCAGAAGCGAATCCCGACGAACATGCTGAATCGTTTAATGCGTGATGTGCTTGCGTTTGACCGTCTGCCGTCGGACAAGAAGGGACGCTCGCTGAAAGTGTATTACTGTTCGCAGGCAGAGAATGAGCCGCCGACGTTTATCTTCTTCGTGAATAATCCTGAATTGGTAAATACTGGCTTTGAGAATCACGTGAAGAACAAACTGCGTGAGCTTGAGGACTTCACCGGGACTCCGATTAGGACGTTCTGGCGCGGAAAGGAGAAAGAATAGTGAAAAGGTTTTTGTGTGTAATGGCTGTGCTGTGCGTATGTGCGAGCGCGGAGGCCAGAAGCAATGTCGTTACCGCTGAGCTAAGAGGCACAGTCGGCGTTCAAATGGAGGAGTTCGTCAAGGAAGTAATCGCAGACTCAGAATCCCGCAACGCTTCCCTCATCGTCTTTGAGCTTGACACTCCCGGCGGACTAGTTGAGGCAATGCGCGGGATCGTTCAGGCCATATTGTCGTCGCAAGTTCCCATTGCTGTGTGGGTACCGCCAGGCGGACGAGCGGCCAGTGCCGGAGCGTTCATCGTCCAGGCAGCCCACATTGCGGCGATGTCTCCAGGAACAAACATAGGCGCGGCTCACCCGGTAACAGCCGGCGGCAAGGACATAGACGGCGACACGATGACCAGCAAGGTGATGAATGACCTCAAGGCCCAAATGCGCAGTGTTGTGCAGCTCAGGGGACGCAATCAGGAAATCGCTGAGAAGATGATTGACGACAGCATTTCTCTGACAGCGACCGAAGCACTGAAGGCCAGAGCAGTAGATGTTATCGCCGGGGACGTGAACTCACTCATCAAGGCAGTACAGGGACGGCGTGTGCGTCTTGGCCGTAACATGGTGAACATCGTGCTTGATGATGAAGTGGTGCTCTCGCGTGTCGGAATGTCTTTCGGCGAGAGGATAATTCAGTTCGTGTCCAGTCCGGAGATTGCGTACCTTCTTCTTTCCGGCGGAATTATGGCGATATTCTTCGAGGTAATCACTCCCGGCGGTTTCATTCTGGGGACAACCGGAGGGGTAATGCTTTTGCTGGGGGCTATAGGTCTGAAGATGCTTCCGTTTAACTGGGCAGGAATACTCCTGATTTTAGCTGGAGCTATCCTGATGGCAATAGACCTTTATGCCGGAACCGGAGGCTTGTTATCACTTTTGGGCCTGCCTGTGTTCTGTCTTGGCGGAGTGTTTTTGTTCCGTGCACCTGGCGGCGAACTGCTGAGAATATCTGTGTCATTAATCACTGGAATAGCTGTCTCGTTGGGAATATGCTTCGGATTTGCGGCATATCTTGTTGTGAAGGGACTGCGCAGGAGAGTCTCTACAGGACGGCAGGGAATGCTTGGGCTGAAGGTTGAAGTGATTGCTGATGTTGAGGCTGAATCTGCAGGACAGGTAATGTGTCATGGCGAGATATGGCGTGCAAGAACAGAGACGGGAAGAATCCTGAAGGGCAGTACTGGAATTGTCAGGGGAATGGACGGAATGACCCTGATAGTTTCGCGCGACTGATTGAGCGACAAAAAAATAAACCCAGTGCCTTTGCGTGAGACACTGGGCGTAAGGGGGAAGGATACTGGTTTCGATGACACAGGAATTGCGCAAATATTTTCCCTTTAACAAGGATGGGAGTTGAGCTTCCCTCTGCCAAAAGGCAATTGGGTTTGTAAGAAGTTTGCTCGTCTGAAGCCTTATTCTTACGGGCGTAGCTGGTTCACCCCTAATGCCTGCGCCATGTATGTTGTAATCTTGTCCATACGACGGAATATTTTACCGCAGCTTCAGGAAAAAACCAAATTATTTTACGTGTTTTTATCGTATGAAAATCTTTCCGTCCTAAAATTTTTCTGCTATATCCTTTGCACTTGGAGGACATCCCTTCACACATTCCCCGGCACCCGAACAACAATTTCCGACACCAAGCACTCCGTCAGGCAGCTTTTTGCCCTTCCAGCCCTGACCTATATAGATGCTGCGGCCTCTTCCCCTGTCGTTCACGTACAGTGCACGTACCAGAGAAGCATAGCACGCAGAACACGCCGAGTCCTCGTGAACGTTCTTAGTTAGTCCCGCAACACGTCCTGACGGCCTGGGATAACTGCCCGCATTGTCCGGTTCATTGAGGCTGATTATGTCCTTCTCGGTGAACCACGCTCTGCCAGCTCCCCACTTTTCCGCAATCATTATGTATGGTACGCGGTCAAGTTCAAGCCCCATTAAGCCAGCTCCATATGCATCAATCTGCACAGGGTCAGTTCCCAGAAACATCCTGTTGGTATGGACTGGATTTCCGCCTTCCTCGAAGTTCAGGTCTCCGCAAATGCTGTCCACGATGATTAATCCGGTCTTCAGGCTTGCGCCCAGAGCAGCAATCGGTCTCGTGAGGCCAAGAGCGTGAAAGCGTCTCTTCTCCTTGTCCGGAAGGCATCCCTTGAGATTCTTCAATGCACAGGTCATGATGGTCTGGCAGTGTCCCTTCAGGACTGGAAGGTTCACCAGAAGGCCGGCCTCCAGTGCCCGGACGCACACCTCAATATCTCCGATCGGGGTGCTTATGCTTCGGGTCTTGTCGTGCTTCAGGTCAAAGAATGGCACGTCGTATTTCCGGCAGACTTCATCGTAGCCTGCAGTCTTCATTGCGCGCGAAGTGTTGTCGCCGACCCAGCTTCCCTCGATTATGCTGATGTCCTGGATGCCGTTATCCCTGAAGTACTCGATGCATCCCGACAAAACTCCTGCGTGAGTCGTCGCTCCGTCGTCCGGGTGTCCGGCAACAACAAGATTAGGTTTGAGTGCAACGTTTCCGCCGGAAGGAACGAGGCTTATTGCGTTAGATGCCTCCAACAGTTTCAATGTCATGTTGTGCGAATCAGTGCCGTAAATGTTGTAGATATTGCTCATGAAAATTCGTCATCTCCTGCTTGCCATTATATAGCTTGTTTTCCTGCATATACCCTGTATTTATGTCCCGTCAGTCAGCTTAAATCATGAAACCTACTCCGCCTGATGTTGCGGCGGGATACTACTTGTGCAGGAATGCTTAAATCTCACAGCAATTGCCCTGATTTTTGCGAGTATTATAGCAGTCATGTATACTGCACATAATTTCAAGTTAAGGAGGCACACTTTTATGATTAAGCGTGAAAAACTTCTAGCTCCTCTCGCCATTGCAGTGTTACTCATTGCCGCAATAGGCTTCGACGGCTTCTACACAGTCGGCGAGCAGGAACAGGCAGTAATCACCATGTTCGGGACAATTGTCCGCACAGACACCGCAGGACTCTACTTCAAGCTCCCGTTTATCCAGAGAGTGCACATTGTGGACATGACGACACACGGCACAGGAATCGGCTACGACACCGACAATAAGGGACGCAGCACTGCCCGCGAGGACGAAAGCATAATGATCACGTCGGACTTCAATTTCGTGAACATTGACTTTTACCTCGAGTACAAGGTCTCTGACCCGGTCGCATACCTCTACAACTCGGACAATCCCGAAGCGATTTTGCGCAACATGCTTCTGGCGTGCATAAGAAGCACAGTTGCGGATTACCCGGTCGATGAAGTAATCACTACGGCCAAGAATCAGATACAGACTTCCGTGCGCGAAAAGCTCACCGAAATGCTGGCGCAAAGCAATATCGGCCTTCAGTGCGTGAACCTCACAGTTCAGGACGCGGAACCGCCTACGGACAAAATTATTCAGGCCTTCAAGGAAGTGGAAACTGCAAGACAGGCCCGCGAGACCATGATTAACGCGGCGAAAAAGTACCAGTCCGAACAAATTCCTGCGGCAGGGGCAAAAGCCGACCAGATAATCCAGAAGGCAGAGGCCGTGAAGTCAGCGCGAATTGCCGAAGCAAAAGGACAGACAGCAAGATTTGTGAACATGTACGAGGAGTACAAGGCTTATCCGTTAATCACGAAGCAGAGACTCTTCTACGAGGCATTAGAGGAAATTCTGCCTAACGCTAAGGTAATAATCACCGACGGGACATCACAGAAATTGCTTCCTGTCGACAAGTTCTAGGGAGGTGCGAATTATGAATAAGGGTTTTATGCTGAGGACGTTTCTGATTTTTGCGGCGGCAATAGTGATTCTTGCGGTGCCTTTCTGCTGTTACATCGTCGGGCCTAATGAATATGCGGCACTCTTCAAGTTCGGGAAGATAGTATCCGTGAGCGGAGAGCCGGGCATAAAGTTTATGCTGCCTGGCATAAATACAGTGAGGAAAATTTCGAAGAAACTGCACCTCTACGACATTCCGAGAAGCGGAGTAATCACTAAGGACAAGAAGTCCATGATTGCGGACAACTATGTTACGTGGCGGGTAACTGACCCTGTGAAATACATCCAGACCCTCAACGCAATAGAGGCACGTGCGCGTGAAAGGATCGAAGCGGCAGTCTACAACGCCATCAAGAACGTAATATCGTCGATGACTCAGGACGAAGTGATAGAGGCTCGCGGCGGAAAGCTCTCGACGAAAATTGCGGAGGACTCCAATTCCGATATAGGCATGTACGGAATTGCGATAGTGCAGACGGAAATTAAGGCACTTGACCTTCCGAACGACAACAAGGCCGCCGTCTATGAGCGAATGATTAGTGAGCGGCAGAACATAGCGGCATCGTTCACTGCAGAGGGAAATTCTGAGGCACAGAAAATCCGCAACAGGACTGACAGGGAGGCGGCGATTCGCATAGCCGGAGCGGAACAGAGTGCGGACGTGATTATCGCTGAGGGCGAAGCCGAATACATGAGGATATTGCAGAATGCGTACAACACTCCGGAGAAGGCGGAGTTCTACAATTATTTGCGATCGCTTGACGCTCTGAAGAAGTCTTTTGCGGGTAAGGGCGAGAAGGTTATTATGTTGGACAAGGACTCACAACTTGGTAAACTGCTCAACGCTGAGTAAGCATAATGAGGAATATTACATGAAGAAACTTGCTGTTGCTGTGGTTATGCTGGCAATGTTTGCGGCAAGTTCACATGCAGAAGTTATTGGCACACTCACGAGGTCGAACACCGGCACTCAGGAAAGTATGAGGGCTGGTGCGGGATTTCGTGCGTCAGACAGCTTCGCGTGGTCGCTACTCTCGCAGGTGCTGGATGCCGGGATTGACCCTGCAAATGCCTCGCTAAGGTTCTACGACTCTGTGGCGATGATGCAGCTGGCCCTTGAGAGAGGGGACGTTGGCGCAATAACCAGAGAAGTTTGACGATGCGGAGACTATCACTGTAGCGGTAACAGGAGATATGTTGCCGATTGACTATGTTGGAGCTGACGGAGAGGCTGCGGGTTTCAACATAGCGATGCTTGCGTAGATAGGCCGCCGTCTTCACGTGAACATTAAGCCTGTAACTATTGAGACCGGGTCTCGAGCTGCGGCACTGAAGTCCGGGCGTGCTGATGTAGTGTTCTGGTTCCAGGTATTCACTGGTTACGGGGCAAAGCAGGATGATATTCCGGAAGGTGTTATCACGTCGACACCATATTACGGCTGGAACAAATCGGTATTGCTCGGCAAGAAAGAGAACACGAGGTGATTATGGTAGAATAATATTTAGACGAGGGCATTTCCTGGTTTTGGCGGGGGATGCTTTGGGTGTCTCCCTCCTGACCGTTAAGGAAGGGAGGTGAAGGCCAGATGATACTGCTTGAAGGCATAAAAAAACTGTTGCACATCGTCGCCGTAGCAGGCGCGTGGGCAACAGTTCTCGAAATGTTGGTAGGGTTCGTTATCGAATGGTTTTCCCGTTAGCTTGAGGCTACAGTGAGATCCCCAAAATCCGCTGTAGTCTGCTTCATAATGTCGTCCTACCTCGTCGGGGCGGCATTATTTCTTTCTGAACGACATTATACACCATCAATCGGACACGAAAAAGCCGGAAGAGTTCCATTCTCCTCCGGCTATATCATTCTCACTAATTGGTCGGGGCGAGAGGATTCGAACCTCCGGCCTCATGGACCCGAACCATGCGCGCTAAGCCAGACTGCGCTACGCCCCGTAGTTCACAGCGGGCATTCTATCACGGGAAGCCTTGTGCGTCAAATCTTCTCCTTCCGTCGAAGCCACTACCGCACACACCGCCGCATCCCCTATCACATTAATGCAGGTGCTCGCCGAACTGAGCACTACCTCAATTCCAGCAACAAGCCCTATTCCCTCAACAGGAAGCCCCGCGCTCGTCAGCACCATCGTCAGCATCACAAGCCCGGCACCAGGAATACCTGCAGCTCCTATCGACGCAAGAGTCGACGCGATAAATATTTTCGTCAGCAGCGGGTGGTCTATAGGCACATTGAACGCCCTAGCCACAAACAGCGCAGCTACTACCTGATATATCGCTGTGCCGTCCATGTTTATCGTCGCCCCAAGAGGCAGGACAAACGAGCTTACTTCCTGAGATACTCCCAATCTGTGGCGTGCGTTGTCAATCGTTATCGGGAGAGTCACGGAACTTGAACGCGTGGCAAATGCTGTGATTGCCGCCTCATGAACTCCCCAGAAGAACCACAGAGGAGACCTCCGGCAGAACACGATAATCATCAGCGAGTAAACTACCAGAGCTTGAAGTGCACACGCCGAATACACAGCCGCAATAATTTTCGCGAAAGGAGCAACAAGATGCAGGCCGAAATCCGCCGCACTTGTCGCGATAAGCGCAAAAACTCCATAGGGCGCAAAATACATCACTATGCGCGTAACCGAGTGCATAACCTCTGCCATTTTCCCGAAGAACTCCGAGACCTTTTCACCAGTCTCTCCCGAAAATATACACGCCACTCCGCAAAATACTGCGAACACTATTATCTGCAGCATGTCGGCATTCACCATCGAGGCAATGGGATTCACCGGAAAGATGTCCAGAATCGCGTCGCTTATCGGTTTTACTGACGGCGAATAGTTGTGAAGTCCAAGAGGCACGTCTATTTGTGTTCCGGGCTTGAAGAGTTCCGCACAGAATATCCCTATGCACACAGCAATTAGTGTTGTCGTAATGTACAGCGCAATAGTTTTTCCGCCCATCCGGCTGAGTTTGCGCACATCACCTACAGCAGATATTCCAGAAATCAGCGACGCGAATACCAGCGGAACAATTATCATCGTGAGGAGGCGGAGAAATATTTTCCCTGACAGCTCAATGAACGGCATCACATAGCTGCTTAAGACCAGCGAATACGGAAGCATAGGTGCCGCTATGAACCCGAAGATTATTCCCAGAAAAAAGCCTATCGAGATTTTTAGCAGAAGGGGCATTCTGCCGTGCCTGTACATTATCGTCTTCATGCCGTGCAGTTCATCCTTTCAGGGTCTCGCCTTCACTCGAGGCAACTACAGCACACACCGCCGTATCTCCCACAACGTTTAAGCAGGTACGGGCCGCGTCGAGCACTACGTCAATTCCGGCAACAAGCGCAATACCTTCAACGGGAAGCCCTATGCTGGTCAGCACCATCGTTAGCATGATTAGCCCGGCACCTGGTACTCCTGCTGTCCCGATTGAGGCAAGCGTTGCGGTTACCACTATGTTGATCTGCATCTGGAGGGTCAGCGGAATGTTGAACGCCTGCGCTACGAACAAGGCACACACTCCCTGATAGAGTGCCGTACCGTCCATATTGATGGTAGCACCCAAAGGCAGGACGAAGGAACTTACGCCCTCAGAGACACCGAGATTGTTGCGGGTGCACGCCAACGTTACGGGCAGAGTCCCCGAACTGGAACGGGTAACGAACGCCGTGATCGCTGCCTCCTGAATGCTCTTGAAGTACCAGAACGGTGATTTACGACAGCCCAGAATGATTAACAGTGAGTAGATTACGAGTGCGTGGATTATGCACCCTATGTAAACTGCGGCGATGACTTTCGCGAACGGAGCGAGCAGAGCAATTCCGTACTTTGCGGCGGTTGTGGCGATAAGCGCGAACACTCCGTAAGGTGCTAAGGCCATGACAAGATGCGTAACTGAGTACATGACTTCGGCGAAATTCTCGAAGAAGTTTGCTACCCTCTGCCCCTTCTCACCTGCCACTACGCACGCCACTCCGACAAACAGCGCGAACACGATTATCTGCAGCATATTCGCCTGAACCATCGCGGATATGGGGTTGCTCGGGAAAATGTCCAGAATAACGTCAAACACCGGCTTTGATTCTTTGACCGACTGCTGAAGTCCTGCGGGAATGTTCATACCGATTCCGGGCTGCATAATATTTCCGATGAAAAGGCCAAGAACTATTGCTACTGCTGTCGTAATCAGGTAGAGCACTATGGTCTTGATGCCTATTCTTCCAAGTTTGCGGGCATCTCCTACTGAAGCGGCACCTGCAACCAGCGAGGAGAACACTAACGGAACAATTAGCATAGTCAGCAGGCGGAGAAAGATTTTCCCGGCCAGATCCAGGACGGGCATAACCTGCTCGCTGAGGAACGGCGTGTTTGGGAGCATTGGGGCGGCGATGAACCCGAAGAGTATTCCCAGCAAGAAGCCGATAGCTATTTTCACAAGCAAGGGCATTCTGCTTCCTCTGTACAGAACGTGATTAGTCATAATTATTCACTCCTTTGTTTTTGTGGGGAAATGTTTTCATGATTCTACAATAACTCTCACAGTTTTGAGCAGCCTGCTCCCTCAATAATGCTTACGCCTTCCTGTTTGGGAATAACGTTAATCTGTGTCGCAATTCGTTCCTTGAGTGCCGCGACATGAGAGATTATGCCGATCATGCGTCCTTCACGCCTGATTTCGGCCAGTGCCTCAAGAGCAGTATTCAGGGAATCTTCATCGAGTGCTCCGAAGCCTTCGTCCAGGAACAGCGAATCCACTCGTGCTTTGCTGCCGGAAATCTGGGACAGGCCAAGAGCCAGAGCCAGACTCACAATAAACCGTTCGCCGCCGGAAAGATTCGTTGTAGGGCGAATTTCTCCTGCCTGGTCTCCGTCAATCACGCTTATCGACAAATCATCACTGTCTGGAGTGAGAATTAACGTGTACCTGCCGCTCATTCGCTCAAGATAAGTATTTGCGTTGTTCACCACAAGTACAAGCGTAATCTGCTGTGCAAAAACTCTGTAGGCATCTCCTTTTGAGGAACCTATCATCTCGCTCAACGCCGACCATTTTTGTGAAGTGAGCTTCTGTTCATCATATTTCCCGGTGAGTTCATCAATCCTGGCCTGCTGGGAATTTATTTCCGCAAATTTCTGCTCCAGCGAAGCAATATCTCCTTTGGCGGCGATAACTGCTGCCTCGTGTTCAGCGAAGTCCGCCTCCGCCTCTTCAAGACCTTTCTGCGTCAAATTCAGTGCTTTCTTGTCGGCGAGCTTACGCGCAAGATTTTCCTTGATACCCTGAAGAGCATTCATCCTGTTATTGAGTTCCTGCCACTCCCTCCTGAGATCCGGAAGTTGTCTGATGTTCTGGAGCGACAAGACAAAATCACCTTCATCTGCAAAGTTTTTCTCAGCAAGACATAACTTAAACGCGGCTTCCTGTTCTGCGAGGACAGCTTCCGCTTCTTTGAGGTCATTGACTACGCGTTCAAGCGAAGCCTTCTCCGTTGCCAGAACTGACTCGAGGTTGCCCTTCTCTGCCTGTGATTTCTGTATGTCTTTCTCGAGCTGACTGACCCTCTCTGCCCATTCACGGGTCATACTGAGAACTTTTTCCGTGCCGTTGACTTCGCCGAAACACAGGGGCCTTATCGCCTCGCTTACTGCCGAATGACAAGCAGATAGTTTTTCTGTCTTGGCCTGCACATC
Organism: Synergistaceae bacterium; assembly: GCA_017451025.1. GTDB lineage: Bacteria > Synergistota > Synergistia > Synergistales > Aminobacteriaceae > JAFUXM01. The sequence continues at coordinate 56,749 of JAFSSM010000050.1, read as the reverse complement.
TTCTTTGGACATCATCACCCGATTCATTTCGGCACTTAGCGCGGCAGAATAATTGCTCCACCTGTCCGAAAGTTCACTGTGTTCATTCTGTGCGGCATCGTAGGCTTTCTTCAGGGCCTCTAGTTTTTCCGAGAAGCTGTCCATTTGGGTAAATAGTTCCTGCGATGATTCTCCAGATGTGTGTTCGTGCGTAAAGGCCGGATGTTCACGCGAACCGCACAACGGACACGGAGACCCCGGCTGTAATTTTGAGCGTTCCTCGTCCAGGACTGCGGCTGTAGTTCTTGCCCGAAGTGCCATAAATTCACGCAAAGCCTGATCCTGTTTTTGCCCGGCCTCTTCCATTTTTGCACGGGCCTTCTTCCCTGCTTCTACTATGTCCTTAAGTTCTCTCTGAAGAGCATTAACTTTTCCTTCAGCCTCGCGTGTTTTGCGCTCGCTTTCTATCTTATCGTGCACCGCTTTCACGTAATCGCCGACTGCTGTCTCGACTTTCAGTGCCACAGCATCCGGTGAATCCGTTATGCCGTGTTTCTTGCCCTCAAGCTCTGCCAAAAGTTTGGGGAGCATGTCGGAGATTTCTGCTATTGCTGCCTCTCTCTGTGCAATGCCTTCCTGAATTACCCTGACAGACTCGGCGCACTTGGCCAGGATTTCGCGGGCGGACTTCAGCTTTGTGTAATCTGTCTCAATGCTCGCGGCACGTTCTGCCCGTTCGAGAATTATTCGTCCGGGCTCGAATGCGTCGAAGCGTTTCGTCTGAGTCTCTATGTCCGCGTCGTTATTGCTGATGTTCTGGTCAATCGTCCGTATTTCGCGGAGCCAGTCCCTAGCTTCCCGTGCTGACTTGAACCCTGCCTCAAGAGCTGCGAGGGCTGCTTTTCTGTGTTCAATTTCGGCCTGTATTTCGTCGCTGGTCATTGTCCCGCCGGAAGACTTGAACGCTTCAAGCTCTATACCCTTCTCGCGCAAAATATCTTTTTCCTTTTTTGCCCGCGTATATACTTCCTTCGAGATTGTGCTGTAAATCTCCGTGCCGGTAATCAGTTCGAGAATCTCTGCACGTTCGTTTTTGCTGGAGGTCAGGAACGAGTCGAACTTGCCCTGTTCGAGCATCATTGCCCTCGTGAAACGCTTGAAGTCCATTCCCGTCAGCCTGATAATTTCCCTGAGAGTGTCGTTGTTCTTTGAGGTTAAAGGGATACCGTTATCCGAATCTTCAAGGCGGTGCTCCGGGGTCTGCAGTTCACCATTTTTCTTGGACTGTCCCCACTTGGCCGTGTAGTTCTTTTTGTCGGCGGTGAAGGTAACGTGAGCATAGCATGAGGATTTTCCGCGCGACATAATTTCGTTTGAGCCGGAAGTAACGCTGCCGAGTCTAGGGGTGCATCCATAAAGGGCGAGGCATATTGCGTCAAAGATTGTGGTTTTTCCTGCTCCGGTAGAACCTGTTATCGCGAAAATTCCGTCGGAAGTATAGGCTTTGTCTGTCAGGTCTATGCGCCACTTTCCCCTAAGTGAATTTAAATTTTCGAACGTAATGCTCAAAATCTTCATCAGTGAACGCCCTCTCTTTCTGCTTTGCGCAAAATTTCTATGTACATATTTCTGTAGTCATAACGTTTTTCTTCTTCGATACCTTCTTTGTCCATTCGACGCTCAAACATTTTCATAGGCTCTATGTCTCCAAGATTCGTGAGTGTATCTGTGTCGGGACTTTCATGCCTGACTGTAGATTCATTGCGCAGGCTGAGAACCTCAATTAGTGGAAAATCCTTCACGCAGTCGTTCACGTTGTCCTGAAAGTTAGGTGTATACTGATTGCCTGTCAGAGTAACTTCAAGCCATATAGATTCGTCGGTGCCGCACAGAAGGCCGAGCCGGGTATTAATTTCCTGCATTGAGCCTTGTACCCGATTGAGCTTCTGGAAGACTGGAATCTGCACCTCCCTTATTCCTGCGAAGTTATGGCCGTCAAGCTCGACAATGCTGACAGATTTTCGGGGGCCTTCTGCTTCTCCGAAGGTCATAGGGATTGGCGAACCGCTGTAGCGTATATTTTCTCGCTCTATACTTTGCGGTGAATGCAGGTGTCCTAATGCTGTATAAGCTATGTCATCAGGGAAAATTTCGCTGCCGATTTTTACGGCAGTACCGACATAAAGCGAGCGTACTCCTTCGTCTTCTTGGGTCCTGCCTTTTTCGAGGAACATATGCCCCATTGCGACAATCGGGACATCGAATTTTTCTCGAAGTCCGCGCGCACAAGAGAAGACTTCCTCGTAGTGTCTGGTGATGCCTGCTTTAAGTGAGCGTTCCATCTCCTCGAAGCTGTCTTCTGCTCTGGCTGAGCGAACGTCTCTGTCTCTGAGGTAGGGAACTGCACAGACGATAAGCTCCGGATTATTTTGCGGGTCAGTTAGTACGAGGACTTCTTGAGATGGATTTTCGCGGGCTTGGCCTATGACGTGAATATTGTTGAGCTTGAGGAGTTCTGAGGGAGCATCGAGGAAGGCAGGGGAGTCGTGATTACCAGAGGTTATTATGATGTGGCGGCAGGAAGAATTTGCGAGGGTGCTCAAGAATGAATAGTACATATCCTGAGTCTGAACTGAGGGAGTGGTATTGTCGAAGATGTCTCCAGCGACGAGGAGAGCGTCAATATTTTCGGAGGAGATTATGTGTTCGAGCCAGGAGAAGAACTGCCTGAACTCTTGGGAGCGGTCATGTTCTTTGAGTCTGCGGCCAAGATGCCAGTCTGACGTGTGGAGAATGCGCTTAATCATAGTGAATAATAATCACCGCCTGAGTGAGAAATTTTTTGTGGATTGGAGTTATTATACCTGTATGTTAGAATACACAAAATATCAAGTAATAAGGAGGTTGACAGCTGTGAAAATGAGTGAGTATAATGTTCGCAGTTCGCAGTGGCTTAATCTGTCCTAATCCTAACCCCAACTTAAATATTGTGAGTTCTTGTGAGTGCATAATGTCTTCTGTGTCAGGAACGGAGGGCTGCGCACAATGAAACAGTTCTTCAAGTCAATTCTTCCCGTCCCAGTGTGGAAATTCTTGCGTTATTTCCTGACCCTCATCGGAATAAATCATATCTCGTTTGAGACGCATGTTGCAGAACACTGCAATCTGAATTGTTGCGGCTGCGATCATTTCTCGCCTTTAGCCGATCCTGAATTTGTCGATATTGAAGAGTTTCGCCGTGACATGGAACGCATGGGAAAACTATTTTCACATAAGTGCGGAATTATTCGTCTTCTGGGCGGAGAACCTCTGCTGAATCCAGAGATAACTACTTTGATGAAGATTGTCAGGGATAATTTCACGCAAGGCGATATTTACATCATTACTAATGGTGCATTGCTGGCACAGCAGGACAAAAGTTTCTGGACTGCCTGCAAGGATAACAATGTACAGATAAAAATCAGCTATTACCCTATAAGTTTGGATTGGGAGAAGATAAGGGCTATAGCAAATGAATTTGGGGTAAATTGTCAGTACGGAACTGGCAGCAAGGCTTTATTCAGCAAGAGGCCGCTGGATTTATCAGGGAACGGTGATGTACACAAGAATTTTGTATCGTGTATCCGTAACGGTTGTACAACGCTAAAGCATGGCAAACTGTATATATGTTCGTTTATTCCGCATGTGGACATCTTCAACAGAAAGTTCCACCAGAATATTCAAGTTACGGAGGACGATTATATAGACATCTACCAAAAAAATATCAGTGCGGGAAAAATCCTCTGGAAACTTGCACATGCTGCACCTGCCTGCCGCTATTGTGATATTGCCTCAACACGCAACGATGTTAGCTGGCATGTATCCGAACGTAAGATCAGTGAATGGGTATAATTCCCTGCCTTTTACGTCGGCTTTCTGAACTCGTAAGCACACAAAAAATCCCCCTAAGCCAATAAAGACTCAGGGGGATTTTCGCTTCCAATCTATCGTTTCGCCTCAGAGTCCAAGTCCTCCATCTTCGGAGCAGCCTCATCCGCAATCAGCTTCCCGTCCCGGAAACGCAGTACCCTCTCGCTCCATGTCGCTATCTCAGGTTCGTGCGTAACCAGTATCACCGTAATTCCCTGCTTGTGCAGTGCCGTGAAGATATTCATTATCTCAACCGTAGTCTTTGTGTCCAGATTCCCGGTAGGCTCATCAGCAAGAATTATCGGTGCCTCACCAACAATCGCCCGCGCAATCGCAACACGCTGCTGCTGACCTCCCGACATCTGCGCAGGACGGTGGTGCAATCTCTCGCCCAGACCAACACGCTCCAGTGCCTTCACCGCCGCCTTCCTTCTGGCTGAACCGCCAACCCCGCGATACAGCAACGGCAGTTCCACGTTCTCTACAGCGTCAACCTTCGGCAGCAGGTTAAACCCCTGAAACACAAAGCCCAATTTCTGGTTGCGTATGTCCGCTAATTCCGCCTTACTCTGATTTTTCACGTTCACTCCGTCAAGTTCGTAATGCCCCGAAGTCGGAACATCCAGACACCCCAGAATATTCATCATCGTGGACTTGCCAGAACCAGAAGGCCCCATTACGCACACAAACTCTCCGCGCTCAATCTTGAAGCTCACTCCGTCAAGAGCATGAAGCTCAATATCGCCGGTCTTGTAGATTTTCGTCAAATCCCTGACTTCGATTATGCTCATTATCTCGGCCCGCCTCCGCCTCTTCTCGGCGTACCTAAAAGACCTCCCTGCGTCGTCCTGCCTGTCGTAGCTCCGGCCTGAGCATTGACGACAAGTTCCGTATCCTCACGCAAAAGACTTCTCGTTCCTTGAGGCTGACCCTGATTCTGCTGTGAAGGTCTCGGCTGTGCTCCTTCCGGCCTTGGCGGTCTCTGGGCTGTCGCCTTCTCAGAGATAAGCTGTACCCATTTGTTGTCGGATATTCCCGTTACGACCTGTACCGGCGGCATGAGCATATCCCCTCGTGCGGGCCAGACAAGCCCGGTGTTCAGCGTCTTTTTCTGCATCAATACGCTTTTGTCGAACGATATTGTGTTCAGCAGTGCCTCAGGCGGCGTGAACCTCAATGCGGCTACAGGAATTCTCAGCACATTATTTGCGCGGGCTGTCTCAATCGAAACGTTTGCTGTCATTCCCGGCTTCAGCTTCAGTTCTGGATTATCGACGTGAATTATCACCGTGTACGTTACAACGTTATTGCTGGTGCTCGGCGCAATCCTCACCTGCACTACTTTTCCCGCAAATACCTCGTCAGGAAATGCATCTACCCTGAAAGTTACGTCCTGTCCTTCTGCTACTGTACCTATGTCTGCCTCGTCAACCTGAGTCTCAATCTGCATCCGCGTCAAGTCCTCCGCAACCTTAAACAGTGTCGGTGTCTGGTAGCCCGATGCTACGGTCTGGCCTGCGTCAACCTGACGGTCAATCACCACACCGTTCACAGGTGAAGTTATGCGCGTGTAATTCAGGTTGGTGCGTGCGCGTTCTACGGCGGCCCGGCCCTGAACTACCCGGGATCTGGCTTCCTGCAGTGCTGCCTTCTTCATGGCTACGTCGGTCTCGCTGGTGTCTACGGTACTGCGGGCTATTAGCTTCTTCGAGAGCAATTCCTTGTTGCGTGCCAGCTGCCTCTGTGCGTCAGCAAGTGAAGCCTGTGCGCTCGCTACGCTGGCCTGATACACCGCAAGGCTGGCCTCCGATTCCTTCAAGGTAAGCTGCAGAACTGAGGGGTCAATCAATGCGATTAACTGTCCCGCTCTGACCTGCGAATTGAAGTCCGCGTATATCTCCTGAATTATCCCTGAAACCTGAGTACCTACCTCGATTACGTTTATTGCGTTGAGTTCTCCTGTTGCTGTTACCGTCGAGACTATGTCGCCCCTGTCAATCTTTGAAGTGGTCAGCCCGTAAGTTACCGGCTCTTCGTGGAAGAAAAAGTAATATGCTCCGTAGCCTATTCCCGCAAATATCGCCAGCAATAATAATTTCTTGAGTCCTGCTATCATGTTTTCACGCTCCCTGAATCTTTCTAAGTATGTTAAGCATTCCTGAATCTACGTTTATGTTTTCGGAGTTGAGTTTTCCGAGCGGAATTGACTTGTTTGTGCCGTGATAGTCGCTCCCGCCGGAAATACACAGACCGTTCCTTTCCGCCCACCTAACGAGCATTCTGCATTTCACCTGAGGATATTTTGAGTACCAGCACTCTAACCCCTTGAGGCCATAACCCACAAGCTCACCCAATAATACCCTGAACTTGTGCTCGGGAAGTTCCGGTTCGCCCTCGCCGCCAAGAGGATGTGCCCACACCGGGATTCCTCCGGCAGAGAGAATTGCACGTACAGCCTGTTCCGCGTCTATCCTGTCAACGCCTGTTCTGCACCGGTCAATATACCTGGTGATTGCGTCCTGCCTGTCAGAAGCCAAACCCTTCATCACTATCATGTTCGCAATGTGCGGTTTTCCGACGCTTGGAATTTTCAGGAGAGAGTCTATTTCGTCGTCAGTAAACGTTATCCCGAACTCAGAGCGCAGAGTCTCGATTCTCTTGAAGAACTTTTGATGCCGGAGATTGTCGCCTGTCCTGATTGCGTCCTGAAACATCACGTTATGTTCGTCGTAATTCAGACCAAGTATGTGGCATTTGCTGCCCGACTTCGTCCTGCACGAAAACTCTATTCCCTGAATGAAGCGCATTCCCGCAGGAATAATCTTCTTCATCTCGAGCACTCCCTTTATCGTGTCGTGGTCAGTTATTGCGAAAATATTTACCCCTGCCTTCTGAATATTCCAGAGCAATTCGCGCGGGCTGTCAGTTCCGTCCGACGCTGTAGTGTGAATGTGCAGGTCTATTGCGCTTCCCAATCCTGAATCCTCCCCTCAATTTCCGGCGGCAAGTGGCCAAGTGCCTCGTCGAGATTTGCCCTTGCTGTCTGTGCGTCATAGAGTGCCTGATAGTAAGTGTAGCGTGAACTTGCCAGCGTCGAAACCGCATCGCTGAGTTCAAGAGGCTCACCAACTCCGACTTCGTAGCGTCCCTGTGCTAGAGTGAGATTCTCCTCTGCGTACTTCACCGTCGCCTCAGCAGAACGTACCCTGTCCGTTGCGTTGGTCAGGGATAACGCCGCACTCCTTACTGAATATGTGATGTTCTGCCGCAAGGCTTCAACGTCAGCATTTACGGACTCGAGCTGTGCACGTGCAGAAGCAATTCCTGCTTTTGTCGCCCCTCCGTCGGAAACCGGTACGTTGATGCTGATTCCTGCAGCATAATCCTCTGTTGAGGAACTTCCTTCACGGTTCGAGAACGTTGAACTGAGAGTGCCGTTGATGGTCGGTGAATTTGCTCGTGCGGCGTTCTTGACTGCTAACTCGCTGCCTTTGACATCGTGAAGCAGTTTCTTGTAGTCCGGCCTGTCATTCAGCGCAGAGGCAATAAGAATGTTCACGTCGTCGGCTGGCTGAGGAAGCAGCAGCTCAGTGGAGAGGAGAATATCGAACGGTCCGGCGATGTCCGTACCCATTGCGACACGCAGGGCTTCCTGTGAGAGCAGTATATCGTTTTCGGCCTTCATGAGCGAGACACGGGCACTTGCTGCATCAGCCTGAGCCTTCGTTACCTCGATAAATGATACATTGCCAACATCGTATAGACCTTGAGCATTCTTGAGGTGTTCCTCGAGGTTGTTGACCTTTTCGCGCTCAACGTCCCTGTTCAGGAATTTCAGCACCAGGTCGTAATATGCCCGCTTTGCGTTCGCGGCGACGCTGACCATTGTGTTGCGCAGAGTCTCGTGTGCACCGTTAAGGCTCTCGGTGCGGATTGCCTTCTGGAGTCTGTTGCGGCCGGTGTCGTATAACAGCTTAGTCGCGGAAATTCTGAGCGATTCACTGTGATAACGGCTGTCCCAGTCCTCATAATCTCCGTCGTAATTCACCGAACCTGTCAGGCTGATGCTGATTCTGTCGTTGGCTCTGAGTGCGTCGAGCTGGGCGGCAACATCTTTGACGGAAGCCTGCGATTTCGTCAGCGAAGGGTGGTTGAGCAGTGCGAGTGTCAGGCATTCTTCGAGAGACAAGCCGGAAATGTCCTGAGCAAACGAGCTGTGTGTAAACAGCAGAAAGAATAACAGCATTATAGAGAATTTGCGCATTGAGAAAAACTCCTGAAAATAAAATTAGACCCTGTGAAGTGAATTGTACACTAACATCACAGGGTCAAGTATATGCGCCTAATGTGAAAATTTTGCGGGTTAGCCGCGTGTAATCTCCGTGTTAGCCATCTTCTCGTAGACAAGTGCAAGTGCGCTGTGGTCGTTCTGTCCCTTGCCGTCATTGTGGAGAATCTTCATCATCTCGAACACCTGAGCGGTAAGCGGAGTAGGAGAGTCTACGGCCTTTGCCGCGTCGAATACATTGTTGAGGTCCTTGATGTGAAGGTCAATCTTGAAGCCGGGCTTGAAGTTGCGGTCCATGATCATCGGAGCTTTTGCGTCCATGACCGTTGAACCTGCAAGTCCGCCCCTGATTGCCTGATAGATTGCTTCGGGATTAACTCCGGCTTTTTTGCCGAGCATGAGTGCTTCGCTGACTGCCGCAATGTTCACTGCGACGACGATCTGGTTGCAGAGTTTTGTTACATTGCCTGCTCCGATGTCTCCGCACAGGACTACGCTTGAACCCATTGCTTTAAGGATAGGCTCGAATTTCGCGAAGACTTCCTTTTTGCCGCCAACCATGAAGCTGAGTGTGCCGTCAATTGCTTTCGGTTCTCCGCCGCTGACCGGTGCGTCAAGCATGTCGATCCCCTTTTTGGCGAGAGCGTCTGCGATTTCGCGGCTGGCTATCGGGTTGATTGAGGACATGTCGATAAACGCTGCGCCCTTCTCCATGTGGTCAGCAACTTTGTCGTCTTCCAGCATTACGCTCTTCACGTGGGGAGAATTGGGAAGCATGGTTAATACGAGCTCAGCACCTTTTGCGGCATCTACTGCGTTTGCGGCGGCGGCAGCTTTCCCCTTGCCGAAGGCTACAACGTCATCTACGACTGTCTTGTTCATGTCATAGACTCTGAGTTCGTGTCCGGCTTTGATGAGGTTTTTGGCCATGGGGCGGCCCATAATTCCGAGTCCGATAAATCCGATTTTCATGTGTATGTACCTCTTTTTCGTTTGGGATGCCTGTAATTATATCAGAGTGCCGCTGCTTTCTGTGCGTTTCGCATTTCTTGTCTGCGTCTGCGGATTTCCCTAAACGGAGTAATGATGACGTTATCACTCATCGGCGGAATGTCTGAATAATCGATATCCTCTTCGCGAATGGACCTCAAAGCCTCCAGTTCTTCCTCAAGAGTCGGCGGGTATTCACCTGGATGTTCCAAGCTCATAGTCTTTCACCTCCCTTCTGTCTGCAGGACGTGCAGAAATAATACGATAAACATCTCTACTGTCCTGCGTGATGCGTTCAACATATACCACAAATAATATGCTGGCTACTGTCGTCCGGCCTATTATACTGCGTCTATCTTCATCCTCATTGTGCCCCAAGTCCCAAATATCAATAGCATATTCATCACTGAAGACTTCAGCCGCTCGCCTAAAAGTTATTTTGTGCTTTCGCCAATTAGCTGCGGCTTTACTGTCATCCCATGTGAACAGCATACCATTAAACTCAAATTTTGGCTCGTCGTTCATTTTCATAACCTCCTTCAAATATAGCTATATCACTGGTGCAACACTGCAAGGCCCGTCCTCCCAAAGCCTCACAGCTCCATCACTCCCTTTCAGTGCCTCCGCAAGCTCCACAAACCTGTTCGCCGCTACTTCAGCACTCCACACATCAAGCATATTCCTGTAGGCATTCCGCCCAAGTTCCGCACACATAGCCTCATCATCAAGAAGCTCACTAACATTTTCCGTCAAGGCATCAAGCCCGCGAAATATAATCCCGTTCCGTCCGTTCCTCACCAGGTACGGAGAAGATCCACTCTGCCAGCTCGCTGCAACCGCACACCAGCTGTTCATCGCCTCGTTCAGCACAACCCCCCAGCCTTCTCCTCTGTCCGACGTGAACAGAAAAATTTCAGCCCGTTCCATTTCACCACGTACTTCTTCAACAGGAAGAGCACCAGTCAGTTCAACACAGTCTGCCACATTTTCAGCGTCTATCATTCTGGTCAATTCTTCCTGCATCTCTCCGGAACCGATAATCTTCATGCTGAATGACTTATGCTGTGCCTTTAGCCGAGCCGCCATCTTCACGGCCAAGTCAGGGTGCTTCCAGTCCAGAAAACGCCCAACCCAAATTATTCTGCCCCTCACCTTTCCGGGTATTTCGTCATACTGTTTCAGCTCAGGGAAATATCCCCAGCGATAAGCTTTCCCTTTGAACAGCCCGCAGGTGTTATAGTCCCAAGCCGCATATGCCGACGCACACAGCAGGTAAAATTTTGCGAGAGGGTCTCGCGCGTAAACCCTCCCGCCGCTGTAACGCCAATACTTCGCAAATCTCACCGCATCCTTCCAGAACGGACCCTTGAAGAAACGCTCGCTCTGCATAAACGTTATTTTTCCCTGCCTCAGCCGCTCGGATACCACACTTACCGGCATTCCCCCGGCTATCACGCACTCAGACTCCAGAATCATCCTGCGGGCTTCTTCCAGTGCTCCCGGACTCTCGTAAGCCCTTAACACATATGATGTCTGATTCATGTCCTTGTAGCCTATCGCAAGACGCTTCTCGTTAAACGGTGTCATCGCTATGAACGCGTAATCCTCACCGTAAATCCTCACAAATGCATCCGCAAGGGCTTTCTGGTGATGGTTGAAGTAATTCGACACAAACACTAATTTTTTGCTCACAGCCACATTACTCCCGAAATCATCAGCACTATCACGGCTATACATGCCGCAAACACAAGCAATGCCCTCTTCTTGTTCGCGAGCACTTCCAGAAAATCACCAGGCATCATTTTTGCACAGGCAACCAGCACAACACATTCTGCCGCCATAACCTGAACTATCAGCCCCAAGAACCGCCCATACCTCCACCACGAAAATCTTTCGGGCGAAAACCCCACGAAACACGCATTCGCTATGTTGAAGAGCTGGGGCGAAAATTTTCCAGACAGCGCAAGAATAATCATCATAACGTACGCCAAAAGCGGAGCGGTCTGTAATCCGGCTAAGGCAGGAATGACATCACGGCGGGACAGCATGAGAATCCCGGCAGACAGTACCAGCATTGCAGGAATACCGTATGATGCCGCTACCAGTGCCTTGAAGTTCGGAGAGGTTGACGCTCCTGAAGTCCGCCAGGTCAGTACACAGGTTACTATTGCGCACATTACGAGGCTTATGCTCAGTGCACGTTTATACTTAGGACTCTGCGAGCGCAAAGCCTCAGCACATAATATTCCTAGCGTCATTGCCAGAAGCGAGTAGTCAAACGCCGAAAAGTTCATCAGTGCCGTAAATGCCAGCCAGCACACCAGCCACACGATAGTTACGAGATTCAGTGCAGACAGCTTGAACGTGAGCACACAGAGAGCCGCACACATTGCGTAGAGCGGCATCGAGAAAACTATATCGCGTACCCTGCCGCTGAACAGGCACAGCAGAGTCAGCAGTCCCGAAAACACAGCCCCGGGCATTGAGAGCAGGTTCATAATTTTTGCGGGAACTTCGGGCTTTATGTTCTGGGGGGCAGCTATGGTTTCTTCGCGCCTCAGCATAAACACTCCGGTCGTTCGCTCGTCCTCCTCCTGACGCATTGCCCGGGGACGCTTCGATCCGTCCCTGCTTGCCGGCTCAGGACGCACTTCCTGAATCGGAGCCTTTGACTTCACTCCGGCGATTCTCTCAAGCTCCATCCGGAACTCCGTAGCGTCCCTGAATCTGTCCTCAGGGTTGAACGCACAGGCTTTCAGCACAAAATCATTCAGTTCCGGCGGAATATCCGGAATGTCCGGGAATTTTTCTTGGCCCCTCATTCTGCGCAATAAGGCCTTCTCTCTGTCCTCAGGCTTTATCGGCTCGGGGAAAGGAGGCATAAACGGTGTCCTGTTCTTGTTCAGGTAACGGTACATCACTATTCCGAGCGAATACAGGTCAACCGATGGACCGTACTGCTCTCCGTTGTATATCTCCGGTGCCATATACGTTGGCGTTCCCTTCTTGGACATCTCGGCGTTCATCCGCTCAATGTGCCGTGCCACTCCGAAATCTCCCAGTTTGAAATCTCCGTACTCAGACACAAAAATATTGTCAGGCTTGATGTCCCGGTGTATTACCTTCTTGACCGCACAAAGCTCCAGCGCGTGGGATATGTCTATGCCTATCTGCATAACATCCTGTATCGTCAGGCTCTTAGTCGTCGTGTAGGCAGAAAGTGTCGTGAGCAGTTCCATCCTGATGAGAATATCCCAGCCTATCGAGTCCCACCCCGAATCGCCCCCTCTGGGCACAACTTCATGATCCTCAAGCGATACTACGTTGGAATTTCCCCGAAAAATACTCATCAGGTCAATTTCCTGCACTATGTCATCGACCATTCCCTTGAAGTAGCTCCGGACGGAAGGCTCGTCGTCGTTGAACTCACTCCTAGCACGGTTAAGGTCCTCCTTGCTCTGAGGCAGGGATATTATCTTGACCGCCGCGTAATACTGCCGCCCGAACTCCTCCTTGTGAACCTTGTAGACCTTCCCGAATGAACCCTCGCCCAACGGGTTATCATCGACGTACCATGAACCCCACAGAGGCTCGTATTTCTTGATGTCGCTCATAGCTAAATTTATTCACCCTCCATTATTCTGAAGACTACGCACGTAACGTTATCACGGCCGCCGCGCATAAGTGCCGCTTCAACCAGCGCGTTCACTGCATCCGAAGGTTCCGGGTAATTCTTCATGATGCCCGCAATATCCTTGAACTCCAGCATGTCGGTCAATCCGTCAGAACACATAAGCCCGCCGGAATTTGAGTCAAACATGAACGGCCCGTACACAGCAGGACTCACAGGCACTTCATCGTCATAAATTCCCAGACATCGCGTGAGAATATGCCGCTCCCTGCTCTTGTCGGCCTGTTCTGGAGTCAGCAGTCCCATACGCACCTTCTCCTCCGCAACAGTGTGATCATCGGTTACGCGCACAAGTCTTCCGTTTTCGACTCTGAAACCGCGCGAATCACCAAGATTGTACACTCTGAACGAAGCCCCGCCGATAACCGACATCACGAAAGTCGTCCCCATCCTTAGCCGCTGCTTGCGCATAATGTCCAGCAATTGCTCGTTGGCATCAGTTACGAAGTTGCACTCTCCATCGTCCGGATCAAGAATGTTGCGCAGAATTTTGGGCGAGTGTTCAGAGAGAGTCTGTGCCGCCGTAAGAGAGGCAAGTTCTCCGCAGTCCTCGCCGCCCATTCCGTCAAACACGGCAAATATGCACGGAGCTTCAGCTATTCCGCTCAAAAAAAACGGCCTCTCCCGTTCAGAGACCGTCATTATTATTCCATTGCAGTATAAATTATCCTCGTTGTTGGTTCTGACGTGCCCAACGTCCGAGCGGGCTGCAAATTTCACCTGTACAGACATAATTCATCACACCTGATCCATCACAAACTTGTTCAGAAAATCCGCTACGGGCGACGATCCGGATAGTGAAGAAGCTGACGAAGAACTTGCTGAAGAGGCAGAGAACATTGATGAGGAACTGCTTCCGGACTCTTCACCCGATATAGCCTTCTTGAGTGCGCTGACTATCATATCAAAGAATGACCTTTTTCCGCTCCCGGAACCTGAGGCCTGGACAACTTCACTGTCTGTTCCGGCCAGTACACCGAATACATTTCTCAGCTCGCCTGCCTCAGAATTTCCCTGAGCCGCCGACATGAAATCCATTGCCTTCCTCCTGAAGCCTTCGCCGGAAGCAGAAAATGACGATGACGAAGAATATGATGCTGTTACTCCTGCGGCCTGCGCAAAGCCCGAAAATCCCGTCTGGCTGTTCCCTGCAAGGCTGACTATACCTGCGGCCATAGCGAGGCGTTCGGTTGTGTGGGCCTGAGCCGGTGCGGCCATAATTACGGCGGAGTTCTCGAAGATGCTCCTGCCTGTGTTGTAGGCTTCGGCCAGTGCTTCAATGTTTCCGGCGGTTTCGCCGACAAATGCTACTGCGATTGTGCGTACGGTAAAGCTCACTGCGGCATCGGCTATAGCTTTGGTGTCCTTGATGCCTTTTGCGGCCGCGTCGGGGCTGTCAGGGATGTGCGTAACCGGCAAATTAACGTTCATTGCTGCTCCTCCTGCTGCTGTCGTTTGGGATTCCTGGCCTGACTCTGGTCCGTGATGTCCTGGCCTGCCTCTTCCGGCGATGCGCCCTGCCACTGCTGAGGCCGCACCTGTTCCGTGCCCGCCTCCTGCTCCGTGATGACCGCCTGCTGCTCCTGCTCCTGCGGCACCGGCTGCACCGGCAGCAGCACCTGTCTGTGCAGAATTATCTGCTTCTGCGTTTTGCTGTGCCTGGCCTGCTGGCGGAACAAAAGCTGAATTTTCTCCGGGCTGTGAGATTTCTCCTGACGGCTCGTCCGTCCTGACTGAGGCAGCATATCCGTGATTGCTGGTGAGTTCGTCGGAGAGACCGTTTGCCTGCGAATCGTACTGGCTCTCCAGCGCGGCAAACCTGCTCACGCTTCCGCCCAAGATTCTTGTGGTCTCGTTCACGCCCTCGTCGAGACGGCCAAGTTTCAGGTTAAGCTCGTCGAAATCGTCAAGTATTCTCGTACGCTCCTTGCACTTCCAGTTTTCATGTGCGCTTGCGTTCTTCAGGCTCGACACCGCTTCGGCCATGAGATCGCACGCCAGATTCATCCGGCTGGTCAATTCTGAGACATATTCTGCGTCAAAGATTAACAGGTTTGACGGCATCAGTTACTCACCCCCAAATTTCTGCTCCACCTTGCGGCCTCTGAATCATTCCACTCGTAATTTTTCGCGGCATCAGAGAGAAAATCCTTATAGCCGTTCAGCGTCGCATTGATGGTCTGATAAACATCTTCCATTGCTATCATTTTCTCTGTCATGAGCGAAGGGATTCTTCCGCTAAAGTCCCTGCCCATATTCTGAAATATATTCGTTACGTTGTTCTGAATGTCGAGAATTTCTCCGGCCTTGTTCCCGATTTCTCCGGCCCTTCTCTCCATCTCCTCAGTAACAGCTAAAATTTTCGGCATAGTGCAAATCTCTCCTCTCTGCTACCAGCTGACATTGCGGATCTCTCTGGCGGTAAGCTCATCGACATTCACGCAGTCTGTAACGAAATTGCGCATATTGTTCAAGGAATCGTTCACTGACTCGTTGAAGCGTTCGATCTGCTGTCTGGACTGCTGGAAACTTTCGGCATAAGCCCTCTGTGCGTCGCTGTCCCAAGCCTCCTCCATCGTGTCAACTACTCTGGCTATTGCGTTAAGAGCATCCTGCTGTTCGGACACAAAGCGTAATGCTCTGGCCGTGCTCTCCTCTACTGCGTCAACGTTAATTCTTGTCGTCGGCATAAATTATTTCAGCTCCCTTGCTTTGGCGGCGTATTCCCTGTCGATTCTCTGGTACTCAGCCACTACATGACGAATATAGCTGACCGTCGCATCACAAAATTCCTGCCAGTCGTTCAGGTCTTTGTTCATGCGGGTGAACTGTTCTTCGAGGGCATCGCGTGTCATGCCGTACATTCTTTCGCTGTCTATGCTTGCCGGGTCCAAATACTGCCTGGCTTCTTCGAGCTTCTCCCGTGCAATCTGGACGCGCCTGATGTCCTCTTCTGCTTCGGCCTCATCAATGACGATTGCGCCGCTTGCGTCTCTAAGTCCGCTCATCTAAGCACTGCTCCTTTCCGTTTCTGAATCTGCTTGTTGATGTATTCATCGAGACTGTCCCTGCTGGTGAACCATGCGGCAGCGAGTAATTCTTCGTCGTCATCCTCCCTGCGCTCCATCAGCATATACATTTTGGAGGCCTGGTAGACCGTAGCGTAGTAGCCGTAAGAGTCAATCACTTCGCATTTGTCCGGATTTGCGCAGAATGACACGCACACGCTGAGGGAAAAACTTATGTTCACGCCGTCTCTGGCCGAATCCTCAAGTAAATTCTTTTTGCGTAGTGTCTTGCGGGCATTGCGGAGTTCTGCTTCGAACTTCAGATTGTCCGCAGGAAAATCATAGACTACGTTGACGAGCTTTCGGATTCTGAGCATTACGGCTGAGTAGAACAATTCCTTCTTGGTAATGAGCAGAAATCTTTTACTTGCCTTGTCTGACATACATTTATTCTCCCTGAATTAGCAAAAAGGCAGGGAACAATTCCTGCCCCCTGCCTTTAAAGTTTTATGTTCACACGGCAACTAATTGCCTGCTAATTGCCTTGCTACGTCCGTCTGACGCTTCTCTTCCTGCCTCATTATGTCGGCGAACTTTACCAGGAAACTGGCGAATATCTCCATGTCCTCAGTGAAGCTCTCGAATGTTGCGCGCTTTGAAGCGTAACTCTCTCTGAATGCGTTGTATGCGTCGCCTTCCCAGTCTGCGTTCAGAGCTTCAATAAGTCCGTCAAGGCGGGCTATTACGTCATCGTTCCTTGCTGCAGTATTCCTGAGATTTCCAGCTTTCTCCTCAAGAATCTCTGGTGTCAATTTGATTACGGGCATTAATTTTCACCTCCTTCATTCTTCCGTCAAAACGCTTATGACTGTGCTCTATGCACTTGCACTTGCGGCTCTGCTGATTATGTCTTCGCGGCCGCCTACGTCGAGGTACTCCATTGTTGTCGAGTAGTTGTTCAGGAACGATGCAAAATTGCTGAGGTCCGGTGCGAACTTCTCGTATGTAGGTCTTGCGTTCTCGAAGGCCTGGATGAAGCCCTTCTGCGCTTCGCCTTCCCAGTCGGACACTACTTCGTCGATAAGGCTGGCTACGTCGCTGATTACCTGACGCTGATCATCCATGCACTGTGTTACCTCGTTTGCCTTCTGCTGAAGGACATCGGGTGTTAACCTAATCTTCGGCATTAATTTTCACCTCCTTCTTTGCTTTGTTGTATTTCTTGCTTCACGATGGCAATTATTATATGCGCAATTCTAATTTTAGGATACCTGTTGATATGATAAAACTACTTAGTAATTCGTCATGAATAACACGTATAAATCACGTTACCCTTCAAGCACAACAAGCCTGCTCCCGTCAAATGCACCGGCCTTCACCAAAGTATCATCATCCTTCAGGATTCGGCTGCTGTACTCAAGGCGGCACTTGTTCCAATTTGTGAACATCTCCTCGTGAATGTCCTTCAGAATCATCAATATCTGCTGGCACAATTCCGATACGGGCATTCCAGACGGCAGCTCCATATCAAGCTCAAAACTGCGCTCCTCGTTCGTAACCGTCGCGATAAAAGTATCAGGTTCATTCACTGCGTTCACACCCCTTCAGGCTTCCCGAACATAAGCTGTATCACTTTATTGCCGTGAATTATACAGCCCTCATGCTTGCCGAAACCTATATTGTCTTCCTGGTGAAGATTCTTGAATGCCTGATATTCCCTGAGGCTTCCTTCCACAGCAATAGCATTCCCGCCTTTGAGCAGTTCCTTGATCAGCGGAACGTTCCAGCCGCTTAACTGCATAAGCCCCTTCAAACTGCACGCAATGTATATGTACATTCCGCGTTCCGTGCCGCCGCGAGCAATTGCCTCCAGAATGTCCGCACTCTCCTGCGTGATGTCCTGATAGAAATTGTAGAAGTCATCGATGCACAGAACTATCCGGCCCTTGCTGTCCTCGTCGCGGTCTGAGTATTCCGCATCAAGTTCCGCAATAACTTTGTCGGCATCTTCCGGCTTGTGCATGATCACAGCTCCAGGACAGAACTTCTCCATAAAGCTGTTCTCCTCATAGACGTACAGCTTGGTGTTCTCATCCTCGCTCAAGGCATGGGCTATCATTCCGAGAATGCTGCTCTTTCCGCACCCGTATGCTCCCGAAATTATGCACCCGCTCATCTCGCTGAACACAAACTCCACAGGTTCACGAGCCTTCTTCTTGAGTCCAAGCTGCACGCTGTCCTTCGTGAAGGTAAGCTCTCCTGCTTCAACCGGTGCCGCCGCATCTGCCTCCGCCGCCTCGAGCGAAGCACTCTTGCCGCCCCACGCTTCCGCCATGTCCAGGCATAACGCCTTGAGCGTACGGCTCCTGTCGGTCTCGCTCGTACCGTCAACGCATAATGCAGTCTGATACTCGAGTGCTCCTTTCGTCAGGCCGCGACCGGGATATGCCCCGGGATATGTCCTGCCGTCGCCGCCAACTAGAGGCTTGTAGTCAGTCTTCTCCGTCATCTGGAGAGTGTGGCTGCTCTTCACGTACTGCGTTATCTTGTAGATTCCGGTAGAGTTGCCCGCAGTTATCATCAGGTAAATTCCTAAGCCGCCGCCGTCCCGCGCAGTCTGGTTGATGACTTCCATCACTTCACTGCTCTGGTTGCTCAACGATGCTATGTTGTCTATCACAACAATTATTGCGGGTACGGGCTTCCCGATTGCCTCACGGTATGACTCCAGATTCGCCACTCCCTGCGCGGAGAACAACTTTCTGCGTGATGCAAGCTCGCTTCGCAGAAATTCACGGGCCTTCTTGACCTTTTCGTCATCCGTCGGGTCAGCGCAGATTATGCAGTGCGGCAAATTCTCGAACACTTTCAGGATGAAGCTGCCATAGTCGAATATCAGGAAGTTCACCTGTTCAGGAGTGTACATCAACGCGGCACTGGTCAGAAGCGTCTGCAAAAAGCTGGTCTTTCCTGTTGACGGAGCACCGTAAAGAATCTGATGGCCATTCTTCATGAAGTCCAGCACAAAAGAATACTGCCGCTGTTCTTCCGGAGCGTCAATCAATCCTACAGTTACAGCAAGACCCTTGTTCGCTTCATGCCATGACTTGGCCGAACGGTCAAAGGCTTCATGTCCCTGAATGAGCTTGTCCAGCGCGAGAAATTCCGGCAGCGGCTCCGTCCACACAGGACGCGCATGGTGAATGTGATGTGCTTCCGCCTCGTCGATGATGTTCTTCACGACGACGTTTCCCTCGCTCTGCTCGTCCTTGCCGGCCTTGATCGTCTTGCTGTAGATTTCCGGCTTCTTCTTGGTGCCGTTAAGTGCCACTAGCTTAATTTCGCCGACCGCTCCGCGCTGTCCGGAGTTCGGCCTGTACGGAGCTTTTGCGTAGAACGTCTGCACCTGCTCGTAGACTTCGTTGTTGCCCACCTTAATGTATGCACGGCCTGGTGCTGAAATGTTGAACGCGTCATCCGTGCCGATAATCTCCTTGCTCTCTGCGGCTGTAGCTGTTCGCAGACACACACGGAACTTCGTGTTCGATGACACCTGCCCCTTCACGACTCCCTGCGGGGACTGCATGGTCAATGTCATGTACATTCCGACGGAACGCCCTACACGCGCAATTGATACTATCTCGTCGTTGAACTCGGGATACTGCGTAACCAGCTCTGCGAACTCGTCAATCACGATGATTAGGTAGGGCAATGGTTCTAAGCCTTCGTTCGGGTGAGACTTCTGGTATTTCTGGTAGGCAAAGATGCTTTTCGACGATAGGAAGCTCGACTGCTCGAACAGCCTCATCCTGCGGTCCTTCTCTCCCTTTAAGGACTTCAGGCCGCGAATAATCGTCGATGGGTCGTTCAGGTTGCTAACGATGCCCGCAATATGAGGAAGGTCATGCAGAATGTTGGAGAGGTCATTACCCTTGAACTCGATTAACGCAATGTTCACGTCATCAGGCGAAAAATTCAGCGCAAGGGACAACAGCCACGTCGTGAGCATCTCGGACTTGCCGCTTCCGGAAGTTCCTGCGGCGATACCGTGAGGCCCCATAGCCTTCTCGAACACGTCGAACTCGAATATATCCCCGTTCTCCTTTATGCCGATCGGTGCAGCAAGACTCTTCTCTGAGTGGCTGGAGTGCCAGCGTCCCATAACGTCAAGGTCCTCTACGGTCTGGGCATTGAAGCCCTGCATGAAGGAGATGCTCGCGGGCATTCTGCTTCCTCCTCCGGCTGAGACAAGGTGAACAGGAGCAAGTGCACGCGCAAATTCGTCGAGCTGAGACACGCTGATTTTGTCGGGGGTAAACGCCGTTGTAGTTGTGCCTCTGTCGGGCTGGGTGTTCTGGATTCTCGCGGGGACATCACACGTGATTACGCTCTGGCATTCGCCGGGAAGTGCCCCTATGTCGCCGTAAGCGTATAGTGCCGCAAAACCCAGCTCCGAGCTTTCCGGGATGAACTGCTCGCCGCTTGATTCAGTGAGTGCACGGTCAGCCAGCACCAGCAGGTAAAACGGAGTCTGCGGGATAAATTCCTTGTTGCCGGGCTTGATGTCCCTGCGTCGTACCTTCATTGTCTCGGCGGCCTCGCGCAACATCGGTCGGGCCTCATCTTTCGTGCAGGCCAGGTAACGCTTCTTGTGCTTGCTGTCCCAAATATGCGGAAGCCATCTCAGCCACTCCCATTGAGAGCGTTCTTCTTCAGGGTAGACACAGATAATCTTCACGTCCTCGTATGAATGGTGAGTCGCTGTGTCCATAATTATCCGCCAGGCTGTGCGCATAACAGCATCACGCCGTCCCGCCAATCCCGTAACCGGAAAATCCAGGAACGAATGGCACACAGGAACTCCCGTCAACGTTACGTGCTTGTCCCTTATGGCCTGAGCCTGCTTGACGAACGGATTATCCTCAATGGCAATCTGGGCAGATGGCAGTTTGACTTTGACGTTTGAGGGCATCTCTCCGGTTCCGACGCGGACATTCAGAAAATCCCTGTCTCTTGGCGTGCGCTCCCACAGCCTGCGCGATACATTGCTGGCAATTGCGAGGCACTCCTGCACTCCGGGACTCGCCGTGCTCAACGCGGAAATACATGCACTCTCCGCCGCAGTAATATTCCTGTCCGTCTCCTCCAGGTACTCCGAATATTTTTCGAGAGCTATTCCGTTGGTTTTCATCCATTTTTTGAGGTTGTTCTTGTTGTTGATGATCGTAATCACTACGGACATTAACGACATGGGCAGTGAGTACATCAGCATGTTGAAGTTTTTGGTCATGAGGGCAATTCCGCCCATAACCAGCACCATCATTAACGGAGGCATAAGGACAGTCAGCCAGGATATAGCCGGTTTGTTCCCTGCGTTTGGCGGCGAGGAAATCTCGAACTCCGCTTTTTCGGCCCTGTTGCGGATTCTCGGCGAACGCTGGAAGAACGGATAAGCCTTCTGTCTTGCGGGCATAGCCACTAGTGCATCGACAATCTCCGGTGCAAACTCAATCTCACCCGGAATGTTCGTGAACCTCAGCATGTCGTTCTGGACGTAGAACACGTAACCGCAGATGAACACGTTCACGTTTTCGGCGGCCAGTTCTTCGTCGGGAGCCGCGAGAGTCCCGTTCACAAAAGTACCGTTGCGGCTCTGCAGGTCAGAGATTTTCCACTGGCCGTTTACGCGCTTCAAGACTGCATGACGGGTCGAGACGTTAGCGTCCTTCAGGCAAATATCATTGCTGTTGTAGGAACGCCCGATTCTCAGTTCGTCGATTCCCTGAAGGTTAATCGCCGAGTTCAGCGCACACTTGGCCGGGAAAACCGCAAGGGAAATCTTTTCGGTGATGGTGATTATGTCCCCAGCGGAGAGCACACGGTTAGTTACGGACTCATCGCCAAACTTCATGGGTTGCCGTGAGAGTATGCGCACTCCTCCGGCATCGCAGGCCAGAACCAGATACGACGCTCCGAGCGAATATTTTTCGACATAGACAGTGTCGCTCTGCGAATCACCGACAGTTGCAGTTACTCCCTGCTTGAGATTCAGGGTGTATATCTTTCTGCCGGTGTATATTGCTATCAAGTACTCCATGTGTCTACTTCCTCTTCAAGAAGTCCTCAAGGTCAGAATCTATCTTCACTTCTTTCGGCCTGCTCTTGGGGAAAACTTTAGCTTTGATCATTTCCTGCAGTTCGTCCTGCGCTATGGGAAAAATCTTGTCGCCCTTGCGCACCAGTCCAAGATTCCCTGCACCTTTTGCCGCAATCACTGCTGTGCTGAATCCTGGCTGAAGTTTGCTGATTTTCACCACCGCAATATCATTCATCTCGTGCCCGAGCGAATTTCCGTCAGCATCGTGAATTTCCCGGCCGTCAACATACACGCGGTAGAGACTGCCTAGCTGTGCGCCTCCGCTCATTCCCAGACTAATCACTATGTCCTTGTTGCCGGGTTCAAGCACCTGCTGGTATTCGCCGGTCATAATTTCCCTGAGCTTGAAGCCCAAACGAGACGCAGCATCAGCCACAGCTCCGGCCTCGAGTCCCGCAAAGTCCATGTTCTTCTTGTCGTTCATGCCGTAAAAATTCATGGTAGTACCCTTCTGCATCGTAGTGCCTGACTCCGAGAGCGATAACACTACCTTTGTGGTCTCAACGTCAACAACACGCACATCTATCGTTGCTAGGGCGTGGTACTTCCTCCAGCCGAAGATGAACAGGTCAGTTGCCGAAGTCGAATGTTCGTAGCGTGTTACTGCACCAATCAGCATGTAGTTACAGCCCGCAATCTTTCCGATTTGGACGGCGGTCTCGTCCGTAATCATTCCGGACTGTCCGCGCGCAATTTCTCCAGCAACGTTTTCGAGCTGGTCGCGCTCAATTACCGTGATGGTCTTGGAGTTCGTGAGCATTCGCGCAAACACATCACCGACTGCCGCCGCCTGAGTCTCAGTTACTCCCTCAGTTCTCGTCAGGAACTTCATCACACCAAGACGCACCGGCCCGTCAGTTATTGCCGCCTCAGAACATGAACACACGAACAGCGCGAGCACAGCACACAAAAATTTTGCCTTCATGGTCAGCTATTCCTCCCACTCCTGCGCCTTAATCGCGGCTACATGCTTCATCACCGAGTCCCTCGCTGCTGTCGCTAAAAGTCCTCCTGTGGTCCTGTTGTAGCTCCCGATAAAGAAGCCCTTATAGGCCGCAATTGCTCCTTTAGCGACTTGTTTTGCCTCGCCGACCTGATCCGCAGTGTAGACTATTTCACCAGTCGAGTTGTCGATTATCCTGATGTCCAGCACAACGTAGGCGGTCTTGGCCTGAGTTGCCATTCCCAGAACGGGCAGGGCGAAGCCGGAACCTTTTTCGGCGTAATAGTAGAGCGTAATTGCTCCGGTCATCGTGTACTGCACTCCCTTAATCTTGCCGACCTTAGGAGCTGTTGACGGATCCATCAGCCCGGACTGCCCTAGCTTTATTTCGTCAGCAATGTAGTCCAGCCTTTCGCGTTCCATCAGGTCAAAAACTCCGGCCTTGTTCAGCTCAGTAACCATCATATCCATAATTGCCGCCGCAGGAGCTTTTCCTTCTTCGCTCCTGTCCTCAAAAGCACGCACTGCTATTCTCGGCCTGGCACTTGCACTTCCAGCGAGGACAAGCACAAGCACCATCACTATCACCAGAAATTTGCGCATAATTACACCTCCTGATTAGTACATCTGCTTCATGCCTTCTTCGACTGCGGACTCGATGCACTTCATCAGAGTCTCGTATTCGGTGAAGGCTACTTCTTTGGCATTTGCTGTCTTGCCTCCGAGCTTCGTACCGTTCGACGTTACGGCCAAGAGAGTAACTGACGCAGTCCCGGTGAACAGTCCGAACTGATTCTGCACGGCCTGCCCTGCCTGGACTCTGGCAAGAACTGTTGCCGCCACAGAATAGCTTGCGTTGAGCTTGAAGATTGCGTTGTAGTTGCCCTGCATTGCCAGACGATAGGCCTGTGCTCTCACTGCAGCAGCTCTAGCCGCGCGCATCTTCTTTTCGTCGACGACACGGTAGCCGTGATTGACGAGCGAGTCGATAATTTTCGTCTCTGCTACGCTGACGTGCTGCTCATCATCTCCCTCAACAACTATTGCAATATCCCCGCGCTTGGGCAGAACTGAATCCGGTGCTGATGCTGCCGGCGATGAGGTACGCTTCTTCTTGGCCTTTGCGGCCTCTGCGCTTCCGGCAAACACCACGCACAACAACAACACTACTGCGATAACTTTTCTGCTAACGTTCACGAAAATTCCTCCTTCTACCACCATAAGCGGTTAAGTATGCCTTCGGGTTCCTTCCAGCCCCTGATGGAATTTGCCGAAGTATTGTCGATCCTGATGTTCATATCCTTAAGGGACTTCTCGATTGCACGGACGTCCTGAGTGTCCCCTGGATTTCCGTTGTAGGTAATTGTGATGCTGAGTGCAGGCTCGGTGTACGATAGGTTGAGAGTTCCGAGAGTGCCCGCAATTTTCTGGAGCTCATTGCGGACGTTTTCGACTTCCTGCTGGCTCTTGATGTTGTCGACGTAAATGTTAATCACAACTGAAGGTGTCTGAGGTTTTGGTTCTTCTGCCGGCTTCACAGGAGCAAGCGGTTTTACGCGTGCGCTGATGGTCTGGGCTGTGAGTCCGTCTACCTCGATAATTCCGCCAGGCACCTCGTAATCGGAGATGAGCGAAGCTACGTTGCGGGCATTCTTCGGTGAAACTAAGTCCAGTTCCGCCAGCTCCTTGCTGTAAGAACGCTCGAAGACCTGTCCCGTCTCCTTGAGATATGCCGTAAATTTCTCGATGTCCTTGAACGACGCATTAGCCAGGTTGATATTCACGGTTACTCCTCCGAGCGCGGAACCTGCTGATGCCATCCTGTAGGCTATCTTGTAGATGATTTCCTCTGCGGCCTGGCGAATCCCGGAGCTTAATATTCCTGCGGCAGAAGAACTCCCCTGCCAGTTCTTGGTGCCACGCGAAATTGTCGACGAGCTTATCTGATAGGCGGTCTTCGTGAGCACTGCCTTAATCTGTACGCTCCCGCTGGGCTTGTACATGTGAATCCCGAAGCGCTGTGCGTGTGCGGCACTCGATGATGCGCGGGCAACAATGATTATGTCTGCCTTGATGGTCTTTGCGGCGGCGGAGAGCATCTCGGGATCGTTGAATGCCTGCTTTGGGTCAAGGGCAAGGAGAGTCTGTGCCTGGTCCCTGTCGACGATGAGGTACCCTGCCTTCTCGAAAATCTGGAGAAGCTGGTTCTCCAGCATTGAGGCGTTGCTTCCGTCGACGATAATCATGACTCTCGGGTTGCCCAGCATCGAGATAACTTCAGGCCCGAGCACTCCGTCAAAGGCTTTTTCCCCGACAGAACACGAACCGGTAATGTAGAGGGTATCTCCGCTGACGGTCTCGTCGGTAATCTTGAAGTTCTTGACCATGCTCTGGGTTTTTGCGAATACCCTGTTCTTCATGCTCTCTTCAGCACTTCCCGCGAACATCTCGAGTGCCTTGTCGATAGCATCACGCTGGGCCATTTTCCGGGCTTCATCGCGGGCCTGCTTCTTGTTGCCGTCGTGAATCACTGCGTAACCTTCTGCGTCGTCGATGAAGTAGGTACTCTTCTCTGCTCTGACACGTGCCGCAAACGATGGCGGAACGCAGACTGACGCAATGCATACCGCAATAAATACAGCGATAATAATCTTCTTCATGATGAGTGTAATAACAGCTCCTTATTTTGTGAGATAACTAGTGATTGTAGCAAAACTGTGGACGTAAAAATTATAATGCACAGCGTGGAAAATACCCAATATGACATACGGGGGAAATACTATGATGAAGCTGGAACGTAATTTCTACGTAACTGACGGCCTTACACTGGCAAAATCCCTTCTGGGAAAAGTGCTCGTTCGTGAATCTGAAGAGGGGATTGCGTCGGGAATAATCGTTGAGACTGAGGCATATATCGGCCCGGAAGATAAGGCCGCCCATACCTGGAAAAACAGGAGGACTTCACGCACAGAAGTAATTTTCGGTGAAGGGGGTTATGCATATATTTATCTGGTTTACGGAATGCACTATTGCTTTAACGTTACAGCGAATATTGTAGGTAAACCCGAGTGTGTCTTGGTGAGAGCACTTGAGCCTCTCGACGGAATAGAGCTGATGAAGACTCGCAGAAGGACTAACCGAGTTGTGAATCTCACGAACGGGCCGGGCAAGTTATGCTGTGCACTTAATATCACGCGAGAACTTTACGGTGAAGATTTGTGCGGTGAGAGGCTGTATATTGTGGAATATGGGAGGAGTGATTTTGAGGTTGAGGCATCTCCGAGAATCGGAATAGACTACGCCGAAGAGTACCGGGCCAAGTTGTGGAGATTCTGCATCAAGGACAGCGTTTATGTGAGCAAAAAAATACCGCCCGCATAATTTTCACGCGGACGGCAAAATTGCGTTATCTTACTCCGGCTCTTTGCCCCAGAGTCCTTTGTTCGCCTCTCTGGCCTCGCGCTGGAAGTGCACAAACAGATTCGCGTACCTGGAGTTCGGCTGAATCGTCATGAGCTGTGCATATCCTTCAAGCAGCAATTTAGCGTTGAACATCTTCGCACGAATTGCTTTCTCATCGTCAATCTCCTTGTCGTCAGGCTCAGACATCCACACGTACGCAAGCATCCTGTCGTACCTGTCCTTCGGGTTCACGTCGGTCTGGAGCCACACTATCCTGTCCGTCAGCTGTGCCTTCGTGAAATCGCTGGCCTCTTTCCCGTAAAACTGCACAGGCTTGTTCGGGTGGACTGTCTCCGGCGTGTCAACGCCCAAGAAACGGACGCGCTCCTTCAGGTATTTGCTTCCGTCCTCAAAAATGAATGATACAATCGCAGTATCTCCGTCAACTACCCGCTCAACTTTTGCCTTGTAGATGGTGTTGCGGCGAAGCTCAAGCGACTCTAAGGCGTTGGGGCCTTTGTGGTAGTGATATTCACCGGTCTCCTTGTCGAAATGTCCTCCGTTCTTGTCGAGCTTGCCAGGATGTGCAAAAGACACCGACGCAAACACTAAAACTAATACTGCTGCCAAAAACTTGCGCATAAAGATCAATCCTTTCATTTAATGTAGCAGGTCATAAATTACCCGCACGAAAAACAATGATAACACTACAAGTATAACAGGCCGGACTGTTTTTGCGCCGCCATTCTCGAAGAATCTTGCACCGATGTAATTTCCCGCAATGCTGAATATCCCCGCAGTAACTCCCAGAGGCAGAATCACTTTCCCGCCCGTGAAATACACAGCTATTGCCGCAATGTTCGTCGCAAAGTTTATCGCCTTCGTGACTCCGTTGGCTTTCTGGACGCTCAGTTTTGCCGCCCCGGCCAACAGCAACAGCATAAACGTCCCGGCTCCAGGCCCGTAGAACCCGTCGTAAAATCCAAGTCCCAAGCCCACCAGTGCGCAAACAATGTACGTCCTGCGCGTAATTTCGTCCTTATGAGTACCCTCTTCCTTCAGAAGATCCTGACTCCGGAAAACATACCATGCCGTCGCCGGAAGAATCACCAGCATCATCATTCGGAGTATTCGCTCGCTGATTAACAGTGCAGTACGTGCACCGAGCGATGACCCCAGAAGTGCACAGACTATCCCTAGAACTGAGAGCTTCAGCGGCATGTAGCCGTCGCGCATGAATTTCGTGAAGGCTATCGACGTTCCCATTGCGGAGCTGACCTTGTTTGTACCTATGGCAACGTGAACGGGAAAACCGGCAATCAGGAACGCAGGAAGCGTGATTAATCCTCCGCCGCCACCGATTGCGTCAATCAGTCCGCCCAGAAATATCAGCGGGCAAATGATAAAAAGCTGAGATACACTCCATTCCAATTTTGCATCACCTGTCTTTTTCCGTGATTATACCTCACTGGCCTTATCCTTCAGCCTGTCCAGAATCTTCAACGCTTCCTTCGGGGTGATGTTGTCGGTGTCAAGTGCCCTAAGTTCCTCGATGATTGCATCAGCTTCCGGCGAAAATAACATTACCTGACGCTTCAGGGCATTCTGCGGCAGAGGATCAGGTATATTTTTGGACTCTATGCCTTCGTCCTCGAAGACCTGCAGAAGCTCAAACGCCCTCCTCAGTACAGCGTCAGGCACTCCCGCCAATCTTGCAACCTCGATTCCGTAAGACCTTCCTGCCGGGCCTTCCTGCACCTGATGCATAAAGATTATTCCTTCCCTGCCCTCAGCTACCGACATGCTGCAATTCCTGACTCCTTCGAGCCGCTCTTCAAGGCACGTCAATTCGTGATAGTGCGTCGCGAAAAGGACTCGTGCCTTAGTGTTTGCCTGCAGGTATTCCAGAACAGCCCAAGCTATGCTCATTCCGTCGTAAGTCGCCGTTCCGCGCCCCACTTCGTCCAGAACCACAAGGCTCTTGTCCGTTGCGTTGCGGAGGATATTTGCCGTCTCCAGCATCTCAACCATGAATGTGCTTGCTCCTCTCACGAGATCATCACGCGCTCCGATTCTGGTGAAGACTCGGTCAACAAGACCTATCTTTGCGCTGTCCGCAGGAACCCACAACCCGGCCTGAGCCATAATCGTCAGCAGAGCGGTCATTCTCAGCCAAGTAGATTTGCCCGCCATGTTCGGGCCTGTCAGGATAATTATCCTTCTGTCCGGGCCAAGTGTTGCGTCATTCGGAACAAAACCCGAGTCCCTCTGTTCTGCCTCAATCACAGGATGCCGTCCTCCGTGTATCTCGATTGCGGCGGAAGTATTTACTTCGGGACAGACATAATTCCTCTCGCGTGCAAATCCCGCAAAAGACGCACAGCAGTCCAGAAGTCCGAGAACTCTTCCTGTAACCTGAAGCTGTGAACTGTACGCAAGTATTCTTTCCGCAACCGAGTTGTAGGCTTCGGCTTCGAGCCTGGCAATTTCTGCTCCGCTGTCCTGCATTCTCAGCTCAAAAGCCTTCAGCTCGGGAGTGGTGTAACGTTTGGCATTGACGAGGGTCTGCGTCTGCTTGAAGTACCCGGGCTGAATCGCTAATCCTCCTCTTCCTATTTCAAGGTAATAACCGAAAGCATTAGTGTATCCTGCCTTGAGTTTGGGAGTAGCAGTTGCGGCGCGTTCCTTTTCGACGTATTCGTTGAGCCAGTTTTCTCCGTCAGAGGCGATATTGCGCAAGTTATCCAGTTCGGGGTCAAAACCTGCACGTATAACATTTCCTGCTCCCAAACTTCTTGGCAGTTCGTCCTCAAGTGCACTGTTGAGGTAATCGCTTAGCTCCTGTAAATCGGGCAGTGAGTCGATAATTCCCTTGAGGGGTTCGTCCGCATCGATGCTCCGAATTTCGGGAATTAACCTCAATGTGTCGCGAACAGCACCCAAGTCCTGCGGGTTAAAGTTCCTGAGCGAGATTCGGGAGAGCGCGCGTTCAACGTCCCGAGTCCCTGCCAAAGCGTCAAGGAGCTTCGAGCATTCGCCCGCCGCGTCAACCAGAACGCCGATAGTCTTCTGCCTGCGCTCAATGGCCGTAATGTCCATCAGGGGACGCAAAATCCAGTCCCGCAGAGTCCGTTTGCCCATTTGCGTCCTGTTTTTGTCGAGACAAGTGAACAGAGAAATGCTGTCGCCTGTGGTCTCCGGAATAAGCTCGAGGTTTTTCTGCGCAGAGGAGTCGAGGCTCATCTGCCCGCTGATTCGCAAGGGTGAAATCCTCAGCACATTGCTCATCGATGTGAACTGCGTAGCCGAAAGATATTCCAGTGCTGCCCACGCAGTACCCACGCAAGGGTCCCGTTCGTCAATGCCGAAACCGGAGAGACTCTTTGCGTGGAGTGCGGCTTTGAGTCTTCCTGCGGAATTTTCGGGCTTGAAGTTCTCGGGTGAGCTTGGCTGAAGGTTATAGCCGTTCAGGAACTCGGGCTTGTGCTTGAGGCTTGAGGGGAAAAGCACTTCGCCGGGGGCAAAGGCTGAGAGCATAGCAGAGGCTTCACGTTCGGAGAGGGTTCCTGCTTCGAGGCTTCCGGTGTCGACGTAGAGCAGGGCCATAGCGACGCGTCCCTTGAGGGGCCAGACTGAAGCCAGGTGCGCGGAATCTCGGGCCGAATCGTCAGGGAGATATGTACCTGGAGTTACGACGCGGATCACTCTGCGCTCGACGAGTGTCTTGGAATTTGCCTCGCCGATCTGTTCGCAGATAGCGGCCTTGTAGCCCGCACGAATCAGCCTCGACAAATACGAGTTCAGTGCGTGATGGGGAATGCCGGCCATCGGAATTTTCTTCTCGGGGTCCCGCGCTGTCAGGGCAATGTTCAGGGCTGAGGATGCCTGTCTTGCGTCGTCAAAGAACATCTCGTAGAAATCTCCCATCCTGAATAGCAGGAGTGAGTCGGGGAATTGTTCCTTGAAGCTCTTGTACTGTTCAAGCCACGGGGTAATTTTTATGTCAGAGGGTATTTTGCTCATAGTATGCCACCAAATAAGTGATATGATTCTAACGAAATCAATTATCTCACTTTTGAGCAATCCCCCTCACATTTTTACAACTACTTTTACAACTACAAAAATCACTTCTAAGTTGGCTTGTTGCATGAGTTTATGCGTGATGTCTTTACCACTTATCTTGTGCTGATAAATTCGTGAGAGCGTTCACGATTTTTGTGTACAGGTCGGGAATATTACGCCTGAGTTCCGCGAGAAGTTCCCTTACGTTTTGGCGTTCGGTGTGCCCCGCAAAAGGACAGGCACTCGCAATTACGGGAAGCTCCAGTCTCTTGGCCTCATCGATTATCGCCGCTTCAGTAGCAAGCACCAGAGGACGAATCACCGTAACGTTTGTTCTGGACATGTGCGCAACCGGCTGGAAGCTCTTTGCTCTTCCGGCGTGAAAGAGATTCAGGAAGAAAGTCTCCGCCGCGTCGTCGAGGCTGTGGCCAAGTGCAAGGCGGTTATACCCGTGCTCCGAAGCCCACTGACTCAGAATCCCGCGCCTCATGTTTGCACAGAATGAACACGGTGATTTTTCGCGCCGTGCCTCAATTATCCCGATGATGTCCTGCTCAATGACAGTGTAGGGAATTTTCAGGAACGAGCAGTAATTCTCCAGAGGAGATGTGTCCATTCCTGCGAGCCTTACGCTGAGAGCCGAGAGCGAGAACTTCACGGGGCTTCTTCGCGAAAATTCGTGAAGGGCATGAAGAAGAACGAGGCTGTCCTTTCCTCCGGAGAGTCCGACGAGGACGTTATCGCCTTCATGAATCATGTTCCAGCGGGAAAGTGCCGTACCAATTTTTCGCCGCGATGATTTGCTGAGGGACATAGCCCAATTATTTTGTTGAGTAAGCATGAGGAAATTATACGCTATTGTTCCTGTGCTATAATCCCCGAATGAAAATCATTCTTGACAGCCAAAAATTTATTGCTAAACTGGCTTGGTTTGGCTTGGCTTGGCTTGGCTTGGCTTGGTGACTCTTGCCCTCTTATAACCTGCCTTAATAAATTATTGAGTATTAATCCCTGCTGTGAAGTCATGGCGGGGTATTTTTTTATGGAGGTTGGCATTATGAACAGCAAAAAGTTTTTAGGCGTTTGCGCGTTGATGTTCCTTCTCTTCATCAGCGCAGGCTGCGGAGGCGGAGGCAGTTCCTCCGAAAACACAATACCTCAGCCGCAAAGTCAGGACATCCCTGCTCCGCAACCCTCACCAACAACAAATGACCCCGTACCCTTCGAGCACGATGTTGACACTACTCCTCCGTCCACACCTTCGGACGATATTCCTGCTCCTACTCCGGCACCAAACCCGACTCCGACTCCAACACCAACACCTGCTCCTACGCCTACACCTACCCCCACTCCGACACCGGCTCCGACTCCAACGCCAACTCCTGCACCTGTCGTTGAACCTGATCAAGACCCCGAGCCAGAACCGAAAACCAAGGACGGCTTCGTCGTGAAGTTCAACTCTATGGGCGGAAGCAAAGTCGAGAGACAGGAATTAGCTTCCGGCGACTTGGCCGAAAGACCAGACGAACCCGCATTAGAAGGCAGTTCATTCTTGGGGTGGTATCCGTCTAAGGGCTTCTCGTTTCAGTTTGACTTCAGGACTCCGATTTCGCGGGATATTGTCCTCTATGCGAAATGGTGGGACGAAAACGAATCCGCTGACGCTGACGGCGAAGGACTCATCGCTTCTCTCGAAGCACAATTCGGCACTGACCCGGATAATCCGGACACAGACGACGACGGACTCACGGATTGGGAGGAGCTTAACTATCTGGGCTATAACCCTCTCGCGAAGGACACAGACGGAAACGGCGTGAACGACGGCGACGAAGACCCTGACGACGACGGCCTGACCAACATTCAGGAGGGCAACGCAGGAACCAGCATGACCAATCCCGACACGGATTATGACGGCCTGAGCGATTACGACGAGCTGAACACGTACAGGACTGACCCGCTCAATCCTGACACTGACGGCGACGGAGTCGATGACGGCACAGAAATTGAGATAGGCTCTGACCCGCTGAAGGCCGAAACGTCTTTCACGACGAGTATCGGGACGGATTTTGCCTCGCAGGGCGGAGAAAACGCTATCGATATTTCCGTGAGCATGGAGGGCGGAGCAGACACTGCCGGAACTTTGCGGATGGCTCAGGTCAGCGGAGCGGATAATCCTCTAGTTTCACCGTACATTCCCGGCTATCTCGACTATGCTTACGACATTACGGCGGATGCCAGCTTCGACAAGGCAGAGATAACCTTTACGCTGGGCTCTGGACTCGGAGAAATCGGAGAGAACTTCCAGCCAAGAATCTATTACCTGAACGAGGAAGAAGGACTCCTTGAGGAAGTGCCGGGCCAGAAAATCGAGGGCAGAAAGATTATTGCGGAGGTGTCGCATTTCTCGACGTATATAGTCATCAACAAGGTATACTTCGATACGATCTGGAGCAACGACATTCGTCCTCCTGCAAGCTCAACAGGAAGCGGAGATGTCGGTATGGATATAGCGTTCGTGATTGACACGTCGGGAAGCATGAGCGGAAATGATCCCAACCACCTAGCAATTGAGCTGTCGAAGAATTTTGTGGAAAAACTGCGTGACGGAAAAGACAGGGCAGCAGTTGTTGAGTTTAAGGGTTATTCGAACATTTTGTGCGGCCTCAGTGCGGACAAAACAGCCCTTAACGCGGCGTTCGACAGCATGTATTACAACGGAGGCACAACGATTAGAGGCGGGCTTTCTGACGGAATGAGCATACTCATCAACGAATCGCAGGCGGCGTATAAATACATTCTCTTGCTGACTGACGGCGAAGACAACTTCAGCACCGACGAGATAATTGCTACGGCGAACAGCAACGGCATAGTGATTTACACAATCGGAATGGGATATGCTGAGGCATCGAAATTAATCGAGCTTGCAACCGGAACAGGAGGACAGTACTACAGGGCATCGGCGGGGTTCAGCGTTGATGATGCGGTGAGTCTGGATCAGGTTTTCGCGGACATTGAGGGTGAAACGATAGACCTGGTAACCGACAGCAACAACGACGGAATTTCGGACTACTACACCGAGCTGATGAACGCAGGAGAACTCACCGTTGACGGCAATCCATTGTTCTGCGGGGTAACTGACATTTTCGGGACGGACACCGACGACTGGGACGAGGACGGCCTCAAAAATGGCGAGGAGATAGAGATTCGAGTAAACGCCTTCAACGGCCAGCCGTATATCCTCATGAAGTCTAACCCTATGCTCTATGATACGGACATGGACGGCTACAGCGACTACACGGAGATGAAAGTTATGCACACCGATCCGCAGAAGCCCACTAGGGAGTCTGTATCATCAGCTCAGGCGAGCGCAAACTACTTTTTGTCTTCACTGGCTGGTCAAAATTACATCGACCAGATATTCAACAATTACCCGTACTATGAAGACAGCAAAGCTCCGGGCTACCTCAATGATTTTTCTCTGCAGGTATGCAAGAAATTTTCCGTCGATGAAAAGAAGCGGGCTAAAGAGACGCTTATGGAATATTTCTACAAGTACACGACGGATCCGAGTCTTGAGAAAAATGCAGGAGCAGAGAAAGCCGCAACGATACTCCGCTACTTGAAGGAAGGTACAGAACTGGCCGCTACCTGTCTGAAGATAACTAAAGGTGTATTCTCCCTAGCAAAAAACTTGAGTTCTGAGGACCCCGCCGAAAAGGAAAAAATTGATAAGGCCGCACAAGCTGGCTTCAATACCGAACAGAGACTCCTGCCCGCATATAAGCATGACTTGATAAATCTGAATACTATTCTAAAAGCTGGTGATGCAGCGCAGTGGGCAAGCTATCACGAAGTTACAGATATTGTGAGTGAGGCACGCGATGTTATCAACGACAGCACAGAGACGTGGGATGCCATCAAAGACTCAGGTGAAGCTATGAGTAAGTCCAAGACCGGATTCGGTGTGTGGAATGCAAACCTAAAGATTCTCAACAAGTACATAGGGCTTATGTCTTCTCTTGAAAGTGCGCGCAGACGATTATTTGGAGTAGAAGTTCCCTTCAAATGGGAATGGGGCTTAAAGGAGACCGGAACAAAACTCGGTAAGAAGGCCCTAAAGAACGCAGACTATTTGAAACTCGGACTAACCATCGTCATCGACGCATTCGAGACACTCGCAGATGTATATGATGACATGGGGAAATACGCTCAGGCCGCCGCAAACTTCAACGAGTATTGCCGGAACATCGAGATGCTGGAGTACATAGTTTATGATACCAGCGCAGGCTTGCCGGATTACGTCAAGGAAGCTGCTCAAGACTTAGTGAACCTGTTTAGTAACGGCTCTCTCGACTGGAACGAGTTCAAGAAGCAGGTTAACTCATCTATAACGCGGGATGTGGTTTCCGGAACGCTTAACATGGCTGTGGACGTAGCAATATGGGCGGTCTCAGCATCAGGCCATCCTGTGATAGCCCTCATGCTTGACATAGGGAAAGATATTGTCGAGGCAAAAATCGAGGACGCAAAGGCTGAAGGGGAAGCTATTATCGACGCAAACACCTACTATGCTGTGTACTACGCGGCCTCGAGAAAATTCGGCGGACTGCTCGACCATGCGGGCGACACTATAGAATATGCACCTGAGGACGAAGAATACGTCTACAAGTATGAAG
Source organism: Synergistaceae bacterium (assembly GCA_017451025.1). GTDB lineage: Bacteria > Synergistota > Synergistia > Synergistales > Aminobacteriaceae > JAFUXM01. The sequence goes on along the minus strand of JAFSSM010000050.1, from coordinate 21,644 downwards.
TTCACGCGGCACAGGCCAGAATTGCGGGGCTTGACTGTGTGAGGAAATTCCTGACCAGCGGCGCGGGTACGGCCAAGAAATACCTGAAGAATTACGGCTTGTCCGCCTCAGACATCAACGACAAATACCAGTCTGTAATCAGCGATGTGTATAATGCCGCTAATCATCTGGTGCTGGTTCTCTCCGACAAGCTGCCCACGTTCTAGGCGGAATGAACTGCTATAATTCTGCAATCCTTAATTTATTTTGGAGGTTGTATTCTCATGTCAGAGAAACCACGCGAGAATTTTGCCAGCAGACTCGGATTTATCTTCCTATCCGCAGGCTGCGCAATAGGTCTCGGAAATGTCTGGCGTTTCCCCTTCATCACCGGACAGTACGGGGGAGCCGCTTTCGTCCTCGTCTACATCATTTTCCTGCTGATGCTCGCAATGCCCATCATGGTCATGGAATTTGCGGTAGGCAGAGCTTCACAGCAGAGCATGTCGCGTTCGTTCGCCGTCCTGTGCCCCAAACATAAAGTATGGAGTTTGTGGGGCTATCTCGGCTGGGCGGGAAATTACGTCCTCATGATGTTCTACACCGTCGTAACCGGCTGGATGCTCTCCTACACATACTATTCGTTCAGCGGAAAACTTGAGGGCCTCAACGCAGAAGCAGTAGGCGGATTTTTCGGCGGAATGCTCGCAAATCCCTATGAGCTTACGTTCTGGATGGCTGTCGTAATAATCTTCGGTGCGCTGGTCTGCTGGGCGGGACTTCAGAGCGGAGTCGAGAGCATCACCAAGACCATGATGTGCGGACTGTTAATTCTGATGATTGCCCTCGCTGTGAGGTCAGTAACCCTTGAGGGAGCGGAGAAGGGCTTAGAGTTCTACCTGAAGCCCGACTTCGGAAAGTTATTCTCAGAGGGACTCGGCACAACTTTATACGCAGCACTTGGTCAGGCGTTCTTCACCCTGTCTATCGGAATCGGCTCGATGGCAATTTTCGGGAGCTACATTTCGCGCGACAGGTCATTACTCGGAGAGAGCCTGATTATCACGGGACTGGATACGGTCGTTGCACTCATGGCGGGCTTAATCATTTTCCCTGCGTGCTTCGCGTTCGGCATTCAGCCTAATGCAGGACCCGGCCTAATCTTCGTGACTCTGCCCAACATGTTTAACCAGATGCCCAACGGCAGAATCTGGGGAGCAGTATTCTTCCTGTTCATGAGCTTCGCCGCACTCTCAACGGTAATTGCTGTGTTCGAGAACATAGTTGCGTGCTTCATGGACCGCTTCAACTGGAACAGGCACCGCGCAGTTTCCGTGATGTTCGTAACCATAATTCTGCTGTCGATTCCCTGCGCACTGGGCTTCAACGTGTGGTCAGGCTTCCAGCCTCTCGGTCCGGGTTCAGGTGTTCTTGACCTCGAGGACTTCATCGTGAGCAACAACCTGCTTCCGATTGGTGCGCTGGTGTACCTGCTGTTCTGTGTAACCCGTTACGGCTGGGGCTGGGATAATTTCGTGAAAGAGGCTGACGCAGGAAAGGGAGCAAAATTCCCGCAAGGACTGCGTTTCTACTTCACGTACATAGTGCCCGTGATAATTCTGGTGATTCTCGGAGTTGGGTACTATCAGACATTCGTGAAGTAAGTGAATATGCTATAATAGCACAAACATAGAGGGAGGTTATTTTGATGACGAAGTACGTGTGCACAGTGTGCGGTTATGTCTATGACCCTGAGGCCGGAGATCCGGATAACGGAGTACCTGCCGGAACAGCGTGGGAGAATGTACCAGAGGATTGGGTATGCCCTCTCTGCGCGGTAGGCAAGGATATGTTCGAGGCTCAGTAATCGAGATAAACAGTGCCCCCGTCAGGACATGGCGGGGGATTTATTTTTGTGATTATGCCTGAGAACAACGCACCGGATAAGGCTGTTGCGGTCAAGTATGACAACAAGAAGATGGCCGCCCCGACTGTCGTAGCGAAGGGCGAAGGATTCTTGGCGCGCAAAATCGTGGAGCGGGCGGTTGAGGCGGACGTTCCTATCGTTGAGGACGCAGCACTTGTGTCCGCGCTGATCTCGCTTGAACTTGGCGAGGAGATTCCGTCGGAACTGTACGAGGTAGTTGCGCGTGTTCTTGCGTGGGTGTACAAGCTCGACAAGGAAGCACAGCAATGAACGCGGAGAATGCGCAGGAACTTGGCCGGATGGCTGAGGACAGAGCGGCAGAATATCTTGTGTCTCTAGGCTGGACTGTTCTTGCCCGCAACGTCAGGAACAATTACGGCGAACTGGATATCGTAGCGGCTGATTCCGATGAACTGGTCATCGTTGAGGTCAGGGCACGTTCTGATGTGAAGGTGCAGGGGCCGATTGAATCGATAGACCGCCGGAAACTGCGGGCACTTGTTCGTTCGTCAAAGGAGTACATGGAAAATTTGGGCTGGTCCGGCTTCTGGCGAATTGACGTTGTGGGAATAACTCTAGGGGACAAAAAAGCTCCCGGTGATTGGGAGCTTGAACATGTGCGTGATATTACGGCAGGAATGAATATTCTGTGCTAGCGCAGTTCTTTCCGCCAGGACCGAGCCGTTGCTCTATCTAGAATTGACTGGCGTTCGCGTGATGATAACTCTCTTAATGCATCGTTGATGCGCGAAAGAAGCTCTCTGTCCCTCTTGCGGAGACCTGCACATATTCCGCTGAAGCCCAGAACGAAACCCTCCCCTTCCAGAAAACGAATCATCTTCAAATTCCTGTTGAGCTTCGTGTACGAACTGCCTGTGCCATATCCTACAATTACTCCGTCAGCTTTAGCGTATACCAGACTCGACAGAATATCAGAAGCTGTATTGACAGGTTCAGCGTGAATTACTCCCGGTATCTGGTCAATCACTTTATCCTGATTAGTATTTTTCTGGCCTAGAATGAGTGCACCCGATAAATCCGCTAATTTCTCTGCGTCTTCGTATTTGCTGCCCTTCTGCACAACGATTACGTATTCTGTCTTGTTCACGTCGTAGGTATCGGAGAAAGCTATACGTTTTTTGCTCTCTTCTGTGTCGAGCATAGCCGAGAATATAGCGTCTATTTCGTTCTTGAGCAGCGCACTGATGAGATCGTCCCAGGCTATTTTGTGCACCTCGAGACGCATACCAATTTTTTCTGCCACAAACTTGGCAATCTGCACATCGTTTCCGTCCGCGTAAAACCCCTGATGATTCACTATAGGCACGCTGTACTCGGACTCTATTATTTCTTCCCAGTTGTTAGGGACGTAATCGCATTCAATGCCTACGCGCAGGACGGGAAGGTCTTTGTAAGGTTTTCTGAGGAAAAAGAAGGCCGCAAACATGACAAATAAAATCAAAAGAAACTTCTTCATGCTGCTTCACTGTCCTTCCTTCTGCTCCGTGCTAAGGCAGGGCCTTAATCGCCCTGGCTATCGTCCTGTCCATGAGCCTGCGGCGGTCGCGTTTCGAGATTTTCGACAAGGCCGCATTAATCTCATTCAGAAGCTCGGTATCCTTCTTGCGTACACCCGCGCATATTCCGTTGAAATTCAGCTTGAAGCCCTCGCCCTCCGGGAATCTTATTACGCGCAGGTTATTGTGTTTTCTCTCGTATGACTGGCCTGTGTCCAGATTTATCACCGTGCCGTCAACCTCACCCTTAATCACCATGTCGAGCATCTCTGTAACTGTGTCAACCGGCGGCATGTGAATTACCCCTTCAATCTGGTCAATCACATCATCAAGGTGCGTGCCCTTCTGGGCTACAAGCCTGGCTCCTGCAAAATCATTGAGCTTCTTCGAGTTCGCGTAGGGGCTGGAAGTGTTTACGGCTATTGTGTATTCGGTGCGGACTACGTCGTAAACATCAGAGAAGGCCGCGAATTTTCTTCTTGCTTCGGTGTCCAGCATTCCGGAGAATATTGCGTCAATCTCGTTGCTGTTAAGAGCTTTAGGCAGGTCATTCCACGCAATCTTCTTCACTTCAAGGTTAGCGTGAAGTTCATCCGCGACAAGTTTAGCGATCTGCAAATCATATCCTTCTGCGTAAAAACCTTGATGGTTCGCAATCGGGAAGTTGGAATCCGACGGCTGGTTCTCTTCCCAGTTGTTGGGTGCATAATCGCATTCGACACCTATGCGCAGTATGCGTTTTTCCGCAAAATATTCGTGAATGTAGAATCCGGCAATGCCCAGTACCGCAAGCATCAAGATATATTTCTTCATGTTCAGCTCCTCCTTTGATTTTGAGTTTGGGATTTCGCAGTATTATACATGAAGAAACGAGCATTACTTCAAGAGTTTCACGAATATATCTGCAGCTTTACGAAGTATCCTGTCGTTGAAGTCGTATTCCGTTGTGTGGATAGCCGGATAGTTTTCGCCGTTGCCGATGTAGAAGATTGCGCCGGGAATCTGCTTCATGTACCAGCCGAAATCTTCGGAGGCACGTATGGCTTCGGGCATATCTATTACGTTCAGGCCAAGTGATTCTGCCGCGTTCTTGACCTTCATCACGCATTCAGGAGTGCTCACCGTCTCAGGAAAATAGTCCTGAGTCTCGAAGCTAACGCCAACGCTGTGCTGTCCTGCTATATTCTCCGAGAGTGCCTGCACGTCCTGCCCGAAAGTCCTCATGTCCTGTTCGCGTTCCGCCCTGAGAGTTAGCGATACTTCGCCGTCGCCCGGTGAAATTCCGAAATTCTTGCTGCCTACCCTGACATTGACGACAGTGCACAGAATCTTTCTGCCCTCGTATTTCTCGTAGAGTTCCTTTATGCCCATGATGAACCTTCCGACAGCAAATGAAGGATTGCGTCCTTTTTCGGGTTCGCTTGCGTGAGATGCCTGGCCTGTGAATTTCACGGTGAGGCCCTGCGAAGCACACTGACACAATCCCTGACGAATAACTATGCTGCCCTCAGGGAATCCGCTCCAGTTGTGGAAGGCGTAAATCTCGCTGATGTTGCGCTCACGCAGAAAGGATGAGCATTCCTGTGCACCCTGCCCGGTCTCCTCTGCGTGCTGGAAGATGAGGTAGACGGAACGCTGAACGTCCATAGCGTCAAGTTCGAGTGCCAGTCCGCAGAGAGCGGCACAGTGTCCGTCGTGGCCGCACTTGTGGGAGACTCCGTGAACGCGTGAGGCGTACGGAATGTCGAGTCCCTCGTCGATTGGGAGAGCATCCATGTCTGCGCGGAAAGCTATTGCGGTTGTGCCCTCTACGTAGCGTGAAGCGTAGAACCATTTTCCGCAATCTACAACTGCAAGACGGGTATTAGCCTCGATAAAATTCATGAGGCGGCGTTTTGTCCAAGTCTCATGGCCGGAAAGTTCAGGGTGTTCGTGTAATTCGTGGCGCAAGGATATTATCTTGCTCAAGTTTTCAGGGTTCATAGTTTCATCACCTCGTGTAATTTTCAGTGAATGATAGCACTTTGCTTATATTTACACTCACGCACAAGATGAGAAAAATGGGTAAGCCGCGAGATGTTAAACGCTTGTCATGCCTGCGCGTTTAACAATCCCGCCCGCCCGCCCCCAAAACAAGAAGCGTTTACAGCCCCATCACTCCGAATAATATTATTCCCACTACCGCGCTCAACAACAGCACCTTCGGAATCGATACCTTGAACCTCAGCAGAAGCACCAAGTCCACAACCCCAAGCACCGCCGAAGGAACATTCACCCCTCCTCCAGCGTCAATATAATTCGCCGCCGCCAAGTCAATCACTACTCCCGCGACCATCCCCACACATGCAGGACGTACCCCCGTCATCACTTGGCCGAGCCGCTTATTGTCCCTGAAGTGGTCGAAGAACACCGCCGCAACCGCACACAGCGTAAACGTCGGCGCAAGTGCCCCCATATTCGCGATAAACGCTCCAAAAATTCCCGCCGCCCGCATCCCCGCAAATGTCGCGCAGTTCAGTCCGAGAGGCCCCGGTGTCATTTCCGCAATCGCCACAATGTCGGAGACCTCGTGAGCGTTCATCCAGCCGTGAGAGATCATTTCGCTGGAGATTAACGGAATCATCGACAGCCCCCCGAAACTCGTAAAGCCTATCTTCACAAAACTCCAGAACAGCTCAAGCAGCAGCATCTTTCGCCGGCCTCCTCTCGTAGTACTCACAGATAATCAGCCCGAGCACCGCACCAATCACCACAAGCATTATGGGACTCACCCTCAGAAAATAGTACAGGGCAAACATGGCTATTCCCACAGCTATACACGGCGGGAGCTTGAAGGCACTCTTCACCATTCCCATCAATGCGCTGAGAATTACGGGAGCTACTGCGGCACGTACTCCCCTCATCGCTGAGGCTACCCACAAATTATTCTGGAAGGCAGTGTAGAAGCTCGTGATTAACAGCAGGATAATCATCGGCACAGTTATCATTCCGAACATGCACGCAACTCCTCCCCAGAATCCCGCTATCCTGTGCCCGTAGAACATCGCGATATTCCCTATCATCGTTCCCGGGAGAGAACGGCCTATGCTGGTTATGTCCAGCAGCTCCTCGTCGGTCATTGAGTGCTCCGTGTCAACGTAAAGCTCCTTCATCTGCGCAACTATGCTCCACCCTCCGCCGAAGGTAAAACTCCCAAATTTGAGGAACTGCAGGTACAGCTTCGCTAACATTGAGTTATTCCCCCTTTATGTGTGTGAAAATTATAGTGCATTCTTCGCCTTCATTTCGGCGATAGCGTCCCTTAACAGTGCAGCTCTCTCAAAGTCAAGCTCATCAACTGCTTTCCACATTGCCGCCTCAAGTTCCGTTACGTTCATTTTTCGTGAGGTTCCGGACTTCCTGCCGGTTCCGCCCTTCTCCTCAACAAACGCCGCAGCAAGTTCCGGAGGCAGCAAGTCGGTTACATTCTTGACGATGCTCTTGGGTGTAATTCCGTGCTCCCGGTTGAACGCTACCTGTTTTTCCCTGCGCCTTCGGGTCTCGCTCACCGCCGTCCTGATGCTGTCGGTCATTGTGTCCGCATAGAGAATAACCTTGCTGTTCACATTTCTGGCCGCCCTGCCCATAATCTGGATGAGCGACCTGTACGAGCGCAAATACCCTTCTCTGTCCGCGTCCAGAATCGCCACAAGAGTAACTTCCGGCAAATCCATTCCTTCCCTAAGAAGATTTATCCCCACAAGCACGTCAATCTTTCCGGCCCGCAAATCACGGATAAGTTCTGCCCGCTCAAACGTATTCAGCTCAGAGTGTATGTACTTGACCTTGAAGTGAAGCTCACACAGATAATCGGCCAAGTCCTCAGAGGATTTTTGGGTGAGGGTCAGGACAAGTGCACGCTCTTCACGTACGCTCAAAGCCCTTAACCTGTCCACAAGGTCGTCAATCTGTGTCCTTGCCGGAGCTACTTCGACTTCCGGGTCAGGTATCCCCGTCGGACGTATAAGCTGTTCCGCGATTACGCTCGAGGACTTCAGCTCATAGTCGCCTGGTGTTGCGGACACAAACACTGCCTGATTGATTTTGCGCTCGAACTCCTGCCACTCGAGGGGCCTGTTGTCCAGACATGAAGGCAGTCTGAAGCCGTTATCGACCAGAATTTTCTTGCGTGCCCTGTCCCCGTTGAACATTCCTCTGACCTGCGGAAGGGTGATGTGCGATTCATCGACGACCAGCAAGAAATCTTCAGGGAAGAAGTCCAGAAAAGTCCCGGGCGGTTCACCGTGTTTTCTGCCGTCAAGGTAGACGGAATAGTTCTCGATTCCTGAACAGTAGCCCGCCTCCTGCAGCATCTCGAGGTCATACAGCGTCCGCATCTTTATGCGCTGAGCCTCAATGTGTTTGCCCCTGGCAGTAAAATCATTATGGACGCGCTTCATCTCCTCAAGAATTATGGGTGCGGCTCTTTTGATTGCATCCTCCTGCGTAACGTAATGCTGTGCAGGAAAAATCGATGCCTCGTCGACACTCTCTATGACATGGCCGCTGAGAGGTTCTGTGATGTCTATGCGCTCTATCTCGTCGTCAAAGAACGTTATGCGTACGCACTGGTTATCCTCGTACGCGGGGAATATCTCTACGGTATCGCCCCTTACCCGGAATTTTCCGGGTTCTGGCGTGTAGTCGCAACGTTCGTAGTAATTCCCTACAAGCCTCTTCAGAAATTCGTGCTGGTCTATCCTGTCGTGGGTCTTGAACGAAATTATCGCTTCCTCATAGTTCACTTTTTCGCCAAGCCCGTAAATGCACGAGACACTCGCGACAACGATAACGTCCCTTCGCTCGATTAAGGCTTTGGTTGCTGAGAGTCTGAGGCGTTCGATTCTGTCATTGACCGACGCGTCCTTCTCGATGTACGTATCGCTCTGAGGGATATATGCTTCCGGCTGGTAATAGTCGTAGTAGCTCACGAAGTACTTTACGGCGTTATCCGGAAAAAATGCTTTGAACTCGCTGTAAAGCTGTGCGGCGAGTGTCTTGTTGTGCGCAAGAACTAGTGTAGGGCGGTTTATGGCGGCTATGACGTTGGCAATAGTAAATGTCTTTCCGCTTCCTGTAACTCCCATTAAAGTTTGGAATCTGTTTCCGGCCCTGAGGCTCTGGGTGAGTGCATCTATAGCCTGCGGCTGATCTCCTGACGGCGGCCAGCTGGAATAGAGCACAAGATTTTTCGGGGCATTCATGGCTGTGAATCCTTTCGTCGGGTAAAATATTCTGGCTATATTAACATTAGGAGAATGATAAATCATGAACAGAAAAGTTTTAGCGTTAATTCTTGTGATAGTGCTTGCTGCTGCAGGTGATGTATTTGCGGCGGCTCGCAAGGCCAGACAGCCCGAGTACACAGGCCGCAACATTCCTTCAGACCCTGCGCTCCCTTCTTACGATAATCCTGTTGAGAAGGACATCTCGAAGGGGAAAATGCACATCAGCTTCAAGGGAGCATTTCGTGCAGAGGACGACAAGGGATTCCCGAATGACTGGGTATACTTTGCGTTCAGGGCAAAACCTCAGGCGGATATGCCTCTGACAGTTGTGCAGTCGGAACTATTCGACAGCACGGCCAAGAGGTACAGGTATCACGCAGTCCCGAAAATCAACGACGAGCACGCGTTCAGGAGTGAACTTGTAGCGGGTGTGAGCGTTCCTGTTCTTGTCGGCGTGTACATGCCTCTAACAGAAGCCGGATACCTGCCTTCAATTTCGAGGATAACGATTACGTTCAACAAGGAGAATCTGGAGTTCCGTAACGTGCAGGTTGAAGAATGGGCAACACTGGAGGGATTGCAGGAGGGCTTGTAGATTGTCCTCCTGCAGGAAAATGAAGAAATGCTCTGCTATCTTACGAGGCAGGGCTTTTTGTTGTCGAACTTCCAGCCCGGAATAAGGTACTGCATTCCGACAGCGTCGTCGCGTGCACCGAGTCCGTGCTCAAAGTAGAGAGCATTGGCCTTCTTGATCTGCTCCATGTCGACCTCAACGCCGAGTCCCGGTTTCTTGGGCAGGTCAATGCATCCGCCGACTATCTGCTGAGGTTCAACGGTGAGTCTCTCGCGTCCTTCCTGCCAGATCCAGTGAGTATCGATGCCGTTCATCTTGCCCGGAATTGCCGCCGCGCACTGCACGACCATAGCGAGCGAAATATCGAAGTGGTTGTTGCTGTGGCACCCCCACATGAGTCCGAAATCCGCGCATAGCTGTCCGACTCTGACTGAGCCGTTCATCGTCCAGAAGTGGGGGTCAGCGAGCGGAATATCCACTGCCTGAAGCGTCAAAGCGTGGCACATCTGCCGCCAGTCGGTATTTATCATGTTGGTGGCTGTGGGCATCATTGCGGCCTTGCGGAACTCGGACATGACTTCGCGTCCGCTGAACCCGCCCTCTGCTCCTACGGGGTCTTCGCAGTAAGCCAGACACTCCTTCAGTTCCGGAGCAATCTCGAGAGCTTCCTTTAGGCTCCAGCATCCATTGGGGTCAAGGTCAACGCGTGCATTCGGGAATGCTTTTTTGATGGCCTGAACAGCTTTAAGTTCTTCGCGCGGAGCAAGAACGCCTCCCTTGAGCTTGAAGTCCTCGAAGCCGTATTTTTCGTGAGTGGCCTTCGCGAGAGCAACTATCTTTTCGGGTGTGAGTGCTTCTTCGTGGCGGAGCCTGTACCAGTCGCAAGGAGAATCCGGCTCTTCCTCGTAGGGAAGGTCTGTCTTCTTCCTGTCGCCGATGAAGAACAGGTAGCTCAAGAATCTTACGCGCTCCCTCTGGACGCCGTCGCCCATGAGTGCCGCCGCAGGAACATCGAGGAATTTTCCCATGAGGTCGAGCAGTGGTGCTTCAACCGCAGTAACTACGTGAACGCCGGTTCTCAGGTCAAACGTCTGGAGTCCGCGTACGTCGTCCTTGATGTTTTCGTCGAGCCACTTGCGGATCTGGTTAAGGGTGTTCTTGTAGTCTGCTATGCGTGTGCCGACAACGAGGTGCTTAATGTCCTCGAGGGCCTTAGTGATTTTCTGGCCGCCCGGAACTTCACCGCAGCCGAGATTGCCCGCACTGTCTTCCAGAATGACGATGTTCCTGGTGAAGAACGGTGCATGTGCTCCCGACAAGTTCAGCTCCATGCAGTCATGTCCTGCAACCGGGTAAACATCCATGCGCTTAATGGTAGGAATAGCTGTCATGATGAGACTAATGCCTCCCTTTAGAAAGATTGTTTTGTTTGGGAAAAGTGATAGGGAAATTATATCAGGTTAGCCAGCAAAAAAAACAGCCTCCAGCGAAATCTGGAAGCTATCATGAAGTTGTAGTCATGCCTCAGTCTCCGATAAGGCCCAGAATATCCGACAAGTCTACTGCATCATTATTTTCTTCGACGCGGGTACGAGTGGCTTCGGCTTCTTCTTCGAGCCTCTTTTTGGCCTCAATGATGCTTCTGGCCTGGTCTAATTTCTTGAGTGCCGAGTCTCTGTAGCCGTTATCGTAGAGAATAATTGCGGCATTTGAGATGTATCCGCCCAAGAATGCCTCGAATTTCTTAGCATCAGCTTCTGCCTTGTCGAAGTCTCCCTGAAATTTTCCGGTGAACTTTACGGCGAATTTTTCGACTTCATGAGCGAGCAAATCACTGCTTATGTTTGCGAGTTCGTCGAGCATTTTGTCGAAGTCAGTTTTTGTAGAGACTTCATCGACGTAGCGTTTTCCGGACGTAAAATCGTATTTCAGCTCATTTCCGCTGTAGTCTCCGCCGCTCACAATATGCGTGCCGGTGTCGTCATCTTCCGGTTTTGCTTCTTCTGCTGTGTTTGCCGCAAGAGAGTCCGGTGCTTCTTGGCCTAACTCCTCTTCAGGTGTTTCTTCAGGGAGCATTTCAGGGCCGTCAGCCTGTCCGTCTTCTTCGGGCTGTTCCTGCTCTGAGCTTGGCTGTGGTTCTTCCTGTACCTCCTGAACGTCAGGTATGTCAATATTATCTTGAGGTACATCATCACCCGAAATGTCCTCAGGTGCATTAATCTCATCAGCAGGTTGTGAAACTTCAATATCATCTGCGGACTCACAGCTCCCTTCGGATTCATGTTCAAGTTCTACATACTGTTCTGACTGAGCTTCGGTTTCCGGAATCTGCTCCGGCTCCGCGTCAGCACCGGCAGGTGTGCTATCGGGCTCAAGCAAGATTTCGGTTACTGTCTCTGCCTCATCTTCCGGCTTTGCTGTAGAAGATGTCTCCTGTTCCTGGAATTGCTCCGGCTCCGTTTCAGCATTAGCAGTCTCAAGTTCTGTATCAGGTACGCTTTCGGGCTGAATTTCGGGTTCTGGTTCAGCTTCAGACTGTTGCTCCTGTTCATGTGCCTCTTCAACTTGTGGAGCCGTATCCTGTTCTTGGCCGGACTTAGACTCAATTTCAGGTTCCGGTTCTGTGGGGACATCAGTTGCCGTGTCTATTTCAGGTTCAGGCTGAATTTCCACATCAAGCTCCACCTCTGGCAGAGGCTCAAAGTCAATCTCAATTTCCGGCTCCGGCGCAAACAAAATCTCCTCTTCAGGCTCTTCCGGAACAGGCAAAAGAGTCCTGAATGCATCTTCCTGAACTTCAGAACTGACTTTCTTCGGAATTAGCGCGGCTCGTAAAAACGGCATCTCTTATTCACCCAGAGCAAGCGTCATCAAATCATCAATGCGCTTCACGAAACCTGCGGCATCATCAGGAACTGCTCCCTCAAGTATCAACGACTGGTCATACGGCACTCGCAGAACTTCCTCCGTCTTTGCGTCATTCTCCTTCGCCATCTTCAACAGTTTTTTCACGACAGGGTGCGAGATATTCAGCTCAAGCACTCTCTTCTGCGGAGGTGGATTCTGTCCTGCCGCACGAAGCATATTCTCCATTCTGAGCGATATTCCGCCCGCAGAATCCCTCAGACATGCAGGAGAACTCGTCAGGTTCAGCGAAGGCTTCACCGCCTCCAGTTTGTCCCCGAAAATCTCCAGTGCCTTAGCCTTCAGCGGCTCAAACTCACTCTCAGACTCCTTGAGCTTCTCGTCATTTGCCTTCTTCTCGTCCTCTGTGTACGCACTGACCGAATCGCTCGCAATGTTCACCAGCTTCTTCATGTCCTCAGGCAGTACAAAACTCGACTCGGCAAGTATCACCTCGTCTACAGGGTCAGTCAGCAGGAGAACTTCATAGCCTTTCGCCGTGAACTGTTCGAGCTTAGGCGATGCCCTCAGCGAAGACAGGTTATCCCGCCCGGCAAGGCAATATATCCCTTCCTGCCCGTCCTTCATTCTGGATTCGTATTCTGCCAGCGTCGTCCACTCGTCATTATTCGTCGTCCTGAAAAGCGCAAGCTCAAGAATATTCTTCGCGTGTTCGCTGTCCTGCATTATGCCTTCCTTAAACACACGCCCAAACGCAAGCCAGAACTTGATGTACTTTTCGCGGTCATTTGCCAGCAGCTTCTTCAATTCGGCGAAAATCTTTCTCTGGGTACTCCTGCGAATAACCCTGATTATCGGCTCATCCTGCAGTATCTCGCGCGAAATGTTCAGAGGCAAATCCTCAGAGTCAATCACTCCCCTGACGAAACGCATATAGCCCGCTATCAGATCCTTGCAGTCGTTCATGATGAACACCCTGTTGATGTAGAGGCTTATTCCTCCGGATTCAGGGTTCATGAACAGGTCGAACGGTGCTTCGCTCGGAATGAATAACAATCCCTTGAAGTTCGTGGACCCTTCGGCGTTTATCTTTATGTGTGTCAGCGGATCCCGCCAGTCGTGAGTCAGATGCTTGTAGAAGTCTTTGTACTCCTCTTCCGTAATTTCGCTGTCCGGTCTCTGCCAGATTGCTTTTTGGGAATTTATCGTTGTGTCCTTGAAAACTATCGGCCAGGATATGAAGTCAGAGTACTTCCCGATGATGCTCCTGATCGTCCACTCGTCAGAATAATTCTTCGCGCCTTCCTCGCTGTTCTCCCTGAGATGGAGTGTTACCGTCGTCCCGCATTCATCCCGCTGTTCTGACTCGCTTATCGTGTACGATCCGTCCCCTTCGGACTCGAACCTGTACGTCTCCTGAGTGCCCAGCTTCCTCGTAATTACCTCTACTTTGTCCGCAACCATAAAGACAGAGTAGAACCCAACGCCGAACTGGCCGATAAGCTCATTCTGCGTGTCCTGATTCTTGGCCGCCTTCAGAAATTCCTTCGTGCCGGATTTCGCGATCGTGCCCAAATACTGGATAAGCTCATCGCGCGTCATGCCAATTCCGTTGTCGCTGACCGTCAGAGTCTTTTTCTCGGAATCAGCGGCAATCTTAATCTCCGGCTTCTCATTTTCCGCAAGCTCCGAATCCTTCAGGCACTCTATGCGCCTTTTGTCCAAAGCGTCCGACGCGTTGGAGATTAACTCCCTCAGGAAAATATCCTTGTTCGAATACACAGAACTAATCATCATTTTGAGAAGTTCTGCGGCTTCAGACTGGAAATAGAATTTTTCTTCACTCATCATCTTTTAACCACAAAGCCGGAGACATGCACAATATACATACCTCCGGCCTCATCATTCGCCCCAATGACCAGAACCTTAGCCTGCTGCTTCGTCTGTCTTAATCTTTACGACCTGCCTGTTGCGGTAATACCCGCAGGAAGGGCAGGCATGATGCACAAGCGTTACTTCTCCGCAGTGAGGGCAGGCCATCGTCTCCGGTGCTTTCAATGCTCCGAGCCAATGTGCTTTTCTCTGTGAAGTTCTGGCATGTGATACTTTTCTTTTCGGTGTTGCCATAATTATTAATCCTCCGTAGTAAAATTCCGCAATGCCCAAAGCCTCGGGTCTATGTCCTCATTCTTGCATGAACATTCCCCTTCGTTGAGATCCGCTCCGCAGTTCGGACAAAGCCCCTTGCAGTCCTCACGGCACAATATTTTCGTGGGAAGAAGGGTGTAAATGCTCTCCTGTACCTGCGGCATAACATCGAGCACCCGCCCGAAATGTTCAACCTCAACGGGCATATACTCATCATCATCAATTGCTTCGGGATTATGCGACTGATAAAGATACATTAATTTTCCCGATATTTCAAGACTTACGGGCTTAAGACACCGGGCACATTCCGCCTCAATCACGGCCTCAACGTAAATCTCGCAGAGCAGAAGCTCATCCTCAATCCATCTGGCTTTTGCGTCAGCGTGAAACCCTTCCGGAAAAATGAACTCCTGCCCCTCGAAATTCAGGCTTCCCCCCTGAAACTCCCACTCTGAGAAAACTTCCGTCTCGGTGTCATTTCTGAGAGGCAGCGTGATTACGGCTTTTTGTTCGTCGTTAAAGATGCTAGGCAACTGCGATTCTCTTTGTCTCGCGGGCAATCATAAGCTCCTCGTTAGTCGGAACTACCATTACAGTAACTTTCGAGTCATCTGTGCTGACGATTGCTTCTTTGCCGCGAATGTTGTTCTTTGCGGGGTCAACCTTCACGCCCATGAACTCCAGCTTCTTGCAGACAGCTTCACGGGTTGACGCGCTGTTCTCGCCGATTCCTGCGGTGAAGACTATTACGTCAAGTCCGCCCATCGCTACGGTGTAGGCCCCGATGTACTTGCTGATTCCGTACTCCAGCATTTCGATGGCCAGTCTTGCGCGGTCATTGCCCTTAGCGGCGGCTTCCTCAACGTCCCTAAGGTCGCTGCTCACTCCGGAAATTCCGAGAAGGCCGCTCTTCTTGTTCATGAAGTTGTTCATCTCATCAGCACTGTACTTCGTGATGTTCTGCACGAACGGCACGCAAGCAGGGTCCATATCGCCGGTACGGGTTCCCATGAGAACGCCGGCAAGAGGCGTAAGGCCCATCGACGTATCGATGCACTTGCCGTTCTTGACTGCGCTGATTGAGCTTCCATTTCCTAAGTGGCAGGTAATCATCTTGAGGGACTCTAAGGGCTTGCCGAGAATCTCTGCTGTCCTGAGCGCAACGAAGTGGTGGCTCGTTCCGTGTGCACCGTAGCGGCGGACTCTGTGGGTCTCGTAGAACTCCCAGGGCAGACCGTACATGTAAGCGTAGTCGGGCATGGTCTGGTGGAACGCTGTATCGAACACAACGACGTTCGGAAGTTTCGGGAGCGCGTGCTGAATTGCCTCGATGCCCATGATGTGGCCGGGGTTGTGGAGAGGCGCAAGAGGAATGCACTGGCGGAGGCCGTCCATAACTTTGTCGTCAACGAGCACTGATTCCTTGTAGAGGTCTCCTCCGGAAACTATGCGGTGTCCTGCTGCTCCGATCTCGTCAAGGGACTTGAGAACACCGTGATCTTTGTCGAGCAGTGCCTCAAGCACGAGGTTCATTGCTACTTTGTGGTCCTTAATAGGGGTTTCTACCTTGAAGGGGTCTGCTCCGGTTTTGCGGTGAGTGAGGTTTGAGCCGTCGATGCCTATACGGTCAACGAGACCTTTTGCTGATACTGACTCATCTTCCATGTCGAAAAGCTGATACTTGAGGGAGGAACTTCCGCAGTTAATTACGAGAATTTTCATGACGTATACGTATACCTGCCTTCTGCATAAAAAAATGGCGGAGACGTAGAGATTCGAACTCTAGGAACGGCAAGCCGCTCAGTTGATTTCGAGTCAACCGCCTTCGACCACTCGGCCACGTCTCCACGAAAAACTATGTTTATTTGTGTGTGAAAAGTGAACTAATTATAACCGCGCATTAATCGCATTGTCAATTTGCAAAATTTCATCTGCAGTAAAAAATCCTCAACACGGTAATTTCATGCGTGCCTCCGAACTGCTTCCACAAAATTGAGCTTCTGTGCAGTCCGTCAATCATTACATTCCGTTCATCAAGAACAACTATTCCTTTATGCATATCGTAGCCGTTCTGAGTTAGGGAAGCGATGGTTTTTTGGACACCTGCAACGTTTTTATCGATGTTACCGGGAATAATACTTGCGTCCATATTCATGCGTTCATACACAGCCCTGACATATTCACGGTAACGTTTCTCATCACCGCCTACAATAAACCCGAAGGTTGCTGTATCTTCCAGAGACATAATCATGTCGTCCCACTGACGTTTTATGTTGCAGAGCTTTATTTTCGCCAGTTCGTATTTGCGTACAGGTGCGGCTCGCAATATTCCAGGCAGATAATTATTGCTCACATTGAAACGGCTATCGTGTTCCATTATCCAGAGCAGCAAGGGATATTTAAGTGAGAGGTAGAGCTTGCGATGCAAAAACTGCTTTGCCTTATGCAACAAATCCTTGTACCTGTGCTCACGGAGAAGAGTTAGGGTTTTCTCGAGTACTCTGCTCATTGCAGAATACCTCCTAGAACGCAGGCACAAATAACGTTACATGAGATTAAATGCTGATTTGGGGATAGGAAGTTACAAAGATAGGCCGTGAACCGTGAACCGTTAACCGTGAACCGTGAACCGTGAACCGTGAACCATTATACTGATTCGGCTTCATTCCTGTCAATCCTTTCATTGAGTGATATTTCGTTGTATTGTACTACAGAAGTTTAGCGTAAAGTGTCATTCTTTCCTTCTTGTCTCCCCTTCTGTAGGAATAACACCGCAAATCCGTGAACGTATCAATTCCTGTGAGAGTTATTCTCTCTTCGCTGACTCCGCAGTCAAGAAGCTGGCTGTGAATCTCCCCGGCCAAGTCAAAGTAGATTTTCCCGTCCCGTTCCTCGAAATTAGCGGCGTGGAAGCTATGCATTCCCTTCTGCGTCCATTCGTCGGCAATGTCCCGGCAGTAATGCTTATACCCGATACACGGCCCAACCCAAGCATTCGCACTACTCACTGCCTCATCACCGAACAATCCCCTCACGAGTCCCAGACCATGCCCCGAGATATTCAGCACCGTACCCTTGTAGCCTGAGTGCAGAATCATCACCCAGCCCTTGCCCCACATCATCACCGGCGCGCAGTCCGCGAACCTCAGCGACGCAGAAGCCCTCGTTGTTGTGAGCAGAACTCCGTCGGCCTCAGGACGGGCAATTCCCGCGAAGTTCTCATCGTTCACGTGAACTATCTCTGAGCCGTGAACCTGTGAGGGAGCAATTACCGGCAGAGTGTCGTCATACTTCACAGGCTCATCCTTCATGAAGAAGTGAGCCTCCAGTCCGTACGGTGCTGTGTTCAGTAACATAAAATTTCCTCCTTATGCTATACTTTGAAACATCTTACCATTTTTCACACATATCATAGCTTTAATTGAGGGGAGAGAATGTTTTAGTGAAGCTCTTTCGTTATATCGAGAAGAATTTTGAAGAAGCAGTCATGGGAATATTGCTGATAGGTATGGCAGTTATCCTGATGGCGCAGATTCTCATGAGGATATTTGCCCAAAACTCCCTGCCTTGGGCCGAAGAAGTAGCACGATATTTTTACGTGTGGTCGGTTTTCCTCAGCATATCCTGCACAATCAGAATGAAGAACATTTTGCGGGTTGACTTCCTGATACAGATTGCTCCGTCGTGGCTCAAGAAGATTCTTGAAGTGTGTATCGGACTCGTCAACACTGTGCTTTACGGCTACCTGGCCTATCATTCGGTTACTGTGGTGCAGAACGTCCAGGCCAGCGCACAGACATCACCTGCCCTGAAAATCCCGATGTACCTGGTTTACGCAATAGTCCCTGTAGGTTTTGCTCTGGCTTCGGTCAGGAGCGTCCAGAAAATATATTTTGACATCAAGGAGGCTTAGCTCAACATGTCAGCAATAGTGTTTATCGTCTTCGCAATATGCCTCGTGCTGTGTCTGCCGATAGTCAGCTCCCTCGAAATTGCCTCGATATGGCCCGCCTTGATGGGTGTACGCATTGCCCCGAAAGTTACTGCGCTGATCCGTTCGACGTTCGGCGGAGCGGACACAATCGCAATTCTCGCTGTGCCTCTGTTCATTCTTGCGGGTATGCTCATGGCTCGCGGAGGTATCTCCAAAAAATTGTTCGATGTGTTCGCGTATTTTCTGGGCAAACGTACAGCCGGAATGCCCTGTGCCGCAATTGCTACATGCCTGTTCTACGGAGCAATTTCCGGTTCCGGCCCGGCAACTAGTGCTGCGGTCGGAGCAATGACCATTCCAGTTTTGACGGAGCTGGGGTACGACAAGGACTTTTCGGCGTGTATGATCGCCACCGCCGGAAGTCTCGGGGTAGTAATTCCGCCGTCAATACCGTTTGTGCTGTTCGGGCTGGCTACGGGAGCGTCTGTCGGGAGTCTCTTCATCGCCGGAATAATTCCAGGAATATTAATCGGGTTGTGCCTGATGGTTTACGCATATGTGTATTGTCTGCGCAACGGTGAGGACAAGGAGAAAGTCCGCGCAAACTACGAAAAGATAAAGGAGCGCGGGTTCGTGAGGCTGTTTGCTGATTCGTTCTGGGCTTTGGTGTCGCCGGTAATAATTCTTGGCGGAATATACTCGGGCCTTACCACTCCGACGGAAGCCGCATGTATCTCCGTGTTCTACTCGCTGTTCGTGAGCCTGTTCATCTACAGGACGATAAAGCCCTCCGAAATTTGGAGCATCATCATTGACTCGGTGAAGGGCTATGCTCCTCTGTGCTTCATTCTGGCGGTCGCAACGGCCTTTAGCAGAGTGCTTACCCTCCTTCGTGCTCCGCAGGACATATCCGCGTTCATGGCAGTGCATATCTCTTCTCCGTCGGTGTTCCTGCTCGCAATAGTTGTCCTGTTCTTCCTGCTGGGTATGGTCATGGACACCGGACCGGCAATCGTCATAATGGCTCCTATCTTTATGCCGACGCTCCAGATGATGCACATCAGCATAATCCACTTCGGCGTAATTCTCGTCGTGTGCCTCGCGATTGGACTGGTAACTCCTCCGTTCGGCCTGAACCTTTTCGTTACTGCACCGATGGTCGGGACACCGGTTATGACGCTCGGACGCAAGACAATTCCGTTTATCGGCGTGTTCATGATAGCGGTATTGCTGATAACATATATTCCCGCGTTAAGTCTAATGTTTCTTTAGGAGGTAGTCTCAATTATGAAGAAGTCTTTATGTTTCGCGCTGGTTATGGTTCTGGTGCTCGGCGTTGTGTCGTGCGCTACTGCTTCGTCAAAGGGTGAGTTCCTGTACATTATGGGACATGGTGCCGCCGAAAACTCGATCGGTGATCTGTACTGCAAGAAGTTCAAGGAACTGGTCGAGGCCAAGACCGACGGAGTAGTTACTGTTGATGTGTATTCAGGGAATCAGCTGGGCGGCTATCCTGAGATGATGCAGTCGCTCAGGGACGGAGACATCGGCGGAATGATCTTCCAGCCGTCGCCAGCAGTGTCATTCGTGCCGGAGCTTGCTGTGCTGGATATTCCGTATGCTTTCTTGGGAATGAACCAGGCACAGATCGACAAGTGCCTTAATGACTCCGAGTTCTCGAAGATTCTCTACGAGTCCTTCAGCCAGAAGGGATATAAGGTAATGAGCTTTGCAGAGGCCGCAACTTTCCGTGAAGTTACTGCGAACCGCGAGATAAATAGCGCGGCGGACTTCAAGGGACTGAACATCAGGACGCTTGAGAACAACAATCACATAGCGTTCTGGCGTGCACTCGGAGCAAATCCGACACCCGTAGCGTTCAGCGAGCTATACCTGTCGTTACAGCAGGGACTTGTTGACGCACAGGAGAACCCCTACGATACAGCACTGAACGCCGGATTCCCTGAAGTCCAGAAGTATCTTGTGGAGACGCATCACATTCTGTACCCGAACCTGTTCGTCGTGAACAAGGAGCTGTACGAGTCAATGCCTGCGGATATTCAGGCGAAGTTCAACGAGGCGGCGGCAGAGGCGAAGGAATTTGCGGTGAACCTGATGAAGGACAGTGCGGCGACTGACAGGCAGAGAATGATCGACGCGGGAATGAAGGATATTGTCCTGAGCGACGAGGAACTCGGGAAGATGAGGGACGCGGGGCTTCCTGCGGTTGAGAAGCTGGTACGTGAATCGCTTGGAGATGCAACAGTCAACGCGTTCATGAACTCGCTGAAGTAAGAGTATAATGGTTGTCCCTCAGTCCCAAACGGCTGGGGGATTTGTTTTATTGAGGAGTGTGAATTATGAACCTTGATTTTTTTGCGGTTATGTCGAATCTGGTGAGCCTGTTTGTTCTGATTGCGGCGGGGTATTTT
Source organism: Synergistaceae bacterium (assembly GCA_017451025.1). Taxonomy (GTDB): domain Bacteria; phylum Synergistota; class Synergistia; order Synergistales; family Aminobacteriaceae; genus JAFUXM01. The sequence goes on along the minus strand of JAFSSM010000050.1, from coordinate 1,001 downwards.
GCTGTGAGGTGCGGGGTGCTCAAACCGGAAGCCTCTCTGCCGTTCTCGATGCTGCTGCTGAAAATTACTCTGCCCTGCACGATATTCATATCTCTGGTGCAGAAGGATTATGACCCTGCATTTGTGCACGACAGTATGCTGCTGATTGGTGCGGGAATGATTGCGTACCCTGCAATGCTGTATTTCTCGCGTTTCCTGGCCAAGCCTCTTGGAGTACCCGAAGGTTCGCGCGGGGTGTGGGCGTTCACGTGTGCGTACAATAACTGCGGGTTTATGGGGTTTCCTGTTGCACTGGCACTTCTGGGAGCGGAAGGGCTGGCACTTGCGGTGATGCTCAACATAACATTCAACGTGACCGCGTATTCTTTGGGAGCAATCGAGATAAGCCGGGACAATCCTTCGCATGAGGGCGGGAAGCTCGACGTTAAGGGAATAATCTTCAGCGGAATCAACGTAGGGTTAGTGTTAAGCCTGATATTCTATTTCGGGCAGATAAAGATTCCTGACATGGTGGCCGCACCGATAAATTATCTGTCGAACATAACGACTCCGTTATCGATGTTCATTGTGGGAATGGCACTTGCCCGCAGTCACGGAGTAGAGGTTCTGACGGACAAATACGCGTGGCTGTCAACGGCGATGAGGCTTCTGGTGTATCCTGCGGTTATCTGCTTAATCCTGAAGGTGTTTCCGCTCGGCAGCAACCCTATGGTTGGAGCAGTGTTTATCCTGATAATGGCGATGCCTGCGGCGAGTGTTACGGCGGGGCTGTGTGAGATGTATCACGGGAACATAGATTTTGCGGCGCGGATAATGTTTATTCAGAATGTGGCCTGCATAATCACGATACCAATTGTGTGTATGATGATAGGGTGAAGAAATTTTCGGGGAGCTGTTGTGCTAAAATTGCCGACAGTTCCCATAAAATTTAGGTGAAAGGAATCTTGACAATTGAGCAATAAAGCCGCTACAATCGAGCCACGAGCCACGAGCCACGAGCC